>JAAXGW010000026.1 GCA_012267385.1 OMG group bacterium
GGAGAAGGTAAGTTGTACTTGTGCGTGATTAAAGATCTCTACGATGGTACGGTCGTGAGTTGGAAAACCCGGGCTCGACCGACTGCAGAATTAGTGGTTTCCGCGGTGCAATGGGCGGTCGAAAAGTCTGCGCGTCCGGACGGAAAACCGACGATTCTGCATTCCGATCATGGGAGTCAGTACACCAGCAACGCGTACCAAAAGTGCTTACAACGCTATGGCTTGAGGATGAGCATGGGACGGGTTCGGACCTGTGCCGACAACGCTTCTGCCGAGAGTGTGTTTGCCCAGTTGAAGCGAGAGTTGGTGCATCGCTGCCGATTTCGCACGCGGCAGGAAGCGACCGAAAGGATCAATCAGTACTTCTTAAACACCTACAATCCGTGGCGACGAATGCCAAATTCAACCCAAAAAACGAACACAAAAGAAGCACTCAATGTGAGGACAAACGGTGCAGTTTGTTGATCAAAAAGGGACTAAAAAGTTGTCCCTCAAACCGTGCTCAGACCCTCGTGAGTGTCATACTCTTCTTTATTCAACACTCCGTCATTGTCTTTGTCGGCAATCTTAAACTCATTGACTTCTGGATCTTCGCGAAAAAATTTTTTAAATATCTCTATCCGCCTTCGATCCCACAACCTCAGTTCTTGAGGAACCATTTGGGCTAACTCTTCATCTGTTAAAGAGACGTCAATCTCATCCAGAGTAATTGAACCACTGTGATTTTCATCTAAACGTTCAAACACTTTTGTCGAACGCTCGCGCAGGTCACTGATATCCACTCCCTGAGAGGAAGACGTTTCAGATGCAGCCGACATATCAAATACTTGAGCAAACACGAAACCACTCGCTAGCGACAAGACTGCGATCGTGTAATTCTTCAAGACTCCTGTTTGGTTCATTGTTTATTCTCGCACAAGAAAATTGTTGTCAAATTCTTAGCTCACCACTATTGGTCTTTAGCATCAGTCTTAGGGTTCTTCACGTTGTAGTTTAACTCATACAGCAGTGCTTGTTGCACCCTCCGTGAGGGACGGTGCACATTGAACAATTCTTTCAACAGGCTGCGATTTTCAGCGTACTCTAATCGGTTTCTGTGAATCCAAGGTCCAAAGCCTCGATGGTCGATATCGATCCATCTCTGTCTTCATCAGCTTGTTCGATTTCGTCGATAAAGGCTTTAAACTCAACAAGTACCACTCCACCATTGTCGTCTGTATCTAATTTCTGGAAACCCAACTTCAAACCATGGTTTCGGAGGGAATCTTCACGTATGTCAAATTCTTCGTTGTTGACAACCCCATCACTGTTTGCATCGACAATCTCGAACTCCTCTGTTTCTCGGTCTGTACGCATGAATTTTTTGGCAATCTCGTATTGTTGCCTATCCCATTTAGCTCTTTCCTCTGCATTCATTCTCGTTTGATCATTTTTAGACGGCCAATGAGTAATTTCATCCAACGTGATCGAACCGCTGTGGTTTGAGTCTATAAGCTCAAATATTCTTTGCGAGCTGTCGCGTAGATCTCCAATTTTCACCACGATCATTGGCGATTGGGATGCTGCGGATTCCGAATTTGTTTCTGTTTGTTGTGCCGTTGCTTGTCCGACTATCAACGACAAGGTTGCGACTGCGAAACGTGTCAGAGTCCTTGTATGTTTCATTTTTTCGGTGATCGCAAATTGCTACTAACTTCAGTCTCTAGAAAAACAAATGGATTGACCGGTGTTGAGTGCTCCAATGAGATTCTTGGGTGTGCGTTCCTAACTCTACAAAACAATTGTATGCGATCTTAGCACAGAGTGTGCTTATGTGTTTCGTGTCGAATTTAGATGTCGGTTATACCGATGTGTCCATTTCGATGGAGTTAGGAGAGATAGTGGTGGTTGTGATTCTACTATTGGGAGGAGTCGTGAATGGACTCAGGACTTGGTGTTTTTCGCACGGGTAAGCTTGTCTTCTTTTGCTACAGTAGTCTTCAGTTCATACAGTGTGTCTAGAGCAGCTCGTGGGGAAAGATCGTCGATATTCAGGGTCTTTAGTTGTTCTACTGCGGGGTGTTCGAATTCGTCCTCTGGAATGTCTCCGGTGAACAGGTCAGTGAAATCCGTCGCTTGACTTTGACTGGCAGCTTGTTCTAACTTGTGCAAATGGTTTCGTGCATGCTGTAACACTTTGCCTGGTATCCCGGCAAGTTTCGCGACCTGAATCCCGTAGCTTTGCGAAGCTGCTCCAGGTTCCACCGAGTGTAGGAAAACCACTTTCCGTTTATGTTCCAGCACGCCAAGATGAACATTTTCAACATTGGGTAATTCTTGAGCTAAAGCAGTAAGCTCTAAGAAGTGAGTAGAGAACAGTGTAAAGGCTTGGATGCGCTGCGCCATCGCTGCCGCGATGGCTAATGCTAGGGCTAGACCATCGTATGTGCTCGTACCACGTCCAATTTCGTCAAGCAAGACTAAACTCGATTCAGTCGCGTTGTGCAAGATTTGCGCTGTTTCAGTCATTTCGACCATGAAAGTCGATCGACCACCGAGCAAATCGTCGGATGCGCCGATGCGTGTGAAGATTCGGTCTATCGGTCCGACGAGTGCACTTTTTGCAGGTACAAAGCATCCAATGTACGCAAGAATGACAATCAATGCGGTTTGGCGCATGTAGGTGGACTTACCCCCCATATTCGGGCCGGTTACGATGAGCATACGACGAAATTTATCAAGTTCAATAGAGTTGGGGACAAATTCGTGCTCAGCTTTGGTCGCCAGAATAGGATGTTTGCCATCTTCAATGTTTAATTCGCTTTCAGTAGTAAATTGCGGTCGTACGAAGCCGTACTCATAGCTGGTTCGAGCGAAGCTATTTAGAACATCCAATCTTGAAAGCACTTCGGCGAGTTGGCGTAATTTTTGCGACTCCTTTGAAATCTCCTCCACAAGTTCGGCGTACAACTCTTTTTCGAGTGCTAACGCTTCTGCCTCTGCTGTGAGAAATCGCTCTTCAAATTCCCGAAGCTCTGGGGTGATATATCTTTCGCTGTGTTTAAGTGTCTGTCGGCGAACATATTCGCTTGGGACTTTGCTAGCTTGTGCTCGTGATATCTCAATGTAGTAACCATGTACTCGATTAAAACCTACCCTTAGAGTGGGGATTTGGGTGCGTTCTCGCTCGCGGTCTTCGAGTTCTGCAAGAAATTCGGATTCGTTGTCACGAATTTGGCGCAGGTTGTCGAGATCAGTGTTAAATCCAAGTTTAAACACTCCCCCCTCTCGAGCAGTGACTGGCGGATTGTCAACGATTGCTCGGTCAATGAGCTGCATCGTATCCGTCAGGTCGGGTACCGATTCGAAAGCGTTCCACTCGGATGCTACTTTGAGTGTTTGGATGGTTGGCTGAAGTGCTTGAAAGCAGTAGATAGCTGTGCTAATTCGTACTAGATCTCGAGGTGTGGCAGAAGTCATGGCAAGCCGCGTAACTGTGCGTTGAACATCTCCGAGCGGTCGTAGTTGTTGATAGATAAGGTCTAGGAACTGGTGGTTTATCAGTGCTTCCACGACATTAAGACGTTCGATAACTACAGTAGTATCGGTGCTGGGTTCATGCAGCCATTGTCGGAGGAGACGGGAACCCATAGGAGTTGCCGTGAAATTTATTGTGTCATAGAGAGTCCCTGCGACTTGTTCCGATCCAATTTTTACGTCGATCTCCAAATTTCGACGGGTTTGCGCATCAAGTTGTAGAGTTTGATTGTCGTGATATTGCTGGATCGACTGAATGAATTCCAACGACTGCCGATAGGCATCTTGCGCATAAGATAGAGCCGCAGCAGCTGCGCCAATTTCGCTACTGTCGCTGGAAATACCGAAACCTGTCAAGTCTTGGGTCTGAAAGTGCCGCGTGAGGGCAGCTAAACCAAGTTGATCATCAAAACGTAGTGGATCAAGTTCGCGAAATTCCCGACCGTCTAACTCAAGATTGGCGTATTCGGGTACGACGATCTCGGCTGGATTGATTTGCTCCAGCAGGCTTGTAAGTTCCGAACGAGTCTTAACGGTTGCAACATTAAAGATGTTCGTCGACAGATTGATCCAGGCAACACCATATTGATTGGTACATTTACTTGTGTTGTTGATTGTCAGTAAGACACTTTCTTGATCACTCTGTATCAGTGATTCGTCAGTGATCGTACCCGGTGTGATAACGCGAACGATTTGCCGTTCAACCGGCCCTTTGCTGGTGTTCGGGTCGCCGATTTGTTCACAAATCGCGACCGTTTTGCCACGTGCTACTAGCTTCGTCAGATAACTCTCGACAGCATGATGCGGTACTCCGCACATCGGAATTGGGTTTGAGCTTTGTTTATCTCGCGCGGTGAGAGTAATCTCCAACAATTCCGCAGCTTCGATAGCATCGTCAAAGAACAGTTCATAAAAGTCGCCCATACGAAAGAAGAGCAAATCGTTTGGATGCTGCGATTTCAACTCCAGATACTGGCGCATCATAGCTGTATGGGTGGGCTTATTCATCTAAGCTGTTGGGTGGATCTTTCTAGGTTTATCAATACTCTAGGTTCGACCAATAAATTATGAGCAGTGGGCGATTGAATTTGAAGCATCGATACTTGCCTTTTGTCTAGAATTCATAAGTCAACGTTTATGTGGGATTTTCGAGATTTGTTTTGGATCCTAATTTGTCCGATCTTCGGAAAAACCTTCAAAAAGCCCTTGATTTTTAACTGGTAATCTATACAGTAACGCATAACAAGGAGATATTATGAGCAATTCTGCTAAAGACAGAGCCCTTGAAGTAGCACTGTCGCAAATAGAGAAACAGTTCGGTAAGGGCTCAATGATGCGCTTAGGCGAGCAGCGACAAGAGGAAATCCCAGTGATTTCTACCGGTTCCTTAGCACTCGACATTGCACTTGGCGTGGGTGGTTTACCGCGAGGTCGAGTAGTCGAAGTTTACGGTCCCGAGTCCTCTGGAAAAACGACATTGACTTTACATGTAGTCGCCGAGGCACAAAAACAAGGTGGCACCTGCGCGTTCATCGACGCCGAGCACGCGATGGATCCAATTTATGCTAAGAAGCTTGGTGTGAATACGGAAGAGTTGTACGTCTCGCAACCTGACACCGGCGAGCAAGCTTTAGAAATTTGTGACATGATGGTGCGTTCCGGAGCGATCGATGTAATTGTCATAGACTCGGTCGCCGCGCTGACCCCAAAAGCCGAGCTCGAAGGCGAGATGGGGGACTCGCACGTCGGTCTCCAAGCACGCTTGATGAGTCAAGCATTGCGAAAAATGACCGCGAACATTAAGAATTCCAACACCTTGGTGATTTTCATCAATCAAATTCGAAGCAAGATTGGAGTCATGTTCGGCTCACCCGAAACCACCACAGGCGGGAATGCTCTCAAATTCTATGCGTCAGTACGATTGGACATTCGTCGTATTGGACAGATCAAGGAAGGGGATGAAGTTCAGGGTAATCAGACCCGTGTGAAAGTACTAAAGAACAAGGTTGCACCGCCGTTCCGGCAGGCGGAGTTTCAGATTCTGTACAACGAAGGAATTAACTACGTTGGTGAAGTCTTGGACATGGCTGTAGATCAAAGTTTGTTGGAGAAGTCGGGTACTTGGTATTCATTCAATGACGAAAGAATTGGGCAAGGACGACGCAACGCGGAATTATGGCTCAAAAACAATGCGGAAGTTACCAACGAAATTGAAGCAAAAGTCCGCGCTAAAGTGTTTCACGAAGAGGAAACTGAAGACGGGACCGAAACCTAGAGAAGTTGTAAACTGAGTTCGTGTCGAGACGTAGACCGACTCTAGACGCATCGCAACTAAAAGAAATTGCGCTTCGGTTGCTTGCGCGCCGCGAGCATTCAACTTACGAACTGCGAACAAAACTTCTGGCTCGTGGAGGTACCTTCGAAATGGTATCAGCCACACTTGACGAACTCAACACGGAGGGATACGTGTCGGACTCCCGATTTACCGAAGTAGCGGTTCGCGCGCGCTTGCGCACCGACGATGGACCAATAAAAATTCGTGCCTATCTATCGCAACGTGGTATCATAGATTCGCTAATTAAGCACTACCTCCCAACCGATCAAGAATTTTGGCTTGAACGCGCGTTGAAATTAGATCAGTTGAATTGCATGAAACGCAGTATATCGCCACAAGAAGCAGTCACACACGAGGCGTGGTCAATTCGAAGCCGATTGTTGAAAAATCGAGGGTATCCTGCGAATATCATTCGACAGGTGTTGGAGTCTGAGTCCGATTAATTGCGCTAAACGCTTGTTTAAGGTGCATCAGACACCATCTTAAAGATCCAGATAATTCATTTTTGAAACTCCATGATGCGTACCGAAGAAATTAGACGAACATATCTCGAATACTTTCGAGAACTAGATCACAAGGTCTTTCCGTCGGCACCCTTAGTGCCTCAGAACGATCCAACGATTATGTTCTCCGTAGCAGGGATGGTGCAGTTTAAAGACCAACTCATCGGTGCCGAGACTCCTACGGTACAGCGCGCAGCTTCTTGTCAGTTGTGCCTGCGTGCCGGTGGTAAGCACAACGACTTGGAAAATGTTGGTTACACGGCTCGCCACCATACCCTGTTCGAGATGCTTGGGAATTTCAGCTTCGGTGATTACTTCAAGGAAGAAGCAATTGACTGGGCATGGAAGTTCGTCATGGAAGTATTGGGCTTTGACCGAGACCAGATTTGGATTTCGGTACATCCGACGGATGATGTAGCCCGTGATCTTTGGACTCGCAAAATTGGAATCAAGGCAGAACGCGTAGTCGATCATGTCGACAATTTCTGGGAAATGGGAGAAACCGGACCCTGTGGACCAAACACCGAGATCTTCCTTGATCAAGGACCTGGGCTCGAAGGCGGACCGCCGGGTTCACCAAACGAAGAAGGTGATCGATTCTTGGAGTTTTGGAACTTGGTGTTCCCTCAATTTGATCGTCAACCGGATGGAGAATTAGTACCACTTGCTGCTCCTGGAATTGATACAGGTTTGGGTTTGGAACGCACAGCAGCGTTGATGCAAGGTGTCAACAGTAATTACGAGACAGACCTGTTTTCATATTTAATCCAAACTACGGCCAGAATCGCGAACATCCGTGATCCAAAGAAACTTCAACAAGAACCGTCTTTAAGAGTGATTGCAGACCACATCAGATCATGCGCGTTTCTCATTTCGGACGGAGTCTTACCGTCGAATGAAGGGCGAGGTTATGTCTTACGCCGGATCATACGCCGAGCTCTAAGGCACGGGTACAAGCTAGGAATTCAAGACACCTTCTTTCACACTCTCGTACGTCCGCTTGCCGAGAACATGGGAGAAACATATAGCTCTCTCATCGACAATCTTGACCTAATCAGCACCTCGTTACGGCGTGAGGAAGAAAAGTTTGCAAAAACGCTACGCTACGGCATGACGTTGCTGGAAACCGAAATCGAAAACCTGTCTGGGAGTGTGATTCATGGCGACGTAGCGTTTAAGTTGTACGACACTTATGGTTTTCCTCTAGATCTCACTGAAGATGTCGCACGCGAAAAAGGCTTGACCGTTGATTGCGACAGCTTTAACGAACTCATGGAACTCCAACGAACTCGAGCTCGCGCCGCAAGTCAATTTGAAAGCAAACAGGACAGCAAACTACGGTTTGATTCTGAGGTCGAATTTGAAGGTTACGACAGCCTCAGCGTGTCCTCGTTGATCACGGACACATTCAAAACTTCAAACGGAACTCCAGACCCAGTTGATACATTGAACGAAGGTGATACTGGCATCCTAGTACTTGATCGTACAGGCTTTTATGGGGAAGCCGGGGGTCAAATTGGCGATACAGGAGAAATATCGACCTCCACAGCTTCATTTCAAGTTCGCGACACGCAACGTATGGATCGTCAATTTCTGCATTACGGTGAGGTAACTCGTGGCGTACTTGAAAAAGGCGATACCGTTACTACGCAAGTGGATTCAATGCGGCGTCAAGATATTGCTCGAAATCATACCGCGACCCATTTATTACACGCAGCGTTGAAAAAAGTTTTGGGACCTCATGTACAACAACGTGGTTCGTTGGTTGCTCCTGACAGACTTCGCTTTGACTTCTCCCACGATCAAGCTTTAACTCAGGACGAAGTTGAGTCATTAGAAGATATTGTTAACGCCCAGATCGCGTTGAATAGTGAAGTCAAAACCGAGGTGATGCCGTATGACGCAGCTATTGCTAGCGGGGCGGTCGCAATGTTTGGTGAAAAGTACGATGACTTTGTTCGCGTGCTGAACGTGGGAAATGGTTTTTCGGTAGAGCTCTGTGGCGGTACTCATGTGCCATACGTTGGAGAAATTGGTTCGCTCAAGATTTACGCCGAAACAAGTATCGCAGCTGGAACTCGTCGAATTGAGGCCGTTACAGGTCGCGAAGCACAAGCTCGCGCGCGAACGAACGAACGTACGTTGCAGGAATTAGCTAGAGTATTTCAGACTCAAACTAGCGAGCTCCCCAATCGCGTCCAGTCTTTGATCGAAGAAAAAACCGAGCTACAACAACAGATCAGGTCGTTGTCGCAACAGAGTCATGCGGATGTTAGCAAGGAACTTGTCGCTACCGCTAACGAGGTTAACGGAGTGTCCGTGGTGAGTGCTCAGGTCAACGGTGATGCGAAAGAAATGATGTCAATTTATGATGAAATCGCTTCAAAATTACCTAGGCGGGTGGTGGTATTAAGCGTCGAAGTAAATGGCAAGATCCAGCTCGTCTGCGGGGTGTCGAAGGACATAGGAGATCAGTTGCGCGCCGATGAGTTAGTGAACTTTGTCGGCGTTCAGGTGGGTGCCCGAGGAGGAGGTACCCCGGAACTTGCTCGTGCTGGTGGTGGGACAAATTCTTCCGCGCTCCCCGACGCATTACGGTCGGTTGAGACTTGGGTCGCGGAACGCATCACCTAAGCCTCAATGAGTTTGATCGTAACGAAGTTTGGTGGCACGTCGTTATGTGATCTCGAACGAGTTCAAGCTGCCGCACAAAAAGTCGTAGCCTGTCGCCAAGAAGGGCACGAAGTTATTGTGGTAGTGTCCGCAATGGCGGGCGAAACTGACAAGCTGGAAGATCTTGGATACTCGATCTCAACTCGTCCAGACCCGCGCGAGATGGATGTATTGCTGGCATCGGGCGAGCAAGTATCAGTTGCGCTCATCGCGATGGCGATTCAAGATCTTGGAGTGCCCGCAATGTCCTATCTAGGAAATCAAGTGCCAGTGTACACCAACGAATGTCATCAACGAGCAAGAATTACTGAAGTTGGGCGCGAAGAGCTGCGGCATTCAATAGATCAAGGAGCAATACCGGTCGTCGCTGGATTTCAAGGAGTCGCTCCCACCGGGGAAATTACTACTATTGGTCGAGGAGGCTCGGATACTACAGCAGTGGCTATAGCTGTCGCTATGGATGCATTGGAGTGCCGCATCTACACTGATGTTGATGGTGTATATACTGCTGATCCTCGCATTGTCGAACAAGCGAGACGCATGGATCGCGTGACATTCGAGGAAATGCTAGAACTTGCTGCTCTTGGGGCTAAAGTGTTACACTTAAAGTCGGTCGAGTATGCTCGTCGGTATTCGATACCACTTAAAGTGTTTTCTAGCTTTATAGACGGTCCTGGTACATTAATTGTGGAAGAAGGAGAATCAATGGAACAGCCAGAAGTATCTGCCATAACTTTCGACAAGAACGAAGCTAAGGTAACTGTTACAAATGTTCCAGATATTCCCGGGATCGCTTATCAATTATTAGGTCCGGTGGGCGATGCGAACATCTCTGTCGACATGATCGTACAAAATGTAAGTAGAGATGAACGAACGGATTTAACTTTTACAGTACCGCGAAATGATTTTGAACAAAGTCTCGAAATTTTGCGCGATCAAGTTATTCGTTTGCGACGCGAAGCGGAGAATCCCACTCGGTACGAAATGGAAGTAATCGGAGATGATGCAATCGCGAAGGTAACGGCAGTCGGCCTTGGCATGCGCTCTCACGCAGGGATTGCTACTAAAATGTTTGAAACACTCGCCCAGTACGGTATCAATATTCAGATGATCTCGACATCGGAGATCAAGATCTCGGTCGTGATTCACGAAGATTTTTGCGAATTGGCCGTTCGAATGCTTCACTCTGCATTTGATCTAGGAACCGACTAAATTTTAGAATACTGTATAATATAACAGGATAACAAGTAATTCATGAATCTTGGAACGACTTTGTTCCTTTGAGGTTATTCGCTTGTCATTGCTGTTCCTGACGGGCTTTACGAACAAAGAAGTTTGGTGTTTTTGTTCCGAGTAAAATTTATTGTTGATAAAAGGAAATTATGTACGCGAGGCGTCTAGTTAGGTAAGGGCAACTAGACGAAGCGGAGTACCATTCACGGAGGAGGTTGCGATGCTTATCCTCACGCGACGCATCAATGAGACATTAGTAATAGACGGTAAGATTGAAGTAACGGTGTTAGATACACGGGGGAATCAGGTACGAATAGGAATAGCCGCACCTCGTGACGTGATCGTCCACAGAAAAGAAATCTTAGAAAAGAAACAAAAGCAGAAAGCCTGAACTTTCGAATTTGGTTTTATGCTTGTCGTGTGGTAGCTTAGTCTCGCCTTATCTCTTACAAGTAATCCATGCGCCTGTGGCCAAACTGGATAAGGCACCAGTCTACGAAACTGGCGACTACAGGTTCGAGTCCTGTCAGGCGCGCCAAATTGGTCGCAACAACACTGGAGAGGTGGCCGAGTGGTTGAAGGCGCTCCCCTGCTAAGGGAGTATGGGCAGAAACCCATCGAGGGTTCGAATCCCTCCCTCTCCGCCAATGTTCGCGCGGGTTTGATTGTTGAATGAACTCTGCTTGAACTTGAAGCTTAGCGAAATCCAAAAAAAAGAGGTGAAGCACTTGCTCCACCCCTTAGAGCTGAAGGAGAACCTTCAGCGAATCGACAATCGAATAAGGGCTAGTTAATCAAAACTAACTAGCGAAATTACGGAGATCCGCCTCCTGGGCGTTGCCAATTTCCGCCTCCACCTTGACCGCCTTGACCACGTTGCCAATTGCCACCACCTTCTCGCATTCGATCTTGCATTCGTTCCATGTAAGCATCCATGTCAAAAGCTTCAGTCAGTTCCTCTGCGGTGATACTGTCGTCGTCATCGGCATCGACTTCTGCAAACTTAGCGTCATACAGTTCCTTGAGCAAGTCTTCCTCGCTCTTCTCGTCGCCTTCATCAGACTCTTCATCCGCAGTCTCTTCTTCTGTCGCCTCTGCTTCTTCGTCGCCAGACTCTTCTTCGTCTTCAGCTTCCTCTTCTGCAAACCAAGAACTATACCGTTCGTTTGTGGCCATTTCCACAAATTCTTCTTTTGATAATTCCCCATCGTCGTCTGTGTCCAAGGCTTCAATGGCACGATCAATCATGCGTGTTTTCCAGGCTTCCGTGTCCCAGTTACCACCACCTTGACCACCTCCCCAACCTCCGCCGCCACCTTGGCCTTGAGAGAGTAAGGGGAGTGCTATGATTACAGAGAGTGCCGAAATGGCAACCAATAGTTTGCTCTTCATAATGTTGTTCCCAAAAAGTTAGTTGAAAAACTTGCTTTCAAACTATTTTACGAAGAGGTTTGCAAAATCCTTTAACAAAGAATTCCTATTGTTTTAAGTCTGTACGACGATTAAAAGATAGACGGATTAACCTTCCTCCTCTTCGTCTTCGTCGTCGCTTTCTTCATCGTCAGATTCTTCTTCATCTTCGTCTTCAGAAATATCTTCGCCCATCATTAGTTTCATGGCTTTTTGCGCGATATCGAACTGAAATTCCACTGTTTCATCTAATGACAATAAGTCGTCATCGTCACCATCGACACCTTCAAACAGCTTTTTCATCCGTTCTTCTTTTTCTTCGTCCGTTTCACCTTCCGGAGCACCCAGCTTCTTCATAGCAGGCATCATCTTTGCCGCCTCTGCCATTTCAGCTTCCGCTTCGGTCACCATCTTTGTGAATTCGTCAAGGGACAGACTACCATCCTCGTCGTCGTCATATTCCTTCATTGACGTTTCAGTTTCTGCCTTCATCATTTCTTTCATTTCTTCTTCGGATGGCATCTGGAAGCCTTGCATACCTCCCATACCTCCTTGTTGTGCTATCAGTGCTACGCCCCCGAGGGTTAGTAGTGAGACGAGTACGATAGCGATTGATTTTTGGGTCTTCATTAGAACACTTTTCCTTGAGTTTAAGACTCTTGATTATAGTCAGTCAAAACTTACGGGGACTCATCTAAGAACCGTGATATCGTAGTAAGATCGGTATCTCGTCAGATTTCCCTTCTCGCGTAGTCGCTAAAAGTCACATCATTCACCAGACTAAACACAAAGTAGCAGTGTAAATTCAGTGTGTGTTCTTTTAACTTCCACACACTACGACTTTAATTAGTTACTCGGCGAGAGTACCTATTTGGACATCAAACATCACTTTACCCGTCGAGTTCAAGCTCCAATACGCTCAAATCCTTACTGGAACTTCGTCAGAATAACGTCCCGTGCTTGGCTCGAGTACCGAATGTATAGAGACTTGATCTCGTCAGTTTCACTCTAGAGCAAACCGTACAGGAGCGCTGAAGTGAAATTCGACGAATCTCTCAAAACATAATCACTGAACGTATGGACTTTCCTTCGTGCATGAGATCGAAGGCTTGATTGATTTGCTCTAAGGCCATTGTGTGTGTAATCAAGTCATCAATGTTGATTTTTCCGTTCATGTACCAGTCCACGATTCTTGGAACTTCAGTTCGACCCCTTGCGCCGCCAAACGCAGTACCTCTCCAGACGCGCCCAGTCACGAGTTGAAAAGGCTTGGTGCTAATTTCTTGGCCCGCCCCAGCGACTCCGATAATAATACTCTCTCCCCAGCCTTTGTGACAACACTCCAATGCTTGGCGCATAACCTCGACGTTTCCAATACACTCGAAGGAATAATCGACTCCACCATCAGTGAGATCGACAATTTCTTGCACCACATTCTCAGAGTCGTTGGGATTGATGAAGTCCGTCATACCAAACTTTTCCGCAAGATCTCGTTTCGCTGGATTGATGTCTACTCCGATTATTCTGTCGGCACCGACCAGTTTAGCTCCTTGAATGACATTGAGACCAATGCCGCCAAGACCGAAGACTGCCACATTAGCACCTGGCTCAACTTTCGCGGTGTTGATTACAGCTCCCAAGCCTGTTGTGACTCCACATCCGATATAACAAACTTTATCAAATGGTGCATCTTTACGAATCTTCGCGAGGGCTATTTCGGGAAGGACTGTGAAATTTGAAAATGTCGATGTCCCCATGTAGTGATAGACCGTTTCGGCACCTACTGAGAAGCGGGAGGTTTCATCTGGCATCAGACCTCGTCCTTGGGTCGTGCGAATCGCTTGGCACAAGTTAGTCTTGCCGGATCGACAAAACTTGCATTGACGACACTCTGGAGTATACAAGGGAATCACGTGATCGCCGGGTGCAACACTGGTTACGCCAGCTCCGACGTCGACGACGATACCTGCTCCTTCATGTCCAAGAACAGCGGGAAATATCCCCTCAGGGTCTTCACCGGATAGAGTAAAGGCATCGGTATGACAAACACCGGTCGCGTGAATCTCGACGAGAACCTCTCCCTCACGAGGGCTAGCTAGTTCAATCTCTTCTATTTGGAGCGGTTTTCCCGCTTCATAAGCTACCGCAGCTCGCGTTTTCATAGCGTGGTTCCTCTGTTTAAGTTTTTAGAAGTAGGGTGCATTGAAAATGTGTATGGTGTTCAATTTTTACAGTATTACGCACTAGTATCGGTACAGCTCATCTTTGAAGGGTCCGTCCTTGGCAACCTGGATGTACTCCGATTGTTCCGCGGTGAGTTGTGTAATCGTACCACCAAAGCCTTCCACCATGAGCCGGGCGACTTCTTCATCGAGTTTTTTGGGTAATGCTTCGATGAGCACTGGATCTCGTTCATGTTTGGGTTTCGTAGCCCACGCCTGTTGAAACAAGTACATTTGAGCCAGCACCTGATTTGCAAACGATCCGTCCATCACGCGTGAAGGATGACCCATTGCATTCCCTAAATTGACTAACCTTCCTTCTGATAAAAGAATTAGGTAGTCTGTACGATCTTCACTTCGGAACACCTGATGCACCTGATCTTTGACTCGTAACCAATTCCAATTTTTGCGCATGAATTCGGTATCAATTTCGTTGTCAAAGTGTCCGATATTGCACACGATGCAACCAGCTTTCAAACTGCGAAGCATGGCTTCGTCGCAAACCCTAACGTTACCTGTGCAGGTTACCAAAACATCGGTCTCGCCAAGAAGTGTCAAATTGACGTCCTCGACTTGGCCCGTGTTCTCCCCGTTCGAGTATGGCGAAACCACCTCGTACCCGTCCATACAAGCCTGCATACCACAAATGGGGTCGATTTCCGCGACGCGAACGATCATGCCTTCCTGCCGTAAGCTTGCTGCAGAGCCCTTACCGACATCGCCATAGCCGATACAGAGAGCTTTCTTCCCACTGAGCAGGACATCGGTACCACGTTTAATCGCATCACTCAGACTGTGCCGACAACCGTAGCGATTGTCATTTTTTGCTTTGGTTACCGAGGCGTTTACATCAATAGCGGGAATTTGTAATTTCTGCCTCTCGAGTAACTCGTACAGCCTTCTAATTCCGGTAGTAGTCTCCTCGCTGACTCCGTGAACATGCGATAGTAATTGAGGATATTTCTCGTGAATTGTCAGTGTTAGGTCACCGCCATCATCGAGTAGTAAATTTGCGTCCCACGGTTTACCGTCAACTAGGATGGTCTGATCTATGCACCACTCATATTCCGCTTCCGTCTCTCCCTTCCACGCAAATACTGGAACTCCATCGGACGCCATTGCCGCCGCCGCGTGGTCTTGAGTTGAGAAGACATTACAAGAAGACCATCGAACTTCCGCACCGAGAGCACGTAGTGTCCTGATTAGTACTGCTGTCTGGACGGTCATGTGCAGGCAGCCGATTATTTTTGCACCCTTCAGAGGTTTCTTTTTTGCGTATCTGTGTCGTAGCGCGAGCAAAGCAGGCATTTCCTGTTCGGCGAGATCAATCTCGCGATTACCAAAATCAGCTAGCGAAATGTCGGCGACACGATAGTCGTGCATGCTGTTCCTTTAGAAAAATCGAAAAGTAAAAGTCGTCTAAGCTCTACCAGTGAAGGGTACTTTGAAAGCCGAGTCAGTCAACCGGATTTTAAGGAACACCAAGACCCTGAGCATCTACAATATGTACCGTTTTCTAACTAACCTTTCATTCTCAGCGAGGTACGACCATACGCATCTTTTTCACTAGTTCCTTAATCGTTGTAATAGTCCTGCTTCTATTGTCTGCATGTAGTCGAGCACCAGCTTCAAACGATGGGGTTGTCGTTGTGGACGAAGCTCGTACTGGGGAAGCGATCTACAAAAAATACTGCGCTAATTGCCACCAAGGTACTATCCCTGGATCTCCAGTCTTGGGTAAGCAAGAAGACTGGGCGGACCGAGTGGAAAAAGGCAGAGCTGAACTCATTGAGAACGTTCGTGTGGGCATACCGCCCAAAATGCCGAAAATGGGAAGTTGCAGAAATTGCACGGATGAAGAATTAGCAAATGCAGTGGACTACATGCTTGCAGCGCTAGAGGAGGAGGAAACGGAAGAGGAAACGGAATAGTTTTTGCATGGTCTAAACTATTCGGTACATGATGTGAAACATACCGATATTGAATTAAATTTATTAGCAAAGACTCAAATGGATAAGAACTCAGATTTCAAACCGGGAGACATCCTGTCTCGGCGCAAAGGTCTCGTTATGCACAAGGGAATATTGTTGGATGATGGATCGGTTTACCATAACACCCCGCGGCGCGGTGAGCACGTATCTTCATTTTCGGCTTTCAGCAAGAACCGCAACGTTTATGCTGAGCCAAGTGACGAGTTCACTCGCGAGGAAGCTCTTTGGGGCACGAAGTTGTATCCAAGACGCCGGTACAACCCACTAACCAACAACTGTGAACACACAGTGTCGCGCGCCTCGAATGGCAGCCAACGCAGCCCACAACTTACTTCGATATTTCTCAGCAGCGGGATAGCAGTGGCGACCTTGGTGCTCACCCGTTCTATTACTCTAGCTGGTGCTGGTTACGCTCTCACGCGCAAATTCACCAAGCAGAATCAATATAAAACTTTTTAATCCTGTAGCGCTTCTGTAAACCCCGCAGGTAGAGCACTGGTAAAGTTGTACCCTGCAGTCAGGATTAATCTGTGACTGTGCAGCATCAATCTAGAGTTCGACTGCGAAGTAGATTTAGGCGCGCCGTAAAGCGAGTCGCCCACGATCGGATGACCGATCCAAGCAAGATGTACTCGTAATTGATGGGTACGGCCGGTTTGCGGTTTTAACAACAATAAACTCCGTCGCGGACTGTGCTGTAAAGCGCGCACGCGGGTAATGCTTTCTAGTCCCTCTTGAGAGTCTATCGTCCAACCATGCGTTGATGATTCGATATTCGATCGCAGTCCTGCAACTCGAAAACGACTCTTTCGACCTCGACGCAATGGTAGATTGATTGTGTAGGTTTTTCCTTGAGGAAATCTTCCATCAACCACCGCTACGTAGAACTTGACGACCTGCCTGTTTTCAAATAGTTTAGAAGCACTCTTCCTAAAGTTGTGAGTTTTCGCGAGTAGGAGGACGCCACTAGTACCTTTGTCAAGTCGATGAACTAGCTTCGCATCGGGATAGTGTTCTTGCAGCTGTGCGAACAAATTTTCTTGACCGCTTCGATCTCGAAGGACGCTTATACCACTCGGCTTATCTACTACCAGACACTCTGAATCGGCGAAGAGGATGTCAAACATGGTGCCTAATCTCAAACGAGTTTGTGCATTCTTCCGCAATTGAAAGGCGAATTTGGCTAAGGTGGAGGAATGCCGTTGGGCAACAAGCGATACTCGGTAGCAAAAGAAATCTCATAGTCGTTGAGCAGTTCGTCAGCGTCAACGGTGCACTACATCAACAAACGTTAGTGCGACGCGGTGGGCCTAGTTGATTGAGGGCGTTCCACAGAATGCTGGGATCGCCCTTGATACTTTTCTATTCAGGAGAGATCGAATCGATCCAAATTCATCACCTTGTTCCATGCAGTGACGAAATCGGCAAAGAACTGCTCCTCTGCGTCAGAACAAGCGTAGTATTCAGAGAGTGCGCGTAATTGGGCGTTTGAACCAAATACTAGGTCGACTCGTGTTCCAGTCCATCTGACTGTACCTGTCCCGCGATCACGGCCTTCAAACAATTCACAAGAATCTGACGTGGGAACCCAATGTGTGCTCATATCGAGCAAATTCACAAAGAAGTCATTTGAAAGAACTCCAGGTCGATCGGTGAAGATTCCGTGTTTCGACCCGCCAACATTCACGTTTAACGCTCGCAGTCCACCGATCAACACCGTCATCTCAGGTGCAGACAATGTCAACAGTTGGGCACGATCGATCAACAACTGTTCTTGCGATGCTATATGGCCTTCTTGAATGTAGTTTCGGAAGCCATCTGCGCTTGGTTCTAGGTGGTTGAATGATTCCACATCGGTTTGTTCGGCTGAAGCATCGGTACGTCCGGGGGTGAAGGGGACGGAAACGTTGTGTCCGCTACTTCGCGCAGCTTGCTCTATAGCCGCGCAACCTCCCAAGACAATTAGATCCGCTAGAGACACTGCCTTGTTTCCGGACGCTGAGCCATTAAATTCCCTTTGAACACTTTCTAACGTCTGTAAGACTGCTGCAAGTTCTTCTGGATTATTTACCTCCCAGTTACGTTGAGGCTCTAAACGAATCCGTGCTCCATTTGCACCACCACGTTTATCCGAGCCGCGAAACGTCGAAGCGGACGCCCATGCTGTCGAAACAAGCTGTGTCACCGACAATCCTGAAGATAGGACTCTTTGCTTGAGATTGGAGATGTCGTGTTCATCGATCAACTCATGATCGACGTTTGGAATGGGATCTTGCCACACTAGTTCCTCTTTTGGAACTTCCGGACCGAGATATCTGACGCGAGGTCCCATGTCTCGGTGCGTGAGTTTGAACCAGGCACGTGCGAACGCCTCTGCTAACTCATCATGATTTTCGTGAAAACGACGTGAAATTTTTTCATAGGCAGGATCCATCCTCATGGCCATGTCTGCTGTTGTCATGATTGGAGCATGATGTTTCGAAGGATCATGCGCGTCAGGCACAGAATCCGCTGCTTTACCGTCTGCGGGAATCCATTGATGCGCACCGGCTGGGCTCTTGGTCAACTCCCATTCATATCCAAACAGGTTGTCAAAATAGCCAGTATCCCACTTTGTTGGTTGAGTGGTCCATGCACCTTCGATTCCACTGGTGATCGCGTCCTCAGCAACGCCAGTTCCATTGCTGCTCTTCCAACCAATTCCTTGTTGTTCAATTGGTGCACCTGCTGGTTCTGCGGCGAGTAGTACCTCCAACCCCGCGCCATGACACTTTCCAAACGTATGACCACCTGCTGTGAGAGCGACAGTTTCTTCGTCGTTCATGGCCATGCGCGCAAATGTCTCTCGTATATCGACCCCAGCTTTGACTGGGTCTGGATTTCCGTTAGGACCCTGCGGGTTGACGTAAATCAGCCCCATTTGTACCGCGCCGAGTGGCTTCTCCAGATCTCTAACACCGGTGTAGCGATTATCGCCTAGCCATTCGGTCTCCGAACCCCAATATATGTCTTCCTCAGATTGCCACGTGTCCTCTCGTCCACCACCGAAACCGAAGGTTTTAAACCCCATGGACTCAAGCGCGCAATTTCCCGTTAGGATAATGAGGTCGCCCCAGGAAATTTTCTTGCCATACTTATGTTTGACCGGCCACAACAGACGGACTGCTTTGTCCAAATTACCATTGTCCGGCCAGCTGTTAATCGGTGGGAATCGCAGGTTTCCAGTGCCAGCACCACCTCGTCCATCGCCGACGCGGTAGGTCCCCGCCATATGCCACGCCATTCGGATAAAGAATGGCCCATAATGTCCGTAGTCTGCGGGCCACCACTCTTGCGAGTTGGTCATGACTTCAAAGAGATCTTGCTTTAGAGCGAAATAGTCGAGTTTTGCGAACTCAGCCGCATAGTCAGAGTCGTTGTTCGGCTTAGATTCAGGTGTGTGTTGGTGTAGGATGTTTACGTTCAGCTGATTTGGCCACCAATCGAGATTTGTGGTGCCGTCGGTGGGTGCTTTTTTCCCTAAGCCAGACGTCATTGGACACTTACTGGCTTCTGTCATAAGATTGCCTCGCTAATGATATTTTCACGTTAAAAATCGCGCAAAGATTATAGATAAGATCGTTAGTTCCAATTGCGGTTTCTAACCAATAAGCCTGCGGTCAAAACGAACAAGGTTGCCTCCCGTTGTTCAGACTTGCTTCCAGTACATATCGGACTGTTATGTGGGTGCTTTAATTGGCTCTTGACTCCCAAATTTTTTACAACTCCATCACACTGGTTTGGTGGGTTGTTTGCTGATCACCTTAGATTTGAGGAAACTTTTAAGTGGTTTTATTGACCAACCAATCTCGGAAGCAACATCGTCATATTTACAATTGAGTTCTACATCAAACTTTGACTTTGATGTGGACGTGACTTGCCTTGGTCAAATCGAACGAGTTTCGAATCTGATTACGTGAGTTTGATTCGTTCGAGACTATGAACTCTATCCATCACCACTCACTCGATGGTTACCAGTGAGTACATCTGTCGCTAACCAATCGATATTCTCCGAATCGTATCTAATACCTTGAAGGAAATTGATTTGCCCTGCGTCGATTGATTCAATTTCGGGGCTAGCTTCACAAGAACTTCGTTTTAGGACTGAGAGTTTTATGTTGCGGATTTCCGATTTTTGTCTTCGGGTTGTGTTATACATCCAATGTCAGAACTCACCTCTATTGAAATTAACTTAAAAACATCATGAGTTTCGTTCCAGTCAGCTATATGCGGGAATTTCGTCAACTAGGGACACTCACCGCACCGCTTGTCGTGACCCAAGTATCGCAAATGGGGATGACTGTGGTCGATGTAGTGGTTACTGGACGATACGGCTATGTGGATCAAGCAGGTGTAGGTCTCGCAACCAGTCTGTTTTGGCCGATCATGTTGTTGTTGACTGGTACTCTGATGGCAGTTACGCCGACCGTCGCGCAATTAAACGGCGCGCGCAGAGTCGCGGAAACGGGTTTCGTGGTCCGGCAAGCTTTGTGGCTAGCGCTGTTTCTCGCTATAGTGATCATCATAGTGCTGCACAACGTGGAACCACTCTACCGATTCATCGGGGTCGATGAAAAAGCGATACCCATCTCGGTCAACTACCTTCGAGCGGTGAGTTTTGGGATACCCGCTCTTCTAGGTTATTTTGTCTTAAAAAATCTCTGCGAAGGCATGGGTATGACTGTGCCCAGCATGGTCATCTTGATCTCGGCGTTAACAATAAAAATCCCACTTACCTATGCGTTGGTGTTCGGCATCGGAGAATTTTCGGGATATGGCGGTGTTGGTTGTGGTGTCGCAACTGCCTGCATTATGTGGTTTCAACTGTTTTGTATCGTCATTGCGGTTTCTATAACGCGCATTAGACACTCTGGTGTATTTACTCGCTTTGATTCTCCAAGATTTGGTGTCATCGGCAAATTGACGAAGTTAGGTTTTCCGATTGGGTTAACGATATTTGTTGAAGTGTCGTTCTTTTCCTTTGCTGGGCTCATGATTGGTAAATTAGGTGCACAAGCGACCGCTTCACATCAGATTGCGATGAGTATTGGAGGTCTGGGATTCATGATCCCTCTGGCACTTGGTATGGCGTCAACGATTCGGGTTGGAACGAATGTAGGTGCAGGCCGTTTTCACGTTGTTCGAAGAACAGTCAGCGTAGCTTCTGTTGTAGGATTAGGGATCGCACTGGTGGTAGCTGTGATATTGCTTACTCTTCGCCACCAAATCGTCAGTTTGTACAGCGAGGATTCCGAGGTGATCGCGTTAGCGGCTCAGCTGTTACTCTTGTGTGCACTCTTTCAAGTCTTTGACGCTAGTCAAGTGGTCTCCGTCGGGGCACTGCGCGGCTTTAAAGACACTACTGTCCCCATGATATTGGCGACGATTTCTTATTGGGCTCTGGGTATGCCAGTTGGTTACGTACTAGCTTTTGGCTTTGGAAACTTAAATGGGATCGGCGCGATTGGCTTTTGGTACGGGTTGGTGTTCGGTCTGTTTATCGCAGCAATCCTGCAGTTTGTTCGACTACGTTGGGTTACCAAGAATGCGGCAAAATATGCGCCAACCGATACCCCATCTAGAATTCAGAAGGGTACTTTAGAAATTGTCAAATCCCTTTCCTAGCGGGCGCAATCTACAAGTTTGAAGAACTTTATGATACTATATACATGTATATAATAACACGTTAACAACGATGTCATTTTTTAGTTCAATTTCTACTCTCACAACCGATTGCAGTAATATTTACTACATGCGCCCTCTCGGTCAAAGATATCAGTTTGATTTGCTGGAGTATCTCAACCAGTGTGATTTGAACTATGTCTACTTGTTTCAACTACTGTGTCGAGACACATCAGCGTTTAGGTCGACTGTCGTGTCTCTTGGTGCCGTGAACGAAGAAACGACTTTCGAAGTGATCGACAATACTCGCTACACTTCAACAGTCAAGATTACCCGCAAAATGCCAAGTCAAGTCGGTGACCTTAAATTTACCGTACGCGTGTTTCACGACTTGCAATGTACTGATTTATTAAGCTTTCAGGGAGAGCGAGAATACGATGCGCGGTACTCTTACCCCAATTCGCGCATGCGGTCTCCAGATGAGAAAACCCAAAACACTAGATTCTTGGGTGAAATATTAAAACTGTGTGTATCTAAGGGTCGCAAGCTCGCAGAGCGATCCTCGACCCTAACCTGCTAACACGGTAATTTGGAAGGGACGCCAACTAACAACAAGGAAGTATTTACAACCGTGATTGAAACTGAGTGTACTGTCCTTCACATCACGGACTGTCATTTATTTGAAGACACTACCGTCGTAAAAAACGACGTAAATCCGTTCGCATCTTTAGATGCAGTCCTGAGGGCTGCCTGTGCAGCTGACGCACCAGACATAGTTGTTGCCTCAGGTGACATCGCCCACGACCCTGTACCCGGGACGTACACACTGTTTTGTGACTTGGTTCGGTCCTTCCACGAGGGGCCGTTCATGGTCATTCCAGGTAATCACGACATCTGGGACTCAATGCAACCTGTTTTTGAGCTAAAACCCATTGAGTTCAGGAATTGGACCATCGTACCGCTCGATACGCATGTTGAGGGTCGCGTGTCGGGAGAGGTTTCGTACGAAAATATTCTGTGGTTGCAAGCAAGTTTAGAACGTACTAACAAAAACGTTGTCGTAGTTGGCCATCACCCCCTTGTTGATATCGGCGTAGCATGGCTCGACGCACATCAAGTGGAGAACGCTTCTGACGTCCTCTCGATACTACAAATGCATCAAAACGTTCAAGCATATATTTGCGGGCACGTACATTTAGAGTCTTTTAAACAACATGGTCAGCTCAAGCTCTGGACGACCCCCTCAACCTGTTGGCAATTTGCTAGCGATATCGACACTTTTGCACTCTCTCCCCTAACTCCTGGTTGGCGGTGGCTAGAGATGCATCCTGATGGTACTATAGACACTCGCATCGAACGACTGTCTCTGAGCCAAGTTGCGGGAATTTCATGACATGAAGAAGGATTACTCGGCTGCGTCAATAACCGTTCTTGAAGGATTGGATCCCGTGCGCCGGCGACCGGCTATGTATACCGACACAAGTCGCCCGAATCATCTTCTTCAAGAAGTGGTCGACAACTGTGTTGACGAAGTGTTGGCAGGTTTTGCCACTCGCGTTGACGTCGAACTATTACCTGACGGGAGAATTCGAGTCAGCGATAACGGTCGAGGTATGCCAGTCGACGAACATCCAGTGCACAAGATGTCCGGGGTTGAATTAATCATGACAACCCTACACGCGGGTGCTAAGTTTGACAACGAAGCATATCGTTTCGCAGGAGGTCTGCACGGCGTGGGGGTCTCAGTCGTTAACGCATTGTCAGAGTGGATGGAAGTTGAAGTGCGGCAGAATGGTTTGCACTATCACCAACGGTTTGAACACGGGGAAGCGAAAAGCCCGTTGTCGGTGATGGGAAACGTCGCAAAGCGAGATTCCGGTACAGTCGTCACTTTCAAACCTAACACGAGTTTCTTTGATAGTGCATCTTTGTCAATGCCACGCGTGCTCCATGTACTGCGCGCAAAAGCAATCTTATGTCAAGGTCTTACAGTGTCTCTTAAACACTGGGACGCTAATCAAGAGTGTACCGACATTTGGTTCTATGAGAAGGGTTTAGTAGGGTACATCCAAGAAAGTACAAATGGAAATTTGATACCACAACAACCGTTTGCGCACAACGTGACTGGCGAACATGAATCTGTTGATGTTGCTATGGGATGGTCTAAAGAACGCAGTGATCAGCTGGCAGAAAGCTATGTGAACTTAATTCCAACTCCGTTGGGCGGTACTCATGTAAACGCTCTACGCACTGGAATCACCGATGCGATGCGCGAGTTTTGTGGGTTTAGGGACTTGCTTCCGCGCGGAATCAAACTCACTGCTGAAGATGTCATGGGTCAGTGTTCTTATGTGCTGTCGGCTATGCTAAAAGAACCACAATTCAGCGGGCAGACGAAGGAACGGCTTGCCTCCCGAGAAGCTACCGCGTTCATTGGAGGTGTGCTTAAAGACGCGTTTAGTTTATGGCTACACGAACATCCCTCAGAAGGGGAACAAATCGCCGAGTTTGGCATTTCCAATGCACAGAAACGGATTCAAGCTGCCAAGAAAATCAAACGCAAGACCTATACTTCGGGACCGGCATTACCGGGCAAGTTAGCTGACTGTACCTCGCAGGACGCATCACGTAGCGAATTGTTTCTCGTCGAGGGAGATTCAGCCGGAGGTTCGGCGAAGCAAGCAAGGGATAGAGAGTTTCAAGCAGTCCTACCGCTCCGCGGCAAGATTCTGAATACATGGGAAGTTGATGTTGCCACGATTCTCGGATCGCAGACAGTGCTCGACATAACGCAAGCACTCGCGGTCGAACCAGGATCAGATGATCTATCGAAGTTACGATATCACCGAGTGTGTATTCTCGCGGACGCCGATTCAGATGGGGCACACATTGCTACTCTACTTTGTGCGCTGTTCCTGCGCCACTTTCCAGAACTCGTAAGTGCTGGGCATATCTTTATCGCGATGCCACCCCTCTATCGAATCGATGTTGGGAAAGAAGTCTTCTATGCAATCGACGAGTCGGAAAAGCAAGGAATCTTGGACCGTCTAAAGACGGAAAAATCCCGTTCTCAACCAGTGGTACAAAGATTTAAAGGCCTGGGTGAAATGAACGCGTTGCAATTACGCGAAACGACCATGGCACCAGATACGCGTAAATTGGTTCGCTTGACGATGAACGAACCAACCAAGACTCACGATGTAATGGACATGATGCTCGCGAAGAAGCGCGCAAAAGATCGCCGTAGCTGGCTTGAGTCTTGTGGCGACGAAGCAGACATCACTCGCTATTTATCCGACGGCGCGGTCGTCGCAACTTCGTGACACTGACTAGTTCAGGATTCCATCTTGAGCATTTTTGACCACGATTTAGACGATATAGATTTACACGAGTACACCTCAAAGGCGTACCTCGATTATTCGATGTACGTGATCAACGATCGTGCACTACCTTTTTTGGGCGATGGTTTGAAACCAGTTCAACGACGCATCGTGTATGCGATGCGACAACTCGGACTGACTTATCAAGCAAAGTATTCGAAAAGTGCTCGCACCGTTGGAGACGTCATTGGTAAATTCCATCCGCATGGCGAAAACGCGTGTTATGAATCCATGGTCTTGATGGCACAGCCCTTCTCTTTTCGATATCCACTGGTCGATGGACAGGGAAATTGGGGTGCCCCGGACGAACCGAAGTCATTCGCGGCGCAACGGTACACGGAATCTCGCCTTACACGAGAAGCTAGCTTGCTTTATGAAGAACTGAATCAAGGGACCGTTGAATTCGTACCAAACTTTGACGGTACCCTCGAAGAACCTGTTTGTCTACCCGCGGAATTACCATTTTTATTGTTGAATGGTAGTACAGGAATTGCGGTCGGAATGGCGACGGATGTCCTTCCACACAACCTCGGTGAAGTGGTTAACGCTTGCGTTGCTATGTTGCGAAACGAAAGGCTGCCGGTTAGCGAGTTAATGACGGAATTACCTGGTCCAGATCTTCCAACTGGTGGGTTAATAATCTCTAGTACTGAGGAACTCCAAAGAGTCTACGAAAGTGGTCAGGGCACGATACGCTGCCGCGCACGTTATGAACGGGAAAACGGAGATATTGTTGTCACGGAAGTTCCTTACCAATGCTCGCCGTCGCGTATTTTGGAGCAGATCGCACAACAAATGCAAGCAAAGAGACTGCCGATGGTCGTTGATCTTCGGGACGAATCGAATCATGAAAATCCGGTACGGCTTGTGATTGTTCCAAAGTCGAATCGCGTTGACGTAGAACGACTGATGAGTCATCTATTCGCGACTACTGATTTAGAACGTAGCCTTCGCATGAACCTAAACGTCATTGGACTCGATGGCAAGCCGCAAGTCTACCCGCTCAATAGGCTGATTCGCGATTGGCTCCGCTTCCGAAAAGTCACTGTGCGGCGGCGAGTCTTACATCGAGTTGAACAGATTCAGCGTCGTCTTGAAATTATTGCCGGGCTACTCATTGCGTATCTGAATCTTGAGGAGGTCATTCGCATAGTACGGGAAGAAGACCATCCCAAACAGGTTCTCATACACACGTTTTCTTTGTCCGATGTACAAGCTACTGCGATACTCGATTTACGCATTCGACAGTTGAGTCGATTGGAAGAAGAAAAACTTAACGCCGAAAAACAAGAACTGTCAGACGAACTTGCGAAGCACCAGCTTGTTTTAAACTCGACCCAGCGACTTAACACCCTAATTCGTAAAGAGTTGCAGGAAGTTTCCGATAAGTTTGGAGATTCTCGAAGAACTTCCATCGTTAAGGATGTTGGTATCTCCGAATCCTATGCGGATGCTGACTTAGTTTCAAACGAACCCGTGACTGTCGTGTTGTCGCAAAAAGGGTGGGTGCGAGTTGCCCGCGGACACGGTACAGTAGACCCAATCACTCTGAATTACCGTGAAGGCGACGATTATCTTAGCTCGTGTCTTGCTCGAATGAACGACTCGTGCGTCTTCTTCGATTCCGCAGGACGCGCTTATTCCTCTGCGATAACGGCACTGCCATCAGCCAGAGGCCAGGGAGAACCTCTTACGAGTATATTCTCATCACCTGCTGGTTCGCGCTTTGTTGGTCTAGTGAGTAGCGACACTTCGGAAGTGTTTGTGGCGAATTCGTATGGAGAGGGTTTTCGATTACCAGTGAGTGTGGCATTGTCTCAAGTGAAAGGCGGTAAAGCTATGGTTGTACTTGACGAGAGTAGGGAATTGGTTGCTGCCAACCCATGTCAAGAGGACAGCATAGTGGTACTGATTACGAAAGGTGGTCGAATACTAGCACTCCAGAGTGAAGACATTCCAGTGCGACAACGGGGTAAGGGCGTTCGTCTGATCGGAATCTCTCGTAAGGATTTGTTCAGCGAGGATGACGCATTGGAGTTTGCCGTTAGTGTCGCACCGAACGCGAAAGTTGCCGTGAAGTCTGGACAACGTACGATGACTCTTACAACGAAAAGAATCGAGGAATATGTTGGTAAGCGAGGCAATCTAGGCAAACGGCTCCCACGAGGGTATGCAAAAGTTTCCTCGGTAAGATTGGTCTAAATCTGAATCTGTTTTGCAGGTTGGTGAGGTACCTCTCGAACTAGACGAGGAACCAAATATCCAGGGAGCTTAGATTGGAGTTCTTTCCACAGAGCTAGTGCAGTCGTCTCAGGTAAGTCGTAATGATGTGCACCGGCAACGGGATCGAACAGGTGCAGATAGTAGGGGACGACACCAATCTCAAAGACACGATGCATCAGTTTTGAGAGGGTCTGAACCGAGTCGTTTACTCCCTTCAGTAGGACACTCTGATTGAACACATCGATTTGTGCATGACGAAATCTTTCGATGGCTTGCTGGACAGAATCGGCAATTTCATTTGGGTGATTGATATGTACTACGATCACCGCCTTGAGTCTGGTTTTGGACAGAATCTCTACCAGTGCAGGGGTGATTCTTTGTGGAATCATGATGGGGAACCGTGTATGAATTCTCAAGATCTGAACGTGTTTTAAACGTTGTAGTTGTTGAATCAAGGTATCCAATTTCTCATTCGACAGCGTTAGAGGATCACCACCTGACAAAATGACCTCAACGATCGAGAGATCGCTCGTCAACGTTTCCAGCGTGCTCTGAAAATCGGAGAGCTGATTGGCACTGTAGTCAAAGTGCCGTCGGAAACAGTAACGACAATGCACCGGACAAGCTTGTGTAGCAATCACAAGAGCACGGTTAGCGTACTTCTTAACCAGACCCCCATTCAATGTAAATTCGCTCTCCCTCAGAGGATCAGTTGTGTATCCCTTCGGGGAATTCAATTCTTCTCTAGATGGTGCGACTTGAAGCAACAGGGGATCAAGCGGATTTCTCTTTTCCATCCGTTCGATGAAAGTTCTCGGTATGTGCAACGGAAATTCAGAATCGTCGACCCAGTCGACTTGATTATCTTGAAGCTCAAGCAAGTGCTGTAATTCTTTAACAGAACGAACCGAGGAGCGGAGTATTGCTTGCCAAATCCCTTCATCAGTTTCAGCGTTGAGTGCGTGTATCATTCTTCAGCGAGAAGTCGCGTAAGGAGCGTCATGGCAACCTATTCTACAAACGAATTTCGTCCAGGATTGAAGGTATTGCTGGAGGGAGACCCCTGCGTATTGCTTGAGGCCGAGTTCGTAAAACCAGGGAAAGGGCAAGCGTTTACGCGAGCAAAATTTAAAAATCTTGTCACCGGCCGAGTTTGGGAACGCACATTGCGAAGCGGCGAAACGATGGAAGCTGCAGATGTCTCCGAATACGAAATGGAATACCTTTACAACGACGGATATCAATGGCACTTCATGCGCACAGATGAGTCCTTCGAGCAATTCGCGGCAGACGAAAAAATAGTCGGGGATGCAAAACAGTGGATCACCGAACAAGATCGGTGCCAAGTAACGTTGTGGAACAATGCGCCAATTTCGGTATCACCACCAAATTTTGTTAACCTAGAAGTTAAAGAAACCGACGCCGGCGTGCGGGGGGATACGGCTCAGGGTGGCAGCAAACCGGCGGTATTGACTACTGGTGCAACCGTTCGCGTACCGCTCTTTATCGAAGAGGGTGATGTATTGAAGGTAGATACTCGGACTGGACAATACGTGGGTCGAAGTAAGGAAACATGACGCCTCGGTGGCAACCATCCGCCCCGATTGAGAATCTACAACAACGCTCTGAGATTCTTTGGAAAGTCCGAGAGTTTTTTCGGCACCGAGGAATTTGTGAAGTACATACTCCAGTCGTCGGTTCGAACACAGTTACAGACCTAAACATTGAGTCGGTCCGGTTAGCAAACGGCAATTTTTTGCAGACATCTCCGGAATATTTCCTAAAACGATTGCTCGCTGCTGGTATGCCCTCCTGCTATCAGCTCGGACCCGTCTTTCGAGAGGGCGAAGCCGGTCGATGGCACAATCCCGAATTCACCATGCTTGAGTGGTATCGTCTTGGTTTCAACACCTCAGAATTGCGACAAGAGGTCAAGGAATTGGTCGAGTTAGTATTGGGTCCAAGCGATGTAAGTGAATACACATTTCGCGAATTCCTGTTAAATGAGTTTCAGTTCGATTGTCTTGAACAGTCCGACGAAGAACTTCACCAGGTTGCTCAAACAAATGGATACAAGGCAAACGATCGTCGACTGGACTTACTCGATTTCCTCTATTCATTAGCTATTACTAGATGTAAGGACTCTCGATTCTTTGTACTTGATTTCCCAGCTGAGTCTAGTGCTCTGGCCCAGGTGTTCGAACACGATGGGTATCAAGTTGCGGATCGATTTGAACTGATCGTTGAAGGATTGGAGATCGCGAATGGCTATAACGAACTTTGCGATCCTGTAGAACTTAACAGTCGTATGGATCGAGATCAAGCATTACGACGTCAATTAAACCGATTCCGCATTGAGAAAGACAAGCGTCTATTGGCGGCCTTAGAAACGGGTCTTCCTCAGTGTTCTGGTGTCGCCGTTGGATTGGATCGACTTATCGCGCTTGCGGTAGGTGCGGAAACAATTCAGCAAATTCTCTCGTTTGCAAACGATCTGATTTAAACTTCCGCTTAAATTCAATATAGATTCGAAAGCGAAAACACTGAACTAGTTCTTTGTACACCAGATAAAATGGTGTTTAATGATTGAATTCAACGACAGCAACTGACCTAGTCATTAGATGGTTAAGACCGTACCAGCCACCGGAGAGCTTAAGAAGGGACCACTGAGCAAAAAGTGGGTGTTTTTGTATGGGAATTATATACTTGAGTTGAATAAATTGCTCAAAACCCTTGCAATAAGTTATATACTTTGATATAATACTCATATCAGTAATTTAGTTCACAACGAATTTAACAAGTTAGGGAAAATTGAATGAGTAAAAAACGAGCACCAGGGAAACACTACAGAGAGGGAATTTCCCTACTCGAATTGTCGCAGATGTTTCCAAACGAGAAAGCGGCGCGAGATTGGTTCGAGAATATCTTGTGGGCTGGTGGTAAAAATCGAGTATGCCCACAGTGCGAAAGTGATAACACTTATGCTTGTAAGCACAAGACCATGCCGTATCGGTGTCGCGATTGTGGTAAGTATTTCAGTGTCAGAACTGGTACTTTAATGCAAGATTCTCCTATTCCCATGCTAAAATGGATTTACGCTATTTACTTGGATGTGTGCTCATTAAAAGGCGTATCAAGCATGAAACTTCGTCGCGATCTCAAAATCACGCAAAAGACTGCGTGGTTTATGCAACAGCGTATCCGCGAAGCATTTAAGCAAGAGGGTCCGACTGTCTTGTTTGGACCCGCAGAAGTGGATGAGAGTTACTTTGGCGGTAAGGAAGGAAACAGGCACAAGTCAAAGAAGCTGAACGCGGGGCGCGGAACAGTTGGTAAAACCGCAGTTGTCGGTATCAAAGACCGCGCAACGAATGAGATTAACGCGGAAGTAATTGAGAGAACGGACACGGAAACTCTACAAGGTTTCGTAGGTGAGCATGTCATTGAAGGTACGACTGTTATAACCGACGACGCACACGCCTACAAGGGTATGCCAATGAACCACAAAGTAGTTCGGCACAGCGTCGGGGAGTATGTCAAGGAACAAGCCCATATCAACGGCATAGAGAGTTTCTGGGCGACCTTAAAGCGCGCTCACAAGGGAACATTCCACAAGCTCAGTGCAAAGCACTTACAACGCTATGTCAATGAGTTTGCAGGGCGTCACAATATCCGCGAGTTAGACACTATCGAACAGATGATGTTAATCACATCTAGGTTTGCGAACAAGCACTTACCTTATGTTGAGCTAATAGCCGAGAATGGACTTGAACTAAAGGCAACTGCGTGAGTCGATATCTCAATCGAATATTTGACATAAGTAGCAAATATCTCGGACAAGAATTTAGCACCTCTGAAATCTCTGAACTGAGAAATTTGAGTAACCATTTAGTAGATTGCGACATAGACCACACAGTCAAAGAGTTTTCACGAATTTACATTGAGTTCGTAAAACGAAAATATCAATCTTCACGAAAAAAATCACAAATTGATCGGTTCGTGGATAGTCCGTCAAAAAGTGTTAAAGGCATTTGGGGCGACTGTCTTAACGTCTTTCAATCAATGCAGTCAGAAAGCATTGATTTACTCGTAACTTCACCTCCGTATTACAACGCTAGAGAGTATTCCACGTGGAAGGATCTAGACGCTTATTTAGAGGATATGTCGAAGATTATTCAAGAATCTTATCGAGTTCTTGATAATCATAAAGCTTTTGTTTTCAATGTCGGTGATATAACGGGAAACGATAATCGGCATACTAGTTCTACTTGGGGAGCTAGGCGTATTCCGCTCGGGGCATATTTCATAAAAATTTTTGAGGATGTCGGATATAGATTTGTGGATGATTTCATTTGGGATAAAGGACAGGTTGAATCACAACGACACAAAAACGGGAATACCCCCTATCCCTTTTACCAATACCCTCTGAACTGTTATGAACATATTCTAGTGTTCTTCAAACACCGACTCGACCAAACACGTTATCCATGCCCAGTTTGTGGTTGCCTAAAAGTCAATGGAAACGCTTATTCAGGGGTGGGCATTAAATCTTGGGAATGTAAGAATTTGGAGTGTTTTGAACGTTCGAAAGCAAATCGCGGAAAACGTTTTTCATTACGAAGCCTCATGATGGAAAACATGAAAACCAACCAGATTGAAAGTGATTTTGTGGCTAAATGGCGCCGCGACATTGTGCCTATCAATCCAGTCATCAAGATAAATTGTAAAGGGGATAATATTCTCGGACACACTGCCCCTTTCCCCCCAGATGTGCCGAATTTCGCTATTCGGATGTACTCAGGAAAAGGAGACGTTGTTGTTGATCCATTTGCCGGGTCATTCACCACACCAATAGAGGCAGTCAAATTAGAACGCCAGGGTATTGGTATTGAACTAAACAGGGATATGTTCAGAGAGTCTATAACATCTAACATCCACAAGCATGAACTAGGACTTCAGGAAACTTCATGGCAGACGAAGACAAAAAGCAAATCACCGGCTTATTTGGAGAAATGCACCTTGCCATGAAACTTCATGCTCGTGGCTGGCAAGTCCACCGCGCCTATATTGACTCTCATACAGATTTTGTATTGACAAAATATTGGTGCAATAGCTGCAAGGGATACCAACAACTCGAAAAACGCAAAAAACCTCAAGGTAGGGACTTTCCCACAGATCAGTGTGCGTCGTGTTTGCAACCAAGCTTACACTCTGTTGTTCGGTTCATACAAGTTAAAGCTTCCGAAGGGATACCTAGTAAGCAAGGGATACACATACGAAATTACTCTTTTCATGCAAAACTGCGAAGCAATGTCGATCCACGAGCGTTTTATGTTTGGATTGCTCTGACGCCATTGCCACTAGAGGGAGCAGATTTCGTTCCACATTTTTACGTATTTCATCATAAAGACATTTCTCGTTTTGACAACTTAGGACTAGACTCCTACCAATTAACAGATAACCAGAAGACTACTCTACGCATTGACCATCAAGGGAACGTACTTAACCGAGGTAGAAAACACGACTATTCTTGTTTCAAAGAGTTTTACAACAACTTTGAAGTTTTAGACCAGACTATTAATCTTGGAACGCCTAATGGATAAAAAGAAATCTCTTCAAACTAAACCAAAGAAACAACCACTCCCTGCGGACTATGGTGACGCGACGCCTGAGCAAGTAGCCAAAGCGTTTCTGAATTACCGCCCGAAGCTAGCCAAGCCTCAGAAATGAGGTTGGTTTGTTCAACTCAAGTATATAATTCCCTTTTGTATGTACTAGGATGTTTGGTTACAGCAGGTATCTGTGTCAGCGGCAGTATTGCATGGTTATTCGAAGGATATTTTCATGAATATCTTGCCCTCTGCGGTATGGGCATCGGCATTGCTGCGTTTCTTCAGGCCACAACCTTGATGATTTCATCCAAGCGCATTTCTCATGAGCATAAAAATATCTCCACTGGAAGGTTCCTCCGGACTCTCTTTCCGTTGTTAGGTTCGAAAGTATCTGTAGGCGCATCCATGCATCTCGTGGGTGTGAGCTTTCTCTTGTCGGGCATGATGATTTGGAAAAACTACAGTCAATTTTTTGGTGTATGGTTAGGTGCGTCTAGTGTCGGATACATGGTCATTATGCCAATACTACATTGGACTGATCCACGATACACACCAGGCACAAAGCACGCCCGCTACAGATAACTTCGACCTACATTTTGGGTTCAATTTCAAATGGTTCTGAGCTCATCCTCGAGTATTGGTATTTGATCCCAAGTACGATCGTCTAAGACTCGACCATTACGTTTCTTAAACACGCCGCCCCATTGTTTGAAAAAGAAGGGCACATCACTCTCAATACACTGATCACGAATATCTCGTACCCAAGAGTCCCGCATCGGGCGCGCACCGGGACCAGATTCTCCACCCACGATGACCCAATCAATCTCATTCAATTGAAGCGAGGATAGCGGTCCAAGCAATGGTTCCAACGACAAGAACTTAACGTTGGCACTGGTTTGTTTTAACAGGTCAAGTCGGTCGATCCACCGTCTCGATTCAATACTTGTACCTAGCCAAATGTTTCGGGTCCAATTAAGCACTTTGTTTAACTCTACAACTCTCGCAGGACGTTTGCTGAGAACTTGAAAGACATGTTGCTCAGCGAGATTCATCGTATGAAATACCGACTCAATAAATGATGTTGGGACTGCTTCGTGAAACAGATCCGACATAGAGTTGACAAAGACACGACGTGGTTGCTTCCACTTTAACGGGTCTTGAACAACAGAAGCATGAGTCGTGACCTTAAAACCGTTGGCGTACTTGCTTGCATTACCTTGAGTCGCTTCGACATTCTTTCCGCGTAGCAATTTTTACAACCATGGCTGACTTTCGTGCACCCTGTTACTGGGTTCCATGTAGTATCAGTCCATTCGATCTTTGAATTCGCTGCCAAGGGAGTGTTCCTTCTAGAATCTGTTGTCCACTTTTACACAAAAAATTCTAGCTGTCTTGAAAATATCAGGTCGTGCTGTTTCGACTAATACAGCGTAATTCCGGTTTAGCATTGAATGAAGTCCACAGAACTTCTACAATCTAGCTAAACGCTTACAGTGCAAATGTCTTTGTTCTGAAACAAGTTTGAAATGAAGGCGTACATAACTGTCCAATTCATCAAGCAACACTATGCAATCACCTCTAATTTGGATTGACCTCGAAATGACTGGGTTGAATCCCCAGTCTGATGTGATATTGGAAATTGCTGCAGTTATCACCGCCGACAGTCTCGATTTCATCGGCGAAGGAGTCTCTTTAGTCATCCATCAGCCTGAAGAGGCGTTAGCGCTGATGGACGATTGGAATGTAAAGCACCACACAGAATCAGGACTCATCGACAAAGTACGTCTGTCGGAGGTGTCTCTTGAAGAGGCGGAAGCGGTGACCTATGACTTTATCTCAACATACACCCAGCCGCGCAAGTCCCCACTATGTGGGAACTCAATCTCGCAAGATCGCAACTTTTTACGTCGTTATATGCCTACGCTCGAAGCTCACTTTCACTATCGCAACATAGACGTCAGTACGGTGAAAGAGCTAGCAAAACGATGGGCACCCAAGGTTAAGCGGCAATTCACGAAAGCGAATGAACATCGGGCGTTAGACGACATAAAAGAGTCGATTCGAGAACTAGCTTATTACCGCGAACACTTTATTGAGGAACAGTTTCGGCTGTAAGTCGATTAAGTGCCCAAGCGATGTGTTCCTGACAAAGCGTATCACCGCTTGTAGTCATTTCCGCTTGCTTTAATTGCAAAGCACTCACCAATTCTTCAGAGTAGGGGGCATTTCCGGCCGCGACTGCTAAGTTTCTCACCCACTGTTGGTAGTTGATCCGTCGCAGTGCCATTCCTAATGTCCGATCGCGAAAAGTCTCTTCATCCCAACCAAGTAAATCGACAATTTTGGTTCGATCTAGCTCGTGCCGAGGTGCGAAGTCGCTGACTTCAGTTTGTGGCGCAAATCGATTCCACGGACACACCAACTGACAATCATCACAACCAAAGATCCGATTTCCGACTAAAGGACGAAGTTCCAACGGAATCGAACCTTTGTGTTCAATGGTGAGATACGATATACAAAGTCTTGCATCTAGTTGTCGTGGACCAATGATGGCTCCAGTGGGACACAAAGTAATACAGGATGAACAAGAACCACAATGATCTTTGCCGTTCGGTTTCGACACTTCAAACGGGATGTCAGTGAAAATCTCCCCGAGGAAGAAAAAGGAGCCTGCGTCGCGGTTCAAGATCAAGGTGTTTTTGCCAACCCATCCAAGACCAGCTTTCTCTGCGATGGGTCGTTCGAGAACAGGTGCTGAATCAACGAACGCACGGTGTGTCCCTCCTGTTGCGGCAACCAGTTTGCGCGCAATCTTCGCTAGTCGTTTGCGTACAACTTTGTGGTAATCTCGACCCAGCGCGTATCGTGAGACATAGGCTATGGAAGGATCTTTGAGTGCATCGGGAAGAGCTTCGGGTGAGTAATCCATCCGCGCGCTAATGATTCGCACTGTACCTGGTAGCAGTCGTTGTGGGTCAAACCGTTTCTCAAGATTCCTGCTAAGATAGGACATCTCTCCATGAAACCCGCGTCGTAACCATTCACGGAACTCTTTCGATGCTGCACTAAGATCCGTATCACTAAACCCTACGTCAGCAAAACCCAATTCTTGCGCCCACTCACGAACTTGTTTTGTTAATCGTGCTATGTCCATGACCTACAATTTGAGTATGAGTCTCATTACAAAAGTGTATACCACCGAAGAGTGTCGGGGACTTGATCGTCTCGCTATTGAGAAACATGATATACCGGGTCTCACACTCATGCAGCGCGCGGGTGCTTTTGTCTTTACCACGATTCAAGACCGTTGGCCCGATATTCGATCATTGCGTGTTGTAGCTGGCTCGGGAAATAACGCTGGAGACGGATACGTGGTGGCATTGCTGGCACATCAAGCTGGAATCGCGACCGAAGTGTACCAAGTAGCGGAGACGAATCGTATCCGTGGTGATGCTCTGATTGCTTGGCAACAGCTCAACGAGCACGAAGTCTCCGTGGTAGACGAATTGAATGAGGCAGACATCGTTGTCGATGCACTATTGGGTACCGGTGCCCGTGGAACTCTTTCTCCGGAGTATGAAAACGCGATTGCGCGCATCAATAAATTCAACGGTCCTGTCGTCGCCGTCGATGTACCCAGTGGAGTCGAAGCGAGTAGTGGTGGTCTCTTGACTGAAAATCCAGTATCTGCTGACCTTACTTGTATGTTCATTGGAGCAAAACTCGGATTATTTACCGGACCCGGCTTACGATACCGTGGAGATCTTGTATTTACCGACCTTGGTGTTCCTTCTGAAGTCTATCAAGATTCATTCGGAGTACTTCTCCTAGAAACGACGATCAAACGTCCTGCGCTCCCACCGCGGGATCCGCTCGCACATAAATATCGGTTTGGGCATGTACTCGTGGTTGGCGGCGACTACGGCATGGGAGGTGCCGTCATCTTAGCGGCAGAAGCAGCCCTGCGAACTGGGGCGGGCTTAGTCACAGTGCTCACCCGGAGTGAAAACGTACCATCGGTCTTATCTCGGCGGCCAGAAGTCATGGCAGTTGGAGTCGACGAGTCGACGGATATAACCTCGCATCTAGCACGTGCTGATGTGCTTGCGATCGGGCCCGGCTTAGGTCAAGGTTCTTGGGGTCAAACTTTGCTGAAAACAGCGTTGGCGCACCAACCTGTTCATCTTATTCTTGATGCAGATGCCTTACGAATTCTGAAGTCACAGGAATGGAGCGTGCCTGAAGGCTGTATTTTCACACCGCACCCTGGAGAAGCCGCGTTCATGTCTGGAGTGTCTACTGCGGATGTTCAGACAAATCGACCAAGTTTCGCACAAAACATGTCGCATCAATACAGTTGTACCGTCGTTCTTAAGGGTCCTGGTACTTTGATTGCTTCGCAAGGTCAGTTGTGTTCGGTTTCACAATTCGTAGATGGTGCGTTAGCAACAGCAGGCAGTGGCGACGTGCTTACGGGAATCGCGGCCGCTGCGTATGCGCGTTGCGGGAATCCGGTCGAAGCAGCGGAAATCGCTGTCTCTCTCCACGGAGCGGCAGGGGCACGAGCAATCCGCGAAAACCCAGGTCGATCCCTGATCGCGAGCGATTTAATAGAAGCTCTTCGTATATGACTGTAACGTTTGAGAAAAAGAGAGTTCTACCACTGAGCAACCTTGAAGCTACGGAAGCGCTTGGCGCAAGCTTAGCGACACAATTTCGTCGAGGGCTCGTGTTTCTCCGCGGTCCGCTAGGTGCTGGAAAAACTACGCTCGTACGCGGTTGGTTACGTGCGCTTGGCTACGATGGACCGGTCAAAAGTCCTACCTTCACATTGGTAGAACCTTACGAACTAGACTCGGTACAAATACTGCATTTTGATCTATTTCGTATTGCAAATCCAAGTGAAATTGAATATATTGGTATGTTGGAACACTTAGAAACGAGCCAACTTCAGTTTGTGGAATGGCCGGAACGGGGAGAAAGTCACCTCCCTGATCCCGATCTTGACATTCAATTGGAATACGATGGTCCGTACCGGCAGGCTATGATAAGTGTCGAAAATGTGGACAAATATTAGTATGAACACCCGCTTACATGGATTGTTGATTGGTGCGTTGCTTACTACCCTAGCCCTACCACTTGCCGCGAACGAATTAATGGGGATTCGCTGGAACGAAGGTCCAAACAACACTCGTATTGTGTTGGATCTCAGCGAAACTGCAGACTATACGTTTGGTAAATTAGACAATCCGCCTCGAATCTACATTGACTTAAAAAACACGAAACTGCCGCGAAAAATTAGCGTGCGCGAAGTCGATAGTAGGATTTTGCAACGCATTCGACATGCGTCACGGGAGGGGAACAGCCATCGAGTCGTTCTTGACCTTAATGAACTCGTCGAACCCTCGGTGTTTCGCTTAGAACCCTACGCTCCGTATGGCCACCGCTTAGTGATTGATTTACCGAGCGGGATTGGATTTGATGAAGAAGACTGTTCGACCGATACCGAGCCCCATAAAGACGTTGTAATTGTGTTGGACGCAGGGCACGGAGGGGAAGATCCCGGTGCTGTTGCAATCAACAAGCTTTTGGAAAAAGACGTCAATCTAGCAATCACTCGGCATGCGAAAGACTATATCGAACAACAACAGGGATTCAAGGTTGTACTTACTCGCAGCGCCGACTATGAAGTTCCGCTTGAGACTCGACGCAACATTGCTTTGCGCGAACGCGCGCATCTATTCGTGTCGATCCATGCTGATTCGTTCAAGAATTCGCAACCACGAGGTGGTAGTGTCTTCATTTTGGGATCCGGTAATGCGGAGTCGGAGTTATCCAAATGGTTTCGACAAAACGAAAACCGTTCCGACTGGGTGGGTGGAGTCGCGACTTGGGTGAATTCCGAGTGTTTTGACGACCCCGAACAATACCGTTTTCTCAATGACCTAGCTGCCGATGCGGTGATTGAGAGTTCGGTGGAGCTAGGCAAGAGTGTCTTGTATTTCATGTCGCAAGTAACAACACTCCATCCGCGTTCACTGACTAGGGAACAGGACAACTTTCGCGTGACAGATGCTAAATACGTCGTATTGAAGAATACACAAGTACCAGCAATTTTGGTAGAAACCGGATTTTTGTCCAACGCGAAAGACGCGGAAATGTTGAGCCAACCAGGACACCAAAAGTTGATCGGCCGAGCTATCGCGTACGGTATCCTATCGCACTTCTGCACGAACCCACCATACCATACTTATTTAGACGACGGTACCTATGAGTGTAAGTTGGAGAAAAGCATTACTCGATATCGCGTCCGCAAAGGCGACACGCTCTCAGAGATCGCCCAGACTTACAAAGTAACCGTAACTTCCATTCAGCAATTAAACAATCTAGGCAGTTCCGTCAACATTTTCGAAGATCAGATTCTCAACATTCCAAATCACGCCAGCAGTAATTAATGGTCCACACTCGAATCCATTTGCTGGACCAACACGTTGCTAACCAAATTGCCGCGGGCGAGGTTGTTGAACGACCTTCATCAATTGTTAAGGAACTTGTAGAAAACAGCCTTGATGCCGACGCGACCGATATCCATATCGAAGTCGAAAAAGGTGGAATCCGCCGAATTAAAGTATCGGATAACGGGTCAGGAATCGATTCGGCTGATCTTCGGTTAGCTGTTCAAAGACACGCAACGAGCAAGATTCAAACAGCGGACGATCTAGCTTCTGTAAATACGATGGGATTTCGCGGTGAAGCACTAGCTAGCATCGCCGCGGTCTCCAAGCTGACACTAGTGTCTCGTATCCTAGAAGAAAAGTCGGCGTGGCAGATTGCTGTCAGTGGTAGCGAAGAAGTTGACTTCAGTCCTACCACCCGCAATGCTGGTACCTCGGTGGACGTGACTGATCTCTTTTTTAACACACCAGTACGCAGAAAGTTTCTTAAACAACCTCGGACGGAAATCGGACACGTTGCAAATGTTGTTCGAGTCCTTTCGATCATGCATCCTCATTGTTCGTTTCGACTGACTAATGACGGACGCGATATCGAAAAATTGCCTGCGGTGGAAGTACCGAACGATAGGATTGCCAAGGTTCTTGGACTCTCGTTCATGGATGAGTCAATTCAGATTGATTTGCGAAGAGATGACATGTGCTTGACGGGATGGGTGGGATTACCTACACATACACGTAGTACTGCAACGCGACAATACTTTTTCGTCAACGGTCGCCCAGTTAGCGATCGGTTGATGGCGCATGCGATTCGTCAAGGCTACCACGATGTGATGTTTCACGGTCGCCACCCTGTGTTTGTACTTAACCTTACACTCGATGCCGAATCTGTCGATGTGAACGTACACCCCACCAAGCGAGAGGTTCGTTTTCGCGAAGCCCGTCAAGTGCACGATTTCTTAATGTCTGGAATGCACCATCGATTAAAGAGCGTCGGCACGGACGCGCCCACACATTTGGAATTTGATCCAGCGCAAGCACAAGTTAAAAGTCCCTTCGGTCAGGAACTGGAAGCCCATCAACAGACCGCCTTACAGTTTGAACACGGTCCACAGCACACTCCCACCAAACCAATCCCGCGAGTCCGACGAAACGACGGCGACGGTGACACGACCCCAACAGAGTCAAGTGAAATTCCACCCATGGGATATGCGTTAGCTCAGTTACGCGGAGCTTATGTACTAGCAGAGAATGCCGAGGGTCTCGTAATCGTTGATATGCACGCCGCGCACGAACGCGTCGTCTATGAGAAGATGAAGAAAGCCCGAGACGCGCGAGAACGAATTTCGCAACGTCTTCTCATCCCAGTGGAATTTTCAGTGAGTGGTCAAGATGCTGAAGGCGCGCGAAAACACCAATCTATGTTTGCCGACCTTGGATTGATTTTGGAAGTATCTGACAGCAACGTTATCAGGGTACGAGAAGTTCCTTTCATGCTTCAGAATCTGGATATTAAAAAACTTGTGATGGACCTCTTAGATGAAGTTCATGAACAAGGTACAAGCGATTCGATAAAGGCTCGAGAAAATGAAATCATGGCGACCATCGCGTGCCACGACGCGATCCGATTCAACAGAAAGCTGTCGATTCCTGAGATGAACGCACTCCTACGGGATATGGAACAAACGGAAAATGCTGGCCAATGTAATCACGGAAGGCCAACGTTTCGGGTGCAATCAATGAAGTTTCTGGACAACGAATTTCTTCGAGGTCGTTAAAAACTAGCGAAACGCTTGATCTGAATTACTTGTGACTGTAAAACGCTGTGTACTAGGGCTACTAGGACCTACTGCGAGCGGCAAAACAGAGCTAGCGATCGAGCTAGCAGATCGCTACGACATTGCGCTCATCAGCGTCGACTCGGCGATGGTTTACCGCGGCATGAACATCGGCACGGCGAAGCCAACTCCGGCGATACTTCAGAAATATCCTCACGCACTGGTTGATATTGTGGAACCAGAAACGAATTTCACTGTCAGTGAATTTATCCGAAGAGCGGACGCAGCTGTACATCAGAGTTTTGCTGAGAACAAAACACCGCTACTTGTAGGCGGTACTATGATGTACTTCAAGGCATTCCGAGAAGGGATCGCTCCATTACCACCTAGGGATCCTGAGTTTCGGAAACAGCTACGCGAGCGCGCAGAAATAGCAGGAATACCGGCGCTACACGCGGAATTACAATCAATAGATCCAAAAGCCTGCGACAAGATTCATCCGAACAACTACCCAAGAATTGAGCGAGCGCTGGAGATTTTTTCTCAAACTGGCATACCGATGACACAGTTCTTAAAAGAAAATGCTGGTTTCCCGGCAACCAACCGGCTCGATTGTGACTATGTCGAATTCGCGATCACGTATCATCGTCGTGAGGAACTACACGAACGCGTTAAAGACCGACTGGACAGTATGTTGAGAGCAGGTTTCGTGGATGAAGTAAAAGGGCTTCGCCAACGACCCGGATTGTCAGCTTCGGTAAGCTCGATGCGTACCGTAGGATATCGACAGCTATGGGAATACTTTAAAGAGTATCCAGAGAGCGCAATTTCTGATGCGGTTAAAGAACGAATTTTGGTCGCGAACCGGGGTTTGATTCGCCGCCAACTGACTTGGCTCCGCAATTGGTCGACACTGCCAAATTACAATGAACTTAACTCACCTTTAACACGGGACGCTATGCACTCTCAACTCGAAGCTTTAGGTTTCCCCGCAACTAGCAATTGAGTAACTAGAAAAGTGTTTTTTGACCGACCCAGTAAAGGCGAACGCACGATATTGTTGTCGGTTCGCTTTGACAAGCTTTCTGCGACCGACCACGATCTAGTTGAGTTTTCACAACTAGCCGATTCAGCGGGTTTAGCTGTCATACGGACCCATTCTGTACGTCGTGAAGCCCCGCATCCTGCAACTTGCATTGGTCCGGGAAAGGTCTCGGAACTTCAAGACGCGATTCGTCTAGAAAAACTAGACTTGCTCGTGCTTGATCATGAACTCACAGCATCGCAACAACGAAAGTTGGAGCTTGAGCTCAAAGTGAGAGTCATGACACGAACGGAATTGATTCTTCATGTTTTCGAAGACCGGGCTCAGACCCACGAAGGTAAGCTTCAAGTAGAACTAGCGATGTTGTCTCACGCCCAGTCGAGGTTAGTTCGTGGATGGACTCACTTGGATCGACAACGGGGTGGGATTGGCTTGCGAGGAGTTGGGGAGACACAGATTTCACTCGACAAACGCATGCTTCAAAAACGCGTGCAAGTCACTCAAGCGCGACTCAAGAAAGTACAACAACAACGAGATCGGCAACGACAACAACGAACTCGGAAACGAGTTCCTACTGTCGCACTCGTTGGCTATACGAATGCAGGTAAGTCTACGCTCTTCAATGCGCTTACGCGTGCCAACGTGTACGCAGACGATCGTTTGTTTGCGACATTGGATCCTACTGTTCGCAGGCTAGAAGCCTCGACGGAACAGGAAATCCTGCTCGTGGACACCGTCGGCTTCATACGAGATTTACCCGTGGAATTAGTTGCTGCATTTCGGTCGACGTTGGAAGAGGTCACAAGGGCTGATCTGCTCTTACACGTATTGGATGCTACTGAACCCAAACTCGATGAAATTTGTCAGGCGGTGAAGGCGACTCTAGAACAAATCGGGGCTGCAGACCTTCCTACCATCACTGTATTCAACAAGATCGATCTAGCACCAGACATCGCACTGAGACGAACCGATGCGATATGCGCCAGTGCACAGAACAGAATTGGCATCGAAGCTCTGCGGGATCAAATCTTGAACAACCTCTATGGCCTTCATCAACGTTACCTGACAGAGCTGAAACCGAATGAAGGCAAAATTCGGTCTCTCTTATACGATATGCATGTAGTTGAACATGAAGAAATTTGTGGGGATGGAAGCTCCCGGTTTACTCTAAACCTCAAAGCTGACCAAGCAAGTCACTTGGTTGAGACCTACAAACTTCGTTTGCATGGTTAAGGTACATATCTAAAATTGTTGCATCTATTTAACAGGAGTCAATATGGCTTGGAGTGACAACGACGGCAAGAAACAAGACCCTTGGGGGAATCAGGGCGGACAGCAAGGTCCACCTGACTTAGACGAGTCGTTTAAAAAAATCCAAAATCAGTTTAAAAATATGTTCTCCGGCGGTGGGGGGAAAGACGGCGAGAAAGGGGGTGGCAAAGGCTTTCGATTGTCTCCTTGGTTAGTTGTCGCGATAGTTGGGATCGGCGCCGTACTAGTTTGGTTTGCGTCTGGTTTTTACGTGGTCGATCAACAACAGCGCGGTGTCGTGCTGCGGCTTGGTGTCCTTCAAGAAACTCTTAAAGAACCTGGGTTGAAATGGAATCCGCGCTTTATTGACCAGGTAGAACTGGTCAACGTAACACAGGTGAATCAAATTGCACAACAATCCCAGATGCTGACGATTGAAGAGAACTTAGTGGAAGTTGACTTAGAGGTGCAGTATCGAGTTGACGATCCAAAGTTATACATCGTCCAGATCCGAGAGCCTGTGATCAGTTTGCAACATGCAGCCGAAAGTGCGTTGCGGCACGTTGTGGGCGGTTTAGACATGAACAACATTATTACACAAGGTCGAGCAGTTTTAGCGGAAAATGTTCAACGCCGATTACAAAGCTACATTGACAGGTATCAAACCGGCATACTTGTAAGTAGCGTGATCATCAACGCCGCAGGTCCACCGTCACAGGTGCAGGATGCCTTTGATGACGTCCAGCGCGCGAAAGAAGATGAAAATCGCTTTAAGAATCAAGGGGAAGCTTACCGGCAAACAGTCGTTCGGCAAGCCAATGGTGAAGCTGAGCAGATAATTGCCGAAGCAGAGGGATACAGAACCCAAGTGACTGAACGAGCGCAAGGCGAAGCAGATCGTTTTCTTGCTATCCTAGCCGAGTACCAACTTGCTAAAGAGGTCACTCGAGATCGGTTGTACATTACGGCTATGGAGACTGTATTGCGATCTGCGGCGAAAGTCTTGGTTGATGTCGATAGTGGTGGCAACCTGCTGTTGTTGCCTCTTGAACAGCTACTTCAAAACTCAGCACAAAGGCAGGGACTGCCTAGTGCGTTGGGTGGAACTAGTCCGCAGACGTCGAACTAAGGAGGCATTTAAATGAACGTAAAAACAATTGTTATCGTTGTAGTCATCATTCTCCTTGGTATTCTCGCACTGGATTCGTTTTTCATTGTGGATGCAAGGGAGCGTGCAATTCAAAAACGCTTTGGGGAAGTTGTCGAACACGAGGAAGAATTAACAGGTTTGAATTTCAAGCTACCTTTTGTAGACAACGTACAAAAGTTTGATGGTCGTATCCTTACCTTGGATACACCGGCAGAACGTTACTTTACCCGTGAACAAAAACCCTTAATAGTGGATTCTTTTGTGAAATGGCGGATTTTCAGTACGACAAAGTACTACGAAGCTACACAAGGTATTGAAGAAAATGCTCGATCGCGCTTGGCGAGACGGGTCGACGAAGGCTTGCGGAATCAGATCGGTGCACGAGACATGATTGACGTTATTTCTGGCGAGCGTGAAGAATTGATGGCCGAACTCACCAACTCACTGGATCGGACCATGAAAGAAGAATTCGGCGTAGAGGTAATTGATGTCAGGGTGAAAAAGATTGATTTACCGCCTGAAGTTGCTTCGCAAGTTTATGAACGTATGCGTTCAGAACGAAAAATTGAAGCAGATCGATTTCGTGCTCAAGGTCAAGAACAGAAACTGATCATTGAATCGGATGCCGACAAGCAAAGAGTGGAGATTCGCGCGGAAGCTGAGAAACTAGCCGAACAAACACGAGGTGAAGGTGATCGGGAAGCGACTCGGATATACGCGGACGCGTACGGCCAGGATGCAGAATTCTATGAATTCTATCGGAGCATCAACGCGTACGTTAACGTGTTTGGTGACGGGAGCTCGTTGCTCGTATTAGATCCTTCCAGCGAGTTCTTCAAATATCTGAAGGCTGGCTCGGGAGATTAATCCTTTTAGTTAGTAGCGGGTTCCTATACGCGCCCGTTCTTTCATTGCCAACGTGCTAGTGGTGAGCTTGTGTAGCCTGCTTGCAGCATAAGAAGAGTTGAGCCTTGAATTTGCTAACCGAACTCAAGCGTACTTGAACTACTGGTTGTTGATAGAGCGATTGTTCAGGGTTGAGCGTGGAGATCGAGAACTTGATGAGAAGGAGAATTCAGTCTCTCGCTTAAATTTGTTTTTCCAAAACGCGAAGCCAAATAATTTCATTAGGTGCTGAATTCGTTGAACTGTTTGATTAATGATTGTGGTTTCGTCAATGCGTAAGTCCATCGCCGTGATTGGCTTGCAGTGGGGAGACGAAGGGAAGGGGAAGATTGTTGACCTTCTTTCATCCCAAACCGCCGCGGTCGTCCGCTTCCAGGGTGGACACAACGCTGGGCACACATTGGTCGTCGACGGTGCAAAGACTATATTGCATTTAATTCCCTCCGGCATCCTACGTGAGGGAGTCGTCAATGTCATTGGTAATGGCGTGGTGGTATCTCCAGACGCATTGAGAAGCGAAATCGAGATGTTGGAAAACAAAGGAATACCTGCACGGTCGCGACTCAAAGTGAGTACTGAATGCCCGCTCGTACTATCGTGCCATATTGCATTAGACCTCGCACGAGAACAGCAGGCGGGAGGAACCAAGATCGGTACTACTGGACGCGGTATCGGTCCTGCATACGAAGATAAAGTCGCGCGTCGTGCAGTTCGGATTGGTGACGTGTTTGACACACGGTCGTGTAACGAAAAGATCGAACAGCTGTATGACTATCACAACTTTGTTCTTACGAAATACCACGGATTGAGTCCCGTAGATGTTCACACCGCTCAGGAGGAATTGGTACGGTTTTCGGAACTGGTGCGACCACTCGCATGTGATACCGTTGAGTTATTACAAGGTCTGTCGGGTCAGGTTCTGTTCGAAGGTGCCCAAGGCTCTTTATTAGATGTCGACTTTGGTACGTATCCATTCGTAACCTCGTCGAACACCATAGCGGGTGCTGCGATCACTGGATCGGGTGCGAATCTTTTTGAAATTGATGAAGTGATTGGAGTGGTTAAGGCATATACAACGAGAGTAGGAGCCGGTCCTTTCCCCGCTGAACTCAATGATCAAGACGGAGAGACTCTAGCGCAACGCGGCCAAGAATTTGGGTCTACTACTGGCCGCCCTAGGCGTTGTGGTTGGCTTGACGTTAAGGCACTGCGAAGGACCATTCAAATAAATGGAGTAACAAAAATTTATCTGATGAAGTTCGATGTTCTAGATACATTCAAAGAAATCAAGATCTGTGTCGACTATGAAGGAGACTCAAACGTTCAATCAGCTTTTTCGTCTAATCCCTCGGGGATCCTGTCCGTTAAACCTGTTTATGAGAGTCTACCCGGGTGGGAGTCAGACACTACTTCGGTCCGCAGCTACCGTGAACTACCCACAGAAGCCCAGACTTATGTCGAACGCTTGAGAGAGTTGCTCGGAGTCGAAATAGCGGGTATCTCGGTCGGAGCTAGTCGCGATGCGATGGTTCATTCACACCAACCTTTGATTGCATAAAGACATCTGTAGCACTTAGAATTTTGTAATATGATTGACGAAAAACTTCTTGAGATACTCGTTTGTCCCTTGACAAAGGGGGAGTTGGAGTACCACAAATCTGCAGCTGAACTATGGTCTAGGGAAGCAAAACTTGCTTATCCAATTAAAGACGGTATCCCTGTGATGATCGCTGACAAAGCAAGAACATTAACGGATGAGGAACTCAAGACTAAGTCATAGTCTGTGAGTCTTCTTATTTCACATTTTCGAAATTGTTCATGAAAACTGATTCATCAAATATGGAACATCTGATGCCTGATGTTGCAATGCGTTCGCTAGAGCATGATCAGGGGACCTTGGATTGGGTTGGAATGAACGAAATTCGTTTGCCCGTTAGAGTACAGGACGGGGCTGAGGTTTGTGAAGTCATTGGATCGGTTCAAATGTACGTTGATCTACTTGATCCCAAGGCTAAAGGAATTCATATGTCACGCCTGTATGTGTTATTAGATGACGCAACTCGCTCGCGGACGTTTTCGCCCAATTCACTACAACAATTTTTACGGGAGATGCTCAATTCTCATTCGGAAGTTTCCTCCCGTGCATTTATTGAGATATCGTTCGAAAGACCATTACGGCGTGCGGCATTGGTGACTGACCATGCTGGTTGGGGCAGTTATCCGGCTAAGATTCGCGGTATTAGAAGTACTACCGGAAGTGTTGTGGAATTGTGTTTTACCGTCAAGTACTCAAGCACTTGTCCGGCGTCTGCGGCACTGGCACGACAATCCATTCAAGATCAGTTTGAACAAGACTTCGAGCAATCAAACACGGTTGAACCAAAACATGTTAAGCAGTGGTTAGGTTCTACTCAAGGAATTATTGCTACACCACACGGCCAGCGAAGTAAAGCAAACATCACAGTTCGGCTATCGGAGCGTTTAGAGAACTTTCCGCTCACGGAGTTAATCGATCGAGTGGAAAATTCATTAGCGACACCTGTGCAAACCGCGGTAAAAAGAGAAGATGAACAGGAATTTGCTTTACTCAACGGGCAAAACCCTATGTTTTGTGAAGATGCAAGTCGTCGGTTAAAGCAAACTTTAGATGAGACACCAGGTTTGTTGGACTTTCTCATTCGAGTCGAACACTTTGAAAGTTTGCACGCGCACAACGCCGCTAGCTGGGTCGCTAAGGGAATTCCAGGTGGCTTGCGAGCAAACCCGAACTCGACGTGAAAGGGTTGGTGCCGAGGAGAGGACTTGAACCTCCACGGGGTTACCCCCACCAGCACCTGAAGCTGGCGTGTCTACCAATTTCACCACCTCGGCATGATGGCACAGGACAATTCAGTGCGCGAGACCTTGAACGGTTTCAGCAATTTGTGGTCATAATCCTGATTCAGCGCTTGCACACTCATCGCGCGTTGCCGAAGTCTAGGCTAGTGATCACACACTAGCCACTTATGACATATATAAAAAAAGTTCTCAATTTCTTAATAAATTTGTTATAAGATTCGAACAATTTGAAACGAGCTACGCCTAGCCGCGTTCTTAGTTTACTGAAGAAATCGAGTTCACTGAGTTATGCCCAACTAGCAGAAAATTTTACGGCACCGCAGAATCTGGCGGACGTATTACAGTCCCTTGAGAATAGTGAAACGATCGTTTGCGGTCCGAGTGGCAACTACAAGTTGTCTCGCCGAACTCAACGTTCTGACCAGCTACCGACTTTTTTTGATCGTCGATACACTGGTGTAGCAGAACAAGCTAGAGGTCATTGGCACTTTCGATCTCTGACGCCGAATTCTCCTCCAAACATTCTGATAAGAGGTAGCAAAGACCTTGCTGAAGGTGAGATAGTCACTATAGAAATCGATAAAGTCGATACGGACCATTATTACGGTAAGGTTGTTGCCAAGATTCCAGCGGAAGATGAAGCGAGTCGCGCTGCATTAGCACTTCTCTCCGCTTTTGAAGTGCCACACGGTAATCCATGGAATCCAGAGCGGAAAAAATTCTCCGATACCATTAGCAAAAAGTCGGTGCAGGACCGCGTTGACTTACGCAAATACCCTTTCGTAACCATCGATGGTGAATCGGCGAAAGACTTTGACGACGCTGTATTTATCGAACCTCAGACCAATGGAGGTTGGCGCATGTTGGTCGCTATCGCTGATGTCGCGCATTACGTCTATCCCAATAGCGAGCTAGATCGAGAAGCTAGACGCCGCGGAAACTCGGTGTATCTGCCTGATCGTGTCGTACCCATGTTACCAGAGGATCTGTCCAACGGAATTTGTTCACTTAAACCGAATCTAGATCGACTCGTAATGGTGTGCGAAATGCAACTATCCATGGCAGGTAAAACTAAGGCGTTTAAGTTTTATGAAGCTGTGATTAGGAGTGCTGGGCGACTGACATACGCGGAGACTGTCTCAGTATGTCGTGGTGAAGAATTGCGCGACCGAGCGCCAGCGATAAATGCCTCGCTAAGGGCTTTCTACCAGGTGTTCCGTGTAGTACGCCAACAGCGCGAACAGCGTGGCGCACTAGACTTTACGTCTCGAGAGACAACAGTAAAAGTGCAGAACGGTGAACCGATTGAAGTCGTCGCGGTACGACAAAACGAAGCCCACCAGATGATCGAAGAAGCCATGATCTTAGCAAATGTTTGCGCCGCGCAACATCTACAAAAGAACAATGTCAATCCCCTCTACAGAGTGCACACGAGTCCTCGTCCAGAAGCACTCAAAGAGCTGCAATCTGTGCTTCAACAGTCCCACATGTGCAAATTTGATCTCGAGGAGTGCAATTCTCAGAAGATTCATCTCTTGCTCAACGAACTGCGCCGGTTGAGTAAAGATTCATGGATATGGGAGCTACAAGTATTAAGGGCGATGCATCAAGCAAGGTATTCATTTCTCAAAAACCAACACTTTGGTCTTGCATTAACGGAATATGCACACTTCACCTCTCCGATACGTCGCTATGCAGATCTCCATCTCCACAGACTAATCAAAACTACGTTTAAATCTTCAAAAGACAAACTGCGGAGAGACTCTGAAATTACCTACTTGGGCGAAGACTTATCCGAATGTGAACGTCGTGCCACAAGTGTTTCACGAAAGGTCGATCTTTGGTTAAAGTGTCGACTGTTGAAGAAGTTGAGTGGCAAAACATTTGGTGGTGTTATTTCTAGTGTCGAGGAGTTTGGTATATTCGTTGAACTTGATCATTACTGTGTTTCAGGCTTAATTCATGTGACCGACCTCGGAGACGACTACTATGTTGCTCAGGGACCGGTAATGCAGGGAACACGTAGCGGTGTTGAATATTGTTTAGGCGAACGTATACAAGTAGTGGTAGTATCCGTTGATGTTGAATTGTGTCGTATCGACTTGATCGAGTCGAAACCTCGGCAAAAACGACACGAACTTCGACGTGGTAAACTAAAGTTTCATCGTTAGACTGAAGGTACGAACGACAGTGTCAATAGAGCCGAACATAGTATGTGGGATACATAGTGCGAAGTCGTTTTTGAGCACGCAACCCGATAAGGTTCGTAGGGTACTCATAGCTGAGAATTTCCATGGTGCAAAGCTGCACGAGATTGTGACAATAGCCAAGCAACACCACATTCAAACAAAGTCGGTACCACGTTCTTATCTCGATCGACTCGCCGCTAACGTTGCACATCAAGGTGTAGTTTTAGAAGTGCAAGCTTTTCGTGCGCACTCCGAAACCGACTTAGAAGACAAGCTGGAACATTGGGAATGTCCGTTGATCTTAGCCGTCGATTCGATTCAGGATCCTCGTAATTTAGGAGCTTGCCTACGTTCTGCTGAAGGAGCTGGAGTGGACGCTGTTATCGTAGGTAAGAATCGTTGTGCTCCCTTGACTGGCGTTGTTCATAAGACATCGGCCGGTGCGCTGGATTCAATTTTCTTGGTAGAGGTTTCTAACCTAGTTCGTTGTCTTTCAAATTTGAAGGAGCAGGGTTGTTGGATTGTGGGAGCTTCTGACCACTCAGATACTCAATACACTGCTGTCAATTACCGGGATCCGACGGTTTTGGTCGTTGGTGGCGAAGCTAAAGGATTACGACGCCTAACGTCGGAAATTTGTGATCAGATTGTTTCCATCCCTATGTATGGCACCGTTCCCAGTTTAAACGTCGCGGTAGCAACCGGAGTAATCTTGTTTGAGGCAACGCGACAGAGAACAGTTTAATCTGTCATTCTACCATGGCGACGATAGTCGCACATCATAGGGACTTTATTTTTGCTGAAACTGTCTAAAGTAATCATTGAATGTGATTCTATAAGACAGTATCGCCATGAACACCAAATCTACCTCAGGTCATTTTCCCACTAACAATCCACGTACTGTAAAGCACGTTTCCATATTTACACTTGTCTGTCTACTCATGGTTGCTTCAAGTAGTGTCAGCGGAAGGACTGCGATCGGTGAACTCTATGGGGAACTAAGGAGTTTTCTCAAAAAGCCTATAGAAGTTGAGTATAGTGCAATCATCGATTTTGAAGTGACTGATTCCGAATTGTTGGATTATGTTTCGGCGGCCCGTTTCAGCGATGACTCAGAGAAGGTTGATGAAATTCTCGTCGAATTGTTTGATTACGCACTTTTGGTAAACGTCCATCGTTGGTTAAATACGCAGCCTCCTCCCATAAGGAATTTTTCTTCAGAACCCGGTCTTCGGGATTTCTTGATACAGCTCTGGTTCTTCCAGCAAGAAAAACTTGAATCTGAATTGAAATCCTATGAGGAAGTAAGATTCCCGTGGACTAGAATCCCAAAAATCTTAGTAGTACTGTTTCCCCGGGATCGAGAAGTACACGACTTTGTCTGGTCAATCCATAATCCAGCGGAACCGACGGAACCTGCCGCAACTCTATTGCTGTTAGACAGTGAGGAGTTTCAGACTACGAAAGCGAACAATCTTCGAATAGCAACTCTACTCTCGGACGGGCCAGAGATTTTTAGGTTGATTGCGGCACGCTCTCTTGGTAGATTTCAATCACTTGAAGGGTTCGAAACGTTGTTAGTTACCCTCCGCGACTCAGATAACCGAAGTTTGGCTTCTGTCATCATTGAAGCAATCATCCTATATGGATACTCAGCCCTTCCCCATGCTCTGGAAATCCACGAAGTAGCCGAACGCTTCGGCGTGGCTGAAGGTACGGAGCTTGCGGTTCTGACTGATCATGTGGTGTTTCCTACACCATATGATCTTACCTTTTTTGGTGAAGACGCATCTACGAATCGATTCGTGAGTGCACTTAGAGACTTGGAACGGATGACAGTTAACCAGTCTAAATTACAGACACGAGCTGAAGAACCACAACCCTGATTTCGTCGCTAATTGAGCGAAAGTTTGTAAAATCTTCGATCCCGCAGCTACTTAGCTGCTTTTTATATTTATTCCTTGTTTCACGACTCGACTTGTGGTCGGAGACTTTTGCCATAGGGAACAATCCATGCGACACTACGAAATTGTGTTCATCGTTCACCCTGATCAATCAGAGCAGGTGCCAGGAATGATCGAACGATACCAAGCTATGATCGAACGGGATGGTGGTATGATCCATCGGTGTGAAGACTGGGGTCGTCGGCAGCTAGCCTATCCAATCGCAAAAATTCATAAAGGGCACTATGTGCTCTTGAATATTGAAGTGCCCGAGAATACGCTCGCGGAACTTGAAAGTTCGTTTCGCTTCAACGACGCCGTGCTACGAAACTTGATTTTATCGAGAAAAGAAGCTGTCACTGAGATGTCGAAACTGTACGCAGCCGAGCTCAGAGAACAAGAACGTGAGCGAGAGCGCGAGAGACAGCGCGAAGAAGACATGGCTGCCCGTCAACGAGCCCGCGACGAAGAAACCGAAGATGGAGCTAAAGATGCTGAGGTGGACGCATCCACAGAAGCTGAAGACCAACACGAAGGTGAACCTTCAACACCGGAACCGGAAACCGACGACACGGGAGCTCCCCCTCCAGAAGATGAATCTGACGAATCAGTAGCCGAAGAAGATACTGGTACCGATGACCAGACTCAGGATGTTGTTGCAGAAGAGGAAGCAGACGAAGGAACTGAGCAAGAGGCAAAAGACGAGAAAGAGGAATGATTAGAAACGTTAGACGACGCCGTACCTGCAGATTCACTGCTGACGGCGTGAAAGAAATCGACTACAAAGATCTTGAGACGCTCAAGCAGTATATTGGAGAAACTGGGAAAATTACACCTGCCCGGATGATGGGTACGAGCGCTCGCTACCAACGCCAATTGGCAAGGGCAATTAAACGTGCTCGGTACCTCGCGCTATTACCGTACACAGACCAGCACTAAAAGAGAGACCATCATGAATGTTCTATTACTAGATCGAGTGACTAACCTTGGCGATATTGGCGACGAAGTGAAGGTGAAGAACGGCTTCGCTCGAAACTACTTAATTCCTCAGGGATTGGCACTGAAGGCAACCCCAGAAAATCGTAAGATCTTTGCGGACCGAGAGGAAGAGTTGCGTGCGCAAGCGATCGAGAAATTAGAAGGCGCGGAAAAACGCGCAGCTCAATTAGAAGATCTCGAAGTTACCATCCTACAACGGGCATTAGGCGAAGGTAGACTATACGGTTCCGTCGGTCCGGTAGAAATCTCTCGCGCTCTAGAAAACCTCGGTATTGAAGTCAACAAGAGTGAAATCAAGATGCCTCTTGGACCGATCCGTGAAATCGGAGAGTTTGATGTAGATATTCAGGTTCACGCAGATGTCTCTCGTACCATCCATGTGATTGTCGCGCCGACATAGTTTTCCAATTTCTAACTAAGACTTTTCCACTCAGTTATCCGTCGAAACTGAGCAGTTCACCGATCAATCGGTGAATTTTGTTTGAATATAGGTGGTTTAGCTAGCGCTGCACCAGTTTTTGCTGTGTAATATCATTCTGAATCTGTGAAAACTCTTCCCGGTAATGACATAAATGCAATCTGACTCCGACGACGAAATTTATGCTTCGCGAGCTGAATACGATGATGTGGACGACTCACAACCTGTAAGGTTACACGAAGCACTAACTAATCAAGACGCTGAACGAGCCATCTTAGCTTGTTTGATGAAAGAAGACAGCGCTTGGGATCGACTCACCGGCCTTATCCACGAAGCTGACTTTTCCGATCACAAACATCGACGAATTTTCGCTACGATGCGATTGCTCGCGGAACAAAACAAGTCATTAGATCCCATAAGCGTCAGCGGCGCGTTGAGAGACTCCGATCTGTTTGGGAAAGTTGGGGGTCAAAACTACCTGATGGAAATTGAGGAGACTCTTTTCGATAAGAACAGGCTACTCGACTACAAAGAACTCGTTCGAGCGACTGCGATCCGACGAGAACTCGTGCATGTTTCACAGCAGATTCGGTTAATCGCGACGCACCCTCAAGACAGAACAGTTGACGAGCTGCTAACTGAATCCGAAACTAAGGTGCTGAGGGTGGGCGAACAACGCGACGACGAAGAGATAGTCGTTAAATTAAACGAACGAATCGACGATGCTGTCGGTTACATCAAGACACTCGCTGAGCACGACGACTACATACCGGGTCTCGAGTCAGGTTTTAAACGATTAGACGAACTGACTGCCGGCTTTCGGGACAATGACTTGATCATCATAGCGGCACGACCGAGTATGGGAAAAACCGCACTTGCACTTAATATTTGTACCAACATCCTATTGAGTTCGCAGAAACCGATTTTGTTTTTCTCGTTGGAACAAGATCGCGAGCAACTAATTCGGCGAATGCTCTCGGCCGTCGCAGGAGTGTCGCACGGAAAGCTTGACCAAGGGAAAGAACTGACAACACAAGACTGGCAACAGTTGGAGAGTGCTCGACTTAGTCTGTCCAAGGTTCAGTTTTATATCGTTGATCGCCCGAACATCACACTGGAAGACATGATGTCTCAGATTCGACGCATCAACCGCGAACTTCGTGATGAGAATAAAGAAGTGAATAACAGGTTATCCATGGTCGTGGTGGACTACATGCAGTTGGTCAAACCTTCACGCGAACGCACGAGCCGAGTGATCGAACTTGGTGAAATTTCACGTGGCTTGAAAGCACTCGCGAAAGAATTCAAGATTCCAGTCGTTAGTGTTGCACAACTCAATAGAAACGTCGAAAATAGGGAAAACAAGCGACCGCGAATGGCAGACCTTCGCGATAGTGGTGAAATTGAACAAGACGCGGACTTGATCCTCTTCATTTACCGAGATGAAGTCTATGACAAGTATTCGGCCCAGAAAGATAAAGCGGAAATCATTATCGGGAAACATCGTAACGGTCCTAGAGGGGAACTAACACTAGACTATCAAGATAATCTCATGAAGTTTTCGAACGAAGGTGAGACAGCTTTTCGAGCATCCGTTCAGTACGACAAAAATGATGGACTCGCTAAGACTCCATATGAAGAGGACGAGGAACTCATCGATGACGAAGAGCTGGATGATGATGAACCACCACTCTAAATTTTCGATGAATTTGTGGCTTCCAACGACATAAGCTTTAGGTTTGGTTCGTAGTCAAGTTTCTTCAACGACAACACTCTGGTAGAAACATCTGACTTTCACGTTCGAGTCTTCGGGGATTCGAGGTCCGTGTTGAGCTTGTCGAAGACCAACGATAGGTAACTAAACGGCAACCATCGAATTGCCTAGAGGAGTTAATTGACGCAGTCTGCTGACGTGATTTTTTCGGTCGTATTCGTCAGTTTGACTAGAATGAGATTTTTCTCATCAATCCGTCCCGTACGTGTTATTCAGTAGCGTGCGTAGATAGTAACTCATCAGTTTGTAGGAATAGAACTTATGACCTGGAATCTTCAACCTGAAATCTCACGGTATTTGCAGAGTAACCAAACCCTCGTCAACGCGTCGTCGCGGAGGAGTTTACTACCTGATAATGAGCATCGCATTTCGTCCAATCAGTCGTCAGCAAGGAAATTTGTAGGTACGTCAAAGAAATTCATCGTCGTTTGGCTTTTATTATTAGGAGTGTTTTGTGTCAATCACTCTGCGTTAGCTCAAACAGAAAATGAGTGTCCTGTTCCAGAGGGCACCGAGCCAGTTGAAGATCCAGAGGTGACCGCACAACAAGTCGTCGCCGACGAATCTAAATTGGGAGACTTCACACGATTAACGCGGGATCGGTTTAAAAACTACTCTTTGACGGTTACCAGTATCACACAAATTGCGTATTTCGGATGTGTCCTTAGGGAGGACGAGGGACCTTGGCAAACCGACTCCGTCTACCCCATTCTGATGACTCCATTTGGGAGGGTGGTATTTCACACGAAGGACATGACTCTTTCGGGTCGATTACTTAGTCCTGCGATACTCGCAACGATTTATACAGCACTGGGCGTCTCCCGCCAAGATATAGCAGACCTGAGATCTTCTGATCCTGATACCGTTGCAAAAGCCCGTCGATCAATTCTTGTTACCTTGGCGAGAGAGCAGGATGCAGCTTTCGATGCTACCACACCGATCCCGGGTGTTCGTCCAGGTATTCCGGGGGCTAAGGCCACGTGGCAGTCTACGTAGGACGGGCGTTTCAAATTCCTTTAATAGTACTCGGTGGATTTGACTTGAACACATCACATGTAGCTGACGAAGTCGTTGATTACGGCAACCCGAGTGTTACTGCTAGTGATGTGGTTGACCGAGACACATTGAAGCAATTTGTTATCGACGCCGGAAATTACTTCATCGACGCACAGAGTGATAGTCGCGATGGTATTCTCGGTTCGGTCGCGAAAGTCGCAATGCGAGATCCGAACGGACCTTGGCGTCACGGTTCAGTGTACATTTACATTTTGGATCTCAGAAGCAACATCATCTTCTTCCATGGCGCGAATCCGAACCGGTTTGAATTTCGACCTTTGATTGCAACCGTTAGAGACGCGGTGACCGGCGAGTTGATTTTGCCCCAAGTCATCGATGCTGCGAAGAGTAGTCCCGAAGGCGGATTCGTACGGTACTACTTTGACGATCCAACTATTGATACGGATAGTGCGGATACCCCGAAGGTCGGGTATGCTCGAGAGTTTACAGGGACGGTTCAACGACAAGACGGAAGCGTCATCCCATCGAACTACATCGTTGGATCTGGCTTTTATCTAACTGATCCGGCAGTGGTCGCGATACGCCAAAACGAAGTCGTCCAGACGGTTCTTCCCCAAGTCCTGCGAACTATGACCGCAAGTACCGTTGATGCCATTTCTGACCGAATTGAGCAAGTCACTTCAGACTCAAGTACATCTCCCTCTACAGTATTCAGATGGGGTGGGACGTCTACATTAGCGAATGCTTTGTTCGGGAGGCGGGACAGTTCGTTTGTATCCAATTGGCTTTCTGAAGGATCGTACTTCGTGCTCCCTCTGAATGCATCTCATGGGGGCAATGGTTTCCTCAGTCACCTTACACTCTGGGCGAACGCCGACTACCGAAAGCTCTCTGAAGAGAACATGGAAGTCATGGGCTACGACGGCAATGTGACTAGTGCTAACATTGGTATCGATCGTAAAGTAGGCGACAACTTAGTTGGCGGAGTGTCGATGACCTTGGCGAGTGGGACCGTGGACTATGAAGATCCAGAGTCGGCCATGGGGGGAACTCTCAACTTCGATATCGAGCATCAATCCCTATCTCGGATGGCAGATGGCAGATAATGCTCGGTTGTGGGCTGCAGCCGGTTTTGGTTGGGGCGAGGTAGAGTTCACAGAATCTACGAACTCTCAGGCCAGCGATCTGTCGCAGACGATGATCGCCGCGGGTATTGATCTGTCCTTGATGTCTAGTGAGAACCTGATTAAAGGAGGCACTACCACCATCAAGTTGAACAGTCAGTCAGCTTTCACAAGCGCAGAAGTTGATGAAGGTGTCAGTCTTGAACAAACAAGTTTGGACGCGTCCCGACATCGGGTTTCGTTTAAGGGTTTGCATGCACGAACTCTCAAGTCAGACGCAGTGATTACCCCTTCGATCGAAGCTGGTTGGAGGATTGACGGTGGCGACGGCACTACAGGAAACGGACTTGAGATTGGTGCAGGATTGGGATATTCGACGGGTCGGGTAATGCTTAAGTTCAACTCCCAAACCTTGCTCACTCATTCGGATGTTGATGATTTTGAAGATTGGAGCTTTAGAGGCATGATCGCGCTCCAACCGAGTAGCGATGGCCACGGACTCTCTATGTCTCTTGGCTCTTCGTGGGGTATGGCGAATGGAGATCTGGAAAGCGACACGCTGAGGTCATTTAGTGCTGAACCAATACCGAATCAGCGCGAGAGCTTAATCTCAACTTCTCCATGGATACATGCCGCAGTTCGTTACGACTTTAGCAAACCAGACGGGCTTGGTTTGTGGACTTCCTACCGTGGTACCGATCACGATAACCAATTTCGCGTAATGCAAGTGGGCTTACAGTTCCGATCTTCACAAGGTTTCAACGCTGGACTGCAGATAGGAAGACAAGAGAGTATTCATCGATCACCGCATCATGCATCGAGCTTCGAGGCACACTAAGGTGGTGAGCACTGGTTAACGGTGGATGTGTTGTAACGGGGAGAAGATTTTCGTTTATTCCCGCGTCTGAACCGAATGTGTACGGAGTTGTACTTGTAACAAGCCAGTAGAGGTAATTCAGATTCCTCGATTTCTTTCGAGAGCAATAGCGCAAGGGAAGGAAGAGATGCTAGAATGGTAAAGACAAAAGTCCTTTTTGCCTGTCGCGAATGCGGTGCTTCTTATCCTAAATGGCAGGGACAGTGTGCTACGTGTGGAGAGTGGAACTGCTTGGAAGAAGTCAAGGTTTCGCAAAAACAAAAAAAGTCTGGTGGAGCTTCAGGAATGGGCTTTTCCGGCAGTGCTACTGAGATCACTCGATTAGCGGAAGTCAAGCTTGAATCAAGTCCGCGAATTCTCACTCACATTGGAGAATTCGACCGCGTTTTGGGTGGTGGTTTAGTACCGGGCTCAGTGGTATTGATAGGTGGCGAGCCCGGTGCTGGGAAGTCAACCTTACTGATACAGATGGCGAGCGAGATAGCCCGCGATAGGGGGTGTATCTACGTCAGCGGAGAAGAATCCATTCAGCAGATCGCTGGTCGTGCGATACGTCTTGGGATTTCGGACCGTGAAGTTCAACTGGCGACACTAACAGATGTTGGACAAGTGATTTCCTTAGTGGAGCATACGAAACCTGCGGTAGTGGTTATTGACTCTATCCAAGTGATGCATTCCGATGAGATTGAGAGTGTTCCTGGGAGTGTCAGCCAAGTACGAGAGTGCGCGTCTCAGCTGACACAGTTGGCGAAACAGACGGGCGCGATCTTCGTACTCGTCGGACACGTTACTAAGGAAGGAAATCTCGCTGGCCCTAAAGTTCTGGAGCACATGATTGACTGCTTTGTGATGTTAGAAGCTCCGATTGGTAGTCGTTTTCGTACTCTGCGCGGCATTAAGAACCGGTTTGGCGCTGTGAACGAGCTCGGTGTGTTTGCCATGACAGATCGTGGATTGCGAGAGGTTGCTAACCCCTCCGCGATTTTCTTAGAACGCACTACAGAACCAACAGCCGGTAGCGTGGTAACTGTTACTTGGGAGGGTACACGCCCGCTATTGGTTGAAATTCAGGCACTAGTTGATGATGTACAAGGAGGTTATCCTCGTAGAGTGTCTGTAGGTCTAGACACTCAACGATTGGCTATGCACTTAGCGATCATGCACCGGCATTGTGGAATCTCGTTAGCTGATCAAGATGTGTTCGCCAACGTCACAGGCGGTATCAAGGTGGCGGAGACCGCGGTGGACTTAGCGACTCTGATCGCAGTTTATTCCAGTTTCAGAAATCGCGCGCTCCCCCACGATCTGGTTGTGTTCGGTGAATTAGGACTAACGGGTGAAATACGTCCCGTACCCAACGGACAAGAACGTCTGCGCGAGGTACAAAAACACGGCTTTACACGCGCGATAGTCCCATTGGCTAACAAAGCGAAAAAACCCTTCGCGGGAGTCGAAGTGTCTTACGTCCCAACGCTCAGCGGCGCACTGGATGTTCTAAACGAAATTTTGACCGGTTAAGTTATAGAAACTGTCCGAATACATGCACCAGTACCAAATGTTCTAAAGGCACTAGTTCTCTTGGAATCGTAGTTCGATACGGTGCCGGACACCATAAACGATTTTTGGAGCATCATTGGTCTCAAAAGGTGTATATCGGTAGAAGCCGACCTCGTCGAGAATTCGCTGCGTGACTTTATGGGTCAGCCGAGTGTCTTGAGCCTCAACAATATTGGGTAGTTCAACAAACCCCAGTTCGTTCACATCAAATTCAACAATTACACTCCCGTTGTCTTGATTGCCTTCTATCAACAACTTGTGAGTAGGTCTTAGTGAGTGTCGACGCATGGCGTACCGAGCTTGAGTGCTCGAAGCCCGATCTCTAAGTGCGCGCCCGGAACTCTTACTTTCTTCATCAGGTATTTCGTAAAGGAATCTGATAGTTCCGTCTTTGACAGGCGTAGGCTGTCCATCTACATACTTCGGCGTGTACTTGAACTGCTCCACTGCAGTTACCGCTGATTCATTGAATACATTTGGTGGTTTTGCTGTTATCACCTTGGGATTGGCTACCGAGCCCGATTCGTCAATTTCAAATCGAATGATTACGTACCCCTCGATGTTATTTAACAATGCTTCTCTTGGATACTCTGGTTCAACTTTACTTAGAGGTTGGTAGTCTTGGTTGAGATTGAATTCAACTTTGTGCAGCACTCCCTCTTTGGATGTGTTCGGCTCAAAAAGAAATTCTGACACGGCAGCGATTGCTGCAGATTCGAACACATCAGCGTCGGAATAAATCGCTTCGGCATTTTCGACTGTGCCATCTTCGTTGATGTCAAATTCGACGACTACGTGCCCTTGTAGTTGTTGTTCTTTGGCGGCGGCGGGATATTCAGCTACGACTGCCTTGCTGGGTTTACTGTTCAAAGAAAAGGTAAACTTGTGCAACACTTTTTGGTCTGGTTTGAAGTGTCTTGCAAATTTCATCTTGCTTGCCGCATCAAGGGCTGCGGCTTCGAACAAGCCAGCCGGTTTAGCACCAACAACTTCTTGATCTCGGACATCACCCCACGCTGATACTCCAAACCGCACCACGACATAGCCTTCGGGCCCGTGTTCCATCGCGGTCTTTGGATACTTCACCCTAACGGGTACTTTTGGACTGGAGTCGAGCGTAAAGAAAAAGTGCTTTGCGACGCCTTTCGTATGGTTGGAGGTTTCGTCTGGCGGTTCGAAACGATGGTCTTTAATTGCTTGTAGCGCATAGAGTTCAAATTTACCCGGTAGTGAAGCGTTGAATATATAGGGATTTTCGACATAGCCCTCATCGGTAATGTCGAACTTCACGGTGACCATGCCTTCCGGACTCTTGTCCCAAGCCTCTTTAGGATAGACCGGAATCGGGGCATCGATTTCTAATGGGACAATGTCGAGTTCCGCAGCTGTGCTTATCGTTTCCGCGTGCGTAAACGCACTACTAATCAAAGCGAAGGTCAGAATGAATATAACGAAGTGTAGCACGATTTCCTTTGACTTATCAGTTCCCATATATCCTCCGCTAGAGTACCTTTATTGCCATTATATGTTGTAAATCTGTATCCCAAGTTGCAACTTGTATGAGTACTCAAGGGTGCTTTTTTTGGTACTTTCCGTTCAAAACATTTAGTGTCTGAACTGATGCTGGACCCGGTAAGAAATTCCAACCTCGGCGTTTGCTAACAAAGCGAAACAACGCTCCGTAAGGTCGAAGTCTCTTACTTACCTACACATAATAACTTACTAGAATTGTCTTAACGAAATTCTGAAATTTTGAGTTCGAATTGCTGATCCCAAGCACACACCAAAGCCAGTTCTCAGCAAGGATCTATTCTTCTTGGAAACGTAGTTGGATCAAGTGCCGTACGCCATCAATGCGTACGGGAGTATCATCGATCACTAAGGGTTCGTATCGGTAGTAACCTACTTCGTCGAGAATTCTTTGAGATACATCTTGAGATAGAACTGTACCTTGAACCTCAACAATGTTAGGTTGTTCGACGACTCCTTCTTCGTTTACGTCGAATTCAATGATGACGCTACCGTCTCTTTGGTTACCTTGAATCGACAATTTATGAGTCGGTATTGAGTCGCGTACCACCGTCCCTTGGCTTATTAAATCATCCAACTTCTTTTTTCTTTCTTCTGGTGAAAGACCCTTCATATCTTCGAAAAACTGTTTCATGTCAATGCGGGGCATAATAACGGGATATTGTTGTTTAGCCTCCGGGGAATTGTCAGCGAGCGCGCGTCCTGGCTCGTCGTTTTCTTCACTATCTTCACCTTCAATTATGTACTTGATCCTGTAATTACATTCATAGTTCGTACAGGTTTACCGTTTACGTACGCTGGTTTGTACTTGAACTGTTTAGCTGCATTTATAGCCGATTGATCGAAGACGTTTGGTGGATTTGCTTCTATAACCAGTGGGTTTTCAACCGAGCCAGTCTCAGTTACGTCAAATTGAAGAATTACATAGCCTTCAATGTGGTCCATTATTGCCTGTTCTGGATACTCTGGCTCAACTCTGCGTAGACGTTGGTATGGTTGGTTGAGACTGAATTCAACTTTGTGCAACACCCCTTTTGCTGGGTTCCCCTCCTCTAACTGAACTGGGATACGGCAGCGATTGCGGCTGTCTCTAACAAACCAGCGTCGGAATAAATCGCTTCAGGGTTTTCTACTTTGCCGGCTGCATTAATGTCAAATTCGACGATAACATGCCCATGTATCAGTTGTTCCCTTGCTTCCGCGGGATATTCAGCTCCTACGGCGATAAGGGGTTTACTGTCTAGAGAAAAGGTGAACTTGTGAAGTATTGCGTCATCTGGGTTGAATCGTGTTTTTTCAAATTTCATCTTGCTTGCGGCTTCGCGCCCCGCGACATCAAACATTCCAGATGGCTCTGACCCAACCACTTCGATATCTCGAACAGCACCTCGTTTGGATACTCCGAATCTCACGACGACATAGCCTTCTGCTCCCTGTTCCAAGGCGTTTCGAGGATACTTCGCTGTTACCGGCAGTGTAGGATTTGAATCGAGAGTAAAGAAAAATCGTTTTTTGACACCCTTCATATGCTGGGATGGACCACCGAGTTGTTCATAACGATGGCTTTTAATCGCTTTTACTGCATAGAGATCAAAAGTACCAGAAAAGGTAGAGCTGACGATGCAGGGGTCTTCGACATGGCCCTCTTCGTTGACATCGAACATCAACGTGACCTCTCCCACTGGACTCTCGTCCCAAACTGATTTAGGATAGTCTGGCATCGGAGCTTCGATTTCTTTGAGGAGATTTCCGTCGGTTGGGGCTATCGTTATCGCGCGCGCAATGACACTACCAATCAATACGATGATCAGTACAACTAACGCGGTATTTGGTTGGAATTGCTTTGATTTACCAGTTCTCATATCTCATCCTGATGAACCCGTTGAAAAATTATAAACCGTCTTTTATTCCTTGACGCGACCCCGGGACACCCTAGAGTTATCGGACTTGAAGATCAATTTGGAGTTGTACTCAGTGCAACAGAATCGTTCTCTGTGTACCATTTTTGAGCGAAACCACTAGAAGTTGATATTTCGAGAATTTCCCAGAAATACTTGGGGTGACCTTCCTACATGACAACACCGAGCGATGCCCCAACGACTAATATTCGCTCGGTTCTAGTCATCAACGAACGTCAATTCAATCCGGTGTTTAACCCCGTATACAGTTTTTGGTCGATTGTTCTCAATCCACGGCGCGTACCAAAAGAAGCTAACCTCGTCGAGAATGCGTTCCGTAATTTCCTCCGGTAAGCTTGTATCGATGACCTCAAGTATTTTTGGTCCTTCAACGTAGCCAGCACCGTTCACATCGAATTGAACGATGACGCTACCATCATCATAGTCCCCCGTCAACTGTAATTCATAGATTGGATCGAGTTTGATACTGCGCATAGACTCGGGTCGCCTGTCTTCAGCTGTTGATTGCCGGCGTGGATTTGCAGACTGTCCTCTTCGACCCTGACGTCTAACTTCCTGCGCATTTTGCGGAGTGCTTGGGTACAGTGTTCCAAGTGCAAATCGAAGCCTGTTGCGCTCCCCCTGAACACGAACTGGTTTTCCGTCAACATACTTCGGTAAGTAACTAAACTGCGCCGTAGCCGTTAGAGCGGCTGCATTGAAAACATCAGGCGGCTCTGCTTCGAGCACGGACAAATTGTCGACAGTTCCTCTTTCATCAACGTCGAACGACACGACAACGTATCCTTCAGTTCCGTTAAGAACTGCCTCGCGAGGATATCTGGGCACGCCTTTGGTCAGCGCGCGGTAGTTCCGATTTAGGATGAACTCGACTTTGTGATGGACGTTTTGAGCAGGATTATTGGGATCAAAAGTAAATTGAGAAACGGCGTCCACTGCAGGTTGATCAAACAACGGATCACTCGAGTAAACCACAAACGCTCCGTCAACAGTACCTTCAGAAGTGATATCAAAATTCACGATTGCATGCCCCTGCATACCGTCTTCTTTAGCTTGATCCGGATATTCGGGGATTACTAGATTGTTTGGTTTACTGTCCAATGAAAAAACAAACTTGTGATGTATCGTGTCGCGTTTTAAGAATTGATTCGGTTCAAACCTGAACTGCCTTGCCGCCACCAGTGCGGCGTCTTCAAACACTTCAGCAGGTACTGCGGCCGCAGTCGATAAGTTGCGCACTTCACCATTCGGTTTAACAGCAAACTTAACGACGACATATCCTTGGAAACCGAATTCTAAAGCAGCGTACGGATACTTGGGAGAGACATAGTCTCTAGGATTTGAGTCTAGAGTGAAATGGACCGTCGTACTGACTCCCTCAATGATTTCACGAGGACGGGTCAAGTTTTCATATCGGTAGTCTTTCACAGCTTGAAGTGCGTAAAGGTCGAATATACCGGGGTAGGTGGAATGGGTGATACAAGGGTTTTGCACTTTGCCACGTTTGTTTACGTCGAACGTAACCGTGACTTGGCCATCTCGACCGCTGTACCAGACTCCTTTAGGATAAGTCGCTTTCGGAGTGACTATTTCGTTTAGCCGATCATCCTCGACTGCTGAGATGAGTAACGCCTGTGCAAGAAGTGTCCCAATCAGTGCTGTACAGATCGTACCAATTAAGGTGCGTCGTCGAATGTGCTTTGTCTCAAGTGCTCGCATCTACCCTCCCCGAAATTACTATTTAAAAATTTTAAGCTACTACCTTAAACTGACTTTTACTATACAACATTCGTCAGTCTTATAAGACCATTTTGATTGACCTCTGTTCTCCAGTCGTCGTCTTGCACAACACTAAAATAGTCCCTTCACTAACTCATAGAAATTGTTATTCCACACATGTTCAACCAACAAAAACTGAGTGACCTTGATCCCGAAGTATGGGAATCCATTATTGCTGAAGATCGTCGTCAAGAAGAACACATCGAACTGATCGCGTCAGAGAACTATGTCTCCCCAGCAGTGTTAGAGGCACAGGGTTGTGGGATGACAAATAAGTATGCAGAAGGCTATCCCAGTAAACGATATTATGGCGGTTGTGATTACGTAGATCAGGTAGAGGTGTTAGCGATTGAACGAGCGAAAAAGCTCTTTGGTGCCGACTATGTGAATGTACAACCTCATTCCGGTAGTCAGGCTAATGCATCAGCTTACTTAGCGTTGATGGAACCAAATGATGTAGTCTTGGGAATGAGCCTTTCAGAAGGTGGCCATTTAACTCATGGCTCACCAGTAAATTTTTCCGGGCGAATTTATCGAGCCGTCCAATACGGTGTTCGACCTACCGACGGTTTAGTGGACTACGATGATGTTTTAGCAATCGCAGAAGAACACCAGCCGAAACTTATCGTGGCTGGTTTTTCCGCCTACAGTCGAAAACTAGACTGGGCGAAATTTCGGGAGATTGCAGATTCTGTGGGCGCGTATCTGCTGGTCGACATGGCGCATGTTGCCGGCCTAGTAGCCGCCGGCGTCTATCCCAATCCACTTCCGCATGCCGATGTTGTAACAACCACGACGCACAAAACACTAGCAGGACCACGCGGTGGATTGATCTTAGCTCGAGCAAATCCAGACATCGAGAAACGACTCAATTCGGCTTTGTTTCCCGGTACCCAAGGTGGACCCTTGATGCATATCATCGCCGCAAAAGCGGTGTGTTTTAAAGAAGCCGCGACCCCAGAATTTCGAGACTATCAGATTCGGGTCGTGGAGAACGCTCGCACGATGGCAAGTGGATTCGTCGAACGCGGCTATAAGGTCGTCTCGGGTGGTACTGATAACCATCTGTTCTTGTTGGATCTGATCGATAAGGAGATAACCGGAAAGGCTGCAGACGCAGCCTTGAATCGAGCTAATATAACGGTCAATAAGAACACCGTACCGGGGGATCCTCGTTCACCATTCGTGACCAGCGGTTTACGCATTGGCTCTGCAGCGGCGGCTCGACGCGGTTTTGGTACAGAAGAATGTTCGACACTAACTCAATGGATGTGCGACATTCTCGACGACATTTCCAACGACAATATGGTTGCGTCCGTTCGGATAAAAGTACGTGAAATGTGTCAAAAGCATCCAGTTTACACGCAGTGATTGCGTTGGCCTAACACTATTTACGGTCGAGTTTCGATCCAGGAATTCTGGCAATGCACCGGCCTACAGTTGACGATCTCTACACCCAGGCCGCCATTCGGCTAGCTGCTAAGGGACTCTATAGTGTCACGCGGAACAACCCTCGAGTGGGTTGTCTCGTGGTCAAAAATGGAAGAGTGATCGGGCGTGGCGCGCATCTGTACGATGGTGGTGCGCATGCCGAAGTACAAGCACTTGCTACCGCTTCGGAGGACCCTTCAGAGGCTACTGCGTACGTTAGTTTAGAACCATGTTGTATTGAGGGACGAACCCCACCATGCACAACTGCGTTGATTTCTGCAGGAATCCAACGCGTTGTTGTTGGAGAACTAGATCCCAATCCTGAGGTGAACGGTTCTGGCGTTCACGAACTCCAGGATGCATCGATATCGGTCACGGTGCTTGGGTTAGCAGAGGCTCGATCGTTGAATCCTGGTTTTCATAAACGGATGACGCACGCAAGACCTTATATCCGAGTGAAGTCAGGAATGTCACTCGACGGACGAGTGGCTATGGAGTCCGGGGAGAGTCAGTGGATCACAAGCCTGGATGCCCGGCAGGATGTCCAACGTCTGCGAGCACGCAGTGGCGCGATTGTTACCGGTATAAATACGATACTCAGCGACAATCCAAAACTGTCTGTTCGAGATAATCGCTTCGGGTCCAGCTCTCCCATGCGAGTGGTTTTAGACACTCAGGGGCAGATTCCGAGTGACGCCGAGTTGTACAAGCATCCCGGTGAAGTTGTCCTAGTGTGCAACTCGTCTGCGACGACGCCATCAAACTCCATCAAGTGGGAGCACGAAAACGATCGTGCCGACCTAGACAGCGTGCACGAACGATTAGCCGCAGTGGGAGTCAATGAAGTCTTGGTTGAGGCCGGTCCTACACTCACCTCTAGTTATTTACAAACAGGCTTGTGGGATGAGTTCGTTTTTTATGTCGCGCCGAAAATACTTGGATCGCTAGCTCGACCAGTAGCGCAGTTACGAATTGACGCCCTATGCGACGCGATCAACGGAAGTCTTCAGTCGATCGATACGATCGGAGACGACCTTCGCATTGTGATCATCAAAGATTAGTCCTGTGCCTGATAAGGAGAAATTTTCACCTAAACAACGTCGCCAGAGTCGGCGTGCGTTATTGCAAGCCCTCTATCAATGGGATTTAGCCAAGACGGGTGAAGCCGATCTGCATCAATTTATGACGGATGAAGGATCTCTTACCAAGGCGGACAAAAAGTACTTTACGCAGTGCCTGCAGGGAATATTGCGTTCTGTTCAAGATCTCGATCGAACCTACGAACCTTATCTAGACCGGTCATTCGACGATATAACGCCTGTGGAAAGGGCATGTTTACGCGCTGGAAGTTTCGAGTTGCTTGAGCGCGAGGATGTTCCTACGACGGTAGTAATCAATGAATGGGTTGAACTCGCAAAATTATTTGGTGCACAAGACAGTTTTCGATACATTAACGCAGTGCTTGATGCAGTGGCGCGTAGTGCGCGCGAGACCTCATGAATGAAGTAGAGCTGATTAAGCTAATTCTCGATCGACTTGGAACAGCCGGTCGGGACGCACAACTACAGATCGGACCTGGTGATGATGCTGCTGTGGTTGCATGGAAACCAGAGGAAGAAATGGTAGTGAGTACGGACGTGTGTTTGGACGGAGTGCACGTGCCAAAAGACTGTCCCGGCGATTTAGTTGGATATCGAACCATTGCAATGAGCGTTTCAGACATCGTTGCAATGGGCGCTGTGCCTCGATATTTAACTATTGCTTTGACTATCGAACAAGCTGACGTCGATTGGATAACTGCGTTCGCAGATGGTGTGCGTGTCGGTTGTACCGAAGCCGATACTACCGTGATTGGCGGCAATCTCGCTAGAGGCGTCAAGCAGATTGCCGTAACTGCAATCGGGTCAGTGCCTAAAGGTCAAGCGATATTACGTAATACTGCCCAACCAAAGGATGATATATGGGTCACAGGTACGTTGGGGGCAACATCACTTGCATTGCAGGCTACGACCAAATGGAGTCCACGAGGTTTGTCCGAGTTGAAACGACTGACGAGCACAGATGTTATTGCGCGCTACTTGCTCCCACCGATACGAACTCGATTTGTAGATTGCGTACGTGAATGTGCGAGTGCGTGTACGGACATCAGCGATGGCTTAGCGTTTGAATTAGAACAGTTAGTTTCTGGTTCTACCTATGGGTATACCGTCGAGACTCATGAAATTCCTCTTTGGCCTGGTGCGGAGCTAAAAGATGTTTTAGCAAACGACGATAGCTATGAAATGTTGTTCACTTCATCAAAAGACAAACGAAAGGTCGTGTTAATCTCTGCTCAAAGATCAGATGTCTCGGTTTCCCGCATCGGCACAGTACTTTCTTCGTCGGATCGTATATTCACCCCGAATCATGATGGGATTTCTAGTATTTCCGGTTATTCACATTTTTAAAAGCGACTGTCTGTGCCAGAGGATACACCCCTAATTGAATCAAACGTGGAGCAGTTAAGAGCTCATGCGTTTAAAGATCCACTGGTAGTAATAGCCACTGGTTTCGGAATCGGTTGGATTCCTGTCGCACCGGGGACAGTAGCTTCTTTGGTGATTGCTCTAATCTTCTGGTTCTTCGGACCGGATTCGATCGTGTACCAGTACGCAGTCATATTTTTACTCTTTCTTGTTACTCGACTTATGCTAGGTTTTGTCGTTCGAAAGTACGGGGCAAAAGATGAATCTTGTATTGTTCTCGACGAGTTTCTTGGAATGGCGGTCGCGTTGTTTTGGGTGTTTGAAGAAAAGGTGTGGTGGCTTTACGTTATTGCATTTCTGATATTTAGAATTCTTGACATCGTAAAGCCGTGGCCGATTTCTTGGGTTGAGCAGAGAGTACCTGGTGCCTACGGTATTATTTTGGACGATGTGATCGCTGGCGCGGGAGCGGCAATAGTTACCCATCTTATCTGGTTGACACAGTACTGAATAGGAGAATTTATGTCGAAACAGGAAGAAAACACAGCAGTTGACTTTGAAAAAGACATCGCTGAGTTGGAAGCACTAGTCTCAAAAATGGAGAGCGGGGAGTTAACGTTAGAAGAGTCATTAAAGGCGTTTGAAAAGGGCGTCGGATTAGCTCGGCGCTGTCAGCGGTCTCTCGCTGATGCAGAGGCGAGAGTATCGAAATTGATGCAGGAAATGAACTTCGACTCCGAAGACTAAGAGCTTAGCTCTCGCGATGTGGTAACTATGCACGATTTAGAACAGATTCGGCATCAGGTCGAATCCGACTTAGAGGCGCGGTTGCAGCTGACTTCTGTGCATTCATCTGCTTTGATTGAAGCGATGAGGTATTCGGTATGTGGGACTGCGAAACGAGTGCGCGCGGTGCTGGTTTGCGCTACGACTGTTGGCTTTGGCATGGAGATTCATAGAGCGCTACCGCCAGCAGCCGCGATCGAGTTGATTCACGCATATTCACTCGTGCACGATGACTTACCAGACATGGACGACTCCGATACTAGGCGTGGAAAACCCAGTTGTCACAAAGAATATGGTAGCACCATCGCGATCCTCGCAGGGGACGCGCTTCAAACCTTGGCGTTCTCAACCATTCTGAACGCAGAAGAACTGACCGAACAACAGCGAAAAGACTGTGCAGCCATACTAGCAAACGCAAGTGGTTGGCAGTATATGGTAGGAGGTCAAGCTATGGATATGGAGTTGATGCATCGTGATCTGCGCAACCTTGACCAACTGTTCACAATGCACGAAGGTAAAACTGGCGCACTGTTTCGCGCCGCACTCGAAATGGGTGCGATTGTTGCCGGACTTTCACGAGAGTCAGAGCAATTTCGAACGATAAGTGAAGTTGGTACCAAGATTGGCATCGCGTTTCAACTCACGGATGACTTCCTGGATGCTACAGCTGCAAATGAACAGCTCGGTAAACCAGCGGGCGCGGATTCACTCGCAGGGAAGAAGAACGCCGTAGCCTTCTTGGGTACTGAGGAGACCCGAAATCGAGCAATCCAGTATCTGAAAGAAGCCGTTGAAATTCTCAAAACCGTAGATGGCGATATGACCTTAGTACAAAGGCTCGCGGAGGAGTGTGTGCATCGGCAACGCTGATGCTGAATTACATACTTTGAGGGGACCATGTGGGGTCCCAATTTCTTGCGACTAAGTGCCAAGTCGCAGATTCTTCATCGAACCGTATAAGTCCGAGTTCATTAAGCGTATTTAATTCCCCAAGAATTTTCCATATGCCCATTGGGTCGTTCTGTTCTCGCATATGTTGGACGAGATCACCTGGAAGCACTGCCGTGGCACCCTCATCGCTGACCGTTACGAAGGCATCGAAAATAGTCTTTGTGATTCGGAGTGCTTCTCCCATAGGGGGTGCCGGTTCGGTAGGTTTCAATTAGAAAGGTAGGTATAATTTATAAATATGTAGAAGTTTCTATTTTTCTACAGTCACATTCTGGGGGCGATCTGGATTCGACGACGGATACAAAGTCTCAGGTGCATGTCGAGTTTGTTGGATAGCTCGTAAAACGATCCTTCAATTCAAACATAGTTGCCAACGACGACAACTACGCTCTAGCAGCTTAAAGCCGCTAGTTCTGTCTAACTGCTTGCTCATGGGAAGTTAGACGGAATCATACTTCGTGAGCTCGTGTTTTTTGCTGGTCCAAGCAAAGAACACTAAATCTTAGGACTCGCTTGCCGTAGCCTCGTCCAGTTGGGCTAACGGCGAGTTAAATTTGAGAACTGGACTAAGCATGTAGATCCAAGGATCGAGTTCTGGCGGACGCGGGTTCAATTCCCGCCGCCTCCACCATCTTCATATCGGTAATGACGACTCGTGCTGATTGGAACCCATCGAATCGCATCTGCGTAGAGCCACGGAGTGTCGTCGGAAGCACTAATCACCCGGACGTTCACTTCTCCTTTTAAAAGTTCGAATTCACCAACTTCATTCCACCCATAGATCGAGTTTTCGAAGCTCAAATCGCGTGTTTCTGTTGCATCTGCGTGCTCGATTTCTAAGTGGTAGTCTCCCTGTCTACTACTGCGACGAAACCAGCCCGTATTCACAAAGTATTCCAGCTTCCACCGAGTCGTATCTGGCAACTCCGCGGAAAACGCTACTGGATGGATTTCGGGAGCAAATCGGGTCACAGTGGCCGTACGGCGAAATTGCCCGTAGGAATCTTCGTCAGAGATACGTCCCCACACGCCACGACTCGTTCTATAAGCGTAATTGGCGCGCGCTGGTAAGCCGTTGTCGTTATCCGCTTGTAGTCGCGGAATGCGAAACCAACCCAATGGACCAATGGACGAAGCACTGTTGAAAGCAGGTGGTTGTTCAATAGCAAACCCAGGATCTAAATCATCGACGATGATCCCAGGATTTGGCGGTCGCCAGTCTACCACTTCAAACATCGGTCGTGGATCTAGAGACTCGCCGTTGCTATCCAGTACCACGGACTCATCAAGACGGATTCCAAACTCGTTCCTATTTAATGAGAGATTGGGATAAAGGTGAATGTAGTCAATTTCGTGGGTAGTCACCACATTGATCCGTACAGAGGACTTGCCGTCGATCAATATAGTCGGCGTCCGTGGCCATTCTCGCCTTGAATCAGGTGGATATGCCGCCCAAAACACGCCAGTAGTTTCACTAGGGTTGTACACGTAGAAGGAGGACTCATACTGCGGTTTTCCTTCCTCGTCTTCAGCAAGTTCTCGACGGGTAATATCGGACACCAAATATCCCGGTAAATTACTGCTACTGAGCCACTCTCCAAAATATGGCTGTAAATCCAATTCCGCAGCTTCCGCATGACTCAGCAACTCTTGCATCGTGAAGGACTTTCCTTGATAAGTGCTCCTCAAGTTTCCAAGCCACGCTAAGATCGTGTTGTTATCGTTGGTCTGAACGAACACGCGTGCAATCATGCGATTTTTTGCAAGCATGAACTCGAGATCGCTCTGGTGCGAGTCGGTGGTTGGGAGGTCGAGTAATGACTTAGTCTCCATCGCTTCCCATACGGAGTGGCGATTCAAATATCGTTGCGCTAAGTTGCGCACCCAGCCGATCATGTCGCCACCACCTCCATCATCTATCGCCCATTCGACGGCCGGGAGAAACATTTGTGTGAAATCGGATATTTGGTAAGTGGCGTAGGGTGAAAACCACAAATCTGGAGCAGGGGAAACGCGAGAAATTACATTTTGAACAAGGTCGTTCAGCACGAGAGCATCGTCCCCTTGAGCGGTGGTGGCATGAGTCCAGAAAATCTTCGAGAAGCTAGCCCACAGATTATCAGTCCCTACAGCATCTCCAAAGTAATCTGCAAGTGCCCAATATTTACGGTATTCCACCCATTCCGCGTTGTCTTCCCAGCGTTTAATTCTTCTTATGCGTGTATCAAAATGGGCCGTTGGGAAACCGCGCTCTTTCATGAGGAACATGCCGGGTAGCACCTGCACAGTTTCAGTTTTGAAGCCGCCACTTAGAGTTCTAAGTCTGTTGGGGATTTCTACAAACGACAATTCGTTGAAAGGGTATCCTAGTCCTGCTTCCTCAAACGGAGTGAAAATCTCTTCGATCTCTTCGCGTACTCGTTCGTCGTCAAAATTGAACTTACCGAAATTCTTCTGATGGTCTTCATGAAGGTAAAGGTTGAATTGAATGTTCGCAATGTTCAAAGAGTGTTTCACAAAGTTCGTCCCAAACACTGCGATTTCCGATAAGGGAGTCTCCGGCCGCAATGCAAACTTCCCCATCTCATCAGAACTCTGTGTAATGTCTGTACCAACCAATAACCAATTTGAAGCAGTGACCGAAAGTTTGATGTCGGTCTCGAAAAAGTCTATCCCAATGGACGCGGATCTTGCAAGATTTTGCGAGTTGGGAACAGGGTACCAATACATCCCCGGCATGAGCGCGATGTATGATTTCGAGAAGATCGAACCGTCCTTACCGAATAATTGCCCGGCGCGGCGTGGTACGGTGCGGTCAATGAAGTAATGAACTGGACTGTCTAAGTAAGCGAACAACGGATTTGGGAGACCGTGGGCTTCAATAGTCAGATCGTGCAGGTTATCTCGTACTAAAGGTACTCCCGTGGGTACGATCAGTAGTCCATTGGAAAAACTGTGATCAACCTCATTTCCGTTTAAGGTAATTCGATCAATGGCAAAGCCTGGGTTAAGTGTGAAGGTCAGGTGTGGTATGTTGTGTTCATGTGTTACTCGAAACTCGTATCCAAGGTTGATCGACAAAAGGCGCCCCGGATCGATTGTCACTGAACCGTGAATCTTTTCGACGTCAAGTTCGACGTTTTGGTCGTACTCAGCATGAATTTTGGACCACTCTTGCGGTTGGTAGTAGGCCGTTACTAGCTGATGTGAGAAAACACCAAACCCGACCGTACTTAGCACAATCATGACGGCACCAATCGGTAAGTTCACGATTCCCACTCTGGCGTCGCGCCGATCTAGTACGACAGCTGCAATCGTAATGAGTCCAAGCGCTCCGATAACAGTAAGTGCGCGCATCCCAATGACTTTGGGGGCAGCAAAGTCTGGGACAAGATCAGAGATATACGCCGTGAAATTCGAGGAAGGAGTAACTATATCAAGCCAGGAGAACGGTACTAACAAACTACCAACATAAAACGCCACTAATAGGCTCGAGGCGATTGCCACCGCAACAAATCCAGATCTTAAAGTGCAGGTAAGAGTGAGTGCGACACTGCTCCATAAAAAAAGCGTCGGGAAAGTATCTAGAACGAGAAGATTTAATACCGACACAGGCTCAAGGAAATCACCCCACGCTGAGCCAAGGAAGTGACTTAGAGCACCGAGTCCTTGAATCAGTGCAATGTTGCAAAGAACCACCAAGTAGAGCAGAAACGTTACGCCCAAGACACTGCCTAAAAGATACTCGACGTTCGTGAGTTGACGACTCTCCAAGACAGATTGGATGCGATTTCTATTGTGGAATTGCCTTAGGTCGAACGACAGCAACACGGCGGCAAACTGAAATACGAGAAATACTAGAGCATCGACATTGCCCAGCAAATACTTGGGTTCAGCCAGGCTAAAGGAAGGAGAGTAGGAAGCGTTTAGAGTTTGCCACACGCAGGACTGCAGGTAGCCGATCAACACGACCAGAGTGAGCAGCACGCAAGTAACCCAGAATCGTACTTGGGATCGGCAAATTCTAATTTGCGCGCCTGCGATCGCTAGAGTTCGAGATATCGACTTAAACACGATCCTGATTCGAAGATTCCAAACAGAGAGAATATATGGTTAGAGATTAGCTTGGTGGCTTTCGAGACGCGTACTCACGATGTCAAAAACGACGTTTAATTCCTACGAAAAATTGTCGTAAATCCGCCGGGAAATAGCGGTATCTACCAAACGCGAAATCAGCGCGATCAGCGTAGTAGGTGTCGAAGATGTTGAGTATTCTACCAAAGATTGACCATTGCCTACTGAGTTCAAAATCCATCCGAAAATTCACGACGTTGTGCCCACCGTACCGCGCAGTATTCGCAGCATTTAGGTAGTGTGATCCGATACGATTGATTTCTACTTCGCTCATACCAGCAGTGCCAATTTTTGCAGTCCAACGAGCGTGTGCGAGAATGCGGGGCGCAGTATCCATTTGATTTCCTGAGAAAATTACTTCACCGCGTGCGAGATTCCGAGTGAAGTCATACTCGTGGTTGGCGAAGGAACTTGCGATGGTAATCTCATGAACGTTGTTAACTTGCCACTGAATTTCGATCTCGACCCCACTTGAGTCTGTCGCTCCATCACTTACATTCATACCATCGGCGTCTCTGAAAATGAGATTGGAGCTCGAATCAATGTAGATGGAGATGGCAACGTCGAGGGCGCGCCACGAAGAATTCCAACCAATCTCTATGGATCGGGTATTTTCACTCCTCAGATCAGCCACGGTCTGACCACTCTGAAGTCGATATAGCTCAGTTATCTGCGGCGGTCGATAGCCAATCGAAGAGAGAACCCAAAAATGCGAACTGTCCGTGCTCAGGAATTTGTAACCAATCCTAGCTGCAATACTCGTAAAACTGTCAGATCGGTCGCTGGGTCGGGTGTAAAGACAGCCCCCAAAACCACACATTGAACCATCGTCTCGGGTGTTCCCGTCTAAATGAAGATTGTCATACTGATATTGGGAGTGCTCGACGCGAAGGCTCTCTTCCACTTCATGCCGGTTGCCCCAGATTCTTGTGGCACTCTGAAAGATCGCATAGGTCCCCCCAGTTACCACGAAGTCATAGTGTGTGCCGGCAGGTCGAGTCGCCTGTAAGAATGGCGATCCGACTGTTGGACGTTGTTGATGTTGTACCAGCGACGCTTTGAACCATTCCAATTGTGCTCCTAGCTTAATGCTTAGAGCGTTGAGTCGAGTCATCCGAATAAATATTGCACCAGCACTTATTTGTTTGTTGTCCTCACGCGGTTGCCCCGGAAGAAAGTGCTGCAGGAAGTCCATTCGCGAGGCACGTGCGTAAGGATATATGTAGAGATTTCTACCGTTGCTAACTTGGCTGGACAAACGGAAAGAGTCTGCGTTGCGATAGGCCTCTGGATTAGGGTTTGTCCGTCGGACATCTTGATCGTCATATGACTGGTAACCCAGTACATACCCGCCGGTTTCTTGTCTTAGAGATGTAATTGATAGCGTTTGGGTCGTATCCCAACTTCCAAAGTTCGCTGTCCATCCAATATTGAGTTTTTGTTGGGAGTACCCGGTAGCATCTCGGAATCCGTTGGTGTCTGTGGAATGAAATTTCGCTTGTACCTTTCTGTTGTACCAAGTCACACGAACTTGACTGTATTCATGCGGTCCCGTTTCCAGACTCAGCGTATTGGTCTTCTCACCCCCTACGAAAGGGCGTACGTTAATCACACCGCGCATAGCATTTCCGCCGTAAATAGCGCTTGCGGGACCACGTAGAACCGCGACGCGATCAGCTTGTTCGATGTTAAGCTCGAACAAACCGTTGACGTTGCAAAAGCCAATAGGACGCACGGGAATGTTATCTTCAAGTAGAAGATAGGATCCACACGCACCCGATCCTGCGAGTACTGCTGAACGAAGTCCCGTTAGATGTTCCTGACCTGAATTCTTAACAACCCAAATACCGGGAGTCCGTGCGAAAATTTCGTGTGGATGAAGAGGTCGCGCAAGCTCAAGATCTTGACTATCAACAGTCGTCAGAGTACCAAGACCAGACCGAGTTGGTATATCGCGAGGATCACCTTTGACAACGATTTCTTCTTCTTTCAATTCGACGTCATCTGAGGATTCATTTCCTTCCACCGCGACGTAGAGAATAATGAAAGAGCAGACAACGAGAGTCACTTGTATACGCATGCGACCTGCCAGCACAGAGACAATCACCGAACTACTGGTCGATACTCAAGAAGATATAGGACTGGGTGTCCTATGATCGTTAATTTGGACTAGTGTTTTTGGTGCTTGATATTAGGTCTCTTCGACTTTGTCGACCTTCAATTCCTCAAGAATTTCCGCCATGTCTTCGGCAGATGTATCTACCGACACATTGCGGTCTACCTTTAAGATCTTTCCATCCTTACCAATGTAAAAAGTGTGCCGTTTCGGGTACCCGCTTTTAGACAGTACGCCGTAAGCTTTGGCGACTTCTTTCGTTTCATCAGACAAAATCGTGAAGTTTGCACTGTACTTTTCTGCGAATGCTACGTTATCGTCTTTGGTGTCCACGCTGATCATAAAGTAATTCACCTTGAACTCACGGATAAGGTCGCCGTCCTTCGTGATAGACTTACATTGTGCAGTACAACCAGGAGTGTCAGCTTTAGGAAACCAAGCGAGTACAACGGGTCCTTCTTTCAACAAGTCTGTCAATTTGTAGTCTTCGTCGTCTGTACCAGGTAGAGTAAAGTCTGGCGCTTCGTCGCCAGCGTTGAGCTCTATGGGTTCGACTTCTTCGGCTGACGCAATCAATGCTAGCAATGGTGCGATAACAGCCACAGAAACGGTTCGCCAAAATTTCATTTTTTCTCCAATTTACTTAGTTGTTCACACCAACTATTTTATGTTCGACCGCTTCCTCTGTCGCGTAATTCACATCCGTGTCTGATGGTATCCAGATATTTTTGTACGACAGGCTCAAGGCCGTGATCAAGTGCATCTGCGATGAGCGCGTGACCGATAGATACCTCCGCAACATTGACAGCACGACAGAACTCAGCTACATTGTGTAAATTCAAGTCGTGTCCTGCGTTCACACCTATTCCGAGTTCGTGTGCGGCGCCGCCGGCTTCGACGTATTTCGCGAGCCATTGTGTCGCTCCGCTACCATTGATTCCACCGTTTGCGACGGCTGTTGCCCAAGGACCAGTAAACAGTTCAATCCGATCGGTTTTAGTATGGTGTGCGAGTTTAACGATTTCTGGATCCGCGTCGACAAAAATACTAACTCGGCAGCCAAGTTCATGCAGTTCATTGACATAGTAGGACACCGTTTCCATGTTTTTCGATTCACGTAAGTCCCATCCATGATCTGAGGTTAGCTGAGACGATTCATCGGGGACCAACGTGCACTGTGTTGGACGAGTATCTCGAACCAAATTCATAAATCCTGGATACCCGTTACGTTGTGGCCCGGTGGTTGGGTTTCCTTCAATGTTGTATACAACATTGAAGGACGTAGTTATGGTACTAAGCTCATAGACGTCGTCTGGACGGATGTGCCGTTGATCTGGTCGAGGGTGCACAGTGATCCCCGCTGCACCTGCTTTGATGATCTTTGTGCATGCTGAACCCACATTCGGTTCGTTGCCGTTACGGGCGTTTCGCAGCCACGCAATCTTGTTGACATTTACCGATAATTCTGTGTGCACTTACTCTGTCGCGGGCAGATCTTCTTCCAATTCAAGAAGTTCAGTTTCGACTTGTTCTTCGATTTTTGCCCGCATCAACGGCATTACGAAACGAGCTATGGCACTCCCAATCCAATGCCATACTATCCAAGCGAAAGCTACAAAAATAACCCATATTTGCTCGTTGAACGCGTAAGCAACTACAAGGTTGGTTATCCCCGCAAGAAGATAGGTGAGCGCGAATAACACACAAACAGCACTCCAGAACAATTCAACAAAAATCATCCACTTCCCTAGGATCCACTGAAGGACATTTTTACGACCTAAGACGAGGGCAAGGAAGCAAATCGCGCTTATTGTCCACAAAATCAGAGTAGGTCGCCATTTGATCGCGACTGGGTCTTGAAACACCATGGCAATTAAGACTGTTGTCATCCCAACACCGAATGCGATCCACATAAGATTGGAAATTTTCCAGTTGAAAACTAGGCGGATGATCATGAATTGAACTGCTAAAACAATCATGAAAAGAACTGTAGCCGCGTAGATGTTCTGATCGAAGAAAAAGAAGTAAGAAACTACGAAAGCGAAAGCAGCTATTAGGTCAGTGATACCGTAAGCAAACATCAATGCATTCCTTGTCTAGACCTATCCGATTATAGTTGCGACACTGGGCATTCCCGAACGGTATAGAAGCGCAAACTTGATAAGGCAGACAGAAGATGCGCGACGAGGCCTTTGGTGCTTACTGCGGTGATTCCCGTTCGCTTGGTTCAAGTTTCTGTGTAATTGAGTCGTTTAATTCGCTCGAATCTTGTTCAAAGATCGCGCCTCCGGTTCGTTTGTTTTCGACCCAGAAAACAATACCCAACAAGATGGCGGAGAGCACTGGCCAGACAAACCATGCGACCACTTTGTAAAACACCCACGTTTCCTCAGAAAACGAGTACGCAACCACTAAGTTTGTCGCGCCAGAAAGAAGAAACACAATCCCGAAGACTAACGTTTGATAGTTCCAAAGACGGTCAGACAGTTGTACGTAATCTTCGAGAAGCCATTTCAGGATGTTTTTACGACCAAAAACGTGCGTCATGAGAAATGCGGCACACATCGCCCAAGAAATCACAGTAGGTCTCCATTTAATGATGATCGGTGCTTGAAACACGATCGTTATTGCACCCGCGGTAATGCCCACGACTAGTACGACCCACATTAGCTTAGAAATCTTCAATTTGAAAAGCAAACAGATCATGAATTGGACAACCAAAGCGATCATGAACAGTCCTGTAGCCCAGTAAATGGGCTGGACCTCTGGAAAGAAATGATTGACTACAAGGTATGAAGCTACAAAGACAATTCCAGGTGCGATTTCTAGAATCTGGTACAAAGTTTCAATCCTCTCCGTGAATCGGTTAATTCATTCTAATGGTAGGTCTTCGCAAGTTACGCGAATTCTGGCAGTCTGCCAACTAGCAGAACTTGATCTTTATCCAATCCAACCACCATACATTTCCCACGATCTGAAATATTAACATTCGCGCCTACCGCAACCTGTTCAGTGGGTCGGTCTGCACGAAAGACTCGTCTTTTCACCTGACCACGATGTTCTGCTCTAGCTACGATCTCTTGCCCTAGATAACACCCCTTTGTAAAGCTCACCGCACCGTGCTGAGTGAGATTGAGCATTTGAGGTAGGAACAGCCCGCTCGTATCTACTTGTATGATTGGAAATTCGTTGGTGACGGTGAGGTGATTCAGTTGACTGTCCGCGCTCGTAGCGGGTACTACCCCCCATCCAAACGGTGCTAATACGACATCGCCATCGGAAGCTGTATCCGTAAGACTAAGTTCTGTTATTTCATTGGAAAACTCGGACTTTGCAAATGCTATGTATCGTCCTAGGTGATTCCTGATTGTCTCAACTAGTGACTCATGGAATACGAGCGTAACTTGTGTGGATGTTCCGTAGCACCATCCGTTGGCGATGACTCGACCCTTAATTTCGGTGAGCGCCGTTGGGAGTCCGTGCTTAGGTTGAATCGTGTCCAAGTCACTAGTGACATAGCCTTGAAGAAACTTGGCTGCATCGATTCCGCTGACTGTAAGGGACGCAAGATATTGCATAGATTTCTAGAATTTGGTACTTTGGGAAAAGTGTGGCATTGGGATACTTTCAAGTCTTGAGCAATTCTGACAAATCTGTACTCCATCAACAAGCACTGTGGCGTTCACGGCGAGGAATGCTCGAGCTAGACCTCCTATTTCGTCCGTTTGCAGAGGCTTGTTTTGAACAACTTTCATGCGAGCAAAAGCTAGCGTTTGTCGAACTGCTTGACCGCGATGACTTTGAACTATTGGATTTATCACGGCAACCAGAAACGATCCCTCGTTATACGACGCTTATTCATATGGTTTTGCAGTTTCGAAAAACCGGTGAGATAGCCGACCCATAACCATCGCTCGTAACTATTAAAACACATCAAGCGGATCCATACCTGGTCTGATGATACTAGGTGTTGCGGTAGCACTTGTTTCAGGATAGTCTTTATTGAAATGTAGACCACGTGATTCTTCTCGCCACCGAGCAGCTTTAACTATGAGTTCCGCGACCAAAATTAAGTTTCTGAGTTCCAACAAGTCACTGTTTACCTTAAACTTTGAGTAATACTCGTGCACTTCGCGTTTCAGCATATCTATTCGGCGAGCAGCTCGTTCTAGCCGCTGGTTAGTCCGCACAATACCGACATAATTCCACATAAATCCTCGTAGTTCCCCCCAGTCTTGCGAGAGGACTACATCTTCATCGGATTCTGTGACTTGGCTTTCGTCCCACTCTGGAATAGCGAAGTCCGTTTGCATCAGAACAGTCCAATTCTTTTGAATGTGCTTCGCTGCAGCGTCGGCGAAAACAAAACACTCAAGTAGAGAGTTGCTCGCTAATCGATTTGCTCCGTGCAATCCGGTACAAGCTGTCTCACCCACAGCATAGAGCCCCTCTATGTCGGTTAGCCCGTCGCGATCGACCAACACGCCGCCACACGTGTAGTGTGCAGCTGGAACGATCGGAATCGGTACACGCGTCATATCGATTCCAACGCTCAGTAATTTCTCATAGATCGTCGGGAACCGTTCTTGAACATGGGTAGCGGAAAGTTGGCTGACATCCAGATACAGAGAGGGTACACCGAGACGTTTCATTTCGAAGTCAATCGCGCGTGCTACGACATCTCGAGAAGCCAGTTCCTCCCGTTCATCAAATCGATGCATAAACGAATCACCGTTTGGTAAGATCAACTTTCCTCCTTCACCTCGCACCGATTCCGAAATCAAAAATGAAGTAGCACTCGGATGATACAGGCAGGTTGGGTGAAACTGATTGAATTCCATGTTCGAAATGCGACACCCGGCTCGCGCAGCGATCGCAATACCGTCACCGGTCGCTCCGGCCGGATTGCTGGTGTATTTGTAAACTTTTGAAGCACCACCAGTCGCGAGGACGACACATGGTATTGCTAAAGTCTCCACGACTTGTTGTCCTCGGTCGTAAACGTACATTCCGAGTACTTTGTTTTCTTGTTTACCGAGCTTTTTGCTGGTAATAAGATCGATAGCCACTCGGTTGACACGAACCTCGATGTTGGGATGCTCATTTACGTGGCGTACAAGAGTCGCGGCAATTGCATGGCCAGTTTCATCTGCAACGTGAAGCACTCGGGGAAAACTGTGAGCACCTTCACTGGCAAGCTGAAACCCATCAGTGGTCCGATCGAATGGCACACCGAGCTCAACAAGGCGCGCGACTACCTGATTGGCTTTACCCACTACCATGCGCACGATCTCCGGGTCACACAAGCCAAATCCCGTATTTAAAGTGTCTTGAACGTGTGCATCCAGAGAGTCCCCTTTGTGAGTCACAGCCGCGACCCCGCCCTGAGCTTGAGTGGTAGAGCCAGCTTGAAGATCTTCCTTGGTAATCACCAGAACCCTGTGCGTATCTGCTAATTGAAGAGCAGCGGTGAGTCCAGCCGCACCGGCTCCGACAATTAAAACGTCTGCGTCAAAACTCATGTCTAGCAACAATAATTGGGACTGGGAACGCTATGAAACAAGTGTGTTTTTCTGAAATTTTCATACCTCAGGGAACTTTTTACCTTGTCCACTAACAAACTGAGAATCAGCGAACGGTTGGTTAAGCGCACGAGTTGTTGAGGAGTGTTATGCTCTACAATATTTAAAAAAATTGACCAGTGGTCTGCTTGAGTCTCGCGGCCAATGATCAAAGGAACATTCACTTGACAGTAAAGGAAGACACAGACGTCGTATTGGTGAAGCGAGTTCAAGCAGGCGACAACCGGGCGTTCGATTTGCTGTTCCATCGATATAAGCATCGGTTGCGGTCGGCTGTGAGTCGAATTTTAGATAACCGTGAAGACGTGGATGACGTAGTACAAGATGCGTTCGTTAAAGCTTATCGAGCACTACCAAAATTTCGAGGGGACAGTCAGTTTTTTACTTGGCTCTATCGTATTGCAACCAACACTGCAAAAAACCACCTAGTCGCGAAAGCGCGCAAGCATACAAATACCGACATCGATATATATGAAGAGACGGCTAGCAATGAATATACCCATCTTCAGGAAAATGAAAATCCAGAAAATCTGTTGGAGTCCCGAGAGTTGGAACTTTTAATCAAGGAGACTGTCCAAAATTTAGAACCAGAACTACGAAGTGCGATTACGTTACGCGAACACGCAGGTCTGAGCTACGAACAGATCGCTCAGATCATGGATTGCCCGGTGGGTACCGTGCGTTCCCGAATATTTCGAGCACGGGCATCGGTGTCTGAGAAGATTCGCGAACGTGAAAAAAGGTTCTAACAAGTCATGAATAGTGAATTAACGCGGTGAAACGAAGGAGAATGTCTGAAAGCACAATGATTTTTCGTATAAAATTGAGTGTTAACTTTTGGGTATCCCGAAGGGGCGTCCCAACAAGTGATGAGAAATCTTGATGTCCGATTCTTTGAAAACATCCCTTTCTGCTTTTGTCGATGGAGAAGCTTCGACAGACGAGTCCTCGCAATTGTTGCAACAGTTATCCGAGGACGAAGATTTGCGAACAGAGTGGAAAAATTACCACTCGATCGCTGCTGTACTAAGAAATGAAGACGTCTCTAATTTGCAGTCGCCTACGGATTGGGATGCCCTTGCTGACGCGCTTCCTGCTAACGGTGATGTGCTTCCTTTCCGATCGCGAAGTCGGTTCAAGAATATGTTGGTCCATGGAGGTATTGGTGCCGCGCTCGCGGCATGCATCATGGTCGCGTTGTTTTTCATGTTCGCGAACGATTCTTCGGAGTCAGCTTCCAACGTAGCTAACACCGACACAACTGAGGACACTGTTTCTGAAGCAATCGCATATAGAGACAACGCGCAGCAGCCATCGCCCTTTGACGGATCGTTCGAATCGAGTGGCCTCATGATACCCCCAGACATCCTTGAAGACATTCACCAAATGATGCTGGATGCGCTGTTCGCTCACGACATCAGTCTATCCGGTATAGAACAATCATTGATGCATGATGCGAACGTTTTGTCAAGGAACGTGTCAGAAGAGTTATGACAGACTCAAAATACCGTTTCACACATCCCATTTGTTACTGCATTGTCATTGCGGTTTGTGTGTTTGGAGTGCGTGGGGAAGAGCGTACCGCAACAGAGTGGGTTCAGGCAATGCACGAAGCACAAGCGAAGCGTAGCTTTGAAGGAATCCTAGACTATTGGAACGGTAGCGATATCATTTCGATCGAGTACAGTCAATATGTCATTGATGGGAAGGTCAAGGTCAAGGCTAAGCCCATTAAAGGTCCAAAACGTGAGATTAATCGAACTGACGAAGGGCTGTCGATCAGTTTCTCTCCAGACGACGAACTTCGAGGATCCAGTAATGAATTAAGCGGCGATTCTCTTTCTAGACTGATTACTCCTGATGTTGCGACTCTCAGCGAATCCTACGACATCGACGAACTTTCCGACAGAATAATTGCAGATCGCACCGCGGTGGGAATTTCAATCATGCCCAAGCAAGCAGATCGGCACGGGTTCAAGATTTGGATCGACAAGTCGACCGCGTTGATGCTCCGTATGGAAATGTGTGATTGTGACGACGCGCAACAACTAAAAATGTTGCAGTTTACCGAAATTAGGGTTTTGGAAGGATTAGATCCAGCACTTGCGAACGCTGACGATTCAGATGAATCGGATCTTTCCGTAAGCATTGTGAATACAGACGAATCGGATGAATCCAACATTCAAGCTGGTTGGGAACCTAACTATATTCCGGACGGCTTCAAATTGTCGGCAACCAAGACTAAGGAAGGCGTGTTATTTCACCGTAAATATTCGGACGGAATGAATAGTTTCACGGTTCAGATTCGCCCGTTACCGGGAAACAAGAAAGTGGACAACATTCAACTAGAGACAATGGTCGGTCCAACGATTATTGCTTCACGCAATGCGAGTGGCTCCCGCGGGCGACCCCAGATCATCATCGTGGTCGGTGATTTGCCTCGCAGAACGATTTGGAAAATCTCCGAAGGGGTTAAGTTCGAACGATAGCTCGTGTTACAACGATGATCGTAGCACGCGGTACCGTTATTGCTACCGAAAGCGGTAGTTCCCTGATTCGATTCGAGTACGCTAAGTGCGTTGGCTGCACGAACCAGTGTCCTCGTACTAAACGCAACGAATTCATCCATCCAGAACAGCTGACTAAAGGGTCCAACGTACTTCTAAATATACCTTCTTCCGGTCTATCCATTGCTTTGTTCATTCTGTTGGGAACACCGATGCTCGCATGTGTATTGAGTTTAGCTCTGACCAGATCAGTAGTTTGGGCTTGCGCGTCGATGGCAATTGCTCTTCTTGTAAATGTTGGGCTGTTTCGACGTTTCAGTCTCGCTGACTACCTGCTACGTCCTTCAATTCGTAGAATAAATTAGTTCTATACGTTGCTTGTGTCGGCGGATTACGTCGATCTAGACGTAAACAGTTCACCAGCGGACGACATTTCGGAGAAGTTAAGTATGACAGATTGTGGAATTAAAAAGGCTAGCAAAGCCTTAGTACCACTTTTTCTTCTTTCGTTGACTTTTTGCGCGGCCTCTTCTTTCGCCACAAGCGGTGTATTGATATTTAGTAGTTGGGATACACAAGAAAAAGCGACAACTGATGCAGAGCGGATTTCTGGAATTTTGGAACAGAAAGCGACGACGATGCAAGCTACGGTCAAGGATCGTAATGTTTATCGCGTTGTCGTTACCGTGGAGACTGACGAAGATCGTTCAGCATTGGTGCAAACTGCCGAGGGGAAAGACTTAAAACCTTGGTTTTTGTCAACAGCAAAATTGACTGAGATGGAAGGAGCTACGGATGCAACGAATTCGACGCCGAATACCGACGCGACGGGTGGGGCAACTTCTGGTGATCTAAAGGTCGTTTTAAGTGTCAACAACTCCGATCCTGAAGAGGTACTCAATTACCTTGACCAAGCAACTATTGATTCTACATTAGCTAAACTTGACGCAGTTAGGAAGCGTGCACAAGAACTCATTCCAGATTTTCAACCTCGAGCTAAAGAGTTGCTGCCTCCGCTTGACGAAGTTCCCAATATACCGCAAGCGGAACAAGACGAGGAAAGCGAGGAACAACCCGAGACTTCTTCTACTACAGAATAGTAGAGAACTTTAACCACGGTAAACGGACCCAAACTCGGCTAGACACCACTTCTGTTTAGCTTCTTTTTACGTAATTTCGTAGGAACGAGTCAATACTTCTAGAAAGTGCCCATTTGGGTCGTAGAAGTAAAAGCCACGACCTCCATCACGGGTATTAATTTCGTTCGGTCGACTCTTCGCGGGGTCAGCCCAGTATTGCAATTGCTTGCCTTGAATTCTGGCGAAAATTTCATCGAACTCTTCTTCACTCACTTTGAAAGCAAAGTGTCGAGACTGAATTTCATCCTTAGTATCGACAAAGTCAATAGATAGTTCGCCTACTTGTACAATCGCAAAGTGTCCCCAGCAAACCGGTTCTGGAAGATTTAATATCTCGGCAAGAAATTGTGCAGTCTCTTCTTTATTGCGAGCACTGACTATAGTGTGATCGAGTATGACAGCCATTCAATAACATCTCCTTGATTGGTTTCAATCGTACACAAAAGAAATAGCAATCTTCAATAATTTCGGTGAATTCTGCGAAGTGAGTCATTTACACACAAGTTTCAGGTCCTTTCCGGTCCAATATTCAAACGATATAAGAATTAGTTTGATCAGGGACCGAGCTATGGTCGGAATTCCCATCTGAGATCTAAAAATTTGACACACTTTAAAGAAAAACTGCGGTTTATTAAAACAGCTCCTGATTGGAGCGACTCAATCTTTGATACATGCTCGGAACTAGCCGAACTTTTGGAACAGAATTCTTACAACTTTGCGTTCACGATGCCCAGCACGCCTCACTGTTATACGCTGAAAAGGACGTGGTCTAGCGAAGAAGCATTCGTCGAAGCCTTGCGGAAACTGAGGGCTGTGGAACGTGTTGAGGAGTTTTTTAGAGGTTACTGGTATCGACGGTTCAATGCCAACGGTTACAAATATTGGACCATGGGTGCTAACCTTGACCATGTCCTAATCAATCGTGCCACTCATGCCGCTCAGTTCGATTCCTATACAGCGATAGCAGATTATTATGACCTTGGGTTTCACAAAAATCAGTCGGACGTCGAGCGAAGCAAACGGGTGTACGAGTTGTTGCCGATTCAACCTGACACTGAAATCCTGGATATCGGTTGTGGTACTGGAACGCTTGTAGACTTTCGTTTCAAGCACATCCAACCCGAGCGATATACTGGTATCGATCCTAGTCGGGGAATGCTGAGTGTCTTCGGGGACAAACACTCCGAATTCCGCGAACGACTGTGTCGTACCGCATTTGAGGACTACTGGCCGAAACGAACCAAGAAGTTCGATTTGATTGTAGCATTGTTCGGAGTGCCTTCGTACATTGGTGCCCCCGAATTCCTCTCCAAAAAAATCCAATGGTTTCTCAAACCTGGTGGATCGGCTTTTCTTATGTACAACAAACGTAAGCCCAAAGATACAGATTTTTACCGTAATCTAGGTATGGAGATTCCCGATAACTACGGAGAAATCGTGAGTGATGAGTTCTGGGTCGGTCAGGACGGAGATGATCCCTCGTGGCTCATGCTCGTAGGTAACAAGCCGACACAATAAACGGTGTCTTAGTTGATTTCAGTGCGTTTTGTGAGCGGTTTTAAACACATAGCTGTAAGTTTCTAATCAGGGATTTCACTTAGCACTTCATTTGCGATTCGTTCGATCTGTGTTACAGCGCATTCTACGACTTTTGCGCGCTCTACACCGGTCAGTAATCGAATGGGAATCCACACATTATTACCCTCCTGTCGCGCATAATTGAACACCGTTGGAATTGTCCGGAAATGATTGACGTTAAGTCTATGTCCTCTAATCCGACACCATAGAGGTGATATTCCTACATCTCGCCATCTTTTGAGATGATGACCAAGCCATGCGTCAAATTTTTCTCCCGAATGGATGCGAAGAAAATGACCTGTAGCGTAGGTCGACGATGAAAACGCCAATCCATTAGTGTCGGCCTTGTCAATATTTTTGAGTCCCCTGATAATGTCCGTGATCAAGTCAATGTAATTGATCAAACGACTTGGTAGTTCCTGATTGTTAGTTTCATCGTCATGGAGTGGCAGAAAAGCTTCTAAATTCATGCTATCTGTCAGTCCCCGCAATTGCAGAATGTCCTTGGCGACCGCATCCATACCTTCAGAATTCGCGACATCTAACAGTTGCTTCAAAACAAGTTTCCAACTCACCACCATCAAAAGTTTGCGATCCACGGATGCTTGGCGTAATTCACTACCTTCACTCGGTTCCGCATCCCATTCGAATCGATCTTCGTCACATCGATCCTTAAGTTCGTCCCACACAGTCGGAACACGCTGAGCAGGAACAATAAAAATGAGAGCAGACGAATATTCATTTGAAAGCTTTCTCAAATAGACCACAGGTTGTGCCTCAGTGAGGCCAGCCCAGAATTTATTCTCAACAAAGACCCTTAAACGACCTGCTTGGTCATAAATAGTTAGGTCCGGTTGACCATCTTCAATACCCTGTTCGGCATCCACACGACCAGGTTCAAACTGCAATCGCTCAGTTCTAATTAGGTCAATTAAAGACCGTACGAGTTTTGGGCTCTTATTCAGAATGTAAGTCAGTGCTTGAGTTGCCGCAGGCTCGTTTTGTTGTGGACCGCCACGAACGACATGTGCTAGAACACTCATGTATTTTTCCAAGAAGTTGTCAATAAAGAAAGTAAAAACCAAGATTGGCGTAACCAACTGAGAATGCTCTTAATGGGTGCAACGAGCAATTTAGGAATAGATTGGAAAGACGGAGATCTACTGTTGGTTTCTTTGACGATTGGAAAGCCGCCTGATCAAATCAGATATGGTTGGAGCGAAAAATTTTGCATACTGGCCCCGCGCGCGAATCACTAAACACATTCAATATCGGAGTTGTTGGGATCCTTCAATCGCTTCACTAGACCCAAGTGCAATTGCTTAAATACTCGGAATCGACGTGTAATAGCTGTTTTGGGACACTCAGGAGAATCATGGTTAGCATGGTGTTGGTTTTCGACACTTAAAATCTCTCACAAACGAGTATCAAACACAAGATGGCCTAAATTCTGATTAGAGGTTGGGCTGTTCTCATCTTCTTATTCACCTTTTCATTTGTACGAAATTAAAAAATGTCCGCCGTAAAAGAATTACAAGAACACTTTCAAACACTTCACCACGTTAGTCACGCAGCCCAATATTTGTCGTGGGACGAAGCAGTGATAATGCCAGCTGGAGGTGGTGAAGTACGAGCGAAAAGCCTCGCTACCTTGCGCAAGATTTCACACGAAATGGCCACTGCACCCAAGATAGGAGAACTGCTCGAAACAGCTAAACAAGAAGCCACTTCAAATTGGGACCAAGCAAATCTGCGAGTAATTGAACGTCGTTGGACTCGAGCGACTGCTCTACCAGTTGACTTAGTAGTCGCGTCCTCTTTGGCATCGTCTCGTTGCGAACAGTCTTGGCGTCGTAATCGGAAGGCTAACAACTGGGAAGAAGTAAAACCGTTACTAGAAGAAGTCTTAAATCTCACCAAACAAAAAGCAGAGATTCTCGGTGAAAAACTCACTCTCGCACCATACGATGCACTACTCGATGGCTATGAGGCAGAACTGAAACGAGCATACATCGATCCAATCTTTAACGAATTGACTGAATTCTTACCAGATTTTGTGAATGAAGTGATCGCGAGTCAGCGACCGCATATCTCTTTAAAGGGAGAATATCCTGCTGATCGACAAATGGATTTAGCCAAAAAATTAATGCCACCGCTTGGGTTCAATTTCGGGCGTGGCAGAGTAGACACTAGCGACCATCCGTTTACGTGCGGTGATCTCTGGGATACGAGGATAACGACACGGTTCGGGGACGACGACTTCTTAGAGTCAATGTATGCCGTACTTCATGAAACTGGACATGCCCTTTACCAACAAGGACTGCCAGAAGATCGGTACGACCAGCCAGTCGGCGGGTCGTTAGGAATGATGATTCACGAGAGTCAGTCTCTATTTATGGAGCAACAAGTTTGTCGTAGTGAAGGATATTTGTCCTATGTCTTACCCATTCTTGTCGAGGCGTTAAAAGTGAACGCGAATGATGACAAATGGTCCGCAGAGAACTTCATTCGAAATGTTCACCATGTTGAAAAAGGCTTCATTAGAGTTGAAGCTGATGAATGTACGTATCCGTTGCACGTCATATTGCGCTACGAACTAGAGAACGCGCTACTTCATGACTCACTTTCGATTGACGATCTGCCCGACGCTTGGAATGAACTAATGGATCGATTTTTCGGCCTAGACACTCGTGGCGATTTTGCTAATGGAGTGATGCAAGACGTACACTGGTATGCTGGACTGTTTGGTTACTTTCCCTGTTATACGCTTGGCGCGTTGACAGCCGCACAACTCTATCAGGCATACACCACAACAAATCCCGATGCCGAAGCACAATTTGCAGCAGGCAATTTCGAATCGGTGCTGTCTTGGTTGAGAGACAATATTCACAGTAAAGCACAACTGACATCTGGCTTCGACCGCATTGTCGAAATTACAGGAAAACCGCTGACTACCGAGGCCTTTGTAGCGCACGTGGCGCGGCGGTATCGGACTTAGTCTGATTTGAGGTAGATTTCGCGACACGGAACGACTAGTCCCGAGACTTGCACGTTCACTATACCTGGATTGACTCTCGGACTGAGATTTTTTCGCGTACATCATTTTTATCATGAGTGATTCGCTAGTGTCCAAAATTTCAAGGACCCGAAATTTTTCGATTATTGCCCATATTGATCACGGAAAGTCGACTCTAGCCGATCGATTTATTCAACACTGCGAAGCCCTTCCCGAAAGGGAAATGGCAGATCAAGTTTTGGATTCGATGGAACTAGAGCGCGAAAGAGGGATCACTATTAAGTCACAGAGCGTCGCGCTGAGATATCGGGCTCGAGATGGAGACACTTACTATCTCAATTTCATCGATACACCTGGCCACGTGGATTTCAGCTACGAAGTATCGCGTTCTCTCGCTGCGTGTGAAGGAGCTCTGTTAATCGTTGACGCTACGCAAGGTGTCGAAGCCCAGTCCGTGGCAAATTGCTATACTGCGATCGAGATGGGTGTAGAAATATTGCCTGTACTCAACAAGATGGATTTACCTCAAGCCGACGCTGACCGGACGACAGCTGAGATCGAGTCTTTGATCGGATTACTGACAGACGATGTGGTCAAAATCAGTGCAAAGACTGGTACGGGGATCGAAGAGTTGCTCGAAGCGATTGTCACCAAGATTCCTCCGCCCAAAATAGACGAATCCGATACCTTTCGCGCGTTGATTATTGACTCTTGGTTCGACAGGTACGTTGGTGTGGTCTCGCTGGTGCGAGTCTGGGGTGGTAGCGTACAGCGTCGCGATCGTATCGTTTCGCATAGTGTTGGAAAAGATCACGTTGTCGAGGAACTGGGAGTGTTCACCCCCCGTCGCGAAAAACGGGAGCAGCTGCATGCGGGCGACGTTGGATATGTAAGTGCGGGGATCAAAGACATCAATGGTGCGCCCGTTGGGGACAGTTTGATGCATGCGCGCACTCCAACTAAACCACTACCAGGTTTTGAGCGTGCTAAACCGCAGGTTTACGCAGGGCTATACCCAAGCGATGCGGACGATTATGTTGCCCTCGGAGATGCTTTGGAAAAACTCGGTCTCAATGACGCGGCGCTGCATTTTGAAGTCGAGAACTCCGATGCTCTGGGATTCGGATATCGTTGTGGGTTTTTGGGCATGTTACACATGGAAATCGTGCAGGAGAGATTGGAACGAGAATATCAGCTTGATCTAGTAGTTACTGCCCCATCTGTTGTGTATGAAGTTCTACTGCGAAATCAAGAGACTGTTTTAATCCATAACCCTTCGCATCTCGATGAGTTAAAAGACATCGCAGAGATCCGCGAACCTATCGCTTCTGTAAATATATTAGTACCACAATCGTACATTGGGAACGTGATCGAGCTGTGTGTGGAACGTCGCGGATCCCAAAAGAGTATGCAGGTCACTCACACTCAAGTTTCACTTCTCTACAACATTCCGATGAGCGAAGTTGTGGTCGACTTTTTCGATCGGCTCAAGTCTGCAAGCCGAGGGTTCGCGAGCTTGGACTACAGCTTTTCTCATTTTGCATCAGCACCCTTGGTTCGGCTAGACATTTTGATCAATGAAGAACGCGTCGATAGTCTTGCAGTGATCGTGCATAAAGAAGCCGCGATGTCTCGCGGACGAGCAGTAACTTCTAGATTAAAAGAAGTCATTCCCCGGCAAATGTTCGACGTTGCGATTCAAGCAGCGATTGGTCGAAAAGTTCTTGCTCGTACTACTGTCAAAGCCCTACGCAAAAATGTCACGGCAAAATGCTATGGCGGAGACGTAACACGAAAACGCAAGTTGTTGGAGAAACAAAAAGCAGGAAAGAAACGCATGAAACAGATTGGTCGAGTCGAAGTACCTCAACAGGCATTCATGGCAGCATTGACAATCGATCGTGCAAAGTAAATCTCCTTATTAGAGAGCATAGATAAGATGAATAAATTTTGTAAGGTTTCCATTAGTAATCACGTACTCACAGTGACGATAGACCGGCCTGAACGATTGAATGCGCTACACCCACCGGCACATCAGGAGTTGTCCGATATTTTCGACGAATTCGCCAACAATGACGAGTTGTGGATCGCAGTAATCACTGGTGAGGGACGTGCATTTTGCGCAGGTAATGACTTACGAGAACAGGCTAAGTTTGATGCGATTGTCTTTCCCGAAAAGGGCTTTGGCGGAATAACAGCAAGGTTTGATCTCACCAAACCACTAATCGCTGCGGTGAATGGACCTGCGATGGGTGGCGGTTTCGAAATCGCACTGGCATGTGATTTGATTGTGGCTTCCGAGAAAGCCATTTTTGCGTTGCCAGAACCTAGACTTGGATTGGCTGCGCTCGCGGGCGGATTGCAAAGACTACCTCGGCAGATTGGAACCAAACGATCTTTAGGGATGATTCTCACAGGACGCACAGTTACTGCTCAAGAGGGTGCGGAGATGGGCTTTGTGAACCAGGTCGTACCGCATGAAGATCTAATGACCGTCGTCGATGAATGGGTAGGACAGATTTTGGAATGTGCTCCTTTGTCGGTTCGAGCGAGTAAGGATGTTGTCTACAAGAGTCTTTCTATGGCCTCGTTAGAGGAAGCTATGGTCACTCAATATGACACCGTTGCGCAGCTGATGAAGAGTGAAGACTTCAAGGAGGGACCTCGTGCTTTTGCTGCAAAGAGAACTCCGCGATGGTCCGGGCGCTAGCATATTGTGGTTCATTACGACGACCTTAGTTGGGATCTTCCTTATCGCTCTCGTCGCGATCCGGTTTTAGCAAAAAATATTGTTGCTACATCGCAACCATTAGCAACCCAAGCCGGATTAGAAGTACTCCGACGGGGAGGAAACGCAATAGACGCTGCGATTGCTGCAGCGGTAACACTCACGGTGGTTGAACCGAGTTCTAACGGTATCGGAAGTGACGCATTTGCATTGGTGTGGGATGGAAACGAACTGACAGGACTCAATGCGTCGGGACGTTCACCTCGCCGATGGCATCGAGAGCATTTTCAAAAATATTCGACGATGCCGATGACTGGATGGGATTCGATAACCGTACCAGGTGCGGTTAGTGCTTGGGTTGCATTGTCGGAACGATTTGGCGATCTACCGTTTCACGATCTATTTCGATCTGCTATAGAGTACGCAAGAAACGGATTTCACGTCGCTCGACGCACAGCCTATCATTGGGCTCGAGCTACTACCCACTTGAGGCAGTTTGAAGGGTTCTGTGAGCACTTTCTGCTTAATGGTCGAGCACCAGGGGTCGGAGAGTTGTTCACGAGACCTGAACTCGCCGAAACACTGTCCTTGATTGCGGAAACGAAGGGTGAAGCCTTTTATCGAGGTGCCCTTTGTGATCAAATCATCCGACAATCAGAGTCTGAGGGTGGTTTAATGCAACGTGCTGACTTGGAAGAACATACAGCCTCGTGGTGCAATTCCCTTGGTCAAACCTTCGGTAATGTCACCGCGCACGAAATTCCCCCGAACGGTCAGGGACTTGCTGCCTTACTCGCGCTGGGAATATTAGAACGATTGCCCACTCGTGACTTTGAGCCGCTCTCGTCCGCATGGACGCATCGTCAATTAGAGGCGATGAAGATCGCCATTCGAACGTCTTTTAAATATTTCGCTGATCCAGACTACATGACAGTATCTCCGTCAGAACTGCTTGAAGATTCGGTGCTCGATCAACTAGCAGCGGAAGTTACTGATCGTCAAGCAGCGGTTGTACCAAGTGTACCAAATGTCGGCAGTGATACCGTCTATCTAACAACTGCTGATGCAGAAGGAAAAATGGTATCGTTCATTCAATCAAACTTCCACGGATTTGGTTCTGGTGTAGTCATCCGCGGGACGGGGATTGCGATGCAAAATCGCGGTGCTGGTTTCACACTCGAGTCAAACCACGTTAATGAAGTAGGACCAGCCAAGCGTCCTTTTCATACGATAATTCCTGGATTTGTTACTCGAGACGGTGTCCCGGAGCTAGCGTTCGGAGTTATGGGTGGACATATGCAGCATCAAGGGCATGTGCAGATGATTTCGAGAATTTTTGATCACGACGAGAATCCGCAAGCTGCATCGGACGCTCCACGGTGGTACGTCTCGCCAAACTTTGAAATTTTTCTCGAACAGGGGTTTCCAAATTCAACCGTGGAATCACTACGCAAACTAGGTCACAAAGTGAAGCTGAGCCAAGACATCGACCTTTTTGGTGGCGCACAACTGATCTTGCGACTTGATGACGGCTATGCTGGCGCGTCGGATCATCGCAAAGAAGGCTTGGCAGCAGGTTTTTAGTTAATCTTTGGAGTCTGGTAAGTCGTCGACGAGAGACAACGATGCAGAATTTATGCAATATCTCAGCCCGGTAGGTTGTGGTCCATCTTCAAAAACATGACCCAGATGACCTTTACAACGGGCACAGTGCACTTCGGTACGGGTCGCGAACAACGACCTGTCGACTTGAGTACCTACAGCATTGTCTTTGATGGGTGCATAAAAACTTGGCCAACCTGTACCGGAATCGTATTTCGTTGCAGAGGAAAACAAGGGTTTACCACATCCCTTACACAGATAAGTACCAGCATCCTTTGTATTCCAATATTCACCAGAGAATGCGCGTTCAGTATGTTGTTCGCGCAAGACTTTGAACTCAAGATCCGTAAGTTTCTCTGTAGGTGGTACTTCTTTTTTAGGAGTTTTAGCCATATATGTTGGTTATTGGGATGTCACAAGTTTCCCAAGTGAAACGTAAATTCTCAAAAATATTTTAAGAAGAAACCTAATTACACATGCAAAATTAGACAAACAAGTTAAGGAACAATCACCTCGTAAACGACAAGCACGAGCACGAGTAGAAAAAGCGGAGAAACTTCGCGAAGTCCGCTATGAGATACGCGGAAAAGTTTTGCAGAAGGCCCGACGTCTCGAACAGGAAGGGCATCGTGTTCTAAAACTCAATATCGGTAATACTGCTCCATTTGGATTTGAAGCACCTGAATCGATATTACGCGCAGTGATTCACGAATTGCCGCGCTCTCAAGGGTACGAAGACGCAAAAGGTATTTTCACCGCACGAAACGCGGTCGTGCATGAATGCCAGAGAATTGGCATTCCAAACGTCGATGTCGATGATGTGTTTCTTGGGAATGGCGTGAGCGAGTTGATAGTGATGGCGACTCAAGCATTGCTCAATCCTGGAGACGAAATACTCGTCCCTGCACCAGACTATCCACTTTGGACTGCAGCGGTATTGCTGGCGGGTGGCGTTCCCGTGCACTATCGATGTGACGAGGACGCCGACTGGTACCCTGACTTACAAGATATTCAAGCCAAAACTACATCTCGAACTAAAGCTATGGTGGTGATAAACCCGAACAATCCTACCGGTGCCGTTTATGAACGAAGTCTATTGTCTTCTCTCGCCGATTGGGCACGACAACACAACCTCGTCGTATTTGCTGACGAAATCTACTCTAAGGTTTTATACGACGACGCGGAGTACATACCGATGGCATCGATTGACGAGGAAGTTCTTACGTTGACGTTTGACGGTTTGTCAAAGGCTTATCACGTACCCGGCTTTCGAGTAGGTTGGATGATCGTGAGCGGCGCTCTAGTGCGAGCGCGGAGTTTCATTGATGGGTTGGACACCCTAGCCTCAATGCGGTTGTGTCCGAATGTGCCCGTGCAACATGCAGTTCCAGCAGCTTTAGGTGGTTATCAAGCTATTTTCGACGAAACGCGTTCTGGTGGCTTACTCTACGAACAACGTAATGCAGCACATGAATCCCTCATTTCTATCCCAGGAATATCCTGCTTCAAACCGAAGGGTTCAATCTTTCTGTTTCCTCGTATTGACACCAAGAAGTACAAGATTTATGACGATGAGAAATTTGTCTACGACTTACTCATGGACAAGAAAATTCTTGTGGTTCAAGGTAGTGGCTTCAACTATCCAGATCCAGATCATTTTCGCATCGTGTTTTTGTCGAAACGAGCAGAACTGTTTTCGGCTAGTGAGAGTATTGGCGCGTTTCTTGCAACCTCTAGTCAAAATCCAAAGTAGCTAAGGTAAGTCGTTCGCTAGCGCAACAAGATATTCCCCTATAGCTAACGACGAAGTGAGTCCCGGCGAGTCTATGCCGATAGCTTCAATGTACCCCGGAATTCCAGTTTCCTTCGGTCCGCGAATCCGAAAGTCGACAAAACCTTGACCTGCAGAGACGAGCTTGGATCTTATACCAGTGTATCCTGGTCGCAAAGCGTCTTCAACTAGGTTTGGATAGTATCGCTTTATAGCTTGTACGAACAAGTGTTTGCGAGACTCATCAAAGTCGTAATCAATCTCTTCTATCCAACGAACATCGGGTCCAAATTTCACGGATCCATACACGTCCACCGTTATGTGGATACCTATTGTTTCTGGTGTAGCAACCGGATAAATTAAGTGTTGAAATAAAGGTCTATCTGTCGTGCCGTACATATATTCGAAGTATTGACCCTTAGCAAAGAACTGATTGTGCTCGATTCCAATATACCGGGCTAGTGAGGAGGCGGTTAACCCCGCACAATTGATTGTCAATTTTGGTTTTAATTTAAAGTCGGCTACCTCAACACAGACTTCCTTTGAACGGCTGAGCCGTGTTACTAGTGTGTTAAATACGACTCTACCACCCTGAGCTTCTAGGTCAGTCTGCAACTTTGCTAGTAGAGTTGTTGTATCCACCACTCCTGTGCTAGGCGAAAGCAAACCAGCTACACATCTGATTTCAGGTTCTAAATAGTGTACTGTTTGTCTCTTCAACCAATGTAGGTCAAAAACTCCGTTTGCTAAAGCTTGATTTTGGTGCTTCTTTAACTGTGGAAGTTCGTTTTCGTCCGTCGCAACAATGAGCTTACCACAACGTTTGTATTCGACGTCGTATTCGTTACAAAAGGTATACAACAGTTGTTTTCCCCGAACACAGAGTTGTGCTTTGAGTGAATTCTTCGGATAGTAAATCCCCGCATGTATCACCCCCGAGTTTCTACTTGAGGTCTCACCTCCGATGGTAGTGTTACGCTCAAGTACGATAACCTCGCGCCCGTCCTGTGCAAACGCACGTCCCGCAGCGAGACCGATTACACCAGCACCGATAATGACTACATCAGCAGTTTCTACCATTCGACACAGTCATTCATTGCTCATCCAATCTTTATTCTCGTCCGCGTTCCAAGTGACTCTCGTAGAACGGTTGGTGTAAATCAGTGATGTTTCTTGGAGACCCATGTACCGATTATCTTGAGTGACATTTCGATTAGTCGATGATCGCAAGTAGACTTTTTGGATACAGTTTTGAGCGCTCTAACTATCGCGAAATAGCTTCGCGACAATCGCTCTTCTCCGATGTCGTACACAAATACCGATCGTACGACATTTTTCTTTCGAGTTTAATGAGCACAATTGTGTACATTAGTTCATGGCACATCTTGCATACCTTTTCGTATAACATATTTGTGTTCTTTGTTAGCAACTTCCGCTAGTTCCAACGTGTGCTTCATGAAGCGACAAAAATTTCTAAAATCTCTATCTGTACTAGGATCAGTGGCTAGCACGAGTAAGCGCTCGCCAATTTGCATTGTGCGGACTTTATTCCTGACGATCATCAGGGGTTCTGGACATACGAGCCCTCTCGTGTCTATGAAGTGTTCGTACTCAGGAGGAGACATGCTACGCAATTTTGCTGTTGCTAATATTGGGATTTCTTTGAGGTCTTGATACGTTCAAGTGTACGCTGATCTTGTTGTTGATTATGCTTGTTTGACGCCGGAGACGTTAGATTCAGCACTCCTTGTTGGAACACGTTTTTAGACTATTGATTCATCGACTTTGAAGGAATTACTTGCATTGAGAATCGGATTAAGTACTTTGGTATTGCTTGGCTCAATCACTCTTCTGGGTGACTCGCATCTGGATTCTATGCCTACGTTGGGCTCGACTCCTGTAGAGGATGAGTTGCTCCTCGAACCTAGTGAATTGCGCGGTCGCATTGAAGCGGGCGAAGCAGAGGAGGTATTGACGCTCGCCACGGAGGTCATTGCAGAAATCGAAGCGAACCGTACGAGGTATGACGAAGCGTTGGTTAAACCACTCATTGTGTTCGGGGACGCGAGCCGCGAGTTAGGGGAATACATCGACGCGATTAATGCGTACGAACGTGCCCGACAAATCTCGAGATTATCAAACGGTCTACATTCCATTGAGCAAGTCGAAGCAGTTCACAGAGAGGCTGAAACCTACTTGGAACTCGGACACATCGGGGATGCGAACGACAGCTATGAGTACATCTTCTCAATCTACAACCAGCAATTCGAGCCATTTTCGGTGGACTTGTTGCCAACAATTTTCATGCTCGCTGATTGGTACGTGTTGATTTACAACGTCTTTGCAGCTCGCGGTTTGTACGAGTATGCGACCGAAATAGTGGATCACCACTTAGAACGGACTAGTCCCGAGAACATTCGAGCGCTACAAGGACTTGCTGATACCTATCGATTGGAACGTTTTCGACCCTTGAGCGCGCTGGGTCAAATCCAAGCGCGCATACCTGTCTTGTATTGGGCCGATGAAACCCCGTTTCGTTATCATGCGAAAGTCAACGACTTTGAAACCGGGGAGGAAGCCTTAGTCGAGCTCGTGAAAATCGAAATCGAACGCCCCGATAGCACACCAGAGTCGATTGCTCGAGCAAAACTACAGCTCGCTGATTGGTTTACACTGTTTGAAAAGAACGAGAAAGCGGTGGTTATTTATCAAGACATACTGGCAACGTTTGAGAACGCCGAATCAGAGTTTTTGACATATGAATTCGGGGACGCGGTACCGCTATTTTTTCCGTTGTCGACAAGCCCTGATCCCCAACCCCTACGTCTTGAGTCTCCTCCTATCACTGCAGAAGTAGGATTTACGGTTGATGTCGACGAAACCGGTCGTGTTATTCAAGTACAATTAGACTCTGCGCAACCGCAAAGTGTGCTCGTCAAGGAATTCGAGGAGTCTTTGAAGAACGCGATCTACCGTCCGAGGTTTGAAGACGGTGAACCTAAACCGCGTGGGAATGTCAAGGTGCACCACACCTACATCTTCTTTCCTAAAACAGATTAGGGCGCACACGAAGCGAGATTGGACGTAAAAAATAAAATATATACAGTACGCATAACATGGAACTTTGTGGAACAAGTTACTGTCTATTATGAAGTACCACCAAGTGCGAGGAGGTCAGAACATGGACAAACAAGTTGACGCGCTAATGGAGTTTGGTAGTCTAAATTTCATGAGTTCTGTTTTTCGCCGATTTTTGGGATTCGTGATCGGGGCTAAGGTTATCGTGTTAGCTATCGCTATTTTTGGGCTTGGTGGATGCATGTCGAGTATGCCTTCCACGTTTCCGGATGTTCAGCTTCCATCTCCACAGTCCTCTACTGGTATGCCAAGTCCGTCTTCTTCCTCGGGGGGACCACCGACGGGCAGCCCGATGCCGCAACCAAATAGTGGTTCGCAATCCTCGATTCCTTCACCATCAATGCCAGCCCCAAGTTCTGGGAACCCCTCACTGCCGAGACCACCGTCCCCGATTCCGTCTCCAGATTCCTCGAACGGTAACCCATCAATGCCGTCATTGCCGTCCCCCGAGAGTCAGGGAAGCCCCAACTCCGGAGAGTCTAATGATGGGACGAACGCACCCGAATCGAGTTCGGGGAACGAAGGACAACAAGATGGTCAAGATGGTACCATGGGGGATAACATGGAATTACCCCCTGGAGATGTTCAATTTCCCGGGGGCGACCCCAATGGACAATCAGCAGACGGCGACCAAGCGAACAATGATGGTGGCATGATGATTCCGGAAGACGAAGACACCGGTGACGGCACCATGATCCCAGAAGACGAAGACAATGGTGGAGGTGGTTGGGAAACCAGTAACCAATTGGAGCCACAAGCTGGCGATTCGGAAGAAAGTGGTAATGGCGACGCTGAGGAAGACGAGAGTACAACTGTCAGCAGTTCGGGCGAAGATGCAATGCAAGAAGTGCTCGGGGATCTTGACGGCGAGATTATGAACGAACGCAATGCTGCGAACACTCGCGCTAATGATGAAGTCGCAGAAGCAGGTTCTTTTGAAATTGAGACTGAAGAAACGGAGTCGGGAGCTCAGGACGGAGAAACTGAGGGCGGAGACACTGTGACGGACGACGACCAACAAGCCGGGGTTGGAGCAGGGGAGCAAGACGAGCCATTACTTCCAGAAACTCAGCAAGGTGTTGCCGATACGCCTGATGCGACAGATAAGAATGTGATAGCACGCCAGTTAAAGGAGGCAGCTTTAGCCGAAGAAGACCCAGAGTTGAAAGAGAAGCTTTGGGAAGAGTATGAAGACTATGTGGATGGTCTGAAATGAAATCACTACGTATTGCCCTTCTCGCACTCGCTGTGCTGAGCATGGTTGGGTGTTCGACAACCATCGTGCGTCGAGTTGACTTGACGCCACCGAAGCAATCTAGTCGCCCGATCCCAGAAGATCAATTGTTAGACGTCGGTGTCGTAGTATTTGATTCCAACATTCCGGAGCTGTACGACGACATTATTGAAGCAAACATTACTCCCGAAATCCGACGAGCTGAGGCAAATTGGATCGTTAATTACACCAAAGAGTATCTCCAAGCAACCGGTAATTGGGGTGCTGTACGTGCGATTCCCGAACCTAGTTTAGCAGTCGATCTTCTTATTACCGGAGCCATTCTACATTCCGATGGCGAGAGTCAGGTATTGCAGATCAAAGCTACAGACTCTCGTGGAGTCGTTTGGTTTGATGATATTTTTGAAGCGCGCGCGAGTAAATATTCTTACGAGGCGGGCGTACCTCGTAATATTGATCCTTTTCAGACCAACTATCGAGAACTGTCTGACAAGTTGCTTGAGTACCAAGAGTCCTTAACCCCGGAAGAAGTACTTGAGATTCGAAGTACCACTTTAGTGCGCTACGGCAAAGATGTAGTTCCAGAGGCGTTTGGCGACTACGTCCTTCAAGAGACGAATGGACGCTACAGATTGAATAGGTTACCAACTCCGGATGATCCTACTATGTCTAACGTTCGGCAATTACTTGAACGGGAACTAGTCATTATTGACACATTGGACGAGAGCTTTGATAGGTTCGCTACGAACATGGACGAGCCTTACTGGATCTGGCGCGAACAGTCTTATCCGTTGGCGATTGCATTTCGTGAGGAGCGACAGCGTTCCAAAACTCGAATAGCTTCAGGAATTGTTCTCGCGGTCGTCGGTGCATTTTTTCAACGACAAACGGGTGGGTTGAATGAGATTGGTGGTTACACTGCTGTAATTGGCGGCGGGACGGAAATACTTGGAGGTGTTCGAAACCGCAATGATGCAAAACTTGATCAAGAACGTCTACACGAAATAGGGATCAGCGCGTCACAACAAATAAGCCCCATGACTATTGAGCTAGAAAATGCGACTATTACTTTACAAGGTACTTTTGAAGAGCAATACGAAAAAGCCGTTAAGTACATTCGTGAGACTTACCAGAGAGAGCTAGGAAACATCCCAGACCCCGATAGTTCTATGGATGAATCAACTGGAGAAGAAACCACTGACGAATTCATCCAGGACACCGAATGACGAACACCAACCGGTGGTTCTGCAACCGGTTCAACCCAAACTAGCGGGTAGTACACCTACTAAGCGCTTTCGCTTTATAAAACCAAACCGCAGCCAGCTTAATATGCTTGCTGTGCTGACTCTGCTCGGCGTCGCTATAGCCTTTTGGTTTTTAGCACCACGAGATTGGATTACTCCAAACAACGATGGCTCGACCGGGAACATTGGAAGTGTTCGAGACCGGAATAATCAAACTTCTAGCGAACCGACAACACCCTTCAAAGATGCGCAACTAGAACGCGCACGCGAAGCCGCCCAGAACATCATCGATGAGTTTGTCCAGTATCAAGACATCATAGAGAGAAATCAATTTGGGACTGCGGACCACATAGAGAAGTACGGAACTATCAAAGAGCGCGCGAACAGAGGCGATTCACTGATGACAGAACGACGCTTTGATGAAGCTCAAAGTGAATACGAACTAGCATTAGAAGAAATAGAACAACTACTTGACGACATGAACTCTGAGTTTGACCATTGGGTTGAACAAGGTACAGAAGCCCTGCAGGATCGAGACTTCGAATCTTCATTGGACGCGTGGTCGCGCGCTCAGTCGATTAAACCGCTGGATCAAGATGTGCAAGCTCAATTAGTTCGGGTGCAACTATTACCAAAGGTTAACGAACTCATCCGCGAAAGTGATCGAGCGAAGATAAAGGAAGACTGGGTTCAAGCTCTTGAATATTTGAACGAAGTTACTCAACTCGATCCGTTAACACTTGGGATAGCAGATCGACGCGAAGAAATATTAGAACGTATTACGTCGCAAGATCTCAATGATGCGCTTACTGCTGGTCATGAACAACTAGCAGGAAACAACTTCGACTCTGCGGAACAAATATTCGAAGAGATTCTCGTCGATTATCCCGAAAATACAGCGGCCCAAACCGGTTTGCAACAAGTTCGACGAGAGCGACTAGCCGAGAAAATAGAAGGCTTAAGAGTTGCGGGAATAGAGAAAGAAAACGAGCTAGACCTGCGCGGCGCGCTGAAAATTTATGATGAAGCTTTAGCTCTTGACAACTCGTTGCGATTTGCGACTGAGGGTCGAGATAGAGTGTTTGAAATAATCTCTGTTGTGAACGACATGAACGACACAATGCAGGATCCACACGCCCTGTCTGCTGACGAAGCTTACAACGAAGCGAAAGAAACCTTAGAAACGGCGCAAAATCATCGCGGTCATAGTGAAGAATATGACAAGTTGTTGCAAGACTTTGCTGACTTAGTGAGCTATGCGGGGACACAACTACCAGTAGTATTGGTCTCCGACGGGTTGACCGATGTGACTCTTACGACCAGCCATCGTATTGGGTCTTTTCAGAAACATGAGTTGACGTTACGACCGGGAAGATACATTCTTCATGGGAGCCGGGACGGGTGGGTCGATATACGAGAAACTTTTATCGTAGAACAAGACATGGAACCTGTGTCGATTGTTTGCGAGGAACAAATTTAACGGCGTTGAGAAGATGACTGACGGTGATGCCCAGAATACAGTAATACAAGCTGACGTCTTTGAACCTACGCGAGCCCGCCCTCCACGACGCGCTCGAATCATTTCTTGGGTTCAAGTAATCGCGGCGATTCTTACGCTCTTTGTGGTTTTTGCGCTATGGTTTGTGCTAACGGCGAAGTCGGTAAAGCTTGAACCCAACGTTGTGGATGCAGAAATCGAAATCCTCGACGGACTACGGTTGAAAACAGGGGAGCGTTACTTACTTCGGCCGGGTGAGTACCGCATAAGCGGTCAAGCAACCGGTTATCACGACGTGGATGAAGTCATTAAAGTTGGTCGAGAAAACCAACAAACCATCCCTATAACTTTTGAGCGTTTGCCGGGTGTTGTACGCATCACTTCGACGCCAGTCAATGCAACGGTTTCGCTGAACGGAGTACAACTAGGACAGGCACCGATGTCGCACGATGTCCCCGCGGGCGAAGCAACGTTTTTGTTATCCGCACCCAGATATCAGAGTGGCACTATCTCTCTCGAAGTCGAAGGTATGGCTCGCGTGCAGAGCCGGCACCTTGACTTAGCACCTGATTGGGGCGACATCACTATCCCAACAGAGCCAGATGGGGCGACCGTCCTTGTCGATGGTCTAGATTCTGGTTTCACTACACCTGGTCCCGTAGAAATATTGGCTGGTGAGCACGAAATATCAGTCAAACTTCGAGGTTATTCACCGTGGATAGATCTAATTTTCGTGGAAGCTGGAGAAACGCGAACATTAGACCCGGTTCAGTTACAACCAGTGCAAGGAAATATTTCGATTGTTTCATCGCCACCCTCTGCGAGTGTCACGATTAATGGTGAATTTAAAGGTACGACTCCACTTCCTGATGTCGAGGTGGAACCAAATGAAGACCTGGAAGTCGAAGTATTACTTGCTGGCTATCACGTTGACACACGAACAATCTCCTTGAACCCGGGACAAGAAACTAGTCTGACGATCAAATTAGAAGAAGAGACTGGCGAAGTCGAACTGATTACCGATCCTGAAGACATCGAGTTTTTTATCGACGGTAAGCGCGTCGAGTTACCAGAAGATCGAAAGATTACTCTACATGCCATCAATCATCATTTCGAAGTTAAAAAGGAAGGTTATGCTGGTTGGGCAGGTGATGTTTCAGTGCAACCAGGACAAGTTCAAGTAAAGAAAATTCGACTACTTACTGAAGCAGAAGCCGAAATCGCATATTTGGAGCAGAACAGTACCACCGTTGACGGACAGGAACTCGTGCTCCTACAGCCCACTCCGATCCGCATGGGGGCTTCGAGATCGCAACCTGGAAGACGTGCAAATGAACCGTTTCGTACTACCAATCTCAATCGAATGTATTATCTGGGTAAGTATGAAGTAACCAATGAAGATTTTCGCAAATTTATTCCAGTACATGATTCTGAAGACTACCAAGGACACAATTTAAACAAAGACCTACAACCCGTAGTTAATGTATCTTGGAATGAAGCTGCACTGTACTGTAATTACTTATCTGAGAAACAGGGATTAGAACCGTTTTACGAAGTGAAAGGTGCTAAGGTCGTCGGCTTCAAACCGAATTCCATTGGTTATCGGTTACCTTCTGAGGCAGAATGGAGTTGGGCAGCGCGGTATGTCGAGGATCAAGCCGAATTGTTGCACTTCCCCTGGGGGAAAGATTTTCCGCCTCCTGAACATCGCGTCGGCAACTTTGCTGATGCTGCCGCACAGCACGTAGTGGGCCGGATCATCTTCGAATACAACGACAATTACACGGTGTCTGCGGAAGTAGGTTCATTTCGACCAAACTCTAATGGTATTCACGACCTTGGGGGCAATGTTGCGGAATGGGTTCATGATTTTTATGACATTCCGGCCGCGGACAGTGCCATCGACAACTTAGGACCAATCCAAGGACAATATCGAGTGATGCGAGGGTCAAGTTACAAACACAGTACGATTACGGACTTACGATTATCTTTTCGAGACTACGGGACCGACGGTCGCGAAGATGTGGGCTTTCGGATCGCACGGTACGCGAAGAAGGAATAGGGTGGAAGCTATAGGGTTTAAACCCACCAACACACCTATTTCAATGCTTCGGATAGTATTGGTCTTCGCCGTTCTAACGTTTAGCTATCTCGTTTTCGGACAGGAAGACTCTGTCGAAGAGTCTGAGACAACTGAACTTGATGAAAGCACCTCAGAAGAAACTGCCGAAGAATCCGCTGCTGAGGAATCCGAATACGACGAAGACGATTCCGAAGAGAGCACGTCGCAGATTACTGACGAGGACTCGAGTACTACCCAAGACAGCAGTGCCGAAGCAGATGCGTCTAACGAAGATACCGCCAACAACGAAGAAACGGATGAGTCGGAGGACTCCGACTTTGAAGATTTCGTTCCCACGGAAAATCTATCAGAAGACATAGAGATTCCTTTTCCTGTGGACATTTAACACTAAGGACCTAGTTTGACTAAACGCTTTACTACAAACTTCTTTACGCAACTGTTAGCACTAGTTGTAGCTGTATTGTTCGTACATACGATGTACGAAACGTTGATTCGTCCTAAAGCTAACGCAATTCTTGAAGAGCGTAATGAAGCCATTGAGAATAACGTTGAGGGATACGAGGTTAAGCGGTCAGTGTATGTTACGCTCAAAGACTACGAACAGGAAATTTGTTTCATCCTCATGTTCTGGGCGTTTGCGATCATGATTACTAAGGGTCTAAGTGCTCGGGCGCAACATCGTCTCACGAAGCAGGAATTGGTGAAGATCGTCGAGGGGACCAGCGTACTACCTGAAGATGCTCGCGTGTACATGCGATCAATTCAGTCACTCCCGGAAAGAGCTCAAGAGTCGTTATTGCCTCGAGCAGCTATGACGGCGCTACAAAGATTTGAATCTACGCAAGAAATTCAACATGCATCCGAAGCTGTGCGGACGGTATGCGAAGGCGAGGCAGACAGATTAGACAGCGAACTCGCCATGATTCGTTACATTTCTTGGGCCATTCCGTCCATTGGGTTCATCGGAACCGTACGTGGTATCGGCGGCGCGCTCGGCCTCGCACATGAAGTGTTCCAACAGGGAACGATTGCTGGGGTAACTGAAAACTTGGGCATTGCTTTCAATTCAACACTTGTCGCCCTGGTGATCAGCATTGTGATTATGTTTTTCGTGCATCAACTACAACGATACCAAGAAGAGATGGTTATCGACATAGAGGCATGGTGCGACGACAACTTACTTCGACATCTACAGGTACGCTAACATGTGGATTCTAGAACTCGACGATACTGAAATTCGCCTTAGTAAGGATGGCGAAATCGTTTATTGTCAACCCGGAATTGCGTGGGCGGAAGTTAAGGAACTAAAGTTTGGTGAGGCGGCATTGAGCGTCGCTAAGCTTTATCCAGCGCGGGTTCATACTCAGTATTGGAATCTCATGGATCAAAGTCACGTTGAACCAAAAGGGTTTGCAGTTGAAACGCAAGCCGACCTAGTTTATCAACAATTACTCCACATCAAAGAGCAAGGTAATCTTGGGGACAAGGACGAAATCTTAATCGTAGTCCCTAGCGACCGTACAGAGCAACAGTTGAGGCTACTGTATGGAATAGTCTTGAAAGCAGGTTACAACGTCGTTGATTTTGTTGATTTAGGAGTTGCTGGCGCGCTTGCGAGTGAAGGTAAGGGTGCAATTGCGTACATCAGTGTCGGTATGCAACGTACCGTAGTGACGCACTTAAAAGTCTCTGACCGTGTCGTGAGAGAAAAAGTGTCTGTAACACCGCAACTAGGTTTATTACCGTTATCCAACACATGGATCCGTATGGTTGCCGAAAAGTTCCTAGCGAGCTCTCGGTTTGACCCGCGTAAATTCGCCGAAACCGAACAGCAAATTTTTGATCAAATTTTAGCTTTCGTTCAGTCTGCTAAAAACAATACCGCCATCGAAACAGAGTATCGTGGCTTTACGCGTCAGGTAGAGATTTCTAAAGCAGAAGTAATAGAGGTAGCACAAGATCGATACGCATCGGCGGTTAGTCGCCTCAACGCGGACGAAGACCTTGTCCTTTCTAACACAACGCATACACTACCTGGACTCACAGATGCCTTGACTCAGAACGGGCGTAAATATTTTTTCAGTGCGTTTGGTAGTATGGTCGAAGAGCTAACGGCTTCCTTAGGAGATCGTTCAGATTCTGGTCAGTGCACCTTACATACTCGCTTGACAAAGCAAGCGACAAGCATTACAGACGTGGAACAAAACAATGATGTACCTTCGGAAACGCCAGTGCATCCAACGCATATATTGCACCAAGCAACGGCTTATCCAATTGGATCTGAATTCACCGTGAATAGTGGTGAGTTAGGTGAATCTCAGCTCTTCACGTTGGAACACCGTTCTCAAGGCACTGCGCTAAAGATTGGTACTTCAGCACCGATTACAGTAAATGGCGCGCGAGTACGCACCGAGCTATTTGTTCAACCTGGTGACCGTATCTCGGTGCTTGATCGTAACTATGAACTAATCATGGTCCAAGGTTGAAGACATGAAACGCCCCCGTAAACGACAGCTCAGCGTTTTCTTATTGTCATTTCTTGACATCATGGCTGGCGGTTTTGGTGCGGTGGTGCTCATATTCTTGATCATAGACCACAACACGATGGAAGAGATTGAATCAGCTAATCGAGATCAGCTTGCCGAGGTGCGTTATTTAGATTGGCAGCAAAAAGATGGCGAACAGAATTTAGTTGACTTACGTGAAGCAGTCGGACGATTGAAGCTGCAGATAGCAGATGCAAGAGAAAAGATCGAGAAAATCCAACTAGAGGTAGATGAAAAAGAAGAAGAAGTTGAAGAAATAGAACTTCAAGCCCTAGATCAAAGCGAAACGGAGAAGGACTTACAGAGTGAGATTGAGATCAGAGAAGAGGAACTTGAAGACGCTAGACAGAGTCGCGATGACCGGCGACCAGATACGTTGGAAGTCGCAGGTACAGGTGATCGACAGTATCTAACAGGTCTCTTCTTAGGTGGGAACCACATACTCATAGCAGTGGACACATCTGCGAGCATGCTGCACAACACGATCGTCAATGTCGCAATACTACGGAACAGGGATAGAGAAGCTCAGTTACAGTCGAAAAAGTGGATCCGGACTGTTGACACCGTCGAGTGGTTTGTGGCAAAGGCACCGCTTACAAGTCAGCTGCAGATTGCAACTTTCAATACAGAAGCAAAGTTGATCGTCGATGATGGTGATTGGCATGAAGCAACCGATGCAGATGCACTGGCGGACGCGATCAAGTTCTTACGTGAGACTCCACCCACGAATGGTACAGATCTAAAGGGTTTGTTCGAATTGATTGCTACGATGAAACCGATACCTGAAAACGTTTTTCTGATCACCGATGGGTTTCCGACGACTGATGACAGCAATGCCAGTAGACGACGAACGACGGTTGATGGACAAGCACGACGACGATTGTTTTCCAGAGCTGTGAGTGAACTTCCGGCGGGTATTACGATAAACTCGATCTTACTACCTTTTGAGGGAGATCCGTGGGCGTCTGGATGGTTTTGGGCTCTGTCGCACAGTACGGGAGGTACCTATATGACTCCGTCGAGGGACTGGCCATGAGACGCGCGCGTGAAGGGAGTGAGATTAGCTTAGCTTTTCTTGACGTAATTTGTTGCGGTTTTGGGGCGATCATTCTATTGCTCATGATTACCAAGCAAAATCTACCGACAATACTTGAACCCTCCTTGGAAGAAGTTGTGGCCGAACTCGCGAGACGACAGGAAGCAATCAACGAAATCTTGGGTGAAACCGAAATACTCGAACGTGCCAAAGTCGAAACTGAAGCTGACCTTGAGATTGAAATACAAAAATTAGCCAAACTTCAGGAAGAGTGGTTTGAGTTGACAAGCGAATTTGAAGATTTGCGGGAACTGACACTAAAACAACAGATTACATTAGCAGAACTTAGAGAAGCTCGACAACAATTAACCGAGGAACAGATCCGGTTGCTTGGTGACAATTATTTAAGAAAGGATAGTACTATTGGCGGCATTCCAGTAGATAGTGAATATATCATCTTTGTCATCGACACCTCTCCCAGCATGCAAAGAATTTGGGGGTCGGTAGTAAGGAAGTTTGAGGAAGTGTTAAATATCTACCCGGTGGTCAGAGGCATTCAAGTTCTGAATGACAACGGCCTACACATGTTCCCTCGGTCAAAAGGGACATGGCTTCGAGATACTACCAACCGGCGGAAGACAATTAAGACCTTAATGCGGTCTTGGAGTGCTCAATCAAGTTCTAACCCACAAGAAGGCATCGCCGCGGCGATCGAAACTTATTATGACCCTAAGAAACAGGTCAGTATTTACGTATTTGGTGATGACTTTATGCAAGGTTCGGTGGAATCAGTGGTCGACTATGTTGACAGCATAAATGTAGAGGACAAAGACGGTAATCGCAAAGTGAGAATACACGCCATAGGGTTTCCAGGGTACATAACCAATGGCCTACCTGATGCAAATTTTTTGAAGCTCAGTGCGTTGATGCGTGAATTAACCGTACGAAACAATGGAACGTTTGTTGGGTTACCCCGACTTTGACCGAATTTCGTTCTATAATACTTGGAGCTAACATGGGATGAAGAGTATGTTCTCGAAAGTAATTGTTTATTGGTCTGTTCGCGCCACTTGCCTGTCCGCACTCTTCATTCTTTGGGGATGTGCTAGTGGTGCGCATGTCATACCCTCTGTGTCGATACCTTCTCCGCTGATTGATTCTTTTCCTAAAACTGTTGGAGTTTACTATTCAACTGAGTTGAAAGATGACATTTTCGAAGAAGAGAAGAAGCGTCAGAAGTACGTGATTGAGCTTGGTAGCAATCATGAGCAAGTTTTTGATTCCAGCTTAAATGGGCTTTTTGAGAAAGTGGTTACTCTGGATTCGTTGGATCCTGTTAGTGAGACAGTCGACGGCATATTTATCCCCGAAATACAGGGAGTGACACTAGCGACTCCAGCGGTTACCGGTCAAGATTATTATGAAGTGCTGATACGCTACTCCATTCGATTAATTGAGCCCAACGGCGATGAAATTCACCGGTGGATTGTGCCTGGGTATGGGAAAGTGAATCGCCGCGACTACGGAAGTGTCATGGAACGAACCAGTGACGCCCTGCAGCAAGCGACCGAGAATGCGCTCCGCGACGCAAGTTCACAGATTATCGCAAATTTCAGTCCTGGGTCTAGACCCCTAGCTGTTAGCGTCTGGCTTGGCTTATAAACAATCGCCGCTGAAAATGGGAGTAAGAAAATTGAAAAGAAACAGTGTTTGGACATGTACTTCTGTGATGTTTGCCATTGTTCCCCTCACTGGTTTGTTAGCTATGCAAGGTTGTGTACAGACAACGCAAGAAGAATTTCGCGAAGCGAACACAGGAATCGGTGAAGACCAGATTATCGCTATTCTGCGGCGAAGTTCACTGATGGGTCATAACACCGAACAAGCATTTATTGATTGTGTTACCGATAGAACATCTAAAGGTCGAGACGGAATTGACGTGATTTCAAATCAAGAGTTTATGGACGCGTTTTTTCCTTGGTTTGAAGCGCGCTATGCGCCAACCGATATCGACGAATTAAAAAAAATTTCACGCAACAATAAGATTAAGGATCGGCTCGAATCTCTGGGAATTCGCTACTTAGTTTGGATTGACGGCTCAACGAAACGAGAAAATCAAAATGGGTCCGTGCAATGCGCTGTTGCTACTGGCGGTATACCCGCTTGTTTTGGTTTTCTGTCTTGGCGTGCAGAGTCCATCTACGAAGCTGTTATTTGGGATGTCGAAAGGAACATTTCCGTAGGAAAACTGAGTGCAGAGTCAAAGGGTATGAGTTTCGTACCAGCAGTGGTGATCCCAATTCCGTTTATCGCGCGGACTCAGTCAAGCGCGTGTGCGTCCCTTGTAGACCAGCTAAAGGAATTTATCGAAGACGGACAGGAGTAGTCTGGGTCTGTCGTTAAGACTTAGTCTATGCTGACTCTTTTCGGCGCGTTATCTCGACGATTTCGCCCGTAGCACGATTGGGTTCAAGTGCGTACCAGCGGACTAGTTTAGTGTCCCATGCTTTTCTCTTGTCGCACATCTCTACAAAACGGTAAAAACTAGCCCGCCCTGGATCGGATAGTACCACGCGCTGTACTCCAGCAGTGATCGCTCGATTCACCAAGTTGAACAACAATTTCACGTGTTCATCCCAATAACAGATGTCGGATCCAACAACCAAATCTTGGTTTTCTAAAAGTGGTCGTTTGACCTCATCGAATTTTTTATTGAGTTTCTCAATCTTGACATCGTTTAGCGATGCGAGAAGATCAAGAAAAGGGAACACATTCGTGTCGGAGTCAATCGCTGTGACCTTTGCGCGCAATTGGACGGTAGCATAGACACTAACTGGTCCCCAGCCACATCCCACATCCACAATTTTCGCTCTTTTCTTGGGTGGGTGCTGCTCAAGGAAATCCATTAAGAGAAAGCTACTACCCCATGCACGCGTACCGTGCGAAACGGGTTTGTAGTATCGTTTTAGCTTTCGGACGAGGGGATGGTGTCCGCGCAACAAATAGACACCATAGGCGGAATAGATGTTTGGATCGGGGTACTCAATGAGTTCAGGCATTGTCTGAGAATCAATCCCTTAGCGTGAATAGACTGTCTAAACGTAGCAAACCACTAGTGAAAAGCACAGGCCGTGTCGAGGGACACGGCCTGCGTTCATTCATTTAGAACGAATGTTTACGGTTGATGTTTTGTGATTCGATCGATTGCTTACCACGACAAGCCGAACGTGGCGTAAATAGACCCGCCTTCAAAATTCGCAGCAGTTCTACGAGCGTACGGTAATCCCACATTCAGCCGATTCGCATACGGTTCCCCGATGGTGTCGACAAAGTTGTGGAATAGGTTGATAGCACCGAATTCAAATGACATTACATCATTTATTTGGTATTTCGTGATGAGATCAAAGTAAATGGAAGCTTCAAGTTCTTTGGTCGGCGGGCTGCCACCGATTCGGCCACGCTCGTCATAGTGTCTACCGTAATACTGACTTCGTACGATCAATTCCCACTTCGGAGAAAGGTAAGTCGTAGAAGAGAATGAAATTTTCAATTTCGGATAGCTATTTTCAATATCTTCAATATCCGCGACGGGTACTGGCGCGATACCGTTTACTAGACTTTGACCTTCAACCTCTACTGTGTTATGGCTGATCGCGAGGCTTAGATCACTCACGTAGTCCTGATACACAAAGGGAACTGAATACACAATGTCGAATCCACTTGATTGCACGTCTAATGCATTTGTATAGAAAGAAATGTTCGTGCTAGCACCTGTTGCGGGCTCTTCAACCGGAAGCGTTTGTGTTTTGTAGATACGATCTTTGATGTCGATAAGGTAGACGTCGATGGTTATTTGGGCATTTTCAAAGACTTCTTCAAGATCCACGACAGCGCCGACACTGTAATTTATCGAAGTTTCCTCTTGCAGCGGTTTGCCACCAGCAGCAATGGCAAGTGGCGAATCCGATTTCACAAGACCTTGCGCAACTTCCCCACCAACATTCGTGTCGAACGTGGTGGTCACTTTCTGAATGTTAATTTGTCCTGGTGTCGGAGCGTGGAAACCTGTCGAAACCGCGGCGCGACCCGTGATTCGGTCTTCAAACTTGTAACGCATAGCGATTTTACCATTGAGGGTTAAACCAAAGTCTTCGTACGCTTCAAACCTAGTTGCAAATTGCCACAGAAGTTTCTCACGTTCCTTTTCCAATTCGGCGTACATACCGTAGTTTTGACGATCAAATTTACCAGAATCCACTGGATGCAAGCCACGAAAACCACTGGCTCCGACTCCCTCATAAGAGACTGCTTCTCCTGGAAATATCGTGAATACCTCTAATCGCCACTCCATACCATAGGCTAAATACATGTCATTAATCCACGGACGACCAAAATCTACGTTCACGTTCCACTCATACTGCTTAAGTGCACCCACATCAAAATCACGCTGACGAGGTACGTTCCTGTCATTCAGTCCAATGGATTGGTTAATCGTATTATTCAGTGTAAAGTCGATAATATTTCGTCCAACAGTACTACTAAGATCGAAATTTACATTCCTGCCGTACGTTCCTTTCCAACCAAATATTATGGAGTAATCATCGGTCTCGCCGTCGAAGTACGGAGTGAAACCCCAAGGAAGTCCAGTAAAGCCCAGTTCGCTTAAAGCGGTGAGTGTTGCGTGGTTTGGGTTTCGGTAGAAAAAGCGATACCGACCATTAGTGCGAGAGATATTGCCAAAGGAGTATAAGTGGGTGTTTTTCACAAAAGGACGCCCTGCGTTCCAGAATATGAGCAGGTTTTGCGTTTGCGGTCGTCCCCAGGTTTGTGCAAGCCTATCTCGAAAAGGAGAGTCAAAACCGACGAAGGGAACACCGGCGTCTTTCAATGCTTGTGCATCAAAGCGTTCTTGTCCTCGTGAGTGTCCTTCGTTGTACGTAGACTCGAAGCTAACGTTGAAAAAGCCATCAGGTCCAAGCTTGAGTCCGATGTTTCCTTCAATTTTGTAAGCGGTTTCGCCATCGTAGAACGTACCGTATTGCGATCGCAACGTCACTCCAGAATCATCGTCTCTGATTTGAAAGTTGATCACTCCTGAAATCGCATCAGCCCCATACTGCGCGGAGGCGCCGTCGCGTAGAATCTGGACGCTGTCGATCGCGATACTAGGAATCATGCCGATGTTCGGACCATGTGCACCTTTACCAGCTGCTGGAACGAACTCTGCAATGAGAGCTGCGCGATGTCGGCGTTTACCGTTAATCAACACCAAATGCTGATCGGGTGCAAGGCCTCGAAGTGATGTAGGCCGTACAAACGTATCGCCGTCGCCAGAAGCCATCGAAGCATTGAAATAAGGAACATTAGTCCGGAGTGCATCCGTGATGTCCGCAGCGTTCCCAATGGTAAGTAGCTCCTCCCCACTGAAAAAGTCTATCGGTGCGGTGGAATCTTCAACCGTACGTGGTGTTAAACTTCTGGATCCTAAAACGGTAAGTTCTTCGATATCTTCAGCGTCTTCGATAGCCGTAGCATCAACTGTCGCGTCGGTGTCTGTCTCGTCTTCTTCTTGTGCAAACAACGAAAAAGGCAACGCTAACACGGCTACTGCTAGCAACCATGAGCGAACCATACGATGTTGGATTGGCATAGACAAATTCTCCTTACAAATTCCAAATTGAAGCTAATTCACACGCTCGTAGTCAGTTCCTTTAATAGTAGCCGCAACCAGCCTTATCGTTCAAGACTGAGACTAACGAAGAACAATACTCCTCCTCAGGGTATTCTCCACGACTCGTGTATAACGTAACTGTAGCACCAATTTTAATGCTTTATTCCTTAATATGCACACTTCTGTTTGAAGGAAGTTACAAATTGATGAATTGACAGCGTAGTTTTCCAAGAAAAAACTACTTGACTTGAGTTTTCTCAATGACTGTTCAGCATGTTAAATTTCATCGAATCTGCTAGTTAATGGCTACCGAGCTAACAACCAAAGCACGATTTCAAGGTGCTCTTGATACTCTACTGGAAGAGGTCAAAGAAGACCGGCAGATTCTCGCTGCAATACTCTGTGGAAGTCTTGCCTATGACGTGGTCTGGGACAAGTCCGATATTGATCTCGTATTCATTAGCGCGGATGACAAGAAAGTTCAATCGCACTCGCTCGCTCTTGTCGTAGACGACATTAATATTCACGCACAGGTAGTTCCACGCGCTGAGTTTCGTCGTGAACTTGAAAGCTCGTTCCACAATTCAAGTAGTCATTCCGTGTATGCGCGAGGGTCTCTCGTGTATAGTCGAGATCCATCCATCGATGCATTGTTTGAGCAAATCAAAAACTTAGGAGAGCAGGATCTGAAGACGCAAGTGCTGAATTCCGCGCAGTTTGCACTGGCGCTTTTGTACAAGGCAAGAAAGTGGTATGAAGTTAAAGACGACCTCGCCTACACAACGACTTGGTTGCTGGGAACCGCGTCGGCGATAGCGGACATCGAAATTAGTCTACATGGAGAACTAGTCGACCGAGATTGCTTGCCTCGCGCATTACCACTAAATCCAACTTTATTCGGAGCAATTTATTCTGATTTGATTTCCAAGCCGGTGACCAGAGCGATGATTGAGAAAGGATTAGTTGCAGTCGATGAGTACCTTGAATCGAAGGCAGACTCACTATTTTCGCCAGTGCTCGAATACTTGCAAGAAGCTGCTGGAGAACCTCGTTCCATGACTCAAATCGAGCACTACTTTCGTCGAAATTACGGTATCGAGGGTCTAGCGTTGGCATGTGAATGGCTGTCGGACATCGGTGCCATTGAAAAGGCGTCCACGGACCTTGCTCTCACACCATTGAGTCGCGTTCGAGTGCAAGAACTTGCGTTTTTCTATGCTAGACCCAGTTGAGACTCCACTTCAGTTCAACACAAACTAATACAATTCGAATCCGGATCCAAGCATGCGTAGGACTATCCTAGTACAAGGTTCGCGGGTACACAACCTAAAGAACCTCACAGTTGAATTACCACGAGACAAATTGATCGTCGTCACCGGCCTGTCTGGATCGGGAAAGTCGTCGCTAGCGTTCGACACGATCTATGCAGAAGGACAGCGACGATACATGGAGTCGCTGTCGTCCTACGCAAAACGGTTCATCGCACAGGTTGAAAAACCGGATGTCGATTTCATCTACGGTCTTTCACCAGTGATTTCGATTGAACAGAAGACACTTGCGCGAAACCCGCGTTCGACGGTCGGCACACTCACGGACATTTCTAGTTATCTGAATCTGTTATTTGCTACGATTGCTGATGGACACTGTCCTTACACCAACGAGCAGGTCCCGATAAAGACTACGTCGACGATAGTTGAAGCGTTGATGTCGCTACCGGCAGAAACTGAGTTTGAACTGTTAGCCCCTGTCTTTCAAATTTATGGAGAAGAACCCAAGGTGCTGTTTACGGAGATCCGAAAACAGGGCTGTCGAAAGGTCTATATCGAAGATGAACTGATCGATTTGACGCAGGAATTACCCGAAGCATTGGAAGGCGAACCGCGATTATTTGCTGTAGTCGATCAGATCACGCTTGTTCCAGGCGTAGAAAAACAGTTAAAGGCAGCGGTCGAACATACGTTGCGAGTTGGTGATTCACTCATGACGATCGGTATCGTTAAGGGTCTTGAAGCATCGGCAGAAACGAAGTTTGTACAAGAGTTTGGGAGCAAGACTCACGGTCTGGTTTACGGTGATATCGTGCCAGATTTTTTCATGTTCAATAATCCGGAAAGTGCTTGTCGCACTTGTGGTGGTGTTGGCCGAGACAAACAGACTCACCCTGATTTGCTGGTTACCAACCCGGAACTCAGCATTCGCGAAGGATGTTTCTTGCGGGATGCATTCTCTTACAAGGTCGACCAATTCAATGGATATCTGCTTTATTCCGTTGCAGAAGAGTATGGATTTTCTCTGGACACCCCATGGCGCGAACTCAGTGAGGAACACCGCAAACTTGTAATGTACGGGACTCAAGGAAAACTAGTAAAGTTACAGATACCACCGGACGTGAAAGAACGTAAGGAGCGATGGCTCAGATGGCCAAGTAATTTCCGTGGCGTGGCTGGACAAATCGAATCGCACTATCGATGGTATAAACAACGCGACGTACCTAATTCGGGTATGGAAGCGTACTTGGATCGCGTCATGGTCGAGTATCGTTGTGCGGATTGCAAGGGGACCCGTCTTAAACGAACGCGTGTGTTGTTCACTATTGACGGACACTCCATTTTTGACCTAGGACAGTTTAATCTTGATGAATTGTGTTCGAAATTGAAGAATATGTCTGAAGGTAGTCGCAATCCCGAAGCTGGACAACAGATTCGACAAGAAATACTTAAACGTCTTGAACTCCTTCTTGGCATTGGGTTGGACTATCTCAATCTAAATCGAACTTCTGGGACGCTATCAGGCGGTGAAGCGCAGCGTATTCGCTTGTCTACACAGATCGGTTCGGGGCTGATGGGCATGCTCTACGTTTTAGATGAACCGTCGATCGGGCTACACCCACGCGATAACGAAAAGATGATCAAGACTCTCCGCTCAATGCGCGATCTCGGTAATACGGTCATCGTAGTGGAGCACGATGAAGATACGATCCGTGCCGCCGATCATTTAATAGAACTCGGACCTGGTCCAGGAGTACACGGGGGTCAGATTGTCGTGAGCGGGTCCTTTGACGATCTGTTGCGATGTTCAGAGTCTCTCACCGGGCAGTATCTCTCCGGCCAAAAAGCTATAGATGTCCCGAACCGACGACGGACTTACAACGGCAAGACACTCACGGTACTCGGTGCGGCGGAGAATAATCTCAAGACGATAGATGTCGAGCTTCCTTTGGGGTTGTTTGTCTGTGTCACTGGGGCATCTGGATCGGGTAAGTCTACGCTTGTGAATGAGATCCTGTTTAAGGAATTGTGGAAACAATTAGTCGACACACGGTCTCTGTCTGGACAGCATCAAGGATTGGAAGGTATCGAACACATCACTCGAGTGATCAACATCGATCAGACTCCAATCGGACGGAACAGTAGATCGAACCCGTCGACTTATGTAGGTGTTTACGACTTGATTCGAAATCTTTTTGCGAAGAGTACGGAAGCGGCTGCGCGCGGATACAAACCCGGTAGATTTAGTTTTAACGTCAAGGGCGGACGTTGCGATGAGTGTCAAGGAGAGGGGGTCATCGCAACCAAACTCTATTTCATGCCAGACGTTGAAGTGATTTGTGGCACTTGCAAAGGGCAGCGATTCAATCAAGAGACATTGGAGATCGAATATAACGGAAAAACTATAGCTGATGTATTGGACTTGTCGATTGAAGAAGCGGTGGATTTCTTTCAAGGCGTTCCAAGCATTGCCAAGAAAATTTCAGTGCTGAATGAACTTGGCTTAGGGTATCTCACCCTAGGACAGTCAGCGACGACGCTATCGGGTGGCGAAGCGCAGCGAGTGAAACTAGGTGCGGAACTCTCGAAACTTCAACGAAGGGGACACACTCTTTATATCCTAGATGAACCAACTACGGGTTTACATCTCGCTGACATTTCAAAACTGTTGGAGTGTTTGAATCGACTTGTTGAATCTGGCAACACTGTTCTAGTAATCGAGCATCATCTAGACGTTATTAAAACGGCAGACTATGTCATCGACTTAGGTCCCGAGGGTGGTAAGGGAGGCGGCGAGGTGATCGCGACTGGTACCCCAGAAGAAATCGCAAGTACACCGTCGTCTTATACGGGTTACTACTTACGCGGGCATCTAGAACCGCTTCACGAGGTCACTCAGGTTTAAGTATGTCTTTTTGCACGTTCAACCCCAAACCAGGTTGAACTAGACAACGAGTTTTAGATAGGTGGAGTTGGCCATCACGAGCAAATCGAAGCGATTCTGTTGCAAGGTCTTGCGTGAGTAGATGCGTACCGAACGCGCCTTCGGTAGCAAGCTGTGAATTCTTGAGATACTGAATTAGAACGATTCCGGCACGAGTTAGTATGCTGGTTTCTCCGACATGTGCTCCTACGATGGTATTGAGGTTTCGAGTTTTCGCCATCTGTGCGGCTTGAATCGCTCGGTGAATCCCTCCGAGCTTAGAAACGCGTAAGTTTACTATCCAATTTTCTCCGTTGTAGTGGGTAAGATCATTTGTTTGCGTTACGCTCTCGTCCAAAATGATGTTCGCCTCTATTCGTTCAGCTAATTTGGTTAGTCCTGTAAAGTCTCTCGACTGTAAGGGTTCTTCGACTGCCCAGTACGCTTTGGGAAGTTGCTCGAGGTAGTTCAAGCAGTCCTCGACTGAATTCCACATATTATTTGCGTCGAGACGGATCGTTCGTTTGTGTAAACGCTTAGTCTGCCACCACTGTAACTTTCGACGATCACTGTTGAGATTGCCTGATAGTTTGATCTTCACGCTTCGGAAGCCACGCACTCGATATCGTTGTGCTAACAGCCAGTAAACAAGATAAGGGGAGTCTCCTAGTACAGCTGAATAGTTTGTAGCTTCGCGCAATTGATCGATGCCGAGAAGTGTCTCTATTGGTACCGAGTGTTCTTTCCCAAATGCATCAAGAAGCGCAAGTTCGATCGCACAGAACGCACTTGGATTTTGATCAATCACGTGTTCGTGATTGTCGATCCATGAGCGCAGAGAATCAATGTTTTCTATACCATAGAGAGACTCCAAATTGTCCTTAAGAAATTGTCTGCAGCTCGCAATAGTTTCACCAGTTACGTACTCTCTCGGACAACTCTCCCCCCAGCCAGTAATCTGCTGATTGATAGTGACTCGGACAATGAAGTTTTCTGCCTGCTGGCGCGATGCCGACGAGTGGCGGAATACTCGTCTGAACGGAACAGGGAAACTGAATATTTCGAAGTTCAAAATACGAAACAGTTCTAAATTTGAGTCTTACCGTGCGGAGCTCAATCCCTCCGACATCTGTACGACTACTCTGTAGAGCTCGAGGTGTCTAGGGGCAACGATGTTGTTCTGAGATATTGCAAATGTTGGTATTTGAACTGTGAATCTCGTTGTCCAGCACTGATCAAGGCACTTCGATAAGCATATCCGGCACCCGCGGGTAAGCGGTGATATCGCATCGCGCCTAAGCGTTCACTCTTTCGTTTTGACTCGTACTCAATGTTTAATTCTTTCAGAATACTGTCGAACGAGTGGGTCAGAGTGTCTGGATCGTGAGCGGAATCGAGTTCAACACACAATAAATAAGAAGACTCTAGTTCATCGGCCAGGAGCACGAAAAAGTCCGGATCGATGGCTAAATCAGAACACAAACGCTCCATACCCTCCATGACTTGGGATTCGGTAAGTTTCTCCCCTGTAATGTTGGTTACACCTCTTCCTTTACGAACAAACTCCAAAGTTGGAGTCGTATGGATCTTACCCGTGACTTGGACTACGTCATTAATGTTGTATCGATACAGCCCACTAGACGTAGTGATGAAGATGTAGTAGAACGTGTCTTCTTGAAGTTCGTGTAGCCCCAAGAAATTTTGTTCATTATTCTCCCAATCATCGACTGTGACGAATTCGAAGTAAACGTGTTGAAGAGAAGGTAAACAAAGGTTTTTGTCAATGTCGACATTGATGGTGCCACGAACTTCGCTCGCGTTATAACCTAACTCAATGATCTGAGTTTTAGACGGAAGTAACTTTCGTAATTTTGATACTGCAAATCGACAGCTGCCACCACACCAAACGACGACGCCCTTCACTTTCGGCCAGATGTCTGTATAGGTCAACCTTTGACTCTTGGAAATCAGGTTTCGAAGCTGTTCAGCTCGTGCAGGATTCGGTTTAACAGTTGGAAGTGAAATTTGGCAGTCAGGTAGAGTACCCTGTTCTATGTGCGTGAGGATATCATCGATATTGTTGTTGATTACTTCCAGTAAGCGAACGAACGTTGAGGGATTGGCCGTGGCCATCGTCGAAACTTTTTGCTCATGCAGACCATAAATAGCCATCACCACATACCGTAGTTCACTGTCTTGGACATCGAATGCCTCAGGTGGGATCGCATACCGTGTTCGAACGAACCGCGATTGTTGTCGGTAAATCAAACCAGAAGCAGAACCGATAGGTGTACCGCTACTTGTACGACCTTCGACTGCTGCGCCGCCAATTGCGAACACTTTACCCGTAAATATTGAAGTTTGTTGTATTAGTGCATATGCTCCCAATTGACTAAGCTGGCGAGTCTCTCCAACACCAGTTTGTGTTATTGGGACGTCTTTGGGTGTGCCTGTCGTACCACTAGTGCGGTTGTAATGTACGACTGGTTCTGCTGTGAGTGCTTCGGCGCCGGTGTCTCGTTGCTTCTCGATGTAGGGTCGCAGAAGTTCAAAGTCGTGTACGGGCACCTGATTTCGATACTGTTCCACAGTTTCAACACCATTGAATTGGTGTTTACGACCGAATTCCGTATCACGATTTGTTTGTACGATGCGCTTTAATACCTCTTCTTGAGTGAGGTTCGGATCCTTCGCGGCGTTCATCATCGCTCGATAAAACGGTCGCTGCTTGACTGTAAGCACCGTTTTGAACAGAAAGTAAGTGAACATCCCCATCGAAATCAATCTGTTGTAGGATATCGTCGAAATGGAGCTACTAATTGTCTTATATAGCTCATGGGATAGTTTGCGACAGGTATTCCAAGTTCGCCGACTTGATGATCTTTGGGTAAGAATCGTGTTCCAAACAAGACATCCCAAACAATGAGATTATTGCCGTAGTTATGGTTAGCTTCTTTAAGGTCCAAAGAATGATGCCATCGATGAAGTTCGGGTCCAGCGACGATCCAGTTCAATGGACCAAGACGCACGTCGCAGTTTGAATGTTGGTAGAAACCGTTGATTGCGTAAAAGACAAAGTAAACATATATAACTTCCTTTTGGACACCGATTAACACAAACGGTAATGCATCGACGACAAATTGTAGGGCTTGTTCAATGGGGTGAAATCTCCCAACATTGACCCAATATAGTCGTTTCGGGGAGTGATGTACCTGATGGAAAGCCCACATCCACGGCACTTGATGAAACAAACGGTGTAACCAATACCGAAAGAAATCACCGACGACGAGTAGCAGAATAGCCTGCAACCAGATAGGCCAGTCGTGCGGCCAAATGCCTGATATTTGCCACTCAGTGGTTGATGCTAGTGTTGCAACGAGAAAGAATGCAATGAACAAGAGCAGTTGTTCAAGCAGAACCTGTCCTAAAACCATATACGCGACATCGTTGATAAGATCGAAGCGAGTGGGATGCCAGTACTGCTGGTATGGCATTAACCATTCATGCACCGTTATGCAAAGTAATCCCCAGATGATCGCGATGTAGGCAGCGGCTGTGCCGAGCATGAAACTTTGTAGCCAAGCGAACAAGAGAAAGGCAATGCAAATCACTAGCGGATACGCTAGTGTGCGAACACAAACTCTAAACGCGCGGGGCATAAATCTGAACGGAAAATAACGCCGTCAGCTCATGAGTGATATTGACTTGCTACAGATCGTATTTTCTGAATGAGTGCACGTAAGCCGTTGCCTCGAATCGGCGATAAGTGCTTTAGGAGATCAAGTTCGTCAAAAAATTCTGTAATACCGAAAGACAAGATGTCTTGTGGAGACTGGTCAGAGTAAACTGAGAGCAGGATCGCAATCAGACCGCGAACAATATGAGCGTCACTGTCCATTCTTAACGACAGAATGTCCTCGGCAGAATCATACTCTGTTAGTAGCCAGACACTACTTTGACATCCTTCTACTAAGTATTCCGGGCGACGTTCCGCTTGAGGTACGCCGGGTAGAGAATCACCGAGTTCAAGAATGTAGCTGTATTTGTCCTCCCAATCAGAGAGGAACTGAATCGATTCTTGGATTTCTTCCAGATCGTGGAGCATCTCAAAACAGCCCAAGTTCTAGTTGTGCTTCTTCGCTCATGAGGTCTCTACTCCAAGGTGGATCGAAAACTAGGCTCACCGATACTTTTTCGACAAATGGAACCCGTTTTAAGCGATCTTCAACATCTTGTACTAGCACCGGTCCCATCCCACACCCCGGCGCGGTTAACGTCATCGTAACGTGTACTGTCGTACTCTCGACTCGCACATCGTAGATCAAACCAAGATCGACAATGCTGACTGGAATTTCGGGATCGTGTACCGTACGTAGAGTATCCCAAACTTGTCTGTCGGATACTTTGCCGTCTGCTGGCGGATCGTAGTGTAAGATTTCCGGCTCAAAGCCTAGGGCATCTGCATTTTCGCTTTCAATGCGAGCCATGTTTCCTTTGTAGACGATCGTGTAAGTGCCACCCAAGGCTTGCGTCAAGGTAACAAATACTCCAGCGGGAACAATGACTTTGTCCCCGGTTGGGACTATTCGGGCTTCAACCTCACGTTGAATCGGTAGTAATTTACGTTCCACGGATTGAAAAGCTCTCCCCACAGCCACACAGGGTGTCTGCGTTGGGATTTTTGAACTGCAATGCGGAGTTGAGTCCCTCGGTAACAAAGTCTATCTCCGTTCCTTGTAAGATAGGCCAATGCTCAGTAGCGACGATAACCATTACATCGTTGTTGAATTTAAAAACTTTTGTGTTTTGTTTATCTGCCAACTCTGTTGCGTAATTTAACTCGTACATGAAACCATTACAGCCGGTTTCGACAACATCAAGGACTACTGCACGAGCGTTTTCTCTTTTCAACTGACTTTGAATGTGCTCTAACGCGCGGTCGGTTACGTTTAACTGTGTTGGGTCAAAAGATTCAACTTTCATCGTCATTTATTTTCTAAGTATTCTTACAGCAGTTTTCAAGGCTTCATAGAGCCGATCAACGTCTTTCTTTGAATTGTATAGACCAAAAGACGCTCGTACCGTTCCAGGAATACCCAATGCATCCATCAATGGAATCGCACAGTGATGCCCAGTTCGTACCGCGACATGTTGTTCGTTCAGGAGAGTTCCTACGTCGTGCGGGTGTGTTCCATCGACTAAGAACGACAATGCCCCGCATTTTTCTGCGGCTGTACCAATAACGCGAAGTCCGTCGATTTTTAATAATGTATCTGTCGCGTAACTGAGTAGTTGCTCTTCAAATTCGCTTAATCCGCGCGATTGTTGTTGTGCCAAGTATTCGATCGCGGCGGCTAAACCAATCGCACCGGAAATGTCAGGTGTGCCGGCTTCAAATTTGTGGGGTGGTTCTTGAAAGGTAGTCTTCTCTAAGCTCACGTGTTTGATCATTTCCCCGCCACCTTGCCATGGCCCCATCTCTTGTAAGAGTTCGGCTCGACCAAAGAGAATACCGAACCCGGTAGGTCCATACATCTTGTGACTGGAAAACGCGTAAAAGTCGCAATCTAATTCTTGAACATCTAAATCTACGTGTGCTGCAGCTTGAGCTCCATCAATGACAACTATAGCACCGTTTTCGTGAGCTAGATCAGTGATTTCGCGAATTGGATTGATCGTACCTAACACATTAGATACGTGAGTCATAGCAACTATCGCCACTTGGTTCGCTCTTAGCAGTTCTCTGAAGTGGTCAAGGTTCAGAGTGCCATCCGAATTTACTTTCACGGCAAGCAGCTTTGCTCCCATGCATTCACATATCAGTTGCCAAGGGACAAAATTGGAATGGTGTTCCATTTCTGTGACCAAAACGGTAGTCTGATCGTTCAGAACCGTCGGTGCATAGGTGTAAGCTACAAGATTTAAGCTTTCCGTGGTACCGCGGGTGAACAGAATCTGATCGGGAGCAGATGCGTTTACGAATTTCGCCACGGAATTGCGCGCATCCTCGAACATTCCTGTTGCTTCATCACTGATCTGGTGCACTCCGCGATGCACATTCGCATTGTGTTGCGAGTAGTATTCCACCAATGTGTTGATCACAACATCGGGTTTTTGCGTAGTTGCCGCGTTGTCAAGATATACGATCGGTTCTCGATTGACGAGCAATGGAAAGTCGCGCTTAGGCGGGACGAATGTTGTCATGATCCATCTACCTTTCGGGGTTGTATTCCCAAAACGCTCGCACCCTCATCGTGTTCAACAATCTCTGCCAAAAATCCATCCAAGATCAGCTCACGTGATCGATCGTCAGGAATTCCGCGGGTTCTCAAATAAAAGATTTGTTGCTCGTCTAACTGGCCTGAGGTTGCGCCGTGAGAACATGCCACGTCGTCGGCGTAAATCTCCAATTCTGGTTTGGTAAAGATTGCTGCACCGTCGCTCGTCGCAATGTTTTTGTTTTGCAGATGTGCGTCTGTTTTTGGTGCGTTGCGAGCAATGTATATTCGCCCGTTAAAGATCGCTCGCGCGGAGTCCCCGACTACACCATGAAATTTTTGGTGACTCGTGGCACCCTTAGCTCGATGGTTCACTGCTAGTTGAGTATCCAAATGGGAAGTATCTGCGAGCTTCCAACCGCCGGAAACGTCTACCCTGGCACCTTCTCCTTCGATGTTGATGACGATATCGTTGCGACGTAGCTGGGCACCGACAGAATATTGCATCATCTTGTAGCTTGAGTTTTCCATCACATTAACAGTGAGCGAGTTGTACTCGACGTGAGTAGTCACCGGTTGTATGCGCCGATGAACGAGTTGTCCACCTGGAAGAATCAAACATTCAATGAATCTGTTACCACCCGTGGTGTGTTCTAAGATCTCAAGATTTGTGTATTCTTGAACGATAATCAGAATGCGCTCGCAAGAGTCGGATGCCGGGATATGAACCATTGGGCATACAGAGTCATTACGTTGGCTCGAAACAATGGCATATCCTCGTTGCGCGCGAAGCAGATTAAGACTAGCCAAGACGTTGTTTGAATTGTTCGCTATTTGGTTGACATGTTTACGGGCCAAGGATGAAATCTTTGGTGCCCCAAAGTCGCCAATTATTACGCCACTACCATTCTGAGCAGGCAATTCGTTTGTTTCATCGAATGGATTGTCCAGACGTTCAAGTACCTGTTTCACACTCGTGTACTTCCAAGGATCCTTACGTGGCTGCGGCAACCGCGTATTTTCGATGGTTTGCTCGATTTGTTTCGCGTCGAGCCACGGTGCGATTTTGACCGGTTGAGAAGTCATGTGAAAAACAGCTTCGGCTAAGGGCCGGAGTCCTGCTCTAACCAAGCGTACCCCATACGTTCGAGGTCGAGAGCTAATGATGCATCGCCGGACTTTACTATGGTGCCATTCAACAATACGTGGACATAGTCGGGAACTACGTGATTCAGCAGTCGTTGGTAGTGTGTAACCAATACTACTGCATTGTTGGAATCGCGAAACTCGTTGATTCCTTTTGCAACGACTTGCAGAGCATCAATATCAAGACCCGAGTCTGTTTCGTCGAGTAACGCGACCTTGGGATCCAAGCAAAGCATTTGTAAGATTTCGTTGCGTTTCTTTTCGCCACCCGAGAATGACTCATTGACGCCACGCTTCAAAAATTCGGGATTGAAATCCAGTTTGGTGACGAGCGCGCGCATATTCTTGATGAATTCGACCGAGGACAGAGCAGTTTCACCTCGCTGTTTGCGATGGCTATCAACCGCAGTCTTTAGAAATTCCATGTTGGTTACACCAGGAATTTCAACAGGATATTGAAATGCCAAGAACAGACCAGCGTACGATCGTTCTTCTGGTTCTAACTCGACTAGGTTTGTGCCATTAAGTCGTAAATCGCCATTTTCGACAATGTATCCTTCCTGACCAGCAATAGTGTTCGTCAACGTGCTCTTACCAGAGCCGTTTGGACCCATAATCGCGTGGATTTCGCCGGGATTTACCTCTAGATTTACTCCGTTGAGAATTTCACGGTCGGCTACTCTTACATGTAAATCCGAGACTTCGAGTAGGCTCAACCCACTGCACCCTCTAAGCTCACCTCTAAGAGTTTCGATGCTTCGACGGCAAATTCCATTGGTAGTTCGCGAAAGACGTCTCGACAGAAGCCATTAACAATCATGGAGACTGCTTTTTCTGGTTCGATACCCCGTTGTCTACACATGAAAAGTTGATCATCGCTCACGCGAGTAGTGGTAGCTTCATGCTCAACAATAGCGTCCTGTCGTCTCGATTCAATATAAGGAAACGTATGCGCCGCACATTCAGATCCAATCAGTAGTGAATCGCATTGGGTGTAATTGCGAGCGTCTCTTGCACCCGGATTCATACGAACGAGTCCGCGATACGCGTTAGAACTGTGTCCGGCGCTAATGCCCTTTGAAATAATCGTACTCTTTGTGTTTCGGCCGATGTGTGTCATCTTTGTACCGGTATCAGCTTGTTGTCGATTATTAGTAAGCGCGACAGAGTAAAACTCGCCGATTGAATCGTCACCGCGCAGGATCACACTGGGGTATTTCCACGTAATCGCCGAGCCTGTCTCTACTTGCGTCCAGCTAATGTGAGATCGTGCCCCACGGCAGGTGCCACGTTTTGTCACAAAGTTGTAAATTCCACCAACTCCATTCTCATCACCAGGATACCAATTCTGAACTGTGGAATACTTGATCTGAGCGTCATCGAGGGCAATGAGTTCAACTACCGCGGCGTGAAGTTGATTTTCGTCTCGCATCGGCGCAGTACAGCCTTCAAGGTAACTCACGTACGAGCCTTCGTCTGCAATGATCAGAGTCCGTTCGAATTGCCCAGTGTTCTCTGCGTTGATGCGGAAGTATGTGGACAATTCCATTGGGCATCGAACACCCTTGGGAACGTATACGAACGACCCGTCGCTAAATACCGCAGAGTTTAGCGCAGCATAAAAATTGTCTGTTTTGGGTACTACTGAACCCAGATACTTCTTGACCAGATCAGGATGCGACTGCACAGCTTCGGAAAAAGAACAAAAAACCACTCCGTGCTCTTTTAGCGTTTCCTTAAACGTCGTCGTGATTGACACACTGTCGAAAACCGCATCGACGGCGACACGCGGTTGAGAGGGTTCTTCCTCCACACCAGCTAGTATTTTTTGTTCATGGAGTGGTATACCTAGTTTCTTGTAAGTGCGAAGAAGTTCAGGATCAACTTCGTCAAGGCTTTTTGGTTTGTCGCCCTTCGGTGCCGCAAAGTAAGAAATCGCTTGGTAGTCTATGGGCGGGAATTTCACATGCGCCCAAGTAGGCTCTTCCATCTTCTCCCATCTGCGGAGAGCATCTAAACGCCATTCAGTGAGCCATTCTGGTTCGGCTTTTTTTCGCGAGATTTCACGCACAACCTCTTCAGACAGTCCAGGAGGTAGCGTTTCGGTCTCAATATCAGTTACAAACCCAGCGGTGTATTCTTTGCTAATGAGTTCTTCGGGGGTAGTAGCTATGTTGTTTGACATTTATTTTTTTAAAACTATTAAAGTATATTTTATTGTTGAAAACCGAGTGAAAATTTCGCAAGAGTGGTGAGAAGCCACAAATTGGTATCGCCGCCCGTGGGGGCTATCTATTCAGTTAAGCCAGTATTACTAGCGATGAAGAACTACATTGGAGTAGATAGATTAGCTACCAAACCGCAAAAATTACGCCGGCGATCACGCAAAATAGGACACGGTATACTGCCTGAATCACAAGAAGTGCCCAAGAGAAGCCGCAAAACGCACCGTCAGAAATGCTTGAACACGCTATAAATGCAACACCAACAATGAGTCCAAACAGAGCTCCTTGTTGCCAGGTATTAATCTCAAGAAGAGAAATTAACCAAGCTATTGCGAGGCACGTGATGAAAGAAGTGACGAACGCAATGACAAACGGGACTGCGGAAGGAGTTAAGTCGTACTCGGATGTGCCGAGTGCTCGTAACCACCTCTTACCAAATAAGGGTCCGTACCACAATCCACCAAGTACAAAAGACGACAAAGTTGCGACAAGTATGGCCCACCAATTGAGCGCGAGGATGTCAAATGTCATGGGAAGAACGCTCCTGTGGCCGAATTCACTCCATTATAAATCTAAATTAAAATTAATAAAACAAATCGTTTTCCAGTTGACATACGGTTACTTCAGCATTGGTATACATGACTATTTAGCTGTGGCTGTTGGAGACTTTCGTGAGGTTTGGACACACTAACTAGATGCAACGCTTGATTCAGGTCTTTTCGCGCACCGAAATTATTTCGTTCGCAGTCGCGCTGCTTGTCGGTGTCGGCTTAAGTCTAATTTTTTGGCAGGTCGTGTCGCCGGCACACCAGAATCAACAGTTAACAGAATCGGCAGAGGGTAGCCACACTTCAACCAGCATAGCACAATCGACCTCATCAAATACTGTCAATCTGAACAAAATTCTTGAACTCAAGAGTCCAACTGATCGATCTACAGCAATTTACACTCTGGTCGGTGGGATGAGTGGAGAACAGATCCTTGCGTTACTCAACGAAACTCTCTCCTTTACTGCTTCGACGGCTGTTCAGTCCATGCAGGCTACGCTGTTAGAAGAATTGACTTGGGCAGATCCAATAAAGGCAGTGGCCTTCGTAAAGAAGTTCGACCCGCAACGTTCAGTTGATTTAGTCTCTATAGTTTTTGCTGAATGGGCGCAGTTCAACCTCGATGATGCGTTGCAAGCGACGAGTGAGCTTCACGATGTGATGAAAAACCGAGCGCTTCGGACCGTGTTTTTCAGTAGACCTGATTTAACCATTGCAGAACGTATAGCACGCGTAGAACAACATGGTGGGGATCCGACACTGGTGGTGCAGTTAGTTACGGAAGCCTCCGCTCATGAGTCATTGGACCAACCAATAACGACCTTTCAGACGATCGTTGCTGATGAAATTGATGATAAACAGCAAATCGCCGCACTTTATAAACTCACGGACTATTGGTACGATCGCGACGGAATCTCAAGTATTGGTGAGATGCTTGATCGCTTCTATACACAGTTCCAAAACGAATATTCCTTGCTACAAGACTTGGTGGAGATAGTAGCCGCATTCGATCCTCAGACAGCTTGGGATCACGTGTTGACACTACCGATTGAAGCACAACGGAAGCTAGCTCCCATGGTCGTGTCAGAGTGGGGAGCAATAGATTTTGAGACTGCACACCAAGCAGTCATAGACGCAAACATGTCTTTTGCATTAGGTGTTCTGTTTCAAAGTTTGGCTAGTAGTGATCCGGAGCGGGCATTAGCTGAGATCGACCAAGTATCACTTGATTATGGGTTGTCAGTGTTTATGCGGCTTGTCAATCGACTGCCTCGTGATGTAATACTGGACCATTTGGAACACCATGGAAGACTTGGTCCGGATACTTCAATGATGGTCAGATTGTTAGTTCAATCTTGGAGTAGTGAAGAGCCGGAGTCGGCGGTGGAGTGGTTGTTGACCAACTTGCCCCACTATGATTGGATTGATTCTGAGCATCTACTTCGTGGATTGATCTCATTAGGGTCAATTGATTTAGAACGAGCGTTCACAATCGCGTTGGAACAACCTAAGGATGAATCCGCATCAGGCATGGAGTATGCACTCATCGTCGAGCTGATGCGAAACGGGCAAATGGAAGGTATCGAACCACTCTTAAAACGTGTGCGAGAACCCAAGCAATTTGACGGATATAAAGTGATGGGATTGAATCTGATTGAAATTGGAAAATTCGATGAGGCATTTGCACTAGGCAGTCAGTTGCCTGAATCCAAATGACCAGACTATTTTCGTCAGCTCACGTCAACGGGGATCTGGAGGGATTCTGAGCTATTTATTGCAAAAATGTCTGAGCTACCGAACAAAGAGATTCGCAGCGGTGTTGCGCGCCAAATAATCGGAATCGTAGACATGAAATTTTATCCTAGTAGGCATAGTATCTCGGATACTGACTTACGATACATACGTTCGTTGATAACAGAAGACTAGAGAATGCAATGGATCAACAGATCGCAATTGGTAAAGGAAAGCTTTCAGTTGTCGAAGCTAGCTTAAGATGAAGTCTGTTCAACGATTAACGATAAGCATAGCGGTCGGGTTGACGTTAGGTGGAACTCTCGGTTCGTTGCTGTTCTTAGTTTTTTCTTCGGAGGAACTGCGTTCTCCCGAACCCGATAGTGGTGTGCAACATTCCTCCCAATTTGTGGATACAGAAGTCAAATCTGAGGAAAACCAAGAGCCTCAAACATTGAGAATGGATAAGCTCTGGTTCGAAGACTCTCAAAGCAACAATCTAAAAGATATTAGTACTTTGGTCGCAAACGCTGATAGGAATCAACTACAAACCATGTTCGACCAGGTTTCTACAACACCCTGGACTCCTCGGATATCGGTCTTTATAAGACTGCTGTTAGGCAACCTAGCACAAGTAGCTCCTTCTGAAGCACTAGACCGAGTCTGGAAGTTTTCTGCACCGGGAAAGTTAGAGTTAGTCGATGTCGTTTTTCGAGAATGGTCAACACAGAACGTGCAGGAGGCGTTGACTTCGGCGGGGGAACTGAATCAACCCTACCGAGATGTTGCCTTTAATGCGATCATTTCTGAACAGGATTCCTTGACTCCTATTAACGCAGGAGAGTATCCATTTTCGGATGCGTTGAAGTCTTTCCTTGACAAGCGGGAGGCAGAAGTCGTGATTTTAGGTTTGATGCAAGATCCGACGAAAGCGGCTCTCCAGCTTGTGAACGACGACATAGCTGACCGTGAGCAAATCGCGCTACTAGACAGAATAGTAGAGGCTTGGCAACCTGACATGGGATTTGAAATTCTCAACATCCTACTTGATCAACTCTACTCCACGGATACCTTACTTGCGAAAGATCTGGTCGTGCGCGTGATTACTGCCGATCCAGCTTCCGCAGTGGATCACGTTACTTCAGGCAAGCAAGTGAAACGAACTGCAATGCTTGGTCGACTTCTGATTGACGATTATTGGTCTGAAATCGGGGCATTACCGACGATGGTCGCGGCTCAGGCACTCGAGGATTTAGGTTGGGGAAACGTGTATTTCTTTGAATTCTTAGATGTTTGGGGTGCGGAGGATCCGGTGGGAGTGTTGGATCAGCTAGACAAAGTTCCTCGGCACAAGAGACCCTACGCGGTCGGGAAGGCGATTAGGCAACTTGCGGAACAAGACATCGGCTCCGCAAGAAGGTGGTTTGAATCGATAAAGTCTGTACCAGGAGCGTTTTCAGAGTTTGCCGAATCAGAATTGCTACGAGGTTGGGCGGTCGGAGACCCTGAGAGCGCACTTGAGTGGCTCTTGGAAAATTCAAAAGAGCAATCATTGAAGAGGTCGTATTTGATGCCATTCATTTTGCGCGAAATTGCTGAAGTCGATCCCGAACGAGCAGCAAAATTGGCACAGGAGCATGGAGTTCGTTTTCCTCGTTGAGTTCTGACCTCTCCAAGCAGTCACCAAGCGAAGAAGAATCTGAGATGATGTTTACAAGGTAGTAGAGGAAAATGATGGTGAGTAAAGATAAGCAGAAGTCCAAACAAACAAGTTCGCTGGTACTGTGGGCTGTTGGCATTCCTTTGTCGTTGCTGCTTTTGGTTTTGTTTATATTGTTCGTCCAACCTTGGGGAGAACCGCGAGACGCGATTTTGTCTACGGCTCCAAAAGACGGTGATTTCTATGACCCAAGTGCCGATCAATCCCAGTCAGTTTCATCGGAGTCTTCACTTACAGAGGAATCTTCGGTGCCTGATGGGATACAACCTCGCGTTGGTCTCTCCGAGATTGTCGATGTGAACCTGGCTTCGTGGAAACCAGTGGATGAAAGTTCTGTTCCAGAGGATCAAATTCCGATTCATTCCGCAGACGTGGAAGGGCGGGTGTTGGTGGAACTTAGCTCCGAACTTTGGTCCAAGGTTGTCGGTGACAGAGTTCAATTTTCGATACCTCAGCAGGAAGTAGTCTTGATCGGAAGACTCACGAAAGTCGACGACAACATCGCGCATACACGCATATTGGAAGGTACTCTTGAAGACGGCTCTCAAGAGTACACCTTTGTGGTGACTCTAGGCGAAAAGAACACCTACGCAAACATCAATACTGCTAAGGGCAGTGTCGAATTGGTCGGTACTCGAACGCACGGCTGGTTGATGGAAAGTGCGAACATAGCACCGGACGTTGACTTTTCGTTGCCTGATCACTTTTTTGTAGACCCGGACCCTCGAGATCGAATATTAGAACCAGAACCACCGTCTGAAAGCGACGAGTAATAACTACATTGCTTTCCGAACGGGCGCAAGCTGGTTTGAGCAAGATTGCAGTAGTAATTCCAGTTCTCAATGATCGTGACCACCTGAGTCGCTTATTGACTACTCTCTTGCGATACCCCGATTTAGAGGTGATTGTTGTCGATGGTGGGAGTAGAGACAATCCACACGAACTATCAAATAGTGCAACTTTCATTCAAGCAACCAACCCTGGACGCGGGATGCAAGTGGCTTTAGGAATTAAACATGCTACTCGTGAATGGTTCTGGGTGCTCCATGCGGACAGTATTGTCCATGAGGAAAACGTTGAGAATATAGGTGCTGTAACTACTGTCAGTCAGGTACGATGGGGTCGTTTCGATGTGAGTTTAGATGGGTCTCGATGGGAATATCGGATGATCGAAACCCTCATGAATTGGCGCTCTCGGTTCACAAGCATTTGTACAGGGGATCAAGGAATGTTTTTCCATCGAGACATCCTAATAGAGATCGGAGGTTTTCCAGACCAACCACTGATGGAGGATGTTGAGGTGAGTAAGCGCTTGCGTGAGCTAGCAAAACCTTATTGTAATACGAGTCGCTTGGGTGTAGCGACGCGAATGTGGGAAACTGATGGTGTATTTCGAACGGTGTTCCGTATGTGGAGATTTCGCATCCGTTACTACTTTGGAGCCTCACCGGATACTCTTTATTCCGAGTACTATCGACATAAGTGAAGCACGCTAAATCCGTACAAGTTGCCCTGCTTGCTCGTACACCTGTACTTGGTCAGGTAAAACGACGTTTAGCAAAAGATATTGGAAGAACTAGAGCACTCGAATGTTATCGCCTGCTACTGCAAAATGCATTGGAAGCTACACTTCCGTTTACGACGACCATTTGGACCGAGGGAAGAACCGAGATTTGGGGCGAGATAGCACCAGGTCACCGATTAAAAAAGCAGCCTCCAGGTGACTTAGGACATAAGATGCTCACGGCATTGAACGAAGGGGCGAAATTGGTGATTGGTGCTGACGTTCCTCTCATGAGCGTGGATTACATATACAGAGCCCTTGACTACATAGCAACACAGCAGGACGTAGTAGTGGGACCAACTGAAGACGGTGGCTATTGTTTGATAGGAATGAACGAACCGCGCGAGTACTTGTTTGAGAACATTGCTTGGGGAACCGATCATGTATTGGAACAAACCCTGACACGAGCCGCCGAGCTTGATTTGCAAGTGTTCCTTCTTCCCACGTTATGGGACGTTGATACTAGTGCGGATTATCAACGTTGGAAGCAGGGAAACCCAACAGATAAAGTATTCGAAGTCTAGAGTTCTAAACTGGAATTGGCGCCCCGAGAAGGACTCGAACCTTCGACCTGCCGCTTAGGAGGCGGCCGCGCTATCCAACTGTGCCACCGGGGCGGAGTAACACAGCAATTATGCACCTTGGTTTTAAGACGTTTACGGCAGGCTAGACGATGTTAAGTACGCAGCGCGCGACAATTTTTTGGGTGTTTCAACTTGAGAACAAGATGCGCGCGTCGCTTGCTTATCAAATCATCCAACTGGCCTAATTAGATACATGAAGTAAGCAACGATTCCGTAGACTTGACAACAGCTTGTTACAAACGCGACTACTACATGATTTTGTAGCTTCCCGACCATCGTAAGAAACTGATTAGGTGAGCCTACTTCACTTGTCGTTTCACTGTCAATCAAAGGGGCATCTGTGTTGTCTTTCGGTGGAATACTAAATAGCTTTTCAATTCCGAGACCAGTGTGGTGGAGAATCGGTAAAAAGAATTGTGGTTGTAGAATCAGATAGTTGCGATTCTTCGGTTGCGACGAATCTGACCTTGGTGTATTCTGTTTCGATAATCGTGATTGCCAAACCGCATTAGCGATCATAGGACAAACAAATCCGAACCCATAACCAACCAAAACGCCATAGCTATTAAATGGTAATTATATACCATAGTGCCGCGAATAATTTGTAAAAAACTGTTGGAAACTTATACAAAAGTGCCGAAAATCACTATAATATGCAGTATGAATTTAACTATTAGGGAGTATAGTTATGAGCGCACCCGGTAAGCATTTCCGCAAGGGTATTTCCCTCCGAAAACTCTTCCAAATGTTCCCCGATAACGCGACTGCGGAAGCATGGTTTGTCGCGCAACGTTGGGGTGGTAATGTCACTTGTCCGAAATGTGGTTTCGACAACGTCCAGACAGGAGCCAAGCACAAGTCCATGCCCTATCGTTGTCGCGTACGAGATTGTGGCAAACGATTTAGCGTTCGATACGGTACAGTGATGGAGAGTTCCAAACTTGATTATCAAGTTTGGGCGATCGCTATCTATTTGATCGTCACTGGCATCAAAGGGGTGTCCAGCATGAAACTCCACAGAGACCTGAACATCACGCAGAAATCCGCATGGCATCTAGCACACCGACTCCGTAAGTGTTTGGAAGCGGACGGGATTAAGGAATTTGTCGGACCCGTAGAGGTTGATGAAACCTATATCGGTGGTAAGGAGCGGAACAAGCATCAGTCCAAACGTCTTAATGCAGGTCGTGGGGCCGTCGGCAAACAAACCGTGATTGGGATTAAAGACCGCAAAACGGACGAGATTGTAGCAGAGATCATTGAAGAAACCGACCGACCCACGCTACTAGGATTTATCCTACGCAAGGTGCAACCCAACAGTAAGGTGTTCACTGATGATGCTCTCGCGTATCGTGGCATGCCCCTGCAACATCAATCCGTCAAACACTCCGTTGGAGAGTATGTCAATGGCATGGCTCATACGAACGGAATCGAGTCGTTCTGGTCCATGCTCAAACGCGGTTATCACGGAACGTATCATCACATGAGTCGTCAGCACCTGTTTCGTTATGTGAGCGAGTTTGCCATGCGTCACAACATTCGCAGGTACGACACGACGCTTCAATTAGGAGTAATCGCTCGAAAAATGGAAGGGCAGAAACTTCGCTATCAAGACCTTGTTCAATGAGCGTCTGCAACGTTGATAACCGTACCATCTTCCTGCACGACAATTTAGAGATTTTGCGTGGGCTTAATGCGCGCTGTATCGACCTCATCTACCTTGACCCTCCGTTCAATAAGAACAAGAAGTTCACTGCTCCGATAGGTAGCAGTGCTGAGGGAGCAGAGTTTAGCGATATATTTAGAGAGGAGGATGTCAAAGATGAGTGGCTACAAACCATCAAAGAAGACCAGCCACAACTTTATCAATATCTGAACGGGATTAAGGGCGTGGGTAAGCCATACAACTTTGCGTATCTGGCTTACATGGCTATTCGGTTGATTGAGTGTGAGCGGATATTGCAGTCGACTGGCTCAATCTACCTGCATTGCGACCCGACCATGAGCCACTACCTGAAAACGACTATGGACTGCATTTTCGGAGAGGAGAACTTTCGGAGCGAGATCGTTTGGCGGAGAATAAACTCCACCGGTCGAGGATCGAAAAGACTCGCAAACAATGCCGACTCTATCCTCTATTATGCTCAATCGAAGAGTTTTATTTGGAATCAACAGTATCGGCCACATGATCTAGGATATACGACCAAACACTATCGATTCACGGACGAAAGGGGTCGTCGTTACAGGTTAGGTGATCTAAAGGGTGCCGGCACGACACAAGGTAGTTCGGGGCTGCCCTGGCGAGGGATTGATCCTGCTGACTCAGGCAGTCATTGGGCAGTCCCGAATCGACATTTACCAGAACATGTGAAATCACTGAGTAGTCAAGAAAAACTAGATTTCCTCGATCAAATGGGATTGATTTACTGGCCGAAAAAGGCGGGCGGTGTGCCATCATACAAAAGATTCTTGGAGGACATGCCAGGAACACCTATTGATACGATTTGGGATGACATTGGCGGTTTACAATCACAATCAAAAGAAAGGACTGGCTACCCAACTCAAAAACCTCTTGCTTTGTTGGAACGCATTATTAAAGCTTCAAGCAACGAAGGGGACACAGTGTTAGATCCGTTTTGCGGCTGTGCTACCACCTGCGTAGCAGCTGAGAATGCAAGTCGTCAATGGCTTGGAATTGATGTGTCTCACAAGGCTTACGATTTGGTTAAAGAGCGATTGGACAAAGAGGTCGCTCATCCTGATGAATTACCCCATTATCGCAGAGAGGTACATCTTCAAGCGCGACCACCAAAACGCACTGATATTAGAGCGGATTACCGAGAAGAGAAGTTTGTTTATATCATTTCGCACCCGAAGTATGACGGCGAGTACAAGGTGGGGATTGCGAAAGACGTAAATGCGCGGCTAAACTCGTACCAGATCGGCGACCCTGAACGCTCGTACTCATTGCAATATTCACTCAAAACTCCGCTATTTAGGGAAACCGAAATCCATATTCACAAGGTGTTTCCAAACAAGCATGAGTGGGTACGAGCGGGTTTGGAAGACATTAAACGGGAAATTGAAACATACGCGTCGAGGTAATCAACGTGAGCAAACCAAAGAAAAAGTCCATCCACGTCAAGTCGAACAGGTACCAGCCAAAGAAAGCAGAATTAGAAGAAGAATTTAGGCTAAAGGCGCCGGGTAAAACCGTGGAGGAAAAAATGGAGCGAGTAGCAAAAGCAGTATTCCGGCAAACGGATGTACGAGAAGATGGCTAAGTCTGTCGATTTTGTTTACGGCACTTTAGTATATAAATCCCAAAATTTGAGTACTGCTCGAGGTAAACCCTACCATTTAAAACTTCGTCAACGCTACGAACAGCTCAAGTCTCAGTACGATAATGCAGATATTTCAATCATTATTTGTACCACTGCTTCCCCTTCCCCAAAGTTGCGAGATTCGATTGATACAGGGCTGCAGGACATGCGCGAGTTCCCTTACGAAGTATCGGTGTATTACGGAAACGAGATTGAACAAGCAATCGAAGAAATAGATGAGCCCAAACAGGAAGTTGAAGAAGACGCAGTAGAGTTTTCGAGAAACGATCAATGGATTGAATTTGGAAAAGACTCGGACGGAACCCCAAGAGGACTGGTACTCAACGTCACTGCTTCTTCACTACACAAGATGTACGCTAGACACCACAATCGTGGACTGTTCGCTCAAAATTTGAGAACATTTATTCGAAACAAGAAGGTCGACGATGCCATTAGTCATACCATCAATAAGAGTCCAGAGGACTTTTGGTTTAAGAATAATGGATTAACCATTGCGTGCGAAGATTTCCAATTCTCTGGAAATCGACTGAAGCTGTACAACTTCTCCGTAATTAATGGATGTCAAACGATGACCAGGATTGGTCACGAAAATATCGATCAAGAGTTTTACGTGTGCTGTAAAGTAATTCGAGAAGCAGACAGGGAACGTATGGCTGAATTGGCCGAAGCTGCAAATAGACAGAAACCAATTCAACCTCGTGATTTAAAGTCTAATGATCGTATACAACAGAGAATGAAGCGAGAGTTTGAATCGTCATCTCCCCCAATTTACTTAACGATAAAACGGGGCACCAAAAAATTCACTCCGAAACAACTTGTGCAAAAGAACCTTAGAGGTTGGCAACAGTTGGAAAATACAGAGTACGGACAGCTTGTGTTAGCGTTTCACCTACAAAAGCCAAACATAGCATTCGCTCAAAAGGGTAATATTTTTAGTGTTTCTGAAACGTACAGGGATGTATTCCATCGAAACCGGGATTACTATACAGAGATCGATGTATTACGACTTCACGACGCATACAATCGTTGGCGTGATACAGCATTAGACGACAGCCACGATGATCTTGCGAAAGCCATTTCAAATTTTGGGAGATTCGCGATTGTCGCAAACTGCGCTATTATTGTCAAACTGAAACGCGGACTCTTTGAGGCCAATAATTATTCTGATTCGGATAGTAGGGCGTCTGAATTGACAAAGTACGATATCACAGGGCATTTGTTTGACTCTGATGGTGTAGACTTATCAGACTCAATTGAAAATAAGTTGGTGCAAGTCTTCGATTGGCTCCTAGAGCTACATCAAGGGATACTCGAAGATAACCCAAACGTAGCACAGATGTATAAAAGGTATGACTTCTATAGAGATGTTGTAGTGGGACGGCTCCTGCAACGTTATGCAAAACCACAATTTTTCAGATATCTTGCGGAAGGATTAGAGGCTTTCATTTAACGATGTCAACTTAAGGTGTAGTACCATGCGAATTGCAGTTTTTGGAGGAGACGGTTTCGTTGGTTGGCCGACATGCTTACATCTTTCGAACGCCGGCCACGAAATCACGATTGTCGACAATCTTAGTCGCCGCCGGATAGATACCGAGTTGGGAGTCCAATCATTGACTCCAATGGACTCTATCCAAGAACGTCTGCGAATCTGGAAAAACGTTTCTGGGCGAACCATGCGCTTTGAATTACTCGACATCGCGGATGAGTACACCCGTGTCAAACTCTGGCTGGATCAATATCGACCGGATGCTCTCATTCATTTAGCACAACAACGAGCCGCTCCGTATTCCATGAAGAACGATAGGTCGAAGACCTATACGGTGAATAACAATGTGGCTGCCACGCACAACCTGCTGAGTGCATTGGTTGAACTAGAGCTTGATACGCACTTCGTCCATTTAGGAACAATGGGCGTTTATGGTTATAGCGATGTCGGCGCAACCATTCCAGAAGGATATCTTGATGTCAAAATTCCCGCTGACGATGGAACGGACTTTCAAAGACAAATTCTCTACCCCACCAATCCAAACAGCGTCTATCACTTAACTAAGTGTCTGGACCAATTGATGTTTGCGTTCTATGCGAGCAATGATTTGGTACGCATCACGGACCTACATCAAGGAGTAGTATGGGGAACGCATACCGATCAGACGAGACGACACGAACAACTCGTAAACCGGTTTGATTACGACGGAGACTACGGCACCGTTCTTAATCGATTCCTGATTCAAGCGGCTGTGAAACACCCGTTGACCGTGCATGGCACGGGAGGTCAGACCAGAGCGTTCATTCACATCCAGGATTCGGTTCGATGCATTGAACTTGCTGTGAATAACCCACCCGCAAGCGGTGATCGTCCGAAAATATTTAATCAGATGACCGAGACATTCAGAATACGTGATCTTGCAAAATTAGTTTCCGATATGAGTGGTGTGGAGATTGTCTACCTACCAAATCCGCGAAAAGAAGCAGATGAAAACGATCTCAAAGTGAGTAACAAACAATTGCTGGAACTTGGACTCGAACCCGTGACTCTACGCGTGGGAATGCTCGAAGAACTGGTTCACGTCGCAGAGAAGTACGCACACCGCATCGATCAATCGAAGATTCCTGCACAGTCAGCATGGACTCACGAGATTCAATCAAAAATTTCGTCCGTCGTAGACTTTGCGACAGCGAAGCGAAAGCGTTAACTTGGCAAATACTGCGTTTGTGACTCTGGTCACAAACGATGACTATGCACTCGGTGCGCTTGCATTAGTGCGTTCGTTGAAGTTGTCCAATCCAGACCGACGCATCGTGGTCATGGCAACACGGTCGGACCTTCCATTAGATCGACTTGAACGTGAAGGATGTGATATTCGAATTGTACCGCGTCCTGAGTTTTCCGACGACTTCGTTTCAACACATTCGAGAGAAAGACAACACTCTGTCGCGCCTTTTACCAAGGGAACAAAGCCGAAGTTTCATGATCCGTTGGACAATTTTTGCAAGTTACGCGTGTGGGAGTTTGAAGAATATCAGCGCGTGGTATTTCTGGACGCAGACACTATTGTGGTCAGAAACATTGACAGACTATTCGGCTATCCGGAGTTCTCTGCCGCGCCGAACCTTTATGAAACACTTCACGATATGCATCGATTAAATTCTGGAGTATTTGTTGCCGAACCATCGAAAGCGACATTTAACCACATGCTCGAGAAGTTGGTTGTACCGGAAATATTTTGGAAACGCACCGACCAAACTTTTTTGGAGGCATACTTTCCAGACTGGCACGGTTTACCGTATGTCTACAACGTCCTACAGTACGTCTACTTCAATTTACCCCAGTTGTGGGAATGGGCATCCATCAGAGTAGTGCACTATCAATACGAAAAGCCCTGGGAACTCGATCACGAGCGAAGCGAGCAACTCAAGCCACTCATTGATTTGTGGTACTCGGTCTTGGAGGATCGAAAGATACCGGAAGACGTACCACGCTATACGTCACCACTGTGAGAATTGCGATTACCGGGACTACGGGTTACCTTGGTCGTTTCGTAGTTGAGATCCTTCTGGATGCTGGATACACCGTAGTTGCACAGGTACGACGGACGCTAAACACGTCAGATCCCTTAACAGCGTACGATGGCAGACTTGAACTCATCCGTGGCAACATGGAGGATGCGGCATCGCTTGAAAAACTAGTCCATCGATGCGATGCCGTAGTTCATATGGCGTTCATGTCAGCGACTGGTAGTTATCGAGGCGGCGAAGGAGATGACCCAGCATGGTTTTGGGATCAGAATTTTGGTGGTGCGTTACGACTACTGCGTGCATGTCGAGCTGCAAACATAGCTAAATTCATTTTTCTATCGTCGCGGGCTGTTTTCGATGGACGTCAAATTAGCGACAGACCTGTCAAAGACACAGATGACCCTGTCCCTGTAAACCACTACGGTCTACTAAAGTGGTCAAGTGAATTACTAGCAAATCTCTACGACGAAATGACGTTTTGTTCCCTTCGACCTACGGGAATCTACGGTCTTTCATGGCCACGAGATCGCACGAAATGGTGGAACTTAGTAACAGATCCTCAACTACAGGACAGAGATCTGTCATCCTTATCCAATGAAGTCTACACTGAGGTACACGGTGCAGACGTCGCTGAGGCAGTTCTCTTACTGCTACAACAGCGACACAACGATGTCCACCGAAGAAGCTTTAATTGTTCGGACATCTTGGTCAGTGAACGGTATCTAGTACAACGATGTCTTCGTCTTTTGAACAGTACATCCGACAAGTCAAGCATTGACCAACTACAACCCCCAATCAACAACATGGGGACAGCTGGACTCACAAAACTCGGTTGGCGAGGAGGGGGTGTTAAAAAACTCCGTCAAACCCTACATGAGATTCAGCAGGTTTCAGAGTAACTCTAGCAAAGCACTCAGAGTCTTGATCTGCGGCACTGAAAGTTCGGTAGTCGGCAGTGCATCGTGCTGGTTAAGCCACACTGGGTGCATGCCAACACTATACGCTCCTTCTACATCGTTCACAAAAGAGTCACCGACAAACACGATTTGATGCGGTGGAATACCAACAACATGGCTAGCCTGCATGAATATCGAAGTGTCGGGTTTGCACGATCGTGCGGTTTCTGAACTGAGGATAAAGTCAACATAACTATCGAGTTTCCATGTTTCGATTAAGGGGTCTAGCCAGTCGTCATCAATATTCGACACAATCGCAAGCTTTAACTCTCGCTCTCGAAGAACTTTCAGAACTTCAACACAATCTGTCTGCGGTTTTAAATATTCGATTACTGCATCTCGTTGCGAGTAGGAAAAATTTTTAATTGCTTCATCGACGTCTGTGAGTCCAAAGTGTGCAAGCAATCGACGCATTGCTTCGTTGACAAAATCTTTGTGCAAATAGAATGAACGCTTTGCAAAATCTAGTGTGACTTCTTCCCTTAACTGACGGTATTGTGTGATTAGCTCTTCACTGCCTACTGGGACTCGTATCGTTCCTGCGAACTTGGCGACATTTCCTGAAGTAACCCAGTTGTCTAACGGTTGGAATAAGGTTTCCCCGAGATCGAAGAATACGGCGTGAACGGAATTTGAAGTCAGAGTCATATTCCGCTAGATTGGTTATTAGAAGAAAAATTCAAGAATTTTTTTATCATAACGTGCTTACGTTTAAATAGTGTCAAGGTTTCAAGTAGGTAAAAAACGGTAAGAAAAGTCCGATCAAGACGGTCGTGGATTAAGGAGTTTATCGATGAGTAAAGTAGCAATAATTACGGGTGCAGGCACGGGTGTGGGTAAGCACACAACCCTAGCGCTCTTAGAAAGAGAGTATTATGTTGTAGCCGTTGGTAGAAGGAAGAGTAAGCTCGACGAGTTGGAAGAGATTGCAGGTGCTGACGATCGGTTGTTTACAGTCCCTACAGATATTGGTAAAGAAAGCGAAGTGATCCGATTGTTTGATGTGACTGTCTCCCGATTTGGTCGCTTGGACCTTTTGTTCAACAACGCTGGAGTCGGAGCGCCGGCGGTACCAATCGAAGAATTGACACTCTCGCAATGGGAACGAGTGGTTCAAACTAATCTTACAGGGGCCTTTTTGTGTACCCGTGCGGCTATGAAAATCATGAAGTTCCAAACACCACCAGGTGGCCGGATTATCAACAATGGGTCCATCGCTGCACAGCACTCTCCCCGACCTTTGTCTGCACCTTACACTGCAACGAAACACGCCTTAACGGGATTGACGAAGTCAACCGCGCTTGATGGTCGAAACCACAACGTAGTGTGTTGTCAAATCGACATTGGCAATGCCGCAACTGAGATGACTTCCCTGATGGAAGAAGGTGTATTGCAGCCAGACGGTACTCGAAAACCGGAACCCACATTTGATGTAGAACACGTTGCGCAAGCTATCGTCTACATGGATAGTCTGCCACTCGATGCCAACGTTCAGTTCTTAACCATTCTAGCATCCGAGATGCCGTTCATGGGAAGAGGGTAGCCGTAACTACCGGGAGCGTAACGTACGCTCATGTTCCCGTTTCGTCTCCCGTTCGCGAAGTAGATTGCGTTTATCAACTTTCTTGCGACCGACTGCAAGACCAATCTCACACTTTACGAGGTGCGCGCGCCAGTAAATCGAAAGTGCAATACATGTGCGTCCTTTAGTTTGGGTAGCTGAGTAAATTTGTCCTAGTTCGTTATTGTGTAAAAGCAACTTTCTAGTTCGATTGGCATCTGGTTCGACATGCGTTGAAACGCTAGCTAGTGGGTCGATCCTTAACCCCTTTAGAAACGCTTCGCCATTTTCCATGATGACGTAGGAGTCGGTGAGATTAGCCTTACCCGCCCTAAGACTCTTCACTTCCCAGCCTTCCAGCGCGATCCCCGCCTCAAAGAAACGGTCGAAGGCGTAATCAAATCGCGCTTTTCGGTTGCGTGCAATGATCCGTTGTTTGTTAGGCTTGGACATATGAAGGATTAAACAAGAGACTAAAACTACTGGTTGTATTCTTATGTTATAGCAATTCTAGATCGTTTTGAGTATTCTTATGTCCTTGTATAAGTAGTGATTTGGGCGATATTTTGCCCGTGGAGAGTAGAAATTGAGCGAGAATAATGTGACTACAAACGTAAATGATCGATCCCAGCACGGGATGTGGTCGAGCAAGATGCTCTTCGTACTTGCTGCGGTTGGTTCGGCAGTGGGTCTTGGAAACATCTGGAAGTTCCCGTACATGATGGCTGAGCAAGGTGGGGGTGCTTTTTTCCTGTTCTACCTAATCTGTATTGCACTGATTGGTTTTCCCGTGATGGCGGCAGAAATCATGGTAGGGCGCGAGGGTCGAATGAGCCCGGTCAACTCCATCCTAAGGCTCGCTCAGGAGCACAACAGATCCAAGAATTGGTCGCTTATGGGTTGGGCTGGTGTCGTTGGTGGCGTTGTAATTCTATCTTTTTACGCCGTCATCGCTGGTTGGATTATGTTCTACGTCTGGCGGATGTTTAGCGGAGAGTTCACCGGTATCGAAGCAGCTGCATCCGGTGAAAAACTTGATTCCTTGTTAGCAAATCCATGGCAAATTTTGATTTGGTTTTCAGTTTTCATCGCAATAGTCGTCTTTTTTGTCGCGCGTGGAGTCAACAAGGGTCTTGAATTAGCCATTAGGATATGCATGCCACTTTTATTTGTACTCCTCATTGTGATGCTCTGTTACGGTGTAGCTCAAGGTGGATTTATGGATTCTGTGCGGTACATGTTCGACTTTGATTTCTCGAAAATGACATGGGAAACTCCAGTCGCTGCAATGGGTCATGCTTTCTTCACCCTTTCGATTGGAATGGGAGCTATCATGGCCTATGGTGCTTATATGCCGCGCGAAGGATCCGTAAAGTCGGCAGTGGGAATCATCATCGTCATTGATACGCTCGTAGCCATCGTCGCGGGACTCGCGATTTTCTCTATTGTTTTTGCGATGGACTTGAACACGACTGAGACTGTAGGCTTATTGTTCATTACTGCGCCAGCAGCTTTCGGGAATCTGCCTCTTGGCGCGATTTTCGGTGGTCTTTTCTTCTTGTTCGTGGGTTTCGCGGCGTTTACTTCTGCGATTTCTCTGACAGAACCTGCTATCGCCTACTTCGTCGAAAAGTTTAAAACAAGTAGAGTAAAAATTGCTGTAGCGATTGGGGTAATCACTTGGACGCTTGGATTGTTGTCTGTGCTGTCCTTTAATGTGCTGAATGAATTCCCTTTCAACAATGCAAACTGGAACTTTTTCGAGATTTTTGACAAAACGACGACGTACTTTCTACTACCAGTAGTCGGTCTAATCATCGCTGTATTTGTTGGGTGGTTTTTACCGTGGGACCGTGTGCGAAAAGGATTAGAAATTCAATCCGATTTGGCGTGGATTATTTGGATTGTTGCGATACGGTTTGTTGCGCCCTTTGCAATATTGGTATTCTTTCTTTTCTCGTTCTATGAAAAGTTCATTGCTCCGTTTTTGGGTGGCTAGTATTTCGATTCCATGAAGATTCATCACATCGAACGTAGTGTATTGTTACCTTATGCGGTCTCTGACATGTTTGAGTTGGTGTCCGATGTTGATTCATATCAAGAGTTCGTTCCATGGTGTCAAAAGTCTGAGGTCATTGAGAGTACCGACGAGTACGTGGTCGGTACACTACAGGTCCAATACGCGGGCTTGAGTGAACGAATCGTCACGAAGAATATTTTGGAACCCTACGAGAAGATAGAGATGAACCTGTTGCAAGGACCTTTCGCTCAGTTCACAGGGGAATGGAGGTTCTTGGACTTAGGAATCGGAAGTAAGGCAACATTAGACCTTTCTTTTGACGTGCACAAACACCTCCTCATGTCCTTGGCATCTCGTTTCATCGAGAAATCGGTTGAGAAAATTCTCCACTCATTTGTGAGAAGAGCTCAGTCTCAACTCGTCGAATGCGAGTAAACGTCGTTTACGCGAGCATTGGACAAGCGTGGGAAGTTGATTTAGATTGCCCGACAGGTACGAGGGTCATTGATGCTGTCGAGCTAGCTTTAGAGCAAAATGAATTTGAGGAAGTTGATCTAAGCGGCGACAAGACATACGCAGTTTGGAATAAATTAGTGGAACAAGATCACGTTCTGCAGGACGGGGATCGAGTGGAGATATTGCGGGAACTAGTCATCAGTCCTATGGAACGTCGCAGGTTGTACGCCAAATTGAACACTCCAAAATAAAACCTCAGGATCACAATAGATATGTCCGCTGAACTTTCACTAATCGTCGAACGGTTAATTAATGCACCGCGTTCAATAGTATGGCAGTGTTGGACAGATCTAGCGTTGTTCAAGCAGTGGTTTTGTCCACGGCCCTTGCAGGTTACGCAAGCTGAATTTGAGCTTCGCCCTGGGGGACGAATGAACACATTAATGGAAGGTCCCAATAACGCAAGAGTTGACTCGAAGGGAGTCTGGCTTGAAATAGTTCCATACTCCCGGTTAGTGTTTACGGATGCGTTTACTGAAGGTTTCGTACCGACAGCTGAACCATTCTTGACCTGGTTTGTGGAGCTCACGGACGAAAACACCGAAAGTACGAAGATGACATGGGGCGCGCGACACCGATCGAAGGAAGATGTCGAACGACATCTTGAGATGGGATTTGAAGTGGGTTGGAACACCGCTGTTGACCAACTTGACGAACTAGCACAGAAAGTATTCGGTGAACAAAAACGAGAACGTACAAGCTTTGGTCTTGGATCACTAGACACACAACGTGTGCGAACTTGTCTCTGGTTCGACAAGCGAGGCGAACAAGCAGCGAATTTTTACGTGACGTTGCTACCGAACAGTTATATCGAGCGAGTTTATCATCCTGATCCAGCACGTAAGGTGTTGATAGTAAACTTCACCTTGAGGGGCGTACCGTATCAAATTTTTGAGGGAGATCCCCACTTCCAACTGTCCCCAGCTACCTCAATCGCGGTACTGACCGAAAACCAGAAAGAAACTGACCGATTGTGGGAAGCACTGATTCAGAACGGTGGTAAGGAAATGCCGTGTGGTTGGCTCACGGATCAATATGGTCTCACCTGGCAGATCATACCAAAAGTTTTACTCTCTTTACTCGGGTCTGCAGATCCTGATGAGCGAGAGCGGGCGCATGCAGCAATGATGCAAATGAAGAAAATCGATATTCGCCAATTAATCGCGGCGACGAGCGATTGATTTAGGGGCTTGTTTCCAAACCGTTCGTTTTAGTTTGAGGCCTCTACGTCGCTGTCAATTTCTTCTTCGGAGTCAATAGACTCAATCTGGTCTGCTTCGGTTTCGTCACCGTCAGAATCATCGTCCTCAGATGGCTCAAGCAAGGACTCTAATTCTTCAGCAGCATCGCCTTGAGGTCGATAGTCTCCACTAATTCCAACTAGTTCGTCTTCCTCAAACCTTAGCGTTAGCACTTTGCGTTCACGCTCTCCTGTTCGGGATTCTTTTGTGAACACATAGTCCCACCGATTCACATTGAAAGAATTCTGATACACGGGTCTGCCCAGCACAAATGCGACCTGTGCTTTCGTCATTTGAGGTCGTAGTTGATCAACCATTTTCTGTGTTATGATGTTGCCCTGTTCGATTTCGGGTTGATGCATTCCGGGTACTTTACATCCGTGCAAGCAGAGTATCGCGAGCACTAAAGCCGCGGCGGCCCAAAACAGCTTCACAGATTTTTTACTTTGCTTGTTATTTGACAAATTGATCAATTGAGTTTATCGGTGAGTTACTTCTTATTCTTACTATGACAACGCGTCTTGCAAAAGCGCGCGGGCATAGGTACGACTACGATCATCGACTGTACGTCCTCCTACCATGCGAGCGATCTCTGCTACTCGTTGCTCTCCTGTGAGTGATTCTACATTGATACCTTGGGTATTACATTTGGTTACAAAGAGATGAGCGTCTCCTAAAGCTGCAACCTGAGGTGCGTGGGTCACGCAGATCACCTGGTTATTTTGTGCAAGTGAGCGTAGCATTCTACCAATTACATCCGCTGTTGTACCGCCAACGCCGATATCTGCTTCATCCAGTATTAATGTTGGTAACTTTGATTTGCGTGCGACCACTAGCAGGATCGCGAGTGCAATTCGCGACAGTTCACCTCCAGAGGCAACGCGATTCAAAGGCATAACATCGTACCCTGTATTGGTCGAGACGAGATATTCCAATGCATCAACTCCGCGACTGTTCTGAGCCCGCGCGAAACTGACGTCAAACGACACTTCGGGTAAGGCAATCGCCCCTAAAGTCTTGAGTACTTCTGAACAGAATGCTTCAGCTTGCTTTTGCCGCGATTGCGAGAGCTCTTCCGAATATTTGAAGAATTTTTTCTCCCGTTCTTCGAGTTCTTGCTGGAGACGAGTTAATTCTGATTCAGATTGTTTTAAACGCTCTAATCGAGCTTTAACGGTTGCTACATGTTCAAACAAGGCCGATGGGCTAACTTTGTGTTTGCGCGCGACATCGTGAATTAGGTTAATTCGTTGATCAAGAGCTTCCAACTGACTCTCGTCAGTGTCGACTGAATCTCGATATCGACTTAAAGAATTACTAATCTCTTCAAGCTGAATTTCTGCACTTGAAATGAGTTTTCTTGCTTCATTAAGGCTCTTTTCTTGGTCATCAACTCCTTGTATCTCACGCGAAATTCTTGTAACTAAAGGCTGTACGGAGTCGTTCAAAGTTTGTTCGGCTTCCGCTAGCACTGCAAGAATCTGACGAGCTTGGGAATGTCTTTTAAATTCTCGCATGAGTGTAGGAAACTCATTCTCTTCCAATTCGAGACTCTCTAACTCTGCGTACTGGTACTCGAGTAATTCCTTTTGGCTTAGATCAAGACCTAGCTCTTCTGAACTAGTTCTCAGTGCCGTTTTGCTGTCTTGCCATGCTTGGTACAGTCTCTGTACCTCAGACAATTGTTTCTGTTTAATCGCAAAGTCGTCGAACCACTCAAGTTGAGCTTCTCGATTTAATAGTTCATGTTGTTCAAATTGACCGTGCACTCCGATTAAAGACGCACACAGGTCCCGAATGGAATCTAGATTCGTTGGTGTGCTGTTCAGCCATGCGCGAGACCGACCACCGGGCGTCGCGGTACGTCTTACGATGCAAAGACTTGGATCGAGTGAATCCGCAAGTCCCTGTTGTTCGAGCTTTTTGCGAGTAGCTGGCGATTGTGATAGATCAAACTCGGCAATTACTTCACAATCGTCCGATCCGGCAGCGATTTGATCTTGACGTACTCGTGCTCCGAGGACAAGAGCAAGTGCGTCAAGCAAGATTGATTTTCCAGCACCCGATTCCCCTGTGATAACAGTGAGACCTGGGCTAAAATCAATATCTAAAGACCGCACTAGCGTAAAGTTTCGGACCGTCAGTGTGGCTAGCATGTAGGAATACTTGGAACTAGGGACGTTTAAGGGTCACAATATACACAGTGGGTGGATAACCCAAACATTATGAGTACCCCTTCAAAAAAAGATACAAAGCGGGACAAAACTAGCCCATCAATTGACTCTCGCACCCAGAGCTTGTTCAAGATCTTGGTCGAAGACTACCTAACGCACGGTACTCCCATCGGATCCAAACACATTGCTGATCGATCTTACTTCCGGATCAGTTCAGCCACCGTGCGCAACATTATGGCGAGTCTCGAGGACAAGGGATTGGTAGCGTCCCCGCATCCTTCGGCTGGGAAAGTACCCACCGAGCAAGGATTGAGGTTCTTTGTTGACAGTTTGATTTCGGTGGAACCGCTAGACCGGCAGATCGTTGCCAATTTGAGTGAATCTTTACGTGAGGATTTATCACCAAAGGAACTAGTGGAAAAAGCATCCAAAATACTCGCAGATTTGACGTGTTTCGTCGGCTTAGTGACCACTCCGAGACCGGAACAGATCGAACTAAGGCAGATTCAGTTCCTACCATTGACTCAGCACAAAGTACTAGCCATTATTGTCGTGAACGAACGCGAAGTTCAGAATCGCGTCATTGAAACGGAACGAAACTATACAACCATCGAACTGAACGAGGTAGCCAACTACTTGAACCAAGAGTTTTCTGGACATTCTTTACTTGCGATCCGTCAGCAACTATTGGATAGCATGAGAAAAGATCAACAGGAAATGAATCGTCTGATGCAGATTGCACTGGACGTTGCTGCGAAGTCGTTTGCACAGGAAAGCGAACGCGATCACGACTATGTATTTCACGGGGAAAGAAATTTACTCGGACTTCTGTCTTCTTCGGAAGAAGTGCAGGTGTTGTTGGATGCGTTCAGAAGTAAGAGTTCCATGGTCGACCTGCTAGACCGTTGTATGGCTTCTGAAGGTGTGCGACTCTTCATCGGTTCGGAATCGGGTTATGAACCGTTAGGTGGGTACAGTCTCATCAGTGCGAAGTACGAAGTTGAAGGATCAATCGCGGGAGCCATGGGTGTGATTGGACCAACTCGAATGCCCTATCAGAAGGTCATTCCGTTGGTTGATACCGCAGCTCGATTACTAGGGAACGCGCTAGACCAATCACATTCTTGAAAATCTAACTCTCGCCCATATATGGATGAACTGAGGGCACTCATTGCAAGGATTGAACATTCGTGGCACGAAAAACCAAGACACCACCTGACGCGGACGTCCCGGATAACAAAGAAGAACCACTGCCTGACGACACATCTGAAGAAGAGTCTGAGGAAGAAGTAAAGGTCGAGATTGTTGTCGAGAACGACGAAGAGCAGGAAGAAGACAACTTTGAACAGCTACAAGCACGGATTGACGAACTAGAACCCGCGCTGGAAGAAGCGCGAGCATATGCTTTAAGAGCTCATGCTGAGACTGAAAATGTGCGTCGTCGCATGGATCGAGAGCTGGAAAAAGCGCATAAATACGCGTTGAGTGATTTCGCGCAAGCGTTGTTATCGCCACTGGACACGTTTGATATTGCATTGCAATCCGCCAGAGACTCAGGTGTGTCTGACCAAGTAATACAAGGGTTTGAACTCTCGGTGAAGTCCTTGGCAGACGCTTTGGAAAAATTTGGGATCGTCAGTTTCGACCCTCAGGGTGAGGTGTTCGACCCTGAAAAACACAAAGCAATGACGTATGTTCCACATCCAGATGCAGAACCAGGGAGTGTCATCGATGTGTTTCGTAAAGGTTATCTACTGCATGATCGGCTTATCCGAGGAGCAGAAGTCGTAGTCGCGAAAGAGCCAGAACCACCCACTGAAGAAGACACTTAGATCTCACATTAGATCTTTACTTGCGTATCTTGAAATTTCGTAAATTCGTCCCTAACTATTCAACTACAGATCATCGCACAATAGACTCAATTCTCTATCGGTGATCAAGATTCAAAAAGGAACTAAATAATGGCAAAAACAATAGGTATAGACTTAGGAACTACTAACTCGTGCGTTGCAGTGTTGGAAGGTACAGAGCCACGCGTAATTGAAAATTCTGAAGGTGATCGTACCACCCCGTCAGTAGTAGCGTACACTGATAAGGGCGAAGTTTTGGTTGGGCAAAGCGCGAAGCGACAAGCAGTAACCAACCCAGAGAACACCGTTTTTGCGGTGAAACGACTGATCGGTCGTCGCTATGACGACGAAGTCGTTCAAAAAGACGAAGAGATGGTGCCCTACAAAATCGTCGCCGCCTCCAACGGTGATGCGTGGGTTGAAGTACGCGGCGAGACCAAAGCTCCGCCACAAGTGTCGGCTGAAGTCTTGAAGAAAATGAAAAAGACAGCCGAAGATTACCTCGGTGAGAGTGTAGACGGGGCAGTAATAACCGTTCCCGCATACTTTAATGATTCGCAACGGCAGGCAACCAAAGACTCTGGCAAGATTGCTGGCTTAGACGTCAAACGGATTATTAACGAACCGACAGCGGCCGCGTTAGCCTATGGCATGGACAAAAAACGCGGAGATTCCAAGATCGCAGTTTATGATCTTGGTGGCGGTACGTTTGACATTTCCATCATTGAAATCGCCGATGTTGATGGATCACAGCAGTTCGAAGTTCTTTCTACCAATGGCGATACGTTTCTCGGCGGTGAGGACTTCGATCTTCGAGTCATTGAATATTTGGCAACAGAATTTAAAGACGACCACGGTATCGATCTTCGCAACGATCCCTTGGCTTTACAGCGACTGAAAGAAGCTGCGGAAAAGGCTAAGATTGAGCTCTCTTCGAGCCAAGAAACTGACGTCAATCTACCGTTTATAACGGCTGACCAAACAGGACCCAAGCACTTAGTCGTGAAAGTCACTCGAGCCAAGCTTGAGTCGCTGGTCGAAGAATTGGTGGAGCGCACCATCGGTCCGTGTAAAACAGCTATTGATGACGCGGGAGTTCGAGTCAGTGAAATCGATGAAGTTATTCTCGTTGGTGGGCAAACCCGAATGCCTTTAGTCCAACAGCGCGTGAAACAATTTTTTGATCGTGAACCACGCAAAGACGTTAATCCAGACGAAGCTGTGGCTATTGGAGCCAGTATTCAGGGCGGCGTACTATCGAGCGATATCAAAGACGTCCTACTTCTTGACGTTACCCCGTTGTCATTGGGTATTGAAACACTTGGTGGCGTTATGACTCCGTTGATCGAGAAGAATACGACTATTCCAACGAGGAAGAATCAAACTTTCTCAACTGCAGAAAACAATCAACCAGCTGTAACGATTCACGTTCTTCAAGGTGAGCGTAAGCAAGCTGCGCAGAACAAGTCATTAGGTCAGTTTGATCTCACTGGAATTCCTCCAGCGCCGCGCGGTGTCCCACAAATTGAAGTTAGCTTTGATATTGATGCAAACGGCATCTTGAACGTCAAAGCGGTCGATAAAGCGACAAACAAAGAGCAATCAATAGTGATTAAAGCCTCAAGCGGCTTGTCTGACGATGAGGTCAAACAGATGATCCGAGACGCGGAATCACACTCCGCTGAGGATGCAAAATTCGCTGAGTTGGTGACGCTCCGGAATCAAGCGGATTCTATCATTCATTCCGCACGTAAAATGCTTGAAGATAGCGGCGACAAGGTCAGCGAATCTGAAAAAACGGCCATAACGACTGCTATTGAAGCTCTGGAACAAGCCGTGCAAACGGACAACAAAGAGGAAATTGAAGCAAAATTGCAGGAGCTGAACCGTGCCACAGAGCCCGTCGTACAGCGAATGTATCAAGAAGCGCAAGCACAACCAAATCCGGAACCAACTGACGCACCGAGCGACGAGCCACCTCCGGAAACTGAAAATCCCTCTGCAGGCGACGATGATGTCGTTGACGCAGAATTTGAAGAGGTGAAGGACGACAAGTAACGACCACACACAAAAAAGTCCGATACGGTTCTCTCAATCTGCAGAAACCTATCGGATTTTTCGCGTGCAGGGAACAGATTAGTGAGTACAGTGGCGAAGCGGGATTACTATGAGGTATTGGGCATTGATAGAAGTGCCGATATAAGCGAAGTTAAACGCGCTTACCGGCGTCTTGCTATGGAATACCATCCAGACCGCAACCCCGACGACCCGAACGCGGAAGAGAAATTCAAGGAAGCGTCCGAAGCGTTTGACGTGTTGTCAAACGATGACAAGCGGCACCGGTACGACCAATTCGGCCATCAAGGAGTGGAAGGCATGGCTTCCGGATTCAATCCGTTTGCGAACGGAGCTGGATTACATGACATTCTGAACAACCTCGATAGCGTGTTTGGCGATATGTTCCAAGACGTACGACACTCCCGCCGACGCGGATTGGAGGAACGAGGATCAGATCTTCAATACTCACTCTCAATTTCACTAGAGCAGGCCGTTAAAGGCGATAAGATCCAAGTTAAGATCCCAACCTACCGGACCTGTGGCGATTGTCATGGATCTGGTGCGGCGCGCGGCAGTTCGAGAACTACTTGTACAGATTGCAACGGTACGGGGATGCTTCAATCGAGACAAGATTTCTTTTTTGTACAACGTACTTGCGGTCGTTGTCGCGGGGCTGGCGAAGTGTTGGAGAACCCATGCGAAAAGTGCCGTGGGCAAGGTCGTATACACACAGAACGAGAACTTTCGATCACTATCCCTCCAGGTGTCGACCAAGGAACTCGATTGCGTCTATCGGGAGAAGGCCAGAGTGGTCTCCGTGGTGGTCCGCCAGGTGACTTGTATGTTGAATTTAGTGTAAAACCTCATAAAGTTTTTGAACGCCAAAACAACAATCTCCTGTGTGAAGTACCGATCACCTTTACGCAAGCCGCATTAGGTTCCGAAGTCGAGATACCCACTCTACAAGGACACGTAAAATTACGGATACCGGCGGAAACTCAAACGGGTAAGTTGTTCCGTTTGCGTGGACGCGGCGTCCCATCGCTTCGTGGTGGGGGGAGAGGAGATTTGCTCTGTCGAGTGGTGGTGGAAACCCCGGTAAAGTTATCTTCACACCAACGCGAACTTCTAGAAGAATTGGAATCGACCGTAAAAAGTTCAAAACGACATACCCCAAGAGGGAGTTCTTTCTTTAAGTCGGTTAAAGAATTTATCGACCGTATAACACCTAGTTAGTGTTTTCGAATTCATGACGGCCATTGCGATCAATGGCGCAACCGGCCGAATGGGGCGAACGACAGCGTTACTGCTACTTGAAGATCCTCGATTTCAGTTGCGGAGTGCACTTACGCACCAACAGTCCAAGTATCTTGGTCAGGATATCGGGTTGCTATCTGGTTCGTCAAATCTTGGCCTTCCAGCGACCACATTGTCGACCGATTCGCTTCAAGAAGTAGACGTCATCATTGACTTCAGTGTACCGATTGGTACAGAGGCCTTGTTAGATATTTGTATTGCAGAAAATATTGGCCTCGTTTCCGGAACGACAGGGTTTAATGGGCAACAACTGAACAATATCAAGCGTGCTGCGAGAGAAGTCCCGATTTTGATCGCTCCGAATATGAGCGTTGGAGTGAATGTCACGTTTCGTCTGATTGAACAAGCTACTACAATGCTAGGTTCAGGTGTCGACATCGAGGTCTATGAGTCACATCATCGAAATAAACTCGATGCTCCTTCAGGGACTGCGAAACGCATGGGTGAGATTATTTCTTCTGCGCGTGAGCAAAATTTTTCGAACGAAGCAACATTAGAACAAACAGAAACTCCCAGCGGGAAGAATCCAATTGAATTTCACTCTGCACGCGGTGGTGATGTTGTTGGCGAACATACCGTAACCTTCTTCGGGAAGGGAGAAAGGCTAGAAATCACACATCGTGCGTCGAGTCGAACAAACTTTGCAGCTGGTGCTTTACAAGCTGCGTTGTTTATTGCTCAAAAACTCGATCAAGGTGCAGTCGGAATGTATAGCATGAATGAAGTCTTGGGTCTCTCGTAACTTGACGCGCTCTCTCTGGAAGAACAGTTCGTAGTGTTGGGAAAGTCTAGTGACTAGTCAAGTTCCCGCAATCTTAGTGTTAGAGGATGGCACTATTCTTCGCGGATACTCCGCAGGTGTGGCTGGAATCGCGGTAGGCGAGGTCGTCTTCAATACGGCGATGACTGGATATCAGGAAATACTCACCGACCCATCCTACGCTAAACAAATCGTAACGCTCACCCACCCGCACATTGGTAACACAGGTGCTAATGATGACGACATGGAGTCCGGCTCTGTATGGTCTGAAGGTCTTATCGTTCGAGATGTACCAAATTTGTTGAGCAATCGGCGCTCAGAGTATTCGCTTCGGGAGTTTTTGCTGAAAGAGAATGTTGTCGCGATTAGTTCGATCGACACTCGCATGTTAACACGCATACTCCGAACCAAAGGAGCATTGGCTGGATGCATCGTTGCCGGAGATCAATGTGATGCCGAGAAAGCCCTTTCGCATGCGCGTTCATTCCCCGGATTGAAGGCGATGGATCTAGCAAAAGTAGTAACTTGCAGTGCCCCCTATACGTGGCGTGAACGTTCCTGGCATCCAGTCACTGGTTACGAACGCGGGAACCATGTGCAGTATCGTGTTGTTGCCTACGACTTTGGCGTCAAGCGCAACATCTTGCGTCTATTAGTGGATCGGCACATCGACGTAATCGTCGTTCCTGCAGATACGACTGTCAAAGAGGCATTGCGTTACGAACCAGATGGAATATTCTTGTCCAACGGCCCCGGAGATCCTGAGCCATGCTCTTATGCAATCGAAGCAATTCAAGGATTTATTAAACTAGGCATTCCTGTATTTGGGATCTGTTTGGGAGTACAACTACTTGCTCTAGCTGCAGGTGCAAAGACCATCAAGATGAATCACGGACACCATGGCGCGAATCACCCAGTTCAGGACATTCAGTCGGACAGAGTCGTTATTACCAGTCAAAATCACGGTTTTTGCGTCGATACGGAGGACTTACCGAACAACTTACAAGTCACGCATATTTCATTGTTCGACAATTCGCTTCAAGGACTTCGCCACAAAGAAGTTCCAGCATTCGGTTTTCAAGGACATCCGGAAGCAAGTCCTGGTCCTCAAGACTGTCAATATCTCTTTGATCAGTTTGTGGATTTGATGCATCGATATCAGCAGAAAAGTGCCTAAACGAAGCGACCTCAATTCTGTACTCGTACTAGGTGCCGGTCCCATTGTGATCGGTCAAGCTTGTGAGTTTGATTACTCCGGAACACAGGCTTGTAAAGCTTTAATGTCCGAGGGGTTGCGCGTCATTCTTGTGAACTCCAACCCTGCGACCATCATGACAGATCCCGCGACGGCTGCAGCGACCTACGTAGAACCCGTTGAATGGCGGACCGTCGGGCAGATCATCGAAAAAGAGAAACCAGATGCACTTCTCCCCACAATGGGGGGACAAACCGCATTGAACTGTGCCCTTGACTTGGCGCGAGAAGGGATATTAGAGCAATTTAACGTTGAACTCATCGGCGCGAGTAGGGAATCTATCGACAAAGCTGAGGATCGAGAGTTATTCGACCGTTGTATGAAAAACATCGGTCTGGAGACTGCCCGTTCAGGGATTGCACACAACCTAGACGACGCTCGAAAAGTACAGGCACAACTTGGTTTTCCTTGCATCATTCGTCCTTCGTTCACCTTAGGTGGTTCAGGCGGCGGCATCGCCTACGACATGGCACAATTTGTTGACATTTGCACTCATGGCTTAGAACTCTCACCAACGCATGAACTTCTGATCGACGAATCGTTACTCGGTTGGAAAGAGTACGAAATGGAAGTCGTGCGAGATTGCAAAGACAACTGCATCATCGTCTGTTCCATTGAAAACGTTGATCCCATGGGCATTCACACGGGCGACTCGATTACGGTCGCTCCTGCCCAAACCCTCACCGACAAAGAGTATCAACGGATGCGGAACGCGGCGATCTCTGTACTCCGGGAAATCGGTGTTGAGACTGGGGGCTCGAACGTGCAGTTTGCCTTGGATCCACATTCCGAACGCATGATCGTGATTGAAATGAACCCTCGAGTATCGAGGTCTTCAGCCCTTGCCTCCAAAGCTACTGGCTTTCCTATTGCGAAAGTGGCTGCAAAACTTGCAATTGGCTATACCTTGGACGAATTGCAAAACGATATTACAGGTGTTACTCCGGCATCGTTTGAACCGTCAATTGATTACGTTGTGACCAAGATTCCGCGCTTTACATTCGAGAAATTTGATCAAGCTAAAAATCGCCTGACGACGCAAATGAAATCGGTCGGAGAGGTCATGTCCATCGGGCGAACTTTCAAAGAATCTTTTCAAAAAGCCCTGCGCAGTCTCGAAATTGGTATCGCTGGCATGGAACCTATCGGTATTGAGTATGTCTTTCCGCAGGACTATCGCCGACTATTTGAAGAATTACAACAGCCGAGTGCTAATCGTATTCTTTATGTAGCCGATGCATTTCGCCAAAACTTTTCGTTAGATCAAGTCCACAACGCGACCAATATTGATCCTTGGTTTCTCGCACAAATCGCGGAGCTGGTCGAAGTGGAGCGGATTATTTCAGAGTCTTCCTTAGAAGAGTTGAGCGCAGAAGAAATGTATTCGTGGAAACGAGATGGCTTTTCAGACTTACGTATCGCGGATTTATTAGAAAGCAGTCAACGTAAAGTACGAGAGTGGCGGATAGAACGCGGAATTAGACCGGTGTTCAAGCGCGTGGACACTTGTGCTGCGGAATTTCCAGCCACTACCGCTTATTTGTACTCAACGTACGAAGAGGAATGCGAAGCGTTTCCTACTGATCGAAAGAAGATCGTGGTGCTCGGAGGCGGACCAAATCGCATAGGCCAAGGTATAGAGTTTGATTATTGTTGTGTCCATGCGGCCCTGGCGATGCGCGAAGATGGGTACGAAACCATCATGGTAAACTGCAATCCGGAGACCGTTTCGACGGACTATGACACTTCTGATCGACTGTACTTTGAACCGATAACATTAGAAGACGTATTAGCGATCGTTGACGTCGAACAACCGGATGGAGTTATCGTGCAATTTGGTGGTCAGACCCCACTGAAATTGGTGGACCGGCTCACTGATATGAGTGTTCCCACCATCGGGACGAGTTCAGATGCAATTGACAGAGCGGAGGACCGAAAACGATTTCAACAGGTCATCGAACAAACTGGATTGCGACAGCCATCCAATCGAACTGCTACGACTGTAGAGAACGGCATTCGCGCTGCCCGAGAAATTGGCTATCCAATTATCGTGCGGCCATCGTATGTGTTGGGCGGCCGCGCGATGGAAGTGGTGTTCAACGAAGAAGAGTTAGAAGTCTACTTGGCGAGTGCTATTCCTGTGTCAAATGCTGCGCCGGTCCTGCTTGATCGCTTTCTGGACCAAGCGGTAGAAGTCGATGTCGACGTTGTATCTGACGGCAAAGTCGTGCTGATAGGAGCGATCATGCAACACATTGAGCAAGCTGGAGTGCATTCGGGCGATTCCTCTTGTTCACTTCCACCTCATGATTTGAGCCCCGCAATTCAAAGAGCAATCCGTCAACAAGTCAAAGACCTAGCGTACGAATTAAACGTCGTCGGACTGATGAATGTTCAATTAGCCGTACAAAACGAGAATGTTTTCGTATTGGAAGTGAACCCACGAGCATCAAGAACGGTACCCTTTGTGTCGAAGTGTATTGGGTATTCGTTAGCGAAGGTTGCTGCACGGTGTATGGTTGGTAAGAGTCTCGCAGAGCAGGGATACACAGAAGAGGTTGTACCGGTCCACACGTTCGTAAAAGAACCGGTATTTCCCTTCATTAAATTTCCCGGTGTTGATCCGATTCTTGGTCCGGAGATGAAATCAACGGGTGAAGTCATGGGTATCGGGGATTCGTTTGCAGAAGCGTTTACTAAAGCTTCTATCGCTGCGGGGGCGGTACCACCGACCAACGGACTTGCACTCGTCAGCGTCAAAACCTCGGATCGACCGTATGTTGCGGCGGTGGCAAGAAACTTGTGCGAATTAGGATTTTCACTCATAGCTACGCGCGGGACTGCCCGAGTTTTGAGAGAAAACGGAATCGAAGCCGAAGTGGTAAACAAAGTCACCGAAGGACCGCCTGATGTTACCAATCTTTTGAACGAACGCGATGTCGCATTGATCGTGAACTCGACAGAAGGAAAACAATCAATCGCGGATTCAGCCGTGATTCGGCGGCTCGCCCTGCAGAAAAGAGTGCCTTATACAACTACGTTAGCGGGTGGGGCGGCTATTTGCAAATCGATTGCGTTTGGACGACCGCATCATGTCAGACGATTACAAGAACTATATGACGGAGAACAGTTATGCCAGCCCCACTGACCGTGGCCGGTGCGGAAAAATTACGAGCGGAACTTTCTGCGCTAAAAAATGAACGCGGAACAGTATCACGGGCGATTGGAGAAGCGCGTAAATTAGGTGATTTAAGCGAAAATGCCGACTATCACGCAGCCAAGGAGAAACAAGGTCTAATGGAAGCTCGGATCCGGTTCATAGAAGCGAAACTTGCGGCCGCGCAAGTGATTGATGTTTCGAAGATAAAGAACACTGGAACCGTGATATTTGGTGCAACAGTTACACTTGAGGATCTTGAAACCGGGAATCAGGTTCAATATCGTATCGTTGGTGAGGACGAATCTGATGTGCGGGCTGGTCTGATATCCAATATTTCCCCGCTAGCACGAGCGATGATGGGTAAACAAGTTCAACAATCTTTTTTTGTCGGCGAGGGCGTGCGCGAGAAAGAATGGTTGATTCAAGCAGTCGAGCACAAATAGTGTGTTGCGGTAAAAGGACGCAGACATCGATAGCTCCAGAACCTTAGATTGGTACGAAAGCACAGTACAATTAGTTAGAGCGTTCAGCTCGTAACGGATTCAAGCAAAAAAGAATCTAATACTGATGCTACGTACCACATTGCTAGCTTGAAAGTATGCAAATTGGTACTACCTATACAATATATGGGGTATAACCTAGGTTACTAAAGCAATTTATAAAGGTCAGAAGACCTACTTATAACGACTATATTCAAGGCAAGAGGCCGAATTCTTTGAGTTCCACCGCAAAAAACATCATTCTCTGGGTCATCGTAGTGTTGGTACTTCTAGTACTATTCAACAGCTTCGTAAAGCGTCCCGGACCCGATGAAGTCAATTACACAGTCTTTAAGACACTCCTTCAAGAAGAAAAGATTGCCAAGGCGAAACTCCAAGCGTCTTCTGGCAGTTCGATAGCTGTTCTCGGAGAAAGAAAAGACGGTACGAACTTTTTGGTGAATTTACCCCCCGGGGCCGACCACGGTGAGATGTACGATGAACTTGTCAGTCAGGGGGTTGAAGTCACGACGTTGAAAGACAACCGCAACGGTTTTTGGATGCAGGTGTTTCTCACCATTCTCCCGATCCTGCTAATCGTCGGTTTGTTTATGCTCATGATGCGACAACTACAGGGAGTTGGAGGACGAAGCGGCCCGTTAGCCTTCGGTAAGAGCAAAGCGAAGCTACTTTCTGATGAAAAAATCAAAACAACATTTGACGATGTAGCTGGTGTCGATGAAGCAAAAGAAGATGTTCAAGAACTAGTAGAATTTTTAAGGGATCCGTCTCGTTTCCAAGCGCTTGGTGGCCGTATCCCACGTGGCACGCTTATGGTCGGAGCACCAGGAACCGGGAAGACACTTCTCGCCAAAGCCATAGCTGGTGAAGCTAAAGTTCCATTCTTTTCCATTTCGGGATCTGACTTCGTGGAGATGTTTGTTGGAGTCGGCGCGTCTCGAGTACGCGATATGTTTGAGCAGGCTAAGAAGCAAGCACCTTGTATCGTGTTTATTGATGAAATTGATGCTGTCGGAAGACATCGCGGAGCAGGCTTAGGCAATGGTCATGATGAGCGCGAGCAAACGCTGAACCAACTCTTGGTAGAAATGGACGGGTTTGAAGCAAACGACGGCGTTCTTGTGATCGCGGCGACGAATAGACCCGACGTATTAGACCCAGCGTTAACGCGACCAGGACGTTTTGACCGACAAGTCGTCGTTCCACTTCCAGACATTCGTGGGCGCGAGCAGATTTTGAAAGTGCACATGCGTCGAGTTCCGCTAGCAGATGACGTGAATCCGCTCACAATTGCGCGTGGAACTCCTGGATTTTCGGGAGCGGACCTAGAAAACGTCGTGAACGAAGCAGCTTTGTTTGGAGCTCGCGCCGCGCGACGATTGGTTGGCATGGAGGAACTCGAGCAAGCGAAAGATAAGATCATGATGGGCTCTGAGCGCAAATCCATGGTTATGTCTGAAAAAGAGAAACTTGTCACCGCGTATCACGAAGCTGGACACGCAATTGTTGGATATTTGGTTCCCGAACACGATCTACTTTACAAGGTAACCGTCGTACCACGGGGTCGAGCACTCGGTGTGACTATGTTTTTACCGGAAGAAGACAAATACAGTATGAGCAAGACTGCTGTCGAGTCTCAAATCTGTTCACTTTATGGTGGTCGGATTGCTGAAGAACTTATAAACGGCGCAGAAAAGGTAACGACTGGTGCTTCTAATGACATTGAGCGCATCACCCAGCTCGCACGGAACATGGTCACTAAATGGGGATTCTCGGAATCTCTGGGCGTCCTAACTTATGATGAAAATGACGGCGAGGTATTTCTCGGGATGTCGGCCGGTAACAAACCATTGTCCGTTTCGGAGGCTACAGCCGAAAAAATCGACGCTGAGGTGCAGTCAATTGTTACTCGTTTGTACCAACGCGCGAAGGAAATTCTTGAAGCAAACATGGATAAACTTCACGTTATGGCCGAAGCCTTAATGGAGTACGAAACGCTCAGCCCAGAACAGGTAAACGACATCATGGCCGGAGGTAAACCCCGAGCGCCTGTAGAACCTACGGATGCACCACCTCCACAAAAGGAGCTTCAGGACACCTCTGAAGACGGCAGTTCCAAGTCCAAACCTCCTCCATTTACCAAACCAGCTGAAGACACCTAATTTTTTGTAGGTCAGCGACCCTGATGGGCGACCGTCCTGTAGACTTTCAACTGTTCGGTACCGACGGAATTCGTGGTCGAGTCGGACAGCCTCCTATTACACCCGACTTGTGTTTGAAATTGGGGTGGGTCATCGGCCGAGAAGTAAAAAAACGGAACGGTCAGTATGTGCTCATAGGCAAGGACACAAGGATCTCAGGATATCTTCTCGAATCACTTTTTGAAGCCGGTCTCATAGCCGCTGGCGTTGACGTAGGCTTACTCGGACCCTTTCCAACACCTGCGGTCGCGATTCTTACTCGGAACTCAAACGCCGATCTTGGGGTGGTGATCAGTGCGTCGCACAACTCGTTCGAAGACAATGGTTTCAAGTTCTTTGATCAGAATGGTCGCAAACTCTCGGACGCTCATGAGTCGCAGATTGCGCAATCGATGAACCTCCCCATCACCACCGTACCTGCGGAAGAACTCGGGCGTGCGAAAAGACCAGCAAACACACGGGAACAATACATCGATTTCTGTAAGTCAACCGTGAGTGCTGACTTGGATTTAACGAACACGAAGATCGTATTGGACTGTGCTAATGGAGCTTGCTATAGTCTCGCGCCAACAATTTTTCGCGAATTTGGAGCTGAAGTTTTTTCTATTGGTACTCGCCCGAATGGTTTTAACATAAACTACGAATGTGGTTCTACCGCGATAAAAGCGATACAGGGTGAGGTACGAAGACGCAAAGCGGATATTGGATTCGCGTTTGACGGCGATGCCGATCGCGTCATCGCAATAGCTTCAGATGGAAAAGTACTTGATGGCGATCACATACTCTTTGGACTAGCAAGAGTTCGACAGCAGAAAGGCATTCTACAAGGAGGGGTGGTAGGTACGGATATGTCCAATTTAGGACTTGAAAGATCATTGCAAGATTTTGGAATTCCGTTTTCTCGCGCAGCTGTGGGCGACCGCCATGTGAGTATGAAGCTCACCGAACTTGGTTGGAATCTAGGCGGCGAAACTTCCGGGCACATATTGTGTCATCGGAGTACGACAACAGGAGACGGTATTGTTTCCGCGTTGCAGGTAGTACAAGCTAGTTGGGAATGTCAGCGGCCGTTTTCTGAATTAGTTTCGGAAATGGAACAGTTCCCTCAAGTACTTCTGAACGTTCCAGCGAATAATCCGGAAGTAGTTGTAGCGAATCCTAACGTTGCTAAGCGGGTCAAAGAAGTCGGTCTAGCTAACGATGAATGCTATCGGGTATTGGTGCGACCATCCGGAACGGAACCTGTAGTCCGGATCATGGTGGAAGGACCGGATGCCACCCTGGTAGCGAGTGAAGCTGAGAATTTAGCAACGTTTATTCAAAGCGTGTGAACTGTCAAATTGTGATCAACTCGTACTCAGTAGCGAGTTCGGTGCCAAGCGAATGCCGCCGACGTTGCTGTGATGGAATCGCATTGTTCGCAGTGCGACAATCATCCAAAAGTAGTCAAAACATTGACCGTCACCTTACCGCTGAAGCAACAAACGAAGTACTGAGCTTTGTCTATAATTTTTTGGCTCCCTAGGAATTCGCGACTGTTATCTTGCGCACTCCCTTAGTCGTCGCCAATTGGAAAATGAACGGTTCGCAGAATTTGTGCGAGACCTTTTCTGAGCAACTTCGAGACGTTCCAGGCACTGACATTTGGCTCGCGCCTCCGTTTATTTATTTACCTGAGTTAATTAAAAAGGAACGACTTCGTAGTTTCACCGGGATTGGAACACAAAACGTTCACGAAGAGGTCCGAGGTGCTTTCACTGGAGAGGTATCTGCGGATATGGTCGTGGAGATGGGAGCAAAATTTGCAATAATCGGCCATTCGGAACGACGTACCAAATATTTAGAAAACGATACAATTGTTAACCGGAAATTGAAATCCTGTTTGGACGCAAATTTGATCCCTGTACTTTGTGTGGGAGAATCGATCGAACAACGACAAAAAGGGAATGCAGCAACGGTAGTGCAGCTTCAACTTAGCTCCCTTAAAGGTCTACTTGAGACCTTATCGGCTGAAAAGTTTGTCGTTGCTTATGAGCCTATTTGGGCTATTGGAACGGGAATTTCGGCTAGCCCGAGCGATGCCGAAGATATGCACGTTAAAATTCGTTCTTACTTAGGCGATGAGGGTACTCAATTACGTATCTTGTATGGAGGAAGTGTTAATCCAAATAATGCTAAAGAACTAATTAACCAACCAAACATTGACGGTTTTTTAGTTGGCGGCGCCTCGCTCGATGTGAGTTCGTTCAATGCCATTTGTCAGCTAGTGGGTGGAGTTTAAATATGGAGATAATTGAAATCGTACTGTTAATAGTGTTAGTGGTCGTATGTATGGCGCTCGGTGCTTTGGTGTTGATACAGCAGGGACGTGGTTCTGACATTGGGGCCGCATTCGGTAGCGGGGCGGCAAACACCGTATTCGGTTCTGGTGGAGCAACTCCTTTCTTGGTGAAGTTTACCGCGATGCTAGCAATTGGATTCTTTGCGGTAACTTTTGCTCTAGCATATACCGCGAAGGAAAAGTCAGATAAACGCGAAGCAGGCTATGACTTTGGAGACGTTCCGCAAGCTAATGAAGAAACTGTGGATGATTTATTAATTCCGTCTGACGAAGATCTACTTCCCACCGACGAAACTGACACGTCTTCCTCACCGGAAGGAGACCTATTACCAACCGACAGTGACTCGGATAACTCAGGCGATATACTCAAACAGTTAATCGAAGAAGACTCAGATAACGACACACCCACGCAGTCGGAAGATGACGCCGAAGAAGGCGATAGGTTACCTGACCCATAAAGTCTCTGATTCGAACATTGTCAACGCCAAATTTAGGCTAGCTTCAAAGTACTCGTTTTTATGTAACAGTCCCTTGCCGAAGTGGTGAAATTGGTAGACACGCCACCTTGAGGGGGTGGTGAGCGCATGCTCGTGGAGGTTCGAGTCCTCTCTTCGGCACCATACCTTGACTTTGTGGTGTTCGAAAACTGTCGGGGCCATGGATTATTAGCAGTGCTTATCGCGTTCTGTCCAGTACAGCATTCATTCTTATAATAAGCAGGTTTCTGATGCGGGGTGGAGCAGTTGGTAGCTCGATGGGCTCATAACCCATAGGTCGGAGGTTCGAATCCTTCCCCCGCTACCACGGTGGTCAACAGAAATATCGGTAGTGGAGATTCAATTTAACTACTAGATCATCTAGCGTTTGCGACTCGCATCGGACGATGGGAAGAGCGCGCACTTCAAAAACGTTCATATCTTGTAAGTGAATTAACTTACAGTCGCCTGTTCTACCCTTTAATGTGTTTTTGCGGCACCGTTTTGGTGTCGTACGGTTTGTGCCCGAGTAGAGTATTTTTGTAAAAAACGTTTTCAGTCCATGAGTACTAGGAATACCAACATTGAACAGTTGTTGTCTGCTACCGTAGAAGCGATGGGCTACGAGATTTGGGGCGTGGATTACACCCTATACAAAAGCCGCGCGAATCTGTGCGTTTATATCGATTCGAAAAACGGTATCACGGTCGATGATTGTGCTGAAGTGAGTCATCAGATTGAGGGTGTGTTGGACGTTGAGTCGCGATTTCCTCAAAACATGACGTTACAGGTGTCTTCACCGGGCTTGGATCGAATACTGTTCAAGCCTCAACACTTTGAAAGCCGAGTAGGTGCCCTTATTGACGTACGTTTGTCTTGGCCGGTAGAAGGTCGAGTTCACGTACGTGGTCGGTTAAATAGTTGCGACGCGCAATCGTTTCAGGTAACCATGGACGAGCAAGAGTTCGAGATACGGTTCGATCAAGTACGCCGAGCACGGGTGGTGCCAGAGTTTAGCTAGTGAATCAGTCAAAATGAATTTCAAAGAAATTAGTAACGCGGTTGAATCCGTATCAAACGAAAAGGGAATCTCGAAAGAGATCGTTTTTGCCGCAATCGAGTCAGCTCTTGCGACAGCGACGAAACGACGAACTCGAGAAGACGCGGACTTCCGCGTTTCTGTTGATTGGAAGGAATCTACTTGCGACACATTTCGAGTTTGGACTGTCGTTGATCCCGATCAAATGTGCGATGAGAGTGTGGATCGTCCTGGTCGCTGGGAGCAGCACGACGCTGACGATTGGACTACGCAAGTGTTCAACCCCGATGCACATATCACTGTGGCTCAAGCACAAGAAAAAGATCCGGAGTTAGGACTAGGCGATAAATGGGAAGAACCGTGGCAAACAGTGGATCACGGTCGTATTATGGCGCAAATCGTGCGTCAAGTGATCTTTCAAAAAGTACGCGAGGCAGAACGGAATCGAGTTGCCGATGAGTTCCACGCGCAGGTAGGCAAACTCGTTCACGGTACGGTTAAACGCATGGGCCGGGACTTTCTCATTGTGGAACTTGCAGGTAACGTTGAAGCCATTCTCTTTAAAGAACAAATGATTCCACGTCAACACTACCGTGTCGATGATCGCATTCGGGCGTATCTGATGAACATTGATCCCGAAAATAAAGGACCTCAGTTAATTTTGTCTCGAACGTGTACGGAAATGTTGATTGAGCTCTTCAAACTAGAAGTACCCGAGATCGCCGAGGACGTGATTGAAATCAGAGCAGCAGCCAGAATTCCAGGGCAGAGAGCAAAAATAGCAGTCACGACAAACGACGGTCGCATCGATGCTGTCGGTGCTTGCGTCGGTATGCGCGGTTCACGAGTTCAGGCGGTATCAACAGAACTAGGTCATGAACGTGTGGATGTGCTACTGTGGCATAACGATCCAGTTCAACTTGTTATCAGTGCATTGAGTCCCGCGACTATCGAACAAATCATTAAAGATGAAGACCTTCACTCCATGGACATTCTCGTACAACCTGAACATCACGCTGCGGCTATTGGAACGAACGGCGAGAACGTTCGTTTAGCTAGCGAACTAAGTGGTTGGAAATTGAACATTCGCAGTTATGACGAAGTCATCCAAGAACAAGAAGCACGAGAACAACAATTAGTCGAGTTGTACATGGAAAGGTTACTCGTAGACGAGGATTTAGCTTCTGTATTGATCGAGGAGAATTTCAATTCGCTCGAAGAAATCGCATATTGCGACATTAACGAAATGCTTGCGATCGAAGGCTTTTCTGAAGACATCGTGTCAATATTGCGCTCTCGAGCCGAAGCTGCGCTTGAAAAGGACAAGGAAGCAGGTGTTTCAGATGGGTCTCCAACGAATGCTCCCAGCCCCGAACTGTTGAGCATGGAAGGGATGACCGACACATTGGCTTGGCGACTCGCGGCGGAAGGTATTCATACGATTGAAGATCTCGCTGACTTAGCGATCCCAGATGTATTGGACTTGGAAATCGGAATCGGAGAGGAACTGGCTGGACAGCTGATTATGACTGCTCGAGAACCGATGTTTGCCGACTCAAAGAGTAAATAATCGAGCCGAAAGAAAGCAAAGTTAATGGAAACTCAGAGCATGAATACGGTAGCTGACGTTGCAGGACGATTGAACATCGATGTAGCGCTGCTACTACAGAATATTAACGCCGCCGGTCTCCCACAGACGCTTGAATCCGAAGAATTTTCCAGTTCGGACATGCAAATACTTCAGGTGTATTTGAAGGGTCTCAAGGAAGCGGACACAAAAACGTCCGAGAGTGTAATATCTCGAAACCTTGGTAGGACTGTAACTGGCGATCGAAGCTCAGAAAGTTCAGGTTCTGCATCTCCAACCGCTGGATTAGGAACGCCTCTGACTCGTAGAACCGGTACCCTCAGCGTACAGCGAAAATCTGCACCAGAGGTGAAAGTTGCTACAGTAAAGCGACGCAGAATTGTTAAACCCTCAGCAGTTAAGCAACCACAGGACCAAGAAGTTTCAGACACTGCGACGGCTACAAAGAAGACCGAAGAGGAAGCTACGCAACCAAGTACAGCCGCCGAACTCAAGAAGAGTCAAAAAGCGACGAAAGCGAAGGTATCGGATCAAAAAACAGAACTCGCAAAAGATGATCGCACTACGGAAGAAGCTGTACCGTCACAGCTAACTCTTGAAAAAGAAAAGATCATCGCAGAGGAAGAGACTCGGCGCAAAGCAGAGGGAGAAATTCGGCGGGAAAAAGCTCAGCGACAAGAAGAAACGCGACTCAAGAAAGAAGAAGAGAGACAACGCGAAGAAAAACAGAAACAAGCTCGACTTGCTGAGGAAGCAGCTCGTAAAGCTGAGCAAGATGAACAAGAAAGAATTAAACGCGAAGCCGAAGAAGTCCGAGCACGCGCAGAGGCCGAGGCGATTGCAACTGAGAAGAGCGGAGCTAAGCGTTCTAGAGATGAGAAAGGAGCTAAGCAACGCGGTCGCACTCTTGAGGGGAAAGCACTTGGTCGCCGACGTTCCCAAGAGAAGAGCCAAGGTTCATTGGGATTACGGAGACGTAGAAAAGCGGCTCTTGAAGTAGAGAAACAAGGCGGTGAATTTTCACGTCCGGTACAAAAAATCGTACGCGAAGTGGAAGTGTCCGATGCTATTACAGTCGGTGAGCTTGCTCGCCGGATGTCTGTTAAAGCCGGTGAGGTGATCAAAGCTCTGATGAGCATGGGTGAAATGGTGACCATCAACCAAACCATCGATCAGGACACAGCAGTACTAGTAATTGAAGAGATGGGACACAAGGTGAAGCTTGTCGCAAGCGATCGCATGGAAGAAGAACTAGTGCTGTCCCAAAAAGCAGAGGGTGATCCCGAACCGAGACCACCAGTGGTCACTGTTATGGGGCATGTCGATCATGGCAAAACCTCCCTTTTAGACTATATTCGGAACGCGCACGTCGTTAGTGAAGAACAGGGTGGCATTACACAACACATTGGCGCGTATCACGTAGAGACGAAACATGGTGCGATCACGTTCTTAGATACTCCGGGACATGCGGCGTTTTCTGCAATGCGAGCACGCGGTGCTAACGCAACCGATATCGTCATTCTCGTGTGTGCAGCAGACGATGGCGTGATGCCGCAAACCCAAGAAGCTGTTCAACATGCTCATGCCGCTAAAGTACCAATGATCGTGGCGGTAAACAAGATTGACTTAGAAGGAGCGGATCCCGATCGTGTACGCACTGAACTCAACAGCCTCGGAGTCACTCCAGAAGACTGGGGTGGAGACACGCAGTTCGTTAACGTATCGGCAACGACGGGAGAAGGTATTGATGACCTTCTGTCAGCGGTTGCTTTGCTTGCGGAAGTTGAAGAGTTTGCATCCGTGCGACAGGGGACCGCACAGGGTGTAGTCATCGAAAGTAGGTTGGACCGAGGCCGTGGTCCGGTCGCGACTGTACTCGTTCAACAAGGTACCTTGGCACGGGGGGACATCGTTTTGGCCGGGGAGTATTTTGGACGCGTGCGCACGTTGGTCACCGATCAGGGTACGACCGTCTCAGAAGCTGAGCCTTCTATACCAGTTGAAGTGTTAGGGCTCAACGGTGCGCCGGTCGCCGGCGATTTGTTCAATGTCACTGTGGATGAACGACAGGCAAGACAGTTGGCCAGTGCACGCGCTGTTAAATACCAAAACAAGATCACGTCGATGCGCCAATCGTCTCGCCTCGAGAACATGTTTGCAAACTTGGGTAAAGGTGAAAAACGCATTTTGAAGTTAATCTTGAAGACGGATGTGCGGGGCTCTCTTGAAGCTATTTCCGAGTCTTGCTTGACCATCGGCAATGAGGAAGTCGGTGTCCAAGTTTTAGGGTCCGGAGTTGGTGGTATCACCGAATCGGACGTCAATATGGCTCTCACCTACGATGCGATGGTTTGTGGTTTCAATGTCCGGTTAGATAAGTCAGCCAAAGTCGTTGCGGAGCAGAATTCACTCGAAGTACGTTATTACAGCGTGATATATGAGTTGCTTGACGACATCAAGAAGATCTTAGAAGATATGATGATCCCTGAAGTGCGAGAAGAAATCGTCGGAACCGCAGAAGTTCGCGATGTATTTCATTCTCCTCGATTCGGGCAAATTGCTGGTTGTCGGGTCGTCGAAGGCACAGTTTTCCGACACAAGAAAATTCGTGTCTTACGCGACAGTACTGTGATCTATGAAGGAGAACTAGAGTCTCTTCGACGATTCAAAGACGACGTGAGCGAAGTTCGAAATGGACTTGAATGTGGTATTGGCGTCCGAAACTATAACGACGTACGAGAAGGTGATCGCATAGAAGTGTTTGATTCCCGAGAAGTAGCACGGGCTTTGTGATGGGACGAGTTCGAATTGTCAATCGAGACCGTTCTTTCGGACGAGAAGAGCGAGTAGCAGAACTTATTCGCAAGGAGCTCACAGCACTTATCCGTTTAAAAATGCGAGATCCTCGAATTGAGGTACAGAATGTCATTGTGAATGATGTGCGAGTTTCGGGTGATTTATCGACTGCCAATGTCTACATTCGAGCACTTGACTTAGACCAGACCATTGATAGGGAAGAGTTGGTTCAAGTATTGCAGCGGGCTGCAGGATTTCTACGGTCCGAGTTGGCCAAACGCCACTCGATGCGAACGACTCCTGCACTAACGTTTCATTATGATGACGTCGAGGATGAGGGATCGCACATCGACGCTCTGATCGATCAAGCAATGGCGCGTGAGACGTCGAGCGTAGAAACACACGGTGAGTAAACGACGTTCCCGCGGTCGCGATGTCGACGGTGTACTAGTACTTGACAAACCGCCGGGGTTGACTTCGAGTCGAGCGACTCAGCAAGCTAAGAAACTTTTTGGTGCCAAAAAAGTTGGTCATACAGGCAGTTTGGATCCCTTAGCAACGGGTGTTTTACCATTGTGCTTCGGAGCTGCTACTAAATTCTCGCAGTTCTTGTTTCAGGCCGACAAACGCTATGTAGTCGATGCGGTGCTGGGTATCGCTACGGACAGTGGGGATGCCGACGGAACTGTTATTGGCGAGAGCTCTTATTCTCACGTAACTGCTGAGAAAATCGAAACTGTGCTCGTTGACTACCAAGGGAACATTCAACAAATTCCTTCCATGTTTTCAGCGGTGAAACAAAATGGGCAGCCTTTGTACAAACTAGCCCACCAAGGAAAGGAGGTGCCCCGAGAACCTCGTCCGGTAACTATTCATGAGAACAAATTAGAGTGTTTTGAAGGGGATCGTTTTAGATTAAACATTCACTGTAGTAAAGGTACGTACATTCGCACTTTGGTTGCGGATATTGGTGAGCAGTTAGGTAGCGGTGCGCACGTTGTCGCGTTGCGCCGAACGCAAGCCGGACCATACGACGATAGCGGCGCGATAACAATGGAACAAATTGAGGAAGCTCGCGAGGAACAAAGAATAGACGAATTGCTATTACCCACCGCTAGTACGGTTGAGGGTTGGCCAACGATTTTTGTCCGAGGAGGCATGGCATACAACATAAGACATGGCCAGGCAGTACGCGTGAACAACGCACCAACAGAAGGGTGGGTCAAAGTGTGTGAGATCGTTGACAACGCACCCACCAAATTTTTAGGTGTAGGAGAGATATTAGAAGATGGTCGCGTCGCACCTCGACGGATCATGAATCAGCTATTTTTGGAAGAAAACGACAACATTGACTAAGGAGAATATATGGCGTTAACAACCGAGACAAAACAAGAGACATTGCAGGAATTCGCCCGCGGTGAGAACGATACGGGGTCGCCGGAGGTTCAAGTAGCTCTCTTGACGAAGAACATCCAGAGCGTTCAGGAACACCTGGAAGTTCATAAAGGCGACAACCATTCCCGACGGGGTCTGCAAAACATGGTAGCGCAGCGGCGTAAACTGCTGGATTATCTGCGATCCAAAGATCTTGACAGATACGCAACTCTAATTGCCAAGCTTGGCATTCGCCGTTAATCACACTACAAGGAACACAATTTGAAACCTTCAAAGGTCGAGTTTGAACTCGGCAATCATAAAGTAACTCTTGAAACCGGACGGATCGCGCGCCAAGCGACCGCAGCCGTAATGGCCCACATGGACGACAATTCGGTGCTTTGCACTGTCGTCGCTGCACCAGAACCACGTGAAGGAGTTAGCTTTTTTCCACTTACGGTGGATTACCAAGAACGCACCTACGCTGCGGGAAAAATTCCTGGGGGATTTTTTCGGCGCGAAGGTCGTCCCACAGAAAAAGAAACTCTCACGAGTAGACTCATTGACAGACCCATAAGACCGCTATTTCATGATGGCTTCCAAAACGAAGTACATGTGATCGCTACGGTGATGTCAGTAGACCGAGATGTCGATCCTGATGTAGTAGCGATGATTGGCACCTCCGCTGCACTGACGCTGTCCGGTGTGCCATTTAACGGTCCTATCGGCGCAAATCGCGTGGGATTTATTGACAATCTCTACGTGTTGAATCCACGTATCTCAGCCCAAGCAGAGTCCAAACTCAACATGATTGTTGCGGGGACAGAGAGTGTGGTACTCATGGTCGAGAGCGAAGCTCATGAACTCACCGAAGATCAGATGCTGGGAGCTGTGTTGTTTGCTCACCAAGAGATGCAGATACAGATTCAAGCAATTAATCAATTGGTCGATGCAGTAGGAAACGACAAGTGGGTCTACACTCCCCCAGTGGAAAATAAAGAACTCGTAGATGCAGTCACCAAGCAAATCGGAACCGGGTTGCAAGAAGCTTATCAAATCACGACGAAGGCGGAACGTCGAGATCAACTAAAGTCTTTAGAGCAAAGTGCCGTGGAAACTTTAACTGAAGCAGACGAGACCATTGATCCAGCAGACGTGAGTTCGATCATTCAATCAATGGGTAAGAAACTAGTTCGGCAACGTATTCTTGACGGTCAACCGAGGATTGACGGTCGGCGACACGATGAAGTTCGAGATCTCGATATCGATGTGGGAATTTTGAAAAGAACTCATGGTTCGGCTTTGTTCCAAAGGGGCGAAACACAAGCAATCGTTACAGTTACTTTGGGTACAACTCGAGATGCTGCATTGATCGAATCACTTAGTGGCGAGTCAACTGACCAGTTCATGTTGCACTACAACTTTCCCCCGTATTGCGTCGGAGAAGTTGGGAGATTGATGGGTCCGCGTCGTAGAGAAGTTGGTCACGGTCGTTTAGCACGACGATCGCTTGAATATCTCATACCTGACAACGATAAATTTCCCTACACGATCAGAGTCGTGTCGGAAATCACGGAGAGTAACGGGTCAAGTTCGATGGCCTCCGTTTGTGGTGCGTCCCTCGCGTTAATGGATGCAGGGGTAAACATTCCTTCTTCAGTGGCAGGTATTGCCATGGGATTGATTAAGGAAGACGATAAGTTTGTCGTACTAACAGACATACTTGGCGACGAAGATCACTTAGGCGACATGGACTTTAAGGTTGCAGGTACCTCGAACGGGGTAACCGCATTGCAGATGGACATCAAAATTGAGGGGATCACTGAGGAAATTCTGAGTCAAGCTTTAGCCCAAGCGCACGAAGCAAGAAAACACATTCTCACCCAAATGGATGCGGTGATCGAGAGACCCAGAGAAGCGCTTTCAGATTATGCCCCGGCTGTGTTCTCGATACGCATTGATCCTGAAATGATCAGGTTGGTAATTGGTAAGGGTGGAGCGACGATTCGAGGTCTCCGCGACGAATTCAACGCCGAATTCGATGTCGAAGACGACGGTGAAATTAGGATCTACTCCGAGAATCGCACAAAAGAAGCGGCTATCCGACAGCGAATTCTTGATCTCACCGAAACCCCTGTTGTGGGTAAGATCTATTCGGGCGAAGTTGCGTCCATTATGAAGTTTGGCGCGTTCATAACCATACTCCCGAAACAGGACGGTTTACTACATATTTCTCGTATTAAGCGCGGTCGTGTTGAGAAGGTGAATGACGAACTTTCGGTTGGACAAATCGTTGAAGTTGTGATCACCGAGATTGATGATCGCGGACGAGTGCAGTTGTCGATGGTTGACGTCGAACGTTATCGAGACAAACCACCGAATGTCTAAGGTTTAAGGGACCAGTCGATCTCGGACGAGGTTGTCAACCACACTAGGATCGGCGAGGGTGGTCGTATCACCTAGGTCTTCTGTGTCATTTGCGGCGATTTTTCGAAGAATTCGCCGCATGATTTTTCCTGATCTTGTTTTAGGTAGACCTGGAGCCCATTGAATGGCATCAGGTCGGGCAATTGGTCCAATCTCGGCTCGCACCATTTGGCACAGTTCTTCTTTCAGAGCATGCGCTGGTTCCACACCAGCCATTGGCGTGACGAAAGCGTAGATCGACTCGCCTTTAATCGAATGCGGCGCGCCCACAACTGCGGCTTCCGCGATCTGATCGTGTAATACCAAAGCACTTTCAATCTCGGCCGTGCCAAGTCGATGGCCAGACACATTGATTACATCGTCAACTCGTCCGGTAATCCAGTAATAACCATCGCGGTCACGCCGTGCCCCGTCCCCGGTAAAGTATTTGCCGGGAAATCGACTGTAATAGGTGTCGATTACACGTTGATGATCGCCATAAACCGTTCGAATCTGTCCTGGCCAAGGCTGTAGCATTACTAGGTTACCGTAGGTTTCATTCTCCTCGAGAATGTTTCCGGCATCGTCCACGAGCGCGGGCTTGACACCGAAAAACGGTCGGGTAACAGAACCAGGTTTGAGTACTGTAGCTCCAGGAAGGGGAGAAATCATGATGCCACCTGTTTCTGTCTGCCACCACGTGTCAGCTATAGGACATCTCCGATCTCCTACTACTCGATGATACCACTCCCATGCTTCTGGATTTATGGGTTCACCAACGGTCCCCAATAGGCGTAATGACTGGCGCGAAGTCTGGGTTACAAATTCATCCCCGAGTGCCATGAGTTGACGGATTGCTGTTGGGGCAGTATAGAAGATGTTGACTTGGTACTTATCTATAACTTGCCAGAATCGCGATGCGTCGGGAAAGGTAGGTACGCCTTCAAACATCAGGGTTGTAGCACCGTTAGCTAGAGGGCCATACACGATGTAGGAATGGCCAGTGATCCATCCGACATCAGCGGTGCACCAGTAAACGTCTTGCTCGTGATAGTCGAAAATGTACCTAAACGTCAACGTTGCATGTAATAGATACCCCGCGGAACCGTGTTGGACACCTTTGGGTTTTCCCGTACTACCCGATGTATATAAGATGAACAGAGGATCTTCAGACTCAACTCGTTCGGGTTGGCAGTCTCCATTTTGGCGGGTAACTAACTCGTGATACCACACGTCACGAGAATCATTCCATTCGACATTACCACCAGTACGTCGCACCGTTAACACGGTGTGGACGTTGGGACAGTTTTGTAACGCAGCGTCGGCGTTTGCCTTCAACGGGATGATTTTTCCACCTCGTATGCCCTCGTCTGCAGTAATCAACGTCTGACAGTCTGAGTCCAAAATTCGGTCGCGGAGAGAATTTGATGAAAATCCACCGAATACAACGCTGTGGAGCGCGCCAATTCGCGCGCAGGCTAACATCGCATATGCAGCCTCCGGAATCATTGGTAGATAAATACAGACTCGATCACCCTTTGCTACTCCGCGTTCTCGAAGAGCATTCGAGAGGCGACAGACTTCGTCATGTAGCTCTCGATAGGTTATGTGTTTGCTGTGCTGGCTATCGTCCCCTTCCCAAATAATCGCGACCTGATCGGCGCGCGTATCAAGATGTCGATCGATACAGTTGTAAGAAACATTGAGAATGCCGTCGCGGAACCAGTGAAATCGTCCCTCAGTGAATGACGCTTCGCAGACTTGGCTAAAGCTTTGGAACCAATCGATGTTCGCTTCTGCTTGTTCAGCCCAAAATTCTTCAGGTTGTTCGATCGAGCGTTGATAGAGCGCTTCATATTTAGCATTGTTGATATGGGCGGATTCGGCTAATTCCTTTGGAACCGGGTACGTTTCTGACACTTATAGGTTCTCCAAAAAGTTCTATTTCGACGGAACTAAATTTTTTTTATTTTATCACGCAAATCAGCAGTAGTCGCTGGTACATTTTTTGCCTCGCCATGGCATAAGAACTCATAGACATCGTCTGCTAATCGTTTTCCTGCTTCGACACCCCATTGGTCGAAAGAGTTTATGTTCCAGAGATGTCCGAGACAAACGACTTTGTGTTCATATAGCGCTATCAGCGCACCCAGATTGAAAGCATTAAGCTCCTTTAACACGAAGATTGTTGAGCCATGCCTACCCTCGATATTTCTGAATCGCTGCTCGCTCGAAGTGTGGTTTCCAGCAAACATCACAGTACTTTGTGCTATGGCGTTTGCCAGAATCCAATCCTCGGTTTTCGAGTTAGTGTTCGGCGAACTCGCGTAGTGAGTGACGATGAAATCGGCACTATACTTCCGTGTCCCCTGATGAAGCAGTTGGTGGAATGCATGTTGTCCGTCGGTCCCTATGCCGCCCCAAACGATCGGACTAGTATGCTGGTTTATGGGTTCACCATCTCTGGAAGTACTTTTACCATTACTCTCCATTTCGAGTTGTTGTAGGTATGCAGGAAACAGTTGAAGCCGCGGATCGTATGGTAGGATCAAGTGCGATTCGGTTTTAAGTACATTGGTATTCCACACAGCAAGTAATGCCAACTTGATAGCAAGATTGCGTGCTATATCTGCTGTTTCCAGTACGTGGATATCCATGGAACGCGCGCCAGCCAACAAATCTTGATACACGTCAATGCCAAAAGTGATCGCGATTGCGAGCCCCATAGCTGACCATATTGAAAAACGACCTCCGATTGAACTAGGAACTCGTAAGACAGTTTCGTTATTTGTTACTCGCTCTGGATTGCTGGTCACGTGGATGAAGTGATTCGTAAGATCTGCCTCCGGTGGGACGCGCTCGTTCATCCATTGCCGGATAAAACGGGCATTATCGATCGTTTCAAAAGTTCCATATGACTTGGATGCGATGATGAACAACGTGGAATCTGGATCAAGCGCATCTAGAATTCCACGCCGCGCAGTGGAGTGCGTGTTCGTTAAGAAATGCATGCGCGGTCCTTGTCGTTGCTCAAGTGCTCGGTAAACCAACTCTAGTCCAAGGTGCGATCCACCGATACCGACATTGACTATGTCAGTGAACGATTTTTCTGAGTGTCCACGCAATTTGCCGGTGCGAATCTCTTCTGCTAGGTTGAGCATCAATTGAAGAGATTGGTCAGGTGTGTGCGAGGATCTTTGCTCAATATGAGTCGCAGCTCGCGATTCCGTATGGTTAACTAAATCACCACGGCTCATGCTCAGCAGAAATTGATGAACCTTACTGTTTATTCCTAATTGATCGAGTAATTTCTGTATGGGTAGATCAACGAGTTGGCGTGACCAGTCTACCAGTAAGTGCTCAATCTGTAAATGGGAATTGGTAAACCGCTTAGTATCGGCGAGCAATCGATTCAGATCTAATTCCGAAAATCGAAGCGCGTGCGTTTCGAGATCTTCCCAGATTTGATTATTTTCGCTAGGATTGGTCACGCGCATCCAACCGGTATATTGTCTATCAGTCTTGCGCGACCGAGGTAAGCAGCGCCGAAAACTCGAAGAGTGATGCTGTTGTCGTTGGGATGATCGAGCGTGTCAGCATCCCTTACCGCAACATAGTCGGGTCGAAAACCAAGCGCGCTCAGTGTGTTCATTGCCTTTGCTTCCTCAGAGGAATAATCTGTGTTCCCAGTTTGAACACTGTCGCGGACGCAACATAGCTGTTGATAGAGCTGTGGCGCTATTCGACGTTCGTTCTCGCTGAGATACTGATTCCGACTGGACAGTGCGAGGTTGTCATGTGCGCGAACTGTTGGTACTCCAATCGTATCGATTGGAAAGTTGAGGTCGAGCACTAGCTTTCGAATGATTGCTAGTTGTTGCCAATCCTTTTCACCGAAGAAAGCTACATCGGGTTGAACTAAATTGAATAGTTTTGTGACGACTGTAGTGACACCATCGAAGTGGCCGGGACGACTTTCACCACATAGAGTATTTCCAATTTCGGGAACAATTGTTTTGGTTTGAAGAGTTTGACCCTGTGGATACATGGTTGCTGAGGTAGGACAGAACAGAATCTCTACTTCGAGTGTTTCTAGAACGTTACGATCAGCATCAAACGATTGCGGGTAGGCGTCGAGATCTTCGTTCGTACCAAACTGTAGTGGATTAACGAAGAGGGTTGTTACCACTACATCGCATTCAGTCTTAGCCCTCCGAACTAGTTCTAAATGACCGTCGTGAAGATTACCCATGGTTGGAACCATACCGATCTTCGCGTTTGATCCATATTTCTTTAGAGTCTCCCGGAGTTCGGAGGGAGACCGAACGACTTTCACGTGGTCTCAGCTAAAACTATGCTCGGCACTAGGAAACGATCCAGAACGTACGGCTTCGGCATATGCCTTAAAAGCCCCGCGAATTCCATCACTACTTTCCGGGAGAAAGTTTTTTACAAACTTGGGTGTTCGAATGGTCGTAGGAGTAATTCCCAACATATCATGCATAACCATTATTTGACCATCTGTATCGGGTCCAGCTCCGATGCCGATAACAGGAATTTGCAGTTTCTCCGTAATAGCTTTTGCTAGTGCAACTGGGACACATTCCAATAGTAACACGGACGCACCGGAATCCTCTAGGAGTAGCGCTTCTTCGAGCATAGTCGAGGCTTGATCGGGGTTTCTACCTTGTACTCGAAACCCACCAAGCCTGTTTATCGACTGGGGAGTTAGACCCATGTGCGTGCAAACCGGTATACCTCGTTCAGCCAACAAACGAGTACTTTCTGCGAGCCATGCACCACCTTCCAGTTTAACAATGTGTGCCCCCGCTCGCATCAATGCAGCCGCACTCTCTAAGCTCTGATTGGCTGACGCGTAACTCATGAATGGCAGGTCTGCCATGATAAGACTTCCTCGATTACCTCGTCGGACACACTGCATGTGATAAACCATCTCTTCTACGGTCACGGGTAGCGTACTGTCGTGCCCTTGTAGGACCATTCCCAGAGAGTCACCCACAAGAAGGACTTCAATTCCGCTAGAACTGATGAGTTCTGCAAAGAGTGCGTCGTACGCTGTTAAACAAGCGAATTTTTGGCCTTTTTCTTTGCGTTTAGCAAGTGTTGTGATGGACACGGGCGTGAGGGCAGATTGGTTACTCATTTCAAAATTTCCAGATGTTTTGTTGCTTGTTTACTGTGTCGCGGCTACGACTTGTTCACTGGCGCTACGTGGTCTACGACGTCGTTTTGATCGACGTTTTCGTGCAGGGGCTACTTCTTTGAGCATCTGCACTTGTTCTGCTTCTGATACTTCTTGAATTTTAGTCCACCAACTAACAATTTCTTGACTAGCTTCACCAAGGCTGGCGCGCATGCAAAGTAAGTCAAACGCCGCGCGAAAGCGCCGACGATGAAGGACCTGTTTGCCGTTTCGTAGAGGAAGCTGTTCAAGTTTCGCTTGCAATCGCCAAGTTTCTATCACAAAGTCTCGCACATCGGCACGTAACGCGATTCTCTGGGAAGGAAGCTCCAAAACTCGTTTTGCCGCCAAGATTTCGGCTTCGCGGTCGTTGCGAATGCTTAGATCGCGGTATTGGTGCCAATAGAATGCTGCAAGCAGAAATGCGAAGCGTACCGGTTTGCCTTGCTTTACTCGATGATCCGTATTTTTCAAAGCAGCTTGACTTAACGCGTCTCTGGTGTCAATTTCCGGAAAAATATAAGACAAGAATTTGTACTTAACGAAATTACGACAAAGAGCATGGGCATATCCGTGAAGAAGCATTTTTTCTAGATCGTAGCTCAAACGGTGCGGTTCTAAATGCTCAAGCAAGTCTCGCTGTGAGTGTAGCGATTGAGCAAGGTCTTCGGCGAGTTTTAAATCCAGCTTTGAAACAAATCGGACAGCTCGAAGTATGCGATGACAATCCTCCGCGAATCGTGTCTCAGGATCACCGATGCACCTCAACAGTCCGTACTTCAAGTCTCGGAGACCACTGACGAAATCAAAGATTACATTCTTTTCGACATCTAAGTAAAGTGCGTTGACGGTGAAATCGCGTAGTCGATGGTCTTGTTTCATCGTTCCGACTTGTTTCGGACTACGCACTACTGAACGGGTAGGAAGGGCAGGATCCAAGTGGTCTTTATTCCATTTTCGATAGGTGGATATTTCAACTACGCCGATTTCGCTCTTGACATGCACAATACGAAACCTTCGACCGATGATTTGAGCTTGTTTAAATATTCGTTTAACTTGGTACGGTGTGGCACTCGTCACGACATCAAAGTCTTTGGGTTTTATGTCAAGGAGGAGATCGCGAACGCAACCTCCAACAAGTTTTGCATCGAACCCATTGTCACGGAGTTTTTGCACAATACGTCTAACCGATTTGGGTATTTGCGCCGTATCGATAAGGTTTTTGTGTCGTTTAAGTTTCGCCAAGGGGTAGGCCTTCCCAGACGCGGAAAGGAGTGATCTTCAGATTGTTATGAGGGTTGGAAAATTAAGAGTCCGCGCAGATTTGATTTCTATCGCGAACTCTTGAAACTCTAACAGAGCAGGATGCACCGACAAGACTCCTCGGTATGCTGTATGGACTCATCGGTGCGTTATTTGTTTACTAAGATGTGAGGTTAGCCTGAGACTCCCTGTGAGTCTTCGGTATCTGGATCTGGCTCCACAAGGGATTCATCCATACCATATCGATTGACAAGAAACTCCTTCAACGCCGCAGGGCGAACGTGCTTCTTATAGATACACCCCTGCGAGTCGACAAGATACCCCATCGGAATCCCCATTACTCCAAAACTTGTTGCTACAGGACCTTCCCAGTCTTTAAGTTCGCCAAGATTGGTCCAAGGTAATTTATGATCTTCAAGACCTTCAATCCAGTCTTCCTTCTTGCTATCGATAGACACTCCCACGATTTCAAAGTCTTCATCCTCATAAGCGGCATGGAGTTTTTTAAGGTCAGGAAAATCAGCAATACAAGGTCCACACCAAGAAGCCCAAAAGTCAATCAGCACCATATCCTTTTTGCCAAGTAGGTCATAAAGTGCTAAGTCTTCATCCATCGCGTTTGCAAGTGTAAATTCGGGTACACGTTGACCAGGAACAAGAGCAGCACCGTTAGCTCTGGCGATGGAAGCCCAATTGAGAAAGTCAATCCGTGGCGTGATTCGAGTTGCAACGAATTCCTCGTCGAATTTCTTTGCCAGTGATTGCCATCCTGAGAGCTCTTCTGCGTCGTCAGTGTAAGGTCCGAGTAACATAGCGACGTATTGTGCTAGAGAGTCATCGCTCTCTTCTACAACAGTGCGCAGAGTTTTAGTTCGAATTTCTCTAGCTTGTTGTTGCAGGGCGAGGTATTTAGGTGTGTCCCTATGTGTGTGGGAAACTGGTGTCGGTTGTGGCGACTCACTAGCGACTGCGTCTTCACAACCTTCCGCAGGTTCTATTGTGTTAGCAACTTGCGTTACGTCAGTATCTGAATCTGCTTCTGCTGTTACATCGTCTTCTACATCGGCGACCTCTTCAGAAGTGGTTTCACTTTCTTCCTGTTCACTTTGGTTCGTCGTATCACCTTTTATCAAGTTCGGAGGTTCGGGAGGATTTCTTGACAGTGCCAATTCAGAAGTCCAAGCCTCAACTAGTTCGATGTATTCTTCTTTCTGTTGCCAACTCTCGATAAGCATGGCGTGATACCCTGAACCACTAAGAGCTGCTAATTCTTCAGTTTGATTTCCCAATTTCGAAATCTCAAACGTTCCTTGAGGTTCAAGAACCAAACTCGCACCACCATAGTAAAGATCGCCGCGAATATTAACCGTAGCTACAGCGGGTTCTTTGACAACGCCTTCTATGAGAAAAGAGTTGTTTTGTACCAATACCGGCCCCCATTCTTGCCATTGACTATTACCACTATCGTCGAATACTTGTGCATACATAAATACGGTCGTGTCGTCCGCAAGATTCTCGTTGAGAAAACCAAGATCTCCCGAAAGTACAAATTTATCCTCAGAGTCTGTGACTTGACTCGAAGTACCAGCAAGCACGAATTGATCGGGACGAGGACTTGGATAATCAATCAGAGCAACTTTGACATCGTGTCCCGTTCCGACCAAGGTAGTAATCTCCATTGGGTCGATGTCCACAGACAACTGCAGAGATATCGTTACTTCGGTGGGTTCCAGAGTTTCGGATTCGTATTCGAAACTACCCTTAAAAGTCTCTTCGAACAATGTAACTGTTTCTGACGTTCCGTCTGCGTCGATTGTTTCGTAGGAAATAGTCAGCTTGGCGTTGGTTAGGTCAATGGGTTCAGCAACTTCTTCGTCAGTTGAAACTCCTTCGACCGCGCCGGTCTCTTCTGACACTTCAGGTATCATGGAGACGACTTCACCTGAAATCTTGTAGGGAGTTGGTGCTTTGTTCTGTTCGCAGGCAACGAACAGGGTTACGATGCACAGCAAACCGATAGCTTTGAGCGCCATTTTCATTTGTTGAACTCCTGGTTTTTTAGTTGAAAAATTTCTGTCACGAAACTATTCTTCAATGAAGGGGATATAGCAGGTCTTCTACTGATTCCAGCTTGAATTGAGGTCTTGTAGCTTGGACGTGTCGCCCTGTACACCCTCGCGTTTACGGACACTTTGAGACGAATAATTGTAATCAGGCTATTCTGTGGTATTAATCTAAAGCCTAACCGGCGTGTTTCAATTAAAGTCTTAGTTGTTCGTATACCAAAAACAAAAACACTCTGCTCGAGTGGGTGCTAACGGAGTATACGGCTCACTTTAAGAAACCGTTCTCGCACTTCCTCAAATTTAACGCTTAGTAATGTAGCGAGAGAGGATCGCGTTAAAGGGGTATGAATGAAATTCGCGCGAACTTTTTAAGTCTCGCGCGAATCATTCAAACAGTTGGTTGCGACTTGCAATGTGGCAAGTGCGTTAGAGCATACCGAAGACTGTCGACAGAATCCTCAAGCAGTCATCGGTATGCGGGTAAAAATTTATAGAAAGTTGCTTAGCTCGAGATTTCTGGTGTTTCTTCGGGTTCTTCTTCCGGTTCCACTAAAGACTCATCCATGCCATAACGATCGACGAGAAAGTCTTTCAACTCGCTAGTGTGAATATTCTTTCGATAAATACACCCTTGGGAGTCAATCAAGAAAGTCGAAGGGATGAAGTTGATGCCATAGCTCACTGAAACAGGGCTACCGTTATCCGCATCCTTGAGTTCGCCAAGCTGTACCCAAGGTAGTTGATGATCTTCAACACCACCGGACCAATCTTCGAGATTATCGTCGACAGACACACCGACGATTTCAAAGTTTTCGTCAGTATACGCTGCATGAAGTTTCTTCAACTCGGGGAAAGTCGCGATACAAGGACCGCACCAAGAAGCCCAGAAGTCAATCAAGACCATGTCCTTCGTTCCGGCCAAGTCGTAAAGCGAGATATCATCACCGTCAAGATTTGCTAGTGTAAAAGCGGGAACTTTTTGACCCGGCACCAGTGCTTCATTGTTTAAGGTGCGAGTATGTACAAGTTCAATTCTCTCCAACTCTGGTGTGATGTAAGTAGCTACAAAGTCCGCATCAAACTTCTCGGCAAGGGCTTGCCACACTGCTATCGCTTCTTCCGCGTTTTCGTACGGACTGAACACACCCATTTGCATAGCGAGCAACTGTGCGTTTGGATCTTTGTGATTCTTTGCGATGTCCTGTAACTTCTCGTTCTGGAAAGCTACTGCTTCCATTCTCAACGTGTACCACTTCGGATATGTGAACTCTGGTGTTTGTGCTACTGGCTCAGCTTCTTCCTCTGATGCGACCGCGTCCTCGCAGCCTTCCGCTGGTTCGACAGCATCAACAAGTTCAACAGCATCAACTTCGGTGGTGTCTTCTGCGTCTACATCACTGTCTTCTTCATTGTTAGCCACGTCTTCCTCGGAGTCAGTTGTGGTTTCATCCTCCGCCTCGTCAGAACTCTCTGAAGGTTCGTTGGGAGCGTTTCGGGATCGCTCCTGCTCAGTAGTCCACGCTTCTACTAGTGCAATATACTCGTCGCTCTGTTGCCAGCTCTCGATTAATTGTGCGTGGTACCCTTTACCACTCACGGCAGAAAGTTCTTGTGTCTGGTTTCCTAGCTTTGCAACTTTGAGATCGCCTTGGGGTTCCAAAATGATTCGAGCGGTAGCGTTGAAAAAACTAGCTTGATTACGGATATACAAAGTAGCCGTCATAGATCGGTCGATGTCACCTTCAATTTGGAAAGAACCATCCTCAACCAACACCGGTCCCCATTGTTTTGACTGTCGTTCGCCTTCAGAATTGACAAATGTTGCCCAAGCGAAGGCTGACATAGTATGGGGGGAGTCGTTTTCCAGAAAACTGAGATCTCCAGTTATGGAAAACTTGTTCTTTGGGTTAAGGACTTGATTACTCGATCCCAAAACGAGAAACTCATCCCTTGGACCAGGATGGTCGACGTACACAAGACGAACATCCGATCCCGAGTCCATAACCGTGTTGATCGTCATAGGATCGGTCTCTTCGGTAATCTTGAGCGAAATCTTAACTTCGGTAGGATCGGAGAAAAGGAAGGGTTGGTCGTCGACTTGAAGGAGATGTACGAAGTGTTCGTCATACGGTCCCTCATAGAGCGTTTGGGGTTCCGATTCTCCAGCTGAGTTGGTTGTTTCGTACGAAATCGTTAATACGGCTTCGGAAAAATCTACCGGTTCAATAGAGGGCGCTTCTTCAGTTACAGCTTCGGTCTTGCTGTCTGGTTCAATTGCTATGAATTCGCCCGAAACAATGCTAAAAGCATCCGGGTGACCTGCATTGCTTATCGCAACCAGTGCGAAGGCAACGAACAGGCTAAGGACTTTTTGAAAATTATTCATGGATCAATTTCCTCACGAAAATGTTTAGTGATCTGGGTAGCTCAGTAATGAAAGAGCTTGGACCAAGGAGGAGTCACGGAAGCAAGTCATTTTTTTAAAAATGACTCGCGCGTACGTTTTTACCTCCATAACGTAACACTATTTTAATTGAAGCCGTTTTTTACAAGGCACGAACTTAGAGCGCGTGAAGAGTAGCAACGTCAAATTACGTTATATGCTTCTTAGCGTAGTTCGAAGCGCTGAGATCAATACGAAAGTACCCGTGATTGGTTTCTTCCCACGGGAACTATACATTAACCGACGTTAGATTCGGTACAGCTCTTCGTTAAACCTCGGTAATCCAACCACGAGAAGTCAAACACGTGAAGCGATTAACTATATACCCGGTAGCCGGAAACGTCCAGGTCAGCGTCGGTATCTACTTCTGGTTCCTCTAAAGATTCGTCCATGCCGTATCGTTAGACAAGAAAATCTTTGGGGTCCCAAGGTCGAATATTCTTCTCGTAAATGCATCCTTGTGAATCGACCAGATATCCTTTAGGGATCGCGTTAGCACCATAATTTACCGCCACAGGATCATACCAATATTTAAGTTTACCGAGGTTCATCCCCGGAAGTTCATGCTTGTCCATGCGGTGCTTTCAGTTTTTCATATTGTCAGTGATTGAGACACCAACTATTTCAAATCCTTCGTCGCTGTATGCAGAGTAAACCTTTTAAGTTCTGGAAAATCTGCAAAGCATGGGGACCGCACCAAGAAACCCAAAAATCGATTAGTACCAGCTCTCTTTTTCCTCAGGAGATCGTGAGGTGGGATTTGTGATTTGAATCTTGTTCGCCAGTCGTTTCATCCCATCATCGAGAAAAAGTAATTTAGCATCGGGAATTGCTGCAGGAATCCTGTAAACAAAGCAATTCGCTCGGTTACCGAGCGTTGAGCAAGAGGGTATGAGATGTTTGAGGAAGTAAGAAGAGTACATAGCGCGCGCAGGTTTTTACATGTACTACCCACGCGCACTATGCGTTCATCTGAATCTACAAAGAAGTACCGCCGAGCGGCACATTAGATAGATTAGCTGGATACCTCTTGTGAGTCGTCGGGTTCTACTTCCGGCTCTTCTAACGACTCATCCATGCCGTAGCGATCGACTAGGAATTCTTTCAGAGCTGCGGGTCGGATGTTCTTCTTGTAAATACAACCCTTTGAATCAACAAGAAATCCCTTCGGAATAGCGTTCACGCCATACATCGTAGACACGGGACCTTCCCAGCCCTTTACTTCACCTAAGTTAATCCAAGGCAGTTCGTGTTCGTCTACACCACCGATCCAATCTTCGTCAGTGCTGTCTATGGACACGCCGACGATTTCAAAGTCTTCGTCAGTGTAAGCAGCGTGGAGTTTTTTGAGTTCAGGAAAGTCTGCGATACAGGGGCCGCACCAAGACGCCCAAAAGTCGATTAAGACCATGTCGTTATCAGCTAATAGACTGTATAACGAGCGGTCTTCACCGTCGTAATCCGCTAATGAAAACTCTGGAACTTTTTGACCCGGTACCAATGCTGCATCGTTATTCATGAGCGTCATGCTTTGGTTTAGTTGTTCAATTTTTGGGTTTAGATTGGACTCAACAAATTGCTCGTCAAATTCATCAACAAGCGGTTGCAGGGCAGCAAGTTGCGACGCCGGGTCGAAATAACCATACGGTCTAAATTCGAGAGCTAAATAGCGTGCCATTGGGTCGTCATCGCCTTCAGCAATTTCTTTAAGCTTGTCGTTTTTGAACGCCATGGCTTTTTGCTGTAATCGATAGTACTGTGGAGTTGGGTAGGACGAATCAGGGATTTCACTCTCTTGCGCTACTGCATCTTCACAACCCTCTGCAGGTGTGAGTGTCTCGGCAACTTCTTCCGTCGCGGATGAGTCACCGGTCTCGCTCTCTGCTACATCAGAGTCCTCGTCAGATACTTCAGGTTCAGGTTCCCCAGCCTCCCAGCGAACAAGGAATTTATCGTATTCAGAAGCATATGCTTCAATCATAGAGATGTAATTGCTGTCTTGTTGCCAACTCTCAACAAGCTTGCTGTGGTATCCACTCCCACTAGTTATGCTGAGCTCCTGCGTTTGCTTTCCTAGCTGAGATACCACCAGATCTGTTTGTGGTTCGAGAATAATTTCAGCACTCGAGTAATAATTGTTCCCGTCATTGAGATACATTAGTGCCATCAAAGGACCATCAACATCTCCTCGAATCATGAATGAGTCGTTGTTCAATAAGACCGGCCCCCAGGACTTAAATCGTCTTTGTCCTTCGTCATTGAAGTACATAGCCCTCATCATCACCGTTGTCACACTCGACACGTCGGAACCGAGAAAACCCAAGTCTCCAGACACGGTAAACCGATTCTCAGGATTCATTACTTGATTTGTAGCTCCAACGAGTAGAAATTCGTCTCGCGGCCCTGGTCGGTCTAAATACGCGAGACGAACATCCGCGTCTGTACCTATTACTGTGTTTATTATCATTGGTTCGCTATCTTCGGTGAGTTTCAGCGAAATTTTGACTTCTCTAGGTTCCGATACTGCAACGATTTGCGCGAAGTCTTCTTGGTAAGGACCTTCGTACAACATAACTGTTTCGGATTCGCCCTCTGAGTTGGTTGTTTCATATGACATGGTCAAAGTTGCTTCGGACAGGTCAACCGGTTCATTTGCTGGAATTTCTATAGGTGTAACTTCTTCAGTTTCAGCTGCGGCGTCGTCCTCAGTCTGAGCAGTTTCTCCTTCTTCAGTTTCCGGTTCGATCGTAATGAGTTCGCCGGTAATTTTGTAAGGCACTAGTGTGCTTGCATAGCTACACACTGCAACGAATGCGAAAATGCACGATAAACCGACAATTTTCAAAAAATTTTTCATGGATCAATTTCCTCTCAAGAATTAGTGATCTGGGTAGCTCGCTATCGATGCGCGAGGTTGGAGAGTGAACGAAACGAGAGTTTCGATCGTAGTCGAAGAGCACGCGAGTTTCGTTTCCACCTCCAACGGATAAAACTATTTTAATGTGTAAGGGTTTGAATTCGGTCGTGTAAATCGATAAAAAACATACAAACTTTGTACAAATTTCTAGTCTCCGATCGAAAGCAACTTCGAAATTAGTGCAGTTCAACAGTATCCGAAAATCGACAGAGTGAGTTCAATAATTGCTATCGATTCTGAATCATCATCCGTCTATACACGATTGACGAAAAATGCACCATCCACAACAAGTCTATCTAGATTTTCTAGAGCTTATTGGACTGGGTCCCGCATGCGGTTGATCGTGTATTGGGAACATCCAACACGCTGGTCATTTAGTGTTGTTAAGCCAATGACGGTTTATGATTGAAGCTTAGTTTGTAGTTCGTTTGTGAAATACTATTGACCTAACTGTCGTTCCCGTAATTCATCGCGTTCTTTACAGTCGATACACTTTGTCACAATAGGTCTTGCCTCCAATCGACGGATTGGAATCTCGCAACCGCAGGCTTCGCAGTATCCGTAAGACCCAGTTTTTAAACAGTCGATAGCTCGGTTAATTTTTCTCACTAGTTGGCTTTCCCGATCTCTTGTCCGTAGTTGATTGTGAAAAACTCCTTCGTTGGTTCCTTGATCTAAAGGATCGGGAAGATTGCTCGCGTCATTCTCCTGTAGTTGACTTGCTCGGTCGGCTTCTTCCGCTAGCAATTTTTCTTTCGCCCGGATGAGTATGTCCATAAAGTGGTCTTGTTGTGCCCCAGACATGAACAAATCTTTATTAGTCAATCGATAAGGCTTGTAGTAGATTCCTTGAAAACCAATAACATAGTCTTCGTTAGCCATATCCACTGTGTGACGAGCGCTGGATGATGCTGCGGTTTTTGAACGTGTTTTACGCGGTTTTCTCTTGACGCGCGCCTTCCTTTTTAATTGTTGCGCAGTGCCCTCTACTTGGTCTGTCGGTTTGGCCGCTCTCTTCTTAGGTGTTCTTTTGCCTGTTTTGCTCGAGGTTTTCTTTGGTACCGTATCTGCTTTGGTACTTTCAGGCTTTACTCGAGCGGGTTTAGAAACTCTCTTCGCTGTGCTCGATCGTTGCTGACTTGGTCCACCAGTTGGTTTCTTGTGAGTCGGCTTTGTTTCAGCTTTCCGATCCGTACGCTGACTGCTCGTGGTTCGACGTCTAGTGGTAGGTTTCGACGCAGCACTACCCGCTAGCTGAATGTCGGTATCGGTTGATTCTCTCTTTCGCTTACGAGCCGTTGGAGAACGGGCTTTTTTATTGACGCCACCAGCTAAAATTTGGGAGTCCGCAACCACGGCTTGCGGCTTCGAATTTTCTCGTTCACCGACACGGGTTGCTACTGATTGTGACACGACTTCGGTCGCAGCATCGATGTTAGGGGTCCGCCGATGTACAACTCGTGCTCTACGCATAGGACTTCGTTTCTTCGGTAAAGTATTTTGTAGCTTTTGTTTGCCTCCGGTGGCACCAGACAATTCAAAGGTACCCAAAATTTCTTCATCCTTTTTGGAAGACTTGCTAGCTGTCATGCTTGGACTTGAAGACCTGAGCGTAGTTTAGATGGTTGACCAAAAAATAAGGCACGGAATTTTACAAATTTATTTACTATGAAATTTGACGGCAAACTCCAGGAAGGAATCTTTGTACGACGATACAAGAGATTCTTCGTTGACGTAGCTACACTAGAGGGATTGGAACTAACGGTACACTGTGCGAATACCGGTGCGATGACTGGTTGTAATACACCAGGCAATCGAATTTGGTACTCAACCAGCTCGAATCCCACACGCAAGCTGAAGCACTCAATCGAACTAGTCGAAACAGACGAACGACACTTAGTCTGTGTAAACACTGCACGGGCTAATCAACTAGTGTCAGAAATTTTGGAACATAAACTTGTTTATCAGGTTCCGGAGAACGAACAATTTCTACGTGAGATCACAATTCCAGGTGAAAGAGGTCGATTTGATTTTGGTAATGAAACCACGGTAATCGAAGTGAAAAGTGTAACTTGGGGGCATTGTGGCATCGGTCGATTTCCAGATGCCCGAAGTTCGCGAGCAACGCGCCACGTACGAGCACTCCAATCATTAGCTAAGCAAGGTTTCACCGCGATCCTATTCTTCGCAGTGTTACACACCGGAGTAGAAACGGTCACGGTTGCTTCCGAGGTTGATGTCGAATACGCTGAAGCCATGCGGGAAGCACTGAATGAAAACGTTAGAGTTTTAGCTTACCGTTGGAAACTATCCCCTAACGAAATGACGTTAGATCAGGAAATTCCTTTTTATCTTGAACCGTCGTGAAAGGCGCGCCACAATTCGCGGTAACCGGTAAGGGAATTCAGTCGTGCGCCGATTTGCGTGACGATTTTTGCTGCAGCGAAATTAGCGAACTGGGCGCAGCGATAGTTGTCCCATTCGTTGATCACACCGGTCAGATAAGCCCCAGCGAACATGTCCCCGGCACCATTTGAGTCGAGAGGAGAGTGTGGAAACCCCAATACTCGCATGGGAGAATGTTCCCGTTCGATGACGATACAGCCAGCTTCTGAGAGAGTGATAACACACAACCGCGCAATAGACAGCAAAGGATCGTAAGTTCCTTCAACACTATTGACATCGCACCACTCCAGAGCTTCTTCGACATTACAAAACAAGAAATCTAGTTCTGGCGCGACGATGTACTCAAGCGCGCTTTTGAAGTTCTGTACGATCGATACGTCCGCGAGTGTCATGCATGTTCTTACCCCAGCGTCGCGAGCGTGGTTGATAACGTTCCTTGCAGCGTCCCGTCCGGCGCGCGAACTTGCAAGATAACCCTCCACGTATACAAGTTCCGCGCTCTGGATTGTCGGAATCGGCAGTTCGCTCAATTCAAACGAGTCCGCGATACCGATGCTAGTGTTCATACTGCGTTCCCCGTCCGGCGTAATAAAAATCAGACACTGTCCAGAATCGCCCCGTGCAGTCTTGCGTGGAGGTAGAGTGTCGATACCGGCGTCGGTCAATTCGTTAATAAACGCCATCCCAACATTGTCATCCGCTACGACTCCAGCGAAAAAGTTTTGACAGCCAAATCCTTGAGCAGCATAGATGGCATTTGCGACGGAGCCTCCGGCACTCACATCATCTGGCGTCCCATCCACCGAGTTGATTAGTGCGCTTCTACGGGCAGAGTCAATCAGAGTCATGCGACCCTTCAAAACTTTGTTGTGAGCGAGAAATCTTTCCGATACTTGATACTCGGTGTCAAGTAAGGCGTTGCCAATACCAAAGAGGTGGTAGTCGTTGGTCACAACAGTTTCAACACATCGTCGAAAACTGCCAAAGTTTGATCAATCTCCAATGTTGTGTGACTTCCACTGACGAACGCACACTCATACGCGGACGGTGCAAAGTAGATGCCTTGACGAAGCATTTCGTGAAAAAACTTTGCGTATCTGGTGGAATCACACTGTTCGACTTCGTGGTAGTTTGAAACTCTTGATTGCGATGTAAAGTTAAAACTAAACATCCCGCACACTGAATTGACACATAGACCGATGTTGTGTTTCTTCGCTAAGTCGCGAATCCCGTTCGTGCAATAATCAGTGAGTTCGTCGAGTTTATCGTAAAAGTCCGTATCGAGAGAATTGAGTAATGCGAATCCCCCTGCCATCGCAAGCGGATTACCCGAGAGTGTCCCAGATTGATAGATTGGTCCGAGGGGCGCGAGTTGATCCATGAGTTCTGCCGAACCACCAAAAGCGCCAACGGGTAGGCCGCCACCAACGACTTTACCCAGCGTAGTCAGGTCCGGCGTGACTTTGAACATTTCTTGTGCACCACCGAGAGCTACTCGGAAACCTGTCATGACCTCATCGAAAATTAGCAAACTCCCGTGTTGAGTTGTTTGCGTTCTCAGTTCTTCCAGAAAACCCGCGACCGGTGGGATGCATCCCATATTGCCGGCTATCGGTTCCACGATCACCGCGGCGATCTCATTTCCAAATTGTGTAAACACATCTTGGACAGCTTCGATATCGTTGTACGGGAGAGACAGCGTTTGTTGAGCGAGTGCTGTGGGTACTCCCGGAGAATCGGGTAGTCCTAGAGTTAAGACTCCGGAACCCGCTTGGACCAGTAACGAGTCTGCGTGTCCATGGAAGCAACCAGTGAACTTCACTATTCGATCGCGATTGGTAATCCCTCTTGCCAACCGAATTACCGACATTGTTGCTTCGGTGCCCGAGTTTACCATTCGGACTTTTTCTAATGACGGAACACTAGAAACCAATAGGTTTGCCAACTCTAACTCCAGCATACAAGGTGCCCCGAAACTGGTAGCTCGTTGGGCTTGTGTCGACACAGCTTGAACTACAGGAGGAAAACTGTAGCCCTGTAACATTGGCCCCCAAGACGCAACATAGTCGACGTATTTATTCCCGTCGAGATCGAAAAGGAACGGACCCTCTCCTGATTCAAAGAAAACTGGCGTACCACCAACACCTTTAAATGCCCGGACAGGCGAATTCACTCCACCAGGGATCAGTTGCAAGGCACGCTGATATGCTTCTGCAGATCGTTTATGCATAGGTTGTTCCAATCAGAATTGGCAGGAGAGTATTGGTCAATGGGAGAGGGGCTTGATGATGACCAAAATTAGTATTAACACTAGAACTACGGAAGGGACTTCATTGAACCTTCGATAAAAGGTGTGGGAATGGGAGTTTTGATTACTCGCAAACTGCTTGCGAAAGCGCGAACACATTCCTTGATACCCGAACAGTAATATCACGAGGGATACTTTCACCCAATACCAAGCTTCGGCGACGTACACCTCCCAAGCTAGGGAGGACAGCAGAACTCCCAACACGAGCGTGAGTAACGAAGAGGGTAACAGAATTCCAAAATACAAACGGCGTTCCATCACTTCGAATCGAGACAAGCTTGGGGAGTCGGTAGTCTCGGCGTGGTACACGAACAATCGTGGAAGGTAAAACAAAGCTGCAAACCACGTGACTATAAACGTGAGATGAAGCACCTTTAACCAAAGGTACAAGTTACTCAATGTAGAACCACTTGACAAACATTTGACGCGTACATATTAAGAAACGACGAGTTTTGGAGGTCTAGCGCAAGGTTTGTCGTTGCGCAAATGGTGGACCAGTGCAGTTGAAGACTCAATGTATTCACAACGTACTGACGTTTTCGGTAGAGCACACGCTTTGTAGAGACAACACTACGCATACTGAAAATTTCCAAGTTCGCGAAACCACTACCAAATATAATCGTTATCTATGACCGCTACAGCTACTGACATTCAATTCTCCTCTCGTGCCGCCGCTAAGGTAGCCGAATTGATTCAAGAGGAAGGAATTCCTGAGCTGCATCTTCGTGTTTTTGTCACAGGTGGTGGATGTAGTGGCTTTTCTTATGGCTTTACTTTCGATGAAAGTGTTGAGGTGGACGACTCGGTGGTTGTTCAAGACGGCATCAAAATGATCGTTGATTCAATGAGCTATCCTTATCTGGTCGGTTCGCAAATCGACTACAAGGAAGATCTTCAAGGTTCGCAATTTGTCGTAACCAATCCAAACGCCACTAACACGTGCGGATGCGGCAATTCTTTCACCATCTAGCCTACGCCGGATATAAACAACCTAGAATTTTTTCGCGCTTCGCTCCTGTTACAGTAGGAATATTTCCTGCTTCTCGGTTTACAAACAAATGTGCTAAGTAAGCGAACGTAGCGGCCTCCACTGAGTCTCCATTAATTCCCAGCATGTCGCTCGTTTGGAGAACATGGTCCGGTAAGTGATACTCGATCCGATCCATTAAAAACTGATTCAGTCTCCCGCCACCGCAAACGATGACTTCACCTGAATTGCAGCACCATTTTCTGATTGCGGTGCTAAGTGAAGTCGCAGTAAGCTCGGTAAGAGTTGTGAGTGTATCTATGGGTGTCGTTTTCGCGCCGCTGGACTGAACATTGTCGTGTATGTACTCAACATTGAAGTGTTCTCTACCAGTACTCTTTGGAGGCGCAACTTCGAACCAAGGATCTGTTAAGAGTTGCGTGAGTAGCTCTTTAACTATAGAACCTGAACTCGCAAGATCGCCGTTGTTGTCGTGGCTACATTTAAAGTGGTTTTGCGTCCAAGTATCTAATAGAGCATTTCCAGGACCGGTATCGAATCCGACAATGGGATTTGCCCTCGACTTCGGGAGATAGGTGACATTAGAGATTCCTCCAATATTAACAACGACTCGGTCAGCGTGCTCAGAACGAAAAACACGATCATGTAATATCGGCACTAGGGGTGCTCCTTGACCACCTATGGCGATATCTGCAGCGCGAAAGTCCGCAATAGTGTCAACACCCGATATAGCTGCAATCCGACTTGCATCACCAATTTGGTACGAATAGCTGAATTCCCCTTCGGGTGCATGACTCACCGTTTGACCGTGAGAACCTACTGCGACGATGTCTGAGGCGGAGTAACCCGTAGTTGAAATGAATTGCGCGACCTGCTCGCCAATAAATTTGCCTAGTTCAGCATGAGAATGGCTGAGTTGAACCACGTTTTGGATTGGTTGTGATGTGAGACCTAGCAGGCGAGCACGAAGTTCGTCTGGAAAGGGCACCGTGATGGCGTGTTTGATTTCTACGGAATTAGTACTTGTCTCGACTAGCGCTAGGTCAAGCCCATCAATGCTAGTACCTGATATAGCTCCAATGAAATAGCCCACTCTCGTGAATGGAAGAGAAGTCTTTACTGAGCGGTTTCTGCCGCTTGTAGTCTCTTTTGACTTGACACGAATGATGCCATCAAGCCCAATACTTCATCTGCATGTCGTTGAAATGGTATCAATTCATCGCCTTTTAACTTCTCGTTCCTTGGCAGGTCTACAGTCTTTGGATTTTTGTGCACGCCGTTCACGAGAAACTCGTAGTGCAGGTGTGGTCCCGTCGCGGCACCAGTCATACCTACACTACCGAGACGTTGTCCTTGGACAACTTTTGCGCCGACTTTGATCTTTGGATCAATCTTGTGAAGATGTAAATATTTTGTTTGATACGTTGCACCATGCTTCAGCACGACATAGTTACCGTTCAGTCTTTTCTTTCCGGCCTCGGTGACCACGCCTGTACCAGTAGCATACACCGGCGTTCCCGTGGGTGCCGCATAGTCAATACCGTTGTGCGGCATGTACCGTTTATAAATCGGATGCAACCTGCGCGGATTGAAGTTAGATGAAACTCGAGTGTACTCCAGAGGTGCACGCAGAAATTGGCCTTCTGTGGAAGTGCCATCTCGAGTGTAGTATTTGATCAATGCGTCTTCGGAGGGTCGATATCGCACGATTTGATGTGTGGTCTTACCACTGTTAAATGTGATCGCCACAATATCACCGTCGCCAATATACTCGCCCTCAATGTAGTTTTCAAAGTACAGAATTTCATATGAGTCACCAGGGTGAATATCGTGGTGAAAGTCTAGATCCCATTGCAACAGCTTGGGTAGCTGCCAAAGGGTTAGCTCTTGTTTGATCCCACTTGCTAATCCGGCGGAAATCACAGATTGTCCTCTCTCAATCTCAACACGATGGAACGTCTTCTTAGAAATCACTTTCTTTTCTTTGACTTCCGCGGTGAACGTATCGTCGATTCGCGTGAAGACATAACTCGTCAACCGATCCTTGATAAACTCGAAGAACACTAAGGTGCCGTCAACGTTTTTCTGAAATTTCAATATTTGCCCTACGTCGAGATATTGGTCCCCCCACTCCTCAGGGCAAACCTTTTGGATAGCGAGCAGATCTTCTTGTGGGACTTTGACTCGCTGAAAAATCGAGCTCAAAGAATCACCTCTCTTCACTTTGACTTTGAAAAAAGGATCGATTGCTGTTGGCGAAGCTTCTTCGCTAATAGATTCAGAGGCTGTGGTCTCGAGCGATGCTATACCCTCATCGAGTGTGAGAAATAACTCATCCGAATCGTTGATCGGCAACGCCTCTAAGTTTCCGGAATTCAATGTGCTCAGGACGGTGGGTTTGTTGGAGAGAACTATGAGGACGAACACAAACGCTCCAATTCCTATGCAGCACGTTAATAGACTTCGAAACGAAAATTTACGCATTGTCTGATTCCTCTCGCTGCAACCTGGTTCGGATTGCAGCTTGATACTTCCTGTATTTGTGTTGGTGTATCTGCCGGTTATCACGGTAATTCACCACGCCAGCAGTCGAACTCCCGACCGCTCAAGTCATTCACATCGATCGAACTTCGTCATCCTAGTAAACACAAGGAGAGAAGGTCTCTGTCGGAACGAAAGGAAATCGATTATAAGAAGTTTGAGGACAATTATGTCCAAGATTAGGGACTTTTGTTTGATTTAGCAAGAATTTTCAAGAAAACACGATCAGAACAAGGTTCTTGTGCATTTACAGTCTGGTTTTCACATGATTTTGGCCTTGTAGCTCCAATCTATAATTTAGCGTGGAAATAACCACACTTAAAGATTCTTTCACTCCTGTGCCTTCGGTACTTCTGGTAGTCGGAGAGAACCACCGAACTGCGATATATCCTATCTTATGACAGCTAATTCAGTTCTTAAAGATTTACATGAGCGTAAACAAATCGCGCAGACTTCGGATTTGAACGCCTTAGACGACCACCTAAGGACGACACCCCGTGTTGTTTATTCAGGATTTGATCCAACTGCACCAAGCTTACACATTGGAAATCTAGTTCCGCTGCTTGCGTTAAAGAGATTTCAAGAGCACGGTCATCGTCCTATTGTTCTTATTGGCGGTGCGACTGGATTGATTGGCGATCCGTCCGGCAGAGAAGCCGAACGTGCGTTGAATACGCGGGAACGTGTTGCTGAATGGGTCGCGTTATGCAAAGAACAAGCCTCTAAGTATTTCTCGGACTCTGGATCTAATGCGCTTAAAGTAGTTGACAATCTCGAATGGTCGGCGGAATTCAGACTCATCGATTTTTTACGCGACATCGGAAAACACTTTTCGGTAAATGCGATGGTGCAACGAGATAGCGTTCGAACCCGCCTTGAGCGCGCAGACGCCGGAATTTCATTTACCGAGTTTAGTTACATGTTGTTGCAAGCCAACGACTTTCTTGAACTCGCACGTCGATACGACTGCTCAGTGCAGGTAGGAGGATCGGATCAATGGGGAAACATCGTGAGTGGCACCGACTTGGTACGGCGTGCTTCGCAGCGACAGGCTTATGCAATCACGTTGAAGTTGTTAACAAAGACAGACGGTAGCAAATTTGGGAAAACGGCTAGTGGTACGGTGTGGCTCGATTCACAGTTAACTTCACCGTACAGTTTTTACCAATATTGGTTCAATGTCGCCGATTCGGAAATTGGTAACGCCATACACACTTTTAGCTCGAAACCTGCATCCGAACGAGCCGAGCTGATTACACAATCTTTGGAACGACCAGAGTCTCGACTTGCACAGAAGTCTATCGCTCAGGAATTGACACTTCTAGTACATGGAGATGTGGGTTTGCAGGCAGCACAACGCATCACAGACGCATTGTTTGGCGGTAGCATTGCCGAATTAACGGCGACGGATTTGGGACAATTATGGCAAGATGGCTTAGCGCGAACAAAGCTTGCTGATAAGGTCCCCTTGACAGTCGCATTGTGCGACACGGAGCTCGCGCAATCTCGTAGCGCGGCAAGAAGGCTACTTGATTCTGGTGGTGTTTCTGTTAATGGCGCGCCGGTTACCGATGTTAACTTTGAGCTTCAACGCAATGATGCACTGTTCGGCGAGTTTCACTTGTTACGAAGGGGACGCAAGTCTTGGGGTGTCGCGCGACATCTCTCCTAGGTACAGAGAATTGAGAATTTCGATAATTTCAAAAAAAGTTTGCAATTTCGTCGATTTTCTGTCATCCCATCCCTTATAATCCTCATCCCTTTGTCGTAAATCGGCGGGGATTTGCGCGCCCGTTGCGGAAATCCTTGTGCGGTTGCGACGTGATCTTTAAAAATAAACAAGCCATTCGTGTGGGCGCTCGATAATGAAGCAGAGCCAAGAGCAGACAAAACATAGACGTACCCCGTATACACGGGATATGTCAACACAGTACTTTTAATTGAAGAGTCTGATCATGGCTCAGATTGAACGTTGGCGGCAGGTCTCATACATGCAAGTCGAACGGGGCGCCGGCTTCGGCCGGGACCTAGTGGCGGACGGGTGAGTAACGCGTAGGAATCTACCTAGTAGTGGGGAATAACTCGAGGAAACTCGTGCTAATACCGCATACGACCTAAGGGTGAAAGCGGGGGCTTTTCGGACCTCGCGCTATTAGCAGAGCCTGCGTTGGATTAGCTTGTTGGTGGGGTAATGGCCTACCAAGGCAACGATCCATAGCTGGTCTGAGAGGATGATCAGTCACACTGGAACTGAGACACGGTCCAGACTTCTACGGAAGGCAGCAGTAAAGAATATTGCGCAATGGGCGAAAGCCTGACGCAGCCATGCCGCGTGTGTGAAGAAGGCCTTTGGGTTGTAAAGCACTTTCAGTAGTGAGGAAAAGCGAACTGTTAATACCAGTTCGTCATGACATTAGCTACAGAAGAAGCACCGGCTAACTCCGTGCCAGCAGCCGCGGTAATACGGAGGGTGCGAACGTTAATCGGAATTACTGGGCGTAAAGCGCGCGTAGGCGGTTTGTTAAGTGAGATGTGAAATCCCCGGGCTCAACCTGGGAACTGCGTTTCAAACTGACAAACTAGAGTTCAGTAGAGGGAGGTGGAATTTCCTGTGTAGCGGTGGAATGCGTAGATATAGGAAGGAACACCAGTGGCGAAGGCGGCCTCCTGGACTGAAACTGACGCTCATGTGCGAAAGCGTGGGGAGCAAACAGGATTAGATACCCTGGTAGTCCACGCCGTAAACGATGGGCACTAGATGCCGGGCCTTTCGACAGGTTCGGTGTCGTAGCTAACGCGTTAAGTGCCCCGCCT
>JAAXGW010000030.1 GCA_012267385.1 OMG group bacterium
GTACTAGATTCGTTACTCAAAATGCACAGCCGATCACAAAAAGTGCACTTCACAGTGTAATCTAGGAGTACTTCCCTCGTGGAGTTCAAAAAGACGTAAATAGGTCGGTCTCCTACAGAGCTCTTAGAAGAGAGAGTCTGTTTGCCAGGATATCCTAAACTAAAGCGACTTGCGAATGCGCGAGCGCGCTACATCCACCAATTTTTTTGCGACGAGTGGGAAGAGTCCAAGTGCTACCAACGAGAGTATGAGTGACCATGACAGAATCCCAGAAGCAGACTGCAAATTACCCAACTTTTGACCGGAGTTAACGTACAAAATTGTCCCCGGCAACATACCTAGCGGCGTGCCCCAGCAATAAGTCCACAGGCGAATTGGTGTCAAAGCCATTACAAAATTGACTACGAAGTAGGGCACGACTGGGACTACCCGGAGACCAAATAAGTAAAACGCGCCTTCTTCCGCTACGCCACGGTTGACGTGTCCTAAGTACTTGCTGAACTTCTCTTGAACGTAGTCACGTAAGACATAACGTGCCAAAATAAATGCGAATATTGCCCCGAGAGTACTCGCGCACAAAACCACGACAGTCCCCATAGCAATTCCAAAGACCGCGCCGCCAATCAAAGTTAGTAAGGTTGCACTCGGAATTGAGAGGCCAGTCAATACGACGTAAATGGCTATGTACGTCGCAATAAACAGAGTGGGATGCGCTAGATAGAGGTCGACGATGGCAGTTCTTTGCCGCTGTAAATACTCAAACGAGAGATACTCGTGTAGCGGTAAGAAAAAGAATAACGCGACACAAACGATAACAGCTACGGCTAGGGCTAGCTTCAAGAAGGTTTTGGCAGAAAGCATTGTTACTTGAGATCGTTGTGGGGAGTTATGCGATCCCTCTTTCAGTTGCGACCAAAGAAAATGCTCTTACCACTTCAGAGCGTGGTAAGAGCATTAACGCGAATTTAATTCGGATTAGGAAATAGTTTACTTCACTGAATAACGGAAAGACAGACCCGCGACACGCGGCTCAGTCAGGAAGTAGTTGCGGAAGAATCCTGACGAATCTGAGGTTAAGTACATCCCGGTAACGTTGTCATTGTCTTCTAGGTTTCGTATCCATCCCTTCAGAATAACACGTCCGTTTCGGCTCTCAAAAGTTGCACTCACGTTCATTTGCGTCCATGCATCAATTTCGTCGCCAGGGGTGTTAAATTCTCGACTGTAGGACTCACTCTGCCAGTAGTAGTCCCACCTTAGAGACAGTGTCCCGTCAAACATGGGAAGAGGCGAATCTGTAGTGTAAGTCAATCCTAGTTTGAAGGTGTGTTTCGGAGAGTTCGGTAACGAGTTTCCGTCAAGGTCCGACGGTAATCCGTCAAGGGTTTCGACACCTAGAGCATCAAGAAATGCTCTCGAGAAATATGCAGGAATTGACACTCCAAATTCGTTCACCGGGTACGACACTGATACTGCTGTCAAGCCATTACGAATGTCAGCAGTCGCGCCTCTCGCTAACGCCGCGGCGACGACATCATTGGTGATGTGTGCTTTACGCGCAATAAAGTTAATTCCCGTCAAAACGCCTGGATCCACGTTGTTCAGAACAACCCAATCATCACTTCCAGCCGTACGATTTAGAGGATCGAGCGACATTGAGCCGTCGACGGCTGTGTTCAAGTAGCTGTACGCGTAGTCGACCATGAGATTTGGCATTTCAGGGAATGTGAGCCAACCCTCTGCTTCAAAGCCCCAGATATTGGCATCAATATTTTCATTGATGGCGGAGTTGTTCTTGATACGAGTTACTTGTAGTCCTTCGTATTGATAGGTAAAGAACGACCCATTTAAATTGAGCCGGCGGTCGAACCAGTAACTCTTGGTACCAACTTCTATAGCGGTGACATCTTCACGATCGAACGTGAAGCCACTAGTACCTTGAAACTGTTGGGGGATTGCCGCATTCATCCCGCCAGGTTTGTATCCACTGCTAAGTGAACCATAAACCATTACATCTTCATTCAGTCTTATGTCTAAAGCCATTCGTCCAGTCAATGCAGTCCATGACCCGCTATCTGGACTATTAGTAAGACTACGTGCTTCGCCGAAAGCTGGTGCGATGGGCACTCGTTGGCTAATCGCCACTCGTTCAGGGCTATACGCGGCCGTCAACAACGCGGCGTCTATCTCTTCTTGAGATACGCCGTAGTAGAGAGCTAGTGCAACCTCTGGCGGTCCACTCGCGAAAGGTCCAAGGAGTAAATTGGATGTTCGAGACCAAAAGATTCGCGATGCCGCGTTTACGTTAATTAGGTGATTAGGATGCAGTAGACCTGCAGCGTAAGCTGCTTGTAGAGCAGTCTCTAACGGTACAAATTCCACGGGTACACCAAGCACTCCAGCTACATGAGCGCGAACACCTGGATATACACTAGCTTGCAACAGCGGTACATGGTTCAGTGCGTTTAGCAAGATGCTAGTGTCATCCGTCGTTCTGGTGTCTTCGTTGTATCGCAGTCCGATAGTGAATTGTGTCGTGTCGGTCACGTCATAATAGAACTCTCCATAGACGGCGGTACCTTCATCATTCCTACCGCGTCCGCCCTCTGGAGCAGACGAGTTAATGAAGAGCCCTGGATATAGCGGCGGCAGTCCTAATCCAGACGCACCGAAAAGAGAAACCGCGTCTAGCGTGTTGCTAAAGATCATGTAATCAGTAGCGCGTTCGCGGTTGTGGGATATCGCTCCTACGAGATAACTCATGCGATCGTCAATTGAACCGCTCACCTTCCCTTCAAACACCCAATCAGTCGAAACGCCGGACGAGTGGTCGAAGGTAAAGAACACGGTTGGGTCAATACCGGTGTAGATGCAACCACCGAATATCCCTGCTGTTCCTCCGAAAATGTTGCATTGCCGACTGGTAAAGTTATCCCCAGTATTACCAGTAACTGGAGCAGAGGTCGGCCATATGCCGGAGGGATTGAGTGGCGTTGGCTGTAATGTTGGTCCAACGTCAAAGAGGTAATCTTGCTGCGAATAACCGTCAGATTCGTTCATTGCTACAAGGATTTCGAAATCTAGATCCATCCAAACCGTATTGATTCCCAACGCGAAGAAATCGTCGTTCTCAACGAAGACGGGCTCTACGTCAGTGTGTACGGTCCGGAAGTCTAAACCATCAGGTCGAGGGTACTTGTACTGAGCCAGACCATCGACTCCAGATGCACCGAGTGGAAGCGCGCCAATTGCGCCACCAAATATTCCAAACGTAGTACCGCTCAGGTAGGGATTGTCAAAACCAAAACCATTCGGGGTACAACCAGTCGTAGGTAGAGTATTTCTTTCACACACTTGATTACTAATGCGGACACGATCACTATCTTCACGTTTGATATTGAATAAGAACCAGGCGGAAGTAGCCTCGTTGAGTTCCCAAGCAAAGGTGAAGCGTGCGGTCCACTCATTCCGACCATCGATGGTATCATCGACTCTTGGGATGTTATGCGCACCCGCTAGATTTTCTGTATAGCCATCACGGGTTAAGTGCATGATTGCGACCCGTGCGGCAAAGCGATCTTCTAAAGGAATGTTGAGCATCGCGGTAAACCGGGTATGCGCGTCGGTGCCGAGTTCCGTATTCAGATATGCATCAAAGTCACCGTATACGGGCTTCTTGGTTACAAAGTTGATTGCACCCCCAGTTGCATTCTTACCAAACAAGGTTCCCTGAGGACCACGCAAGATTTCAACCCTTTCCATGTCGAAAAACTCAACCGTGTTTAGGTTGGACGATACGGGGATTTCGTTGAGGTGGGCGGACACTCCAGGCTCCGCGGCACTTCCAGTAATCAAACTGCCGATGCCACGTATGCTAAAACTGGACCCTCCAAAATTCGCAGCTGTATATGACACGTTTGGGGTGTTCATCTGAATGTCCGAGGGTGTGATCACCTGCTGCTTATCCAGTGCGTCGCTACCGAAAGCACTGACACTTATCGGCACGTCCTGAATATTTTCTTCCACTCGCTGCGCGGTGACAAGTACTTCTTCTATTTCGTGCGAAGATTCTTCGTCTTCTTCCTGCGCTAACGCGGGTACAAGTAGGCCGAGACAAACGGTAAAGAATGTCGCGCCTCTGAGGAAATTTTTCATCATGACTTTCTTAAATTTCTCCGGTTAGTTGAATTGTTTTTGTCTTAGCCCTTACACCAAGACAATCGAAAAACGGCTTGTTAAATAAAGAATATTAGCAAACTTGGGAGTTTTGCGAAATTTTTTTGTTAGCGCGGCCTGATCATTGAAGGAAAATTTTTGGTACCTTCTGTGCAAGCAAGCTACCTCATTTGTTCTCTGAAGTCTGTCGTTACTGTAGTTCTATAATTCTTCGAGCACCGTAGTTTGTTCACTGAAAAGAAAAGAATAGGAGAGTTTTATGACCAATGTAGCCGGTCCGTCATGGGATTTGTCGACGGAGTATTTATCACCAACCGATCCGGCTATTGACGCCGACCTAGCTACACTGACGTCTCTTCTAGATCAAATCGAAGAAAAGAACCAAACTCTCACACCGCTCGTTACTTCCACAGAACCACTTGATTCAGCTAGTAGAGATATTGCGGTTGCAACCGCTCGAGACATTTATGTGCTCGCAAACGACGCGCGGAAATATCTGGCTAATCCGAGTACGTACGCAAGTTGTATCCTGTCCGTGGAGAGTAATCATGAGGAAGCAAAGTTACTTTCCGGGAGACTTACAAAGTACCGTGTACGTTTCAGTGAACTGATGCAACCAACTCGGTTGTTTTTGGATTTATCGGACGATGACACAATTGCTTCGTACCTCGCAGAACCACCAGTTTCTGAATCCGCGTGGGCGGTCAATCATTCTCGAAAACGGCGGCATGAGTTGTTAAGTTTGAACGAGGAAAATTTGGTCAGCGCGCTGAGTCAAGACGGCATCCACGCATGGGGAAGACTGTACACGGAACTCTCTGGGAAACTCCGCTGTCTCGTCGCGGCCGACAATGAGCAAAGAGAAGTAGGGATTGCAGAAGCAGCTGCGTTAATGCAGTCTACCAGCGACCGTACTCGCGAGGATGCTTGGCAAGCCATAAACAGGGCGTGGACGGATCATGAAGATTCTTGTGCAGCCGCGATCAATGCGCTAGCAGGATGGCGATTGGAAATGTGCAAACGCAGGTCTCGAGTAGAAACGGTGCATTTTCTTGATACACCTGCACATGCTAGTCATATTGAACGGCAGACTCTAAATGCGATCATGCAAGTCGCAGCTGAATCCAAACCAATGGCGAGACGTGCAGCTAAAGCGATGGCTCGCGCCTACGGAAAGAGTCGGTACGGACCGTGGGATAACCGCGCGCCTGCACCGGTCCTGCCGGGTGCCGAATCGAATTTCCCGTTCGCAAGGGGACTAGAGGTCATCTCGCAAGCGTACGGCGAAGTTGATTCCTCCATGGGAGAATTTGTGGACATGATGGCATCCAAACAATGGATCGAAGGAACGATCGGCCCGCATAAGCGTCCCGGCGCGTACTGTACTTCGTTTGCGAAAAGTAAGACTCCACGTGTCTACATGACATATGGCGGGTCAATGTCTGACATCACGGTACTTGCTCACGAATTAGGGCATGCGTTCCATCATTGGGTCATGAAGGATCTGCCGGACGCCCAGAGATCTTATGGCATGTCCTTGGCAGAAACAGCCAGTACCTTCGGTGAAACATTAGTGCGCGATGCGGTATTACAAACCGCGACCACCCCGCAGCAAGCCTTGTCTGTTGCTTGGGAAGAAATGTCAGCGATTGTGTCGTTCTTGCTCAACATTCCGACTCGGTTTGAGTTTGAAAAGAATTTTTACGAGGCGCGTGAAGCGAGACCCTTGTTACCTGCCGAGTTGCGGAAACTCATGTCTGATGCTTGGACTTCTTGGTATGGGGATGCATTGTCCGAACCGGATGAGCTTTTCTGGATCAGCAAATTGCACTTTTTCATCTCGGGAATCAGTTTTTACAATTTCCCTTATCTCTTTGGCTATCTCTTTAGCCAGAGTATTTATCAACGTCGGACTTCGATGGGGGATGAGTTTTTTAACCGCTATTCTGGTCTTTTACGCGATACTGGCCGAATGTCCGCAGAAGACTTGGCACACGAGCATTTAGATGGGGACTTAACTACCCCGGAATTTTGGCAGGAAACAGTAAACGCCCTAGAAGACCGGGTAACTCATTTTGAAGCACTTTGCAACGAAGTCTGTGCGTAGTCCTAACGCGATACACACAAAACTTTCTCACTTTAAACCACAACTAGTCTGAGGGACCACTCATGAACAAAAAGACGAACTTCGTTGGCACAATACTCGTTATTCTGCTGCTTGCTACCGCTTCTGTAGCGAATGAGAAGGTAGCAGAATACCGCCACCATAGCATGGAAGCGGTTGAAGTGCACTTTCAGTCGATTCGGCAAATCTTAGACGGAGATGTTCCGTTCGAGAATCACTTGTCAATGCATGTCAATGCGCTCTACGACTATGCCGAAATGATGCCTGACTTATTTGCCGAAGGATCTGAGGGTGGCGAAGCCTTAGACCGGATCTGGGACGAAGACGAAGAGATGAAGTTCCTTAAAGTAGTAAGCAACTTCAAGGGAGCAATGAGTAGTTTAAAAGAAAAAGTTGCCGAGGACGATAAAGATGCGATCATGGATGCGGTGCGTGTCGTAGGAAACGCATGTCGTGATTGTCATAGACCCTATCGCGAGTAGTACAACAAAATTAAAAACACTGCTACCGCGACAGCAAAAGCTATCGTCGCCCCCCAGACTGACCATGTCGTGTCTGGGTCTTCGGTGAACTTACGGCCGGTGAACATAGACAACGGGATCCTACTACGCAAAAAGCACAAATAGACAATGTGCGCACTAAGGTGGATAGCGATCAGCGCGAGAATGAACTTCCACACTTGGTGATGTAGATCGGTAGCTGTTTCAACAATCTCGTCTTCAGCAAACTGTACCAACGGTCCCTCGTAAAACACGTCGTCAGTCGTAAACAAACCAGCAACAGATTGCAGTGTTAACGTGAGTAATACCGCGAGCGTAAGTAACACACCGGGGGAAGTGTGGGCGCGTGGCTCGGCTTTCCCAGTGAAATGGTGAATAAACGCTTTCGGTGTAGTCCAGTAATTTTTAAATCGTGCGTAGGTGCCGCCAAACACTCCCCATAAAAGCCGATACACGATCAACGCCACGACCGATATCCCTGCGATGCGATGTACGCTAAAGTAGTCCAACTGCGGGACTAATCCTGTTAATAGAGCAACAGACACCGAGATTGCGACAGCCCAGTGCCACAACCGCAATGGCCACTCCCATACCAGTGTTAGTTTGGGCTGTTCGTTCACATTTCTACTACAGACAAAAGAGTCACTTGAACGTTAAGTGTTTGTTCTTACACCAAAATGTTACGCAGCGCTGATCCTGAGTTGCCTGTTAGTGAATCCCAACAAATGGTTTGCTATCGCTGATCCTGACTCAATTTCCGAAACGCTTAGTCTAAAACAATCTGAAGGAATTGGTGAACTGGGGGCAGCGAATAGAAGTATTTGTCGAGTATCACCAGATCGACACCCGCAAAGCTCGGAACATGGACTTCTTGTTAGTCTTGATGTATCATATACCGGTGGACAGCTCAAGACAATTTATTGTCGACACTAAGCGTTCGTTGGGTCAGTTCTTTACTGTAAGTAAAAACCCGTTTGAACTGAAGGGGTTCCAGGAATGGGCGGAGAAAGCCAATCTTCCGAAACAGACCATTCTAGAGCCATTTGCTGGTGCAAACCATATCATCAAGTCTTTACAAGATTTGCAGTTGTGTAACGAATTTATCTCCTACGACATTCATCCTGCAGCCGAAGACGTCAAGGAATGCGACACGCTGAAGACTTTTCCAACCGGATTTGAAGTGTGTGTTACGAATCCACCGTGGCTTGCTCGAAACTCAGCGACGCGACGAAACTTACCGTATCCTACGTGTGAGTACGACAATATGTACAAATTTTGTTTGGAGTTGTGTTTGTCTTACTGCAAATTTGTCGCGGCACTGATCCCTGCGAGCTTTCTTCAGAGTGAATTGTTTCGGGAAAGGCTCTGTACTTACATTTTGCTACACAATCAAATTTTCAACGAAACCGATAACCCTGTTTGTTTAGCGTTGTTTATTGATGTAGAAAGTGAATCTACGAAAGTGTATTACGACGACCGTTTTGTTGGAAATCTAGAAGATCTTGAAGCAAACTTACCACGTGCAACGAAAGAGCAATACATACGCTTCAATGATCCGGATGGCCAACTCGGCTTCATCTCTTTTGACAACACTAGGGAGCGATCAATCAGGTTCTGTGAAGCAGCTGAAATCGAAACCTACGATATCAAACACTCCTCTCGGTTCATTACGAGAATAGGAGGGGATTTTGGTAGGAGACGGAACCTACTCAAAGACTTGAACGAAGCAGTACAAGTGTTCCGCGATGAAACTGACGATTTGTTCTTGACTCCGTTCAAGGGCATTCGAGATGATGGACAGTACCGGAGAAGAATGTTTTACTCACTCGCGCGAGATTTGATCAATGCCGTTTGACTACGAGGACATGTACCAACGAAGATTTCGTGAAGCATACAAGAAAAACGTGAAAGACGTTGTTCAGGCTGCGAAATCTGGGGATCTTGATAAAAAACTTGAAACTTTTTGTTCATTGCACGGGTACGCAAAAGAAGAGATAATTCGCGAAATTGAGCAAAATGAGATTGTCGCAACGTGTTTCGCGATTAACCCAAATAAACAGAACTTCTACAAAAAAGAAGCTGCTCGGTTTATCGAGCGTTTGAATGGAGTACGAACATTCCAAAGTCCAAGTACTCGCCCGAAAACAGTCATCGCAAACGGTGAAATAGTGGTGTTGCCAGATTCGTCTAACGTAGCGATACCTCCACAAGCTAAGACAATAGATTTTCGATGGGAGTATAAGGGAAGAAAATTCTTAGCTTGTCATAAATACACTAAAGAGAGCGGCGGTGCGCAAGATCAACAATTCAATGAATTTAGGAGAGCTATAGGGTTGTCCAACCTGAACCTAGATGACGGAGTGAATTTCATCGCGATAGTGGATGGACCATATTTCGATGGTAGACTGGATCACCAACATACGTCGAGAAAGGAAATGCTCAGAGCACAGACTACAGAAAATTCTTTTGTATGCAACATCGGGGAACTGCAAGATCTGTTGGCACTAATATGCTCCTAGAATACCAGATTGTCAAAGTATAAATCCGAGAAACTCTTAGGTTACAAAACACTTTTCAATATTTAAAACTGAGCGCGATAGTACCTTTGACTGCATGTGGATAAGGACAGTGAAGGTCGTTGCTTCGTCCCCTACGAGTCTCGATAGGTTCGCTCTTTCAGTATTCCATTAATTTACATAGCTGTCAGTTCTGTAAATTTTTTTCTTTGAACAAATCATCTGGTTCATAGCCTTGAAGCGCAATTTGATGGAAGTCTAGTCCCAGAACATCTAGAATCGGTTTCACGACTGGTTGTAACTGTTTCTGCAGATAGTGCTCGTGATCTGGGTCGTGTGTCAGTATTTCTACTGGTTCAGGACCTTCGGTGGTCATGACGTATTCGATGACTCTACTCGGGGACTCCAATTTTCGACCAGCTACGACATACGGCGGACTCACCTTTCGATACTCGTGTAGTGGTTTACGTAAGCGTTTTCTATACACGAGCTTCTCGTCTAACCGTCCAGCTCGCAACTCAGCGATATAGGAACTTAGATACTCTTCAACTGATTCATCCGCAAACAGTCTCCTAAACATTTCGCGTTGCAGGTCCTTCGCTAGTTCGGTCCAGTCACGCCTTACGGATTCAAGCCCTACGAACACAATCTGCTGAGAGCGATAATCGAAACCAACATAACGCTTTCGGGAACCGCTTTTTGAACGTCGCATGTGTTGTAAGAAAAATTTTGTGTAGAGATGTTCGAGCTCTAGTTCGAGTTTGTTGCTAAGTTGCCACTCTCGACGAATGTAAGAGGTTAGATCTGTGTTAAACTCTTTGAGTAATTGATCTCCATCCTGATAGGCTCTGTCTGGGTCGGTGATGTCGGACTCCACAAACACACTATCCGTGTCGCCGTAAAGTACCGCATATCCATGATCTTCAAACCATGATTTCGCAAAACGCAGAAAATGCCGTCCTAATGAGGTTACAGAGTTTGCCATTTCCGGATTGTGGAACCGACTGAGAGGCGTCGCAAGCACACCATAAAACGAATTCATAAGAATCTTGATGGCTTGACTTGAGATCCCGTCGTCCGCAGCTTTTGCTTGCTCCCGTTCCGCAAAAAGCTCATCTAGGAATGTAGGTAAGATAGCGTTGTCGCGTCGATAGCAAGCGTCGTTGGTAGTACGGATGACATCTTCGGATTCATGGTCGCTGGACAGAGTTAAAGGATCAATATTGAAGGTTCGAATGATGCTAGGGTAGAGACTCCGATAGTCGAAAGCCCACACGTTTCGGTAGTATCCTGGTTTTGGTTCCAGTACCAATGCTCCAGAGTGCCGGTTGCGGTAGTGTTCTCTGTCGGCCAACATAGACGGCGCGCGGATCTTCCTCTGTTCCAACTGTGAGAGGTACACAAAATCAAACGCGGCGATGCTGCTGGCCACACGATCCAGAGCCATGCCTGTGAGCTTACTACGTTTGACGGCAAGCGTAATCAAATTCAATTTCTCGATGATTTGGTAAGCAAGCCTTGCATCGGCCCTCGAGTATTCGACGAAGCCCATTAAGTCTTCGTGGTATCTTTTGAGAATTTCACCGGCACGATCGTGTACCTTTTCAATGACTGCTTTCCCCTCGCCCAGAACTTCTCGAGCAACCGCGTCGAGATTGTGTTCCGAGAAGGGAATAAAAGCACCGCGAATCAGACCGATACCGTCAAGTACGATTCGCCCCTGAATCACGGCACGGCTAGATCCAAAGAAACCACGCGCAGAGAGAATTCTCACGTCGGCATTAGATCTGCCTAAGCGCAGACTCAAACGATTTCGCTTGGCGATCCGAAGCAAAACCGCAAGATCAAAGTCGATCACATTCCAACCTAAGAGTACATCTGGGTCTAGCTCGCGCACCCGTTCGATAAACAACTGAATAGCTTCCGCCGCCGAATCAACCGCAACTGTTCGTTCCGGCATCTGACGTTTCTTTGGATCCACGACGATGACTTCATCGGTGGTAGGTCCATACATTGAAATCGCAAGCAGTGTACGCGCGGACGGATCAGTTTCTATATCGAAAGATAGCACTGTCGGTTGAAACTCAATAGTACCTGGTCGAATTTCGGGGTTATTGAATACGACTTCAACGAATGGATCATTAAACTCTGGATCACCTGAGATTTCAATGCCACCGCGGATGTTGTTGCGGATTAAATATGCATCCGAGAATCGCAAATCCGCTTCATAGGTTGGTACTTGCTGATGGTGCAAGCGATCCCTAACGGAGAGCAGATCTCTTGGCGTTTGGAAAAGCACTTTTGCCGCTGGATGTCCATCCAAAGTTTGGTATTCCGATCTTTCAATCTTTTTTCCTTGCAATTCGGGATGACCGACATCCTTGTCCCGAATTACGAAGTGTGGTTGTTGTCGCGATTCTCGTATTAGAAACGACTGCCCATTCTCTAATCGCCCGTAGAGATAGAGCACAGCTTTGTCTCTTTCGATTCGATAGTTGGTTTGTAACAAAAAACCACGAAAGGATTGCTGGGTCATATTAATAATAATAGTAATACGTACAGTATTATTTTATGTTAAAGCACATAGAAAAACCAGATAATCCATTGAAATTTTGTTGATCGAATCTGCAGATCTGGTACGACCAACTTGGAGTTTTCTAGTACTCTTTTCGGGAAATTTGAGAGTTGTCTTCTCGTTACAATTAATTCCTTTTATTGCAGTTCTACATTTAAGGAAACAGGGATGAGTCTAGTAGCAATTTTGATGGGATCTAGATCGGATTGGCCGAAAATACGTGGTGCGACGACCGTGTTGCGAGAATTTGGCGTCCCCTTTGAAGTTAAGGTCACTTCTGCGCATCGTACTCCCAAACAGACTGCTGAGTATGTCGCCAAGGTAGAAGAGAATGGTTGTCAGGTTTTCATCTGTGCAGCCGGTGTTGCTGCTCATCTAGCCGGTGCCGTTGCAGCACATACGACCAAACCTGTCATTGGGATTCCCGTAGACGGTGGCCCCTTGAATGGATTTGACGCGTTGTTATCCACTGTACAAATGCCTGGTGGAGTTCCCGTTGCTACTGTTGCGATTGGTTCCGCGGGTGCAAAGAACGCGGGCTATTTAGCGGTACAAATTTTAGCTCTGACAGACGCAATGCTTGCACAGAAACTTCAGGCTGAAAGGGCGACAAACGTAACGAAAATAGCTGCTGACAATCAAGAGGTGCAACGCGAACTAGAGTCATGAAACGTGGCATCCAGTGATGTCGACCAAGCGGTCAATCTATTAAGACAAGGTGGAGTGATCGCACATGCGACTGAAGGCGTTTGGGGGCTCGCGTGCGACCCATGGAACGAGAAGGCTGTAAACCGCATACTCTTGGCAAAAAAACGTTCGATTGATCTGGGGTTTATCGTGATCGGGTCCGAACCTGCCGCTTTTCAAGATGAGTTGGATGACTTAGCACCTGAAGTCCAGCAAAGAGTCGTAGCTAGCTGGCCTGGGCATATCACTTGGATCCTGCCTTCTAAACGTTTTCCGGATTGGGTTACTGGCAAACGTGCAACTGTCGGCGCGCGAGTACCCGGTCACAAGCAAGCACGAACCCTCACAAGACTGTTTGGAAATCCGATTATCTCAACCTCGGCAAATGTCTCTGGATCGGAACCCGCGGTGACAATGGAAGAAGTGTGCCGCAAGTTTGGTCATTTGGTAGACTTCGTCGTTCCGGGCAAGATCGGCTCTGCTGTTGGACCCAGTCGCATCCTCGATGCTCGCAATGAAGATACAATTCGATGAGTGTTTAAACAACACGTAACTTTAAGTCTTTTTTGATCGTGAATAAACTGTTAGGCAAGAAACCTCCTGGAGGTTGGACGATGGTTGTACTAGTCGGCCTCGTCGTGTTAACAACGATTTCGCTCTCTCTGTGGCAACTCACCAAAGGATTTGAAAAACATACCGAACGTACCGACTACATTGCTCGTTTGTACGAAGATGCGATTGAACAATCAGAATACCAAGAACACGAATCCGCGTATCGGCAGATTCAACTTCGCGGTAGCTACATTACCGAACGGTCTTTCGTCGTAGGTTATCAACGACACAATCAGCTACCGGGACACTGGATTGTGACTCCATTCCGTACAAGTGTCGGAATTTTTCTTGTTAATCGTGGCTGGCTCCCGATCCGACAGCACTTTCTCGAAACTCCAGAATTTGAGACTCCTGAAGGTACAGTAGAAATCACAGGCGTGATTTGGACCCATAAACGCTTTCAGTCAGACAAATCTTACGATCAACCAGATTGGCCGAAACGTGTGAAGCGACTGAATCTCAAACTAATGGCAGAAATAACAGGAGCTTACGAAGACGAAATACGTTTGCTTGCCGACAACCCGGGTGCGTTTACACCGATACAATTATTAGTCGAGAATGAACCAGCAATGCATTGGGGATACGCTTTCCAATGGCTTCTGATCGGTGGTTTAGTTGTCAGTGCTTACTGGTTCTTTTATATTAGACGAGGCGAAGTAGGTAACGAATAGAGTGAAAAAGTATCAAGTCTTCATTTTTTTTGGCGTGGTGATGCTCGCGCTTGGTGGGTTATTCCTGTTCGGCCAAGTGAATAAAGATCGACCGTTGGATACAGAGCAACTGAAAGCACTTGGTTTCGCATCACTACCAGCTCCCCGCGTCTTAGAGGGAATAGATCTATTGACACAATCGGGCGAAGTATTTGATGGATCTCAACTAACAGGAAAGTGGACGTATGCATTTTTTGGATATACCAACTGTCCAGATATCTGTCCAGTAACTATGAGAATTTTGGGTCGAGCCGTGGACAGGTTTCAGGACACCTTAACGGCTGAAGAATTCGCGTTGTTTCAAGGTATGTTTGTTTCAGTAGACCCAACTCGCGATGGAGTTGAAGAGGTAGGTGAGTTCGTCGCGACCTATTCAGAATCGTTCCTAGGAGTTACTGGGTCGGAAGCGACCATTAAAGACTTTGCAGACCAGGTTGGAATTGGCTATGAACGCATTCCGTCCACGTCTGAGTTGCAATATCTTGTCGAGCATCAGGGCTACCTCGTAGTTTTTAATCCGCGCGGGGAATGTATTGGTTACATTAAGGAACCGTTCGACACGGTGCAACTAACTAAACTCTTTCAACATCTGATCAAACACGGCTAACGTACTACTGAAGCCAGAAGTCCACGTACGAGTCTGAGCAGGAGTTGTTTGTTCGGTTCAGACGGATGTAATTAATTCATGAATCTGAAAGGGTTGCATAAGATGGGTTCGGGTAATCGTCGCAAATTCCTCAGGGTCTTTGCGCGGAAACCCCTCGGGTAAGTCGTCTCGAACTGATACGACTAGTCTTGATAGCCAAAAACAAACTGCGGCGTACAACAGAAAGTGCGGGAAACACCAGTATTCGGTGTTTTCAAACTTCCTGATCGAGTTGTACTCACGTAACATCGCGAACGTCTTTTCACGATCCAAGCTTCCGTTGTCGGTACACCAATCGTTGATCGCAATTGCTAGGTCGAACAACCAATAGCCATATCCTGCGTGATGAAAGTCAAGAACACCACACAATCCGTGCTCATTAAACAGAACATTGTCTCTGAAGAGGTCGCCATGAATGATACCCTCCGGTATCCCTTGTACGTCATTGCGATCTAATAATGAGTCCACCAGATTAATAGCACGACGGAGTACTCTGGAATCTTCTTTAGACAGGTGGTCTTGACATTCATTAGCGACTTTTTTAATCCACTCTAATTTGCGTTCGTAAGCAGTATTTATCGCTAAAGGTTTTAGGATTAAATGCATCCGCGCTAAGAAACGCCCAATAGCCGCACAGTGCTGTGTCGTTGGATAGATCACATGATTCCCTGGAAGTCGTTCGCAAATGAGAATTTCTCGACCTTGGTGTTTGATTGTCGTAGATCCATCGCTCGTACTTACCAGCTGGGGTACCGGTAGACCGCGTTCAGAACAACGCTCCAACGCAGCCATCACTAGTGACCGATTATCCGTTTCGCGCTCAAGTACTGTAAGAACGAACTCAGTGCGATCTGGTCCAGAATCGTCCTGTTGAATGCTCAGAAAATAATTGGAATTCTCAATTCCGTGGGCGGTCTCACGAAAGTTTCCAACTGAACCTAACCCGTACTGTTCAAGTATATGGTCGATCTCGGACCGATGGAGTTCGGTGATTACTGCCACGTATGAACGTTATTAGAATCGCTTGAGAATCCATTTTGGGACTAATTTTTCTGCTCGTTCTAGGTCTCCAAAATGCTTTGACGGGTCCTCCGGTACAAGGTAGTAAGGTTTACCTCTTTTCGGTACGACTTTGATCATCACGAGCCGTCCGTTGTGTCGGAATTCGTGGATGGACTTTTTTTCAGACTCGACTAAAACCACGTCCGGTCCTTTAACCTTTTTCTCCTCTGGTTCTATTTCGTCGTCAGCAACGAGAGTCCCAGAACAGAACAGTAACATAACGCAAATACCTAGTGCACTAATCAGTAATTTCATGTATTACCTCTACTCCATTTAGACCAAGGAAAACGTGACATGTCCGGTTCCCAGCCACTAATTCTCGTAGATGGCTCACATTACCTTTACCGAGCCTTCTACGCCATGCCCAATCTACAGACTTCGACGGGTCAACCGACTGGTGCGATCCGTGGCGTGGTGAATATGTTGCTAAATCTTATGTACGAGTATACCCAAGCTCCTATTGCTGTGATATTTGATACTGCGAAACCAACGTTCCGACACGACATGTACGAGGAATATAAGGCTACGAGACCGCCGATGCAACAAGAAATGGTTCAGCAAATCGATCTCACATACGAGGCAATTCGAAAATTAGGATTGTCGGTACTCATGCTGGATGGATTTGAAGCCGATGACATCATCGGGACTCTAGCTCGTCGTGCGGAACACGGTGGTCAAAGAGTATTGATTATTTCATCAGACAAAGATTTAGCGCAACTCGTAAACGACAATGTCGTGCTACTCGATTCGATGTTTGACCGATCTCTAGATCGCAAAGGCGTGATTGAAAAATTTGCTGTGATGCCAGAGCAAATTATTGACTTTTTGACTCTGACCGGGGATACCTCTGACAATATCCCAGGCGTTGATAAGGTCGGTCCAAAAACAGCGGCGAAATGGTTAGGTGAGTACGGGTCGCTAGACAATATTCTCGAACACAAGGATCAAATCAAGGGAAAAATCGGAGAGAATTTACGCGCCGCGGTCGCGCATCTCGATCTGTCGCGAGAACTTGTAACGATAAAGTGTGATGTCGAACTAGGCGTTGAACTCGACGACCTCGCTCGCAAGCCGTTGGACACGGACGCGCTGACCGACATGTTTGAAGAACTGGAATTTCGTACGCTCGTGCGACGTTTGAAGGAGTTGGACGGAACTGCAACTTCAAAGGGCTTGGGTTCTTCCTATGAGATTGTCACTGACCAGTTCACTATGAATACTTGGGTAGACAGAATCCGCCAGCACCGCCAAGTCGTATTGGAGACACGAACCCACCGCACTACAACGTCCGTAGCTGGTGGTTTCACGGGAATTGCCATAGCAACCGACGAGCATCGAGCTGCATACTTTCCGCTAACACACAAAGATTCCGAGTTCCGACAACTCAGAGCGGAGACCTTACTTGCAGCACTAAAACCAGTACTCGAAGACGTGAGCATCGTGAAGATTGGTAATGGTCTCAAAGAGACTGTGAAATGCTTACTTGCTTTTGGAGTCGAATTGAAGGGTGAGATGTGGGACACTGCACTCATGTCGTACGTGTTGAACAGTTCTGCTCCAGGTGGTCATTATTCTTCAGCGCTTTCTTCTAGACATCTACAACATACCACGATCGATGCAAAAACACTTGTAGGAAGCGGCGTAAATCAAATTCCTTTTGTAGAAGCATCTATACCCGAAACGGCCGCGTATATAGGCGAACTCGTAGCGGTCAATGTGCGGGTATTTCCCATATTACGAAAACAGTTAGAGGCTCTGACGAAGTGTTCATTTGTGTATTCAAATATCGAATGCCCATTGTTGACAGCACTAGCGCGTATCGAGAATAACGGTGTGCGCCTTATCCGTGAACCAATAGATCAGTTAAGTAAAGAGTTGAAGTCTCGCGCCGAAGAACTCACCGCTAGAGCGTACGAACTTGCGGGTCGACCATTTGGTTTGAACTCGCCAAAACAACTTCAAGAGGTGTTATACGACGAGCTGGGACTAACAGCCCCACGAAAGACTCGAACCGGCACTCGTTCTACCTCCGAAGAGATTCTTCGGGACTTAAGATCGGAGCACGAACTACCAGGAGTAGTCTTGGAGTACCGAGCAGCAACCAAATTGAAATCGACCTACACGGACCAACTAGGGAATTACATTCATCCAACGTCCGGTCGAGTACACACGACTTACGACCAAACTAATGCTATTACTGGTCGTTTGGCGTCGTCTGGACCCAATTTACAGAACATTCCCATACGAACTGCGGATGGACGACGACTACGCGAAGCATTTGTTGCTCAAGACGGCTCAGTGTTACTCGCTGCTGACTATTCGCAGATTGAATTGCGGATTATGGCGCACTTGTCGGGAGATTCAGGATTACAACAAGCATTCCAATCTGGACGCGATATTCATCGAGCGACGGCGAGCGAAATGTTCCGTGTATCTTATGACACGGTCACAGATGAAATGCGTCGACAAGCGAAGGGTATCAATTTCGGTTTGATCTACGGAATGGGAGTGTTCGGTCTCGCGCAGCATCTTGGAATTGATCGAAGTATGGCCAAGAAATTTATCGAGAATTACTTCGAACACTACCCCGGGGTACTGCGGTACATGGAAACGACTAAAGAGAATGCACGGGAGCATGGTTTTGTGGAGACTCTTTTTGGTCGTCGAATTTATCTAGATGACATTCACAGTAGTACGGCTGCGCGGCGTGCCTACGCGGAACGCGTCTCGATTAACGCACCGATGCAAGGTACCGCGGCTGACATCATCAAACTAGCGACGGTAGCGATCGACGAATTTCTTGTGAAATCGACACTAGATGCCAGGATGGTGCTACATGTACACGACGAGATCGTCTTCGAAGTGTCGCAGTCTCAAACTGAAACACTTCAACAATCGATTGTCCCAGTCATGCAAGAGGTCGCGGAGTTGGATGTTGAGCTTGTTGTTGACGTGGGAGTCGGAGCAAACTGGCGGGAAGCTCATTAGGTCGCTGCAAGATCAAACCAATCGTAGATTTTTTGCAGGACCGCCCCAGTACCCTTTCCTGATTTCGCCGAGAACAAAACGATCTCGGCCAATTGGTAATCATCTAGTATGTCTTGTATCGCGCGCAAACACGCGCTACGTTCTAGTTGCTTAGCTTTGTCGACTTTGTTTAACAAAATTAGCAGCGGTAATTGTTGGCCACGACACCACGTAAGCATCTCGAGGTCTAGTGGTTGTGGTAGGTGTCTAGAGTCGATGATTAAGACCAAGCCGACTAAATTTGATCTATTCTTTAGGTACTGGTCAACTGCGTGTCCCCACTCAGCCTGTTTTTGTTTACTGACTTTTGCGTATCCATATCCGGGGAGATCGACTAGGCGAGCGTGGTACGAGGTACTAAAAAAGTTAATTAGTTGTGTTCGTCCTGGAGTTTTACTAACTCGTGCTAGAGACTTGGTACCCGTGACTCGATTAAGACAGCTTGACTTTCCCGAATTTGAACGCCCTATAAAGGCAATCTCAGGGATTGAATCTTGCGGACATTCAGCAAGACTTGATGCACTAGTGAGAAACTCTGCCGATATTCGGGTTGTGTCGTTCAATTTTCTATCTTACTACAAATAAAATTTTTGATAACAGTGTGTCATTGGATCTGCGCCGTGTGATCGTACATAGATATTAGTACCACAAGTGCAGACCAACCTACCTTGAACATCTTTGCGTTACTCATGGGACGCAAGTGAGATGCGTGAGAGTATAGGGAACTTTGACATGAACCTATCGTCAATATAGGAACATGCGAGATAGCACAACGAGTCGAATCACTCAGGAGTTGAACAAGTGAAGAGTAAATCAATTAGATCGGTTTTTGTACTGAGCGCACTAGTTTTGTTGAACACAGGGGTTGTTTCGAGTACCGAGTTTGAAGAAGGTAAGCACTACATGCATATCGAGAAACAGAGCGAGTCTCAAGTAGATGAGCAAGCTCAAACCACTGAAGATGTAACCGATGAAACTGCAGAAAGCAGCACAGTTGATGGTGAATCTTCAAGCAATGAAATTTCTGTTGTCGAGTACTTCTCTTACGGGTGTACTCATTGCTATCGGCTAGAACCGTTCATTGACATCTGGCTAGAGACAAAGGGTGAAGACGTAGAGTTTTCGAGAGTTGCGGTACCGACGCGAGAAGATTGGATCCCATACGCACGTGCTTATTACATCGCGGAAGATCTGGGTATCCTTGAGAAGGTTCATGCCCTCATATTTCGGGCTATTTATGTAAATAAGCAACCCATGGGTCAGAAGCGTCTCCTCAAACGAATGTTTACTGGGGTCGCGGAAGTTGAATCGGAAAAATTTGAAGAAGTATGGGCATCTGATAGGATACCTAAGAAGGTTCAAAACGCAGTGATCGAGATGCGAGACTTGGGAGTGAGTGCTTCACCGACAATAGTTGTTGCTAAGAAATACTTAATAACGCCTGAGACTGCTGGGGATTTAGGCTTCATGTGTGACGTGGTAGACTTTCTGGTGAAAAAGCTTAAAGCAGATCGCGAGGTGGAAGAATCCACTGCCGCGAACGAAATTACGCAATAACAGAACATAATTCGAATGGTCGTCTCCCGCACTTCAGCACAGTCGGGTATACCTATAATTTGATGCGCTACGTTCATTACGTAAGATCGACTATTGACACACATTCAAATGAAGGTGTGTACCCTTTATATGCGCCTTAGGAGGCAGTGTTGCGCAAGCACTCAGGACATTTGATTTCTCGCATTTTCCTCGGACTCGCGGCCTTTGTCATTGCCGCGTTGATCATTGCCGACTCACATGAGCAAGAAGAAACCACACTCGATGAAAGCGAAGACACAACCATTGATGTTGAAGACGAAACACTCACTGAAGACGACGCAGCTACAGAAGAAGTCATTGATCCTGTGAGCGTTGAGGCAGGTGCATTGATCCATGATGACAAGTGTGATGCCTGCCACGGAGCGGAAGGTAACACGGGAGCTCCTTTAAACGGCAACTTAGCTGGGCAGAATGTGCGTTATCTTCATAAGCAATTAGTGTTGATTAAGTCGGGCGAACGACACATACAGAATATGGTAAGACCATTAAGTGAGATTGATGAAGATGGTCTACGCTCACTTGCGATGTTCTACGCCTCTAAACCAGGACTTGTCGGACAAGCCGATCCCGAAACCGGCTTGGAGCTGGGAGAGGCTATTTATCGTGGCGGGATATTAGACAAAGAAGTAGCCGCATGTACGGCTTGTCACGGTCCGTTCGGCAACGGAAATTTTCTCGCTGGTTTTCCTCGAGTTTCGGGTCAAACTGTGCCTTACATCATAGAGCAACTGAAAGCTTATCGAGAAGGAAAACGTACGACTGATGACGAATACGGCGGTATGATGCGAGATATCGCAAAGAAGCTCACGGATGGTGAAATATCAGCAGTAGCAAATTACATGACTGGGTTGTACTCACCTTAGAGGTTTCAAACATGAAAACACATGCACGACTGTCAAAATCACTACACACGACATTTTTAGTTTTTGGGTGTATTCTCACCTTCAGTGCTTGCAAAGCGAGTGCTGAAGAGTTTGTTGAAGGTACAGATTACCGAGTCGTGGAAACGGAGATTCAGGAAGAGCTAGCAAAAACTGACAACGACACTGAAACTGATAGCGAGACTGGTACAGACGAGACCATAAAAGTGGTTGAGTTTTTCAACTACGGATGTCCCCATTGCTACAAACTTGAACCGTTTATCAAGAAATGGTTAGAGGAAAAAGGGGACGATGTGGAATTTATTCGAATAGCAGTTCCAATTCAGCGAGCGTGGATCCCGTTGGCACGAGCGTATTACATTGCCGAGAAGTTTGACGTTGTGGACGGCGTGCACGACGTTATGTTTAAAGCGATCTTCGAGAACAATTTGCAGATGCAACGTACGGATCTTTTAGAGCAATTGTTTGCTCTTAGGGGCGTTGAGGAAGAAGACTTCCAAGAAGCTTTTACATCAGATGAAGTGAACGACAAAGTTCGCAAGTCTGGAGAACACATGCGTCTGTTTGGTCTTCAAGGCACGCCTTCAATTGTCGTCGATAGCCAATATGTCGTTGATGCTCAACCTACCGACGAACTTGATCGAACGTTTGAGATCGTAAAGTTTTTAGTCGAAAAAATTCGGAACGAAAAGGACGAAGCCTCGTCATCAACGACCTCAGTTGATCATACTACGAATCAGTAGCTGCCGTCGGCACTGGTAGCCGACAGCTTAGACTCTACTGGTTCTCGGCTACCTGTTCGTCAATGTATTGGTGTCCAACCGCTACGTTCATGGGGCACCAATCAGCTAGTCCAGACTCAAACCCAATACCTTAGTTAAGACTACTTCCAAGTCGAACGTAACCGCAAATCTGAAAGCTACGCCCGTAGTATTGGAAGTCTAGCGCATAGACTTGTTATTAGCAGGCTAGAAAAATCAAGCCTCAGGTGTCTATATTGGTTTCCGAATCCGATTCGGTTTCTGAGCTCTCGTCCATCATAGCTTTTACTCTGGCAATACTAGATTCGAGCGCATTTTTGAAGTTATAGTTCGGATGACTGGGGTCTAAGGTGCTTAACATCTCCTCATAGACGTCGAGAGCGTCCTCAAGTTGTCCTGACTTAATCAATACGCTACTGTAGTTTAGCACATTTACCGGTTGGGTCTTATCGGCGTTATACGCGGTAGTAGCGTATTCGTCTCCGATTTTTACGAACTTTTCATCGCCAGAGTTCATTAACCAACTGGCTGCACGACCCTTAATCCTTGCTTTCTCCGCATCGTCTGCCGCTTGCTCAAGTTTCGCATCGACTTCCGCTATGTAGCCATCCCAATCGTTCGTCCCAATGAGATATTGAGTTTTTGCTCGTGGCACTAATTGGTCTTTCAAGATCGCATTGCTCGGATCTTCCGCCGCAATCACGGAATGCGCGTGCGCTAGTTTAGTATCCAGGAGCGAAATGTGGTCTGCATAGCTCGAATTTCCAGCTCTAGCAAGATCTATCACAGTGCTGTAATTCGTTTCAACGACGAAATAGCACAATGCAAATTCCGGTACTACTTCCGCAAAGGAATCAAAATTCTCTACCACCAAGGCCACGGCAGGATTTGATTTCGGACGACGTGCAGCGTAACCGCGGATTAGTTGAAAGTCTTTGCCGTTTATGAGTGTCGCGACATCGTGGCTGTGAGTCTCGATGTATTCGTCGAAAATTGGCTGCATTTTTCGCGTCAGTTCATAAGAGGCTTCTGAACCATAGTTTGTGGCTGATACTAAGCTAGCTACGTGAAGATATTCTTGAACAAGGTCTTTGTCTCGATCACCACCTTCATATTGGGCACTCAATTCAGCAAGACGCTCAGGATTTTTCGATTGCTCGTTAAGAATATCTTCCGCTAGTCCGAGGAGGCCTTCTATATCGTAGCCCGATACACCTCGACCAAGTTCGGTACCATCCGGGTTGAGGAATAAGAGTGTTGGAAACGCGCTAACATCATAGGTGTTCGAAATTCGCGGTCCGTCAATAGCCATGTCCTCGGCGTCGAGCTTAAAGCTCACGAATCGAGCGTTGAAATATTCACCTACCTCTTTATCTGGGAACACGGTTTGTGACATCACTTTACAAGGGCCGCACCAAGTTGTGTAAACGTCGACAAAAACAAGCTTTTCCTCTTCCTCAGCTAGCTGAAGCGCTTCGTCAAAGGTTCCGTGAAAAAAGTCGATACCTATAGCCGTTTCTACTTGGCTACAACTGCTTAAACAAAGGACAAAGAGTGGTAAAGTACCATACAAATATTTTTTCATATAACTCCTCCAAGTAACCAGTCTTCCGGAGACTTGGTTCTAATATTTATTTTATTAGAAACTAACAATTTTCAATCAAACTACTTTGTTACGTTCAAATCACATCCTTACCGGCGTAGTGAAGACATCCTGAACCCGTTATCGACCGAGCCATAGAATTGCTACTTACCCTTGAATACTATTCTGCATCACAAAATCAACTAGTAATTTCCATTGTTTACTAATCCTGAAGTGGAAATAAAAAACATTGCACGAGTCATCGATGTGCAATGGCGCGAGGTTTCGGCACGGCTTGTGACACGAAATACTCTACGCAACAGCTTTACTTGGGCGATATTTGTGCTGTTGTTTATTGGATTAATGATTCCAGGATGGATTCCTGCGAAAGTCGTGTTTTTAAACCCTTTGGGAATAGTGTTGTTGTCGTTGGTCTCCGCATTCATCATCGTTTGTGTGATTTGGCCAATCTTTGAAGTCCCCAAGCGTGGATTTGTAGTGCGGGAGCATGACTTTCTCTATAAACAAGGAATCTTGTTCACGCGCACTTTCGCTATTCCATTTGCGCGAATTCAACATGCGGAGACTACTGTCAGCATCTTCGATCGTGTCGTCAATCTAGGTGCACTCAAACTTTACACAGCTGGAGCGCAAAGTGTGTTTTTGGGCTTTGAAAGAGACTACGCACATAGCCTTAGGTCGCACATTTTGGATCGTGTTCGGGACTTAGATCGCGATATGGTTGACGATGAACTACGTGCACAAGCCGATGCGGATGAGCACAGGGGAGAAACGTTTAACGAGGCGTAGTTGGCACTAGCCACTTTAAAACTCTCTATTTCTTGCTGTTACCGGGCAACCCTTTGGTTAGAACGCGAAAGAGCGAGTCGATTAGAAAATTAAAGCCCACTATGCTATTTGCGACGAATGTAGTCGCTGCGACTTGATTACGAGAGATTTTCACGTTATCACCACGTTGAAAGTTGGGGTTCTTGTTAATTCGTCGGAGGGTGAGCACTGCCATACCCAGCGTCCACAACAGAAACCGGCGAATTCCCACCTCTCTTGTGGGAATCATCAAACTGTATTGCAGCGCTTGTGATAGATACTCATAGGTGGTACCAATCAACTTGCGCATTCCTTCAACGGTTAAAACCGGATCAGATGAGGTGGTACCATCCGCATTTTTTGAAACGCGAAAGAGCTCAGCAGGAAGCCAAGTAACGCCGCGGCTCGCATCGACCCAAACATCCTTGAGAATATTGACCATCTGTAAGCCCTTTCCAAAGGATACGGACAGAGTGATCAATTTATCTCGTGAGCGAGCGATTTCGTCGGAAAAATCGCAGAACAAATCTGTGAGCAACTCGCCTACAACACCCGCTACGTAGTAACAATAGTCCTTTAACTCATCGACTGTAGCAAGTTGTTGCTTAGCACAAAACTCTGCCATTCCAGAAGACATTGTTGAAATACACCGTTCCATGATTTCACGTTGATTTGGTGTACAGTCATGCGTGATTTCAATTACGATTGGTGTGTTTTGTACTAAATCTCTTTCGGCCTTCAGAGTCCAATCTGTCAATAGAGGATGCAACTGTTCGGCGAGAAGTTCTGGTCTTTCCTTTGCTGCCACCACATCAGAGAACATATTCAAATATGTGCTCTTTTGTTCTGTAGTAAGAGCCGGCTCGTCTTCGATAGTGTCTGCTATACGACAAAGAAGGTAGAAATTTCCTACGACATCTTGCAATGAGTCAGGCAGTTGCGGAATGGTCAATGCAAACGTACGCGACACATGCGGAAGAATCGCATTCTGATATTCAATGGCTGTCGCTTTGTCCAGAATCTTGACTTTGTTTCAACGTCGATCCACTGTCGACCGATACTCTTGCCCAACATTGATCATTCAGCGATGGGTTTGTTATTTTCGAGTTCATTTTATGTCTACTGGTGTCAGCAACCATTGAACCTTTCCATCTGCTCTCATGTTCATATTGCAATTGGAATGGTCCACAAGACCTTCAGAATCATGGCTACCTCACATGAAACACTGTTTCATTTACCATTCGATCGTTGGTTTGTAAAGCGGGCAGCAGGCGGCTCATAGGAATCTTCCCCAGTAAATTAGTCCCCATTCTTAAAATGAGTCTGTTCTTGAACCAGTTGCCCCGAAGAAAGCAACTACCACGTCTTGTGACTTCCACGGACGAAAAAGAGGAAAAGTTTATTGGAAGCTGAATCCGGTAAAAATTTAGAACTCGATATTCCAGAAGCATACCTACCTCGATATGAGAGTGCTCTTGAATTTGACCGTGAACGCACGGAAAACTATCTCAAGCACACGCGAATCGGAGATCCTGAATTGGATCGTGTGCTCGAGGATTTGGCGGACATGCAACCGGCTGATTTGCATAAGTTTTTGAAGGCTGGAATCGAACTAGAAGACGATGTAATGAAGCGAGCTCCGCAGGCATTTCGAGAATTTTTTGACGGTCATGTCGGGGAACCCGATTGGTTGGACTTTGAGGCATATCGACCTGCTATTCGTGCGTATCACCTGAATACAACCAATGTTCTTGTAGCCTTTGTCACTGGCGTTTTAATAGAAGGATTTGCGACGTTGATTTCGAAATCATTCGCAACGACGGGCAGAGTACTCAACGCGAATACTGCGAAGCGACGCTTAATGCAGAACAATCGGCACTTGCTCGAAACCTATATGCCCGGGGGACTAAAGCGGTATGGTGACGGATGGAAATTGTCCATGCGTCTTCGTTTCATTCATGCTCGCGTTCGGTTCTTGTTCCGAAAAGAGGGTGGAGTTTGGGATGAAAATTTCTACGGCACTCCAATCAGTGCAGCACATTTAGGCTTCGCAGCTACGGTGTTTTCTATGAGGTTGCTAGAACACGCTAAGAAAGTCGGTGCAGTCTTTACTCGAGACGAAGAAGCGAGTCTCATGGATCTTTGGCGGTACGCGAGCTATGTCATGGGGATTCCCGAGACGATCCTCTTTAAAGATCATGAAGAAGCGCGCGCACTCTGGACCGCGGTGCTCCGTTGCGAACCGTGGCCGGACGAGGACACGGTGCGTATGTCGAATACCCTCATTCACGCAATACCACTGACTGCGGGGATTGAAGATCCAAAAGAGAAAGAAAAAACATTGAACCTCGGCTACACGTTATCGCGTGCGTTGATCGGCAGTGAACTAGCTAGTCAACTCGGTTTTCCCAATAAGAACACTCTGGGGGCACTACCGTTGTGGCGTCTCAAGGTCCGGGTGCAAAGAATGTTTCGATCCGATAGCGCAACACGACAAATCAATTTCGGTCAAATGTTGGAAGTCGCTGCATACGACAGCCCAAAGACAGCATATTTGATGCCAAATCACTATCTATCGACCAAGTCACAACCTTGGTGATAGTCATTGCTTCACTATTGAATCACGAAATTCGCTAGAGTGTCGTTCTTTTGACGATGAAAGCGATACTTAACAATTTCACTGACGCGTCACTTGCGCATCGTTGGTGGTTTCTCGGTGGAGTATTGGTGGTCGTCGGTGCGCTATCGCTGGGAGTACCGAAAGTCGGTATTACTAGCGATCACTTTGTTTTGTTTAGTGACGACAACCCGCAATTACAAACGTTTGAGCAGTTTGAAGATACGTACGTCGAAACGAATCGAGTATTAATAGCGGTCTCACCTAAGCAAGGTACGATTTACACCAAAGAAGCCTTAGCCTTTATCGAGTATCTCACCGAGGAAGCATGGCTTGTACCACACGCGACGCGCGTGGACTCGCTCGTGAATTTTGATCACAGTGAAGCTATTGACGGTGATTTGTTCGTGGCTCCGCTTGTAGAAAACGCGGCGGATTTGACAGACTCTGACGTTGAACGAATTCAAGACATCGCGCAAAATTCCAGGGAATTGATTGACCGCTTAGTCTCTGAAGACGGGAGTATCGCGGCCGTAGTGATCAATTTTGTCTTTCCTGAAGAACGCGACGCTGCGGTCATCGCAGTTACTGATTACTTGCGGACTTTCATCGCTAGTGCGCAAGCAGAGTTCACCAGTTTCGATTTGTACACGACCGGCGATGTCGTACTTCAAAGAACGTTTTTTGACGCGACACAAGCGGACATGTTCACTTTAATTCCCATTGTGTTTCTAGTTATTGTTGTATTGACATTTGCGTTACTCCGCTCTTTGTTTGCTACCTTCGCAGTGACTTTGCTTGTAATCTGCACGATCAATGTCACAATGGGTTTAGCTGGATGGTTGTCGACTATTTTGAATCCAGTCACTGCCGAGATACCTGTGATTGTGATGACCTTAGCAATCGCGGATTCCATCCATATCGTGACTTCGACGGTCGCCAATATGCGCGATGGGATGGAAAAGCGCTCGGCGATCAAAGAAGCTCTTCACAGTAATGCGTTTCCCGTTACGGTTACTTCGGTTACCACTGCACTAGCGTTTCTCACTTTGAACGCCTCCGACTCTCCTCCCTTTCATGTGTTAGGAAACTTCGTGGCATTCGGCGTAATCATGGCATGGTTGCTTTCGTTTACTCTACTCCCAGCACTGTTAGCAGTGCTACCTCTGCGAGCGCCACCACAAAAGGAAGGGACTCGATCTCCTTTTGAAAAATTTGCAAATTTCGTGATTTCTCGACGGTACTGGTTATTAGGTGGCGGTGTATTAGTTATTCTGCTCACGATTTCGGGCGTGTTTCGATTGGAATTTACCGACAACTGGACGCAGTACTTTGACAAAAGGTATAAGTTCAGAACCGACAGCGATTTCATTGCCGAGAATCTAACAGGGTTAGAGTCGTGGGAGTTTTCGCTCGATTCGGGTCAAGATGGCAACGTCACTGATGTCGAGTTTCTAGCCCAAGTCGACGCATTCTCTAGTTGGTTACGAGAGCAAGAAGAAGTCGGCTACGTACAAACATTCACCGACACGATGAAACGCTTGAACATGAACATGAACAACGATGACGAGTCGTTCTATAGACTACCTGATGACTCGACTCTCGCTGCCCAATATCTATTGTTGTATGAATTTTCTCTACCGTTTGGCCGTGATTTAACTGACCAGATAGATATTGCGAAAGCGGCTACACGGGTAACCGCGACGGCACAAGACGAGATGACTGTGGACGAATTGAAAGCGGTCGCTTCGCGTGCCGAAGATTGGTTAAAGGAGAATGCCCCTTCCTTAGCGACAGAGACCACCGGATTTACCATCGTCTTTGCGCATCTTTCTGAACGAAATATCGATTCCATGTTGTTGGCCACAGTCATCGCGATGGGGTTAATTTCCGTATTGTTGGTCATCCTCCTCAAGAGTCTCACCATGGGATTCATAAGCCTCTTACCGAATTATGTTCCGGCCGCGTTGACCTTCGGAGTTTGGGGACATTTTGTCGGCAGTGTAGGACTGGCCGGTTCGGTCATGACTGCCATTGCTTTTGGCATTATTGTTGACGATACTACCCACTTTTTGTCGAAGTATCAGCTGGCTCGCCGTCGTGGCGAGTCTCCAGAGAGTGCAATTCGCTTTACCTTCAACCGAGTTGGTAGAGCTTTGTGGACGACCACGGTAGTGTTGGCTTGTGGCTTCATCGTGTTTTCCTTATCGGGATTTGCAGTAACATGGATGCTCGGAATGATGCTAACGATTACCGTAATCTTTGCGTTGATAGCAGACTTCCTGTTCCTGCCACCCCTGCTGTTAGCGATTGATAGGAGAAAATGATGAAGCAATTAACCAGTTCCCTTGCTATATTCAGCTTGCTAGCGATGGTAATAGTTCCATCGGTCCTCGGACAAAACGAAGAAGAGGCTGTTGCTAAAGGACTGGAAATAGCGGAAACCGCACAAGATGTAAAAAAAGGGTTTGGTAATTACATCGCAAAACAAGTCATGGTGCTAAAGGATCGTAAAGGCCGAGAGTCCAAACGCGAACTGCGCGTTCAAATTCTCGAGGTTGAAGAACAAGGCGACCGCATATTGTTCTTGTTTGAAGAACCGAGAGATGTGCGCGGTACTGCACTACTTATTCATTCCAATGAGGACCAACCAGACGACCAGTGGTTCTTTCTCCCAGCGACCAATCGAGTCACCAGACTGAATTCTTCAGGTCAATCAAAGTCGTTCATGGGCAGCGAATTTTCTTACGAAGACATGAATCCACCTGAGGTGAGTAAATTCACCTACAAGTATCTACGAGATGAGCCTTGTGAAGAACTAAATTGCACGGTTAGCGAACGGGTACCGGTTTCGAAGGGATCGAACTACAGCCGCCAATTAGTTTGGCACGACGACGAGGCACATCGAGTATGGAAGATTGAGTACTACGACCGTAGGGGAGACCACCTAAAGACCCTGACTGTGAGTGATTACGAACAATACTTGGAAGAATATTGGTTCGCGCAGACGATGGTCATGACTAATCACGTGAATGGCAAGAGTACCACGCTGAATTGGTCAGACTTTGAGTTTCGAGTCGATTTGGACGAAGATGACTTCACACAAACAAGTCTTAGAAGGACTCGGTAGGGCCGAGGGGAAATCAAGAATCCGGTCTATCAATGTCGCGAAACCTGCTGCTATTGACGATCGGAATCTACGTATCGTTGACTTCAAACTTGGGTATTGCGAACGCAAGCGACGACATTGACATCTCGGGTACGATCGCATTTGAACCTCGTTGGTTCTGGGACGACTCCTTGTTCGGTTCAAACACTCGTGAGAAAGGAATTTCAAATAGCGTTTACGGGATGCCAGAGTTGGATGCAAAACTGAGCGAAAACACTAGTTTCCGGCTCGTGGGTTTTTACCGCTATGACGAAACAGATCGAGACAGGACTCGCGGCGACGTACGCGAGGCTTACTTGGTTCACTATCGCCCGACGCGGTTGGGAGAGCTTGAAATGCGCGTTGGACTGGGTCGTGTTTTTTGGGGCGCGACTGAGTCTCACCACCTCATCGATATCGTCAATCAGACTGACCTAGTAGAAAATCCAAATGAGGAATTCAAACTCGGTCAACCGATGATTCACTTAACCCTGTCAACCGAATCTGGAATCTTTGAATTGTTTGGTCTTCCCTTCCATCGACAGCGAACGTTTCCAGGACCCGAAGGTCGATTAGGCTTTCCCTTTCTAATAGACACCGACTCTGTTGTTTACGAGAACGTATATGACGAACGACACTTCGACGTTGCCTTTAGATACAGTCTCACACATTCGGGTACTTGGACGCTGGGATTAGTGGATTCGTTGGTACCAATCGCGAACCCTCTTTCGTACCCAATTTTGCATCGGACCTCCCGTTGACGTTTTCACCTTTCTATACTCAAATATCTCAGACTTCGATTGACCTGCGACTTCAATATAGCGGGTGGTTACTAAAATTTGAAGGACTGCGCCGGACTGGTGCGCTCAATCGTCTGGGGAACAACGAAGACTACACTGCATTTGTGGGTGGCGTCGAATACTCGATTTTTTCACTTTTCGGTACGGTTGCTGATATGACTCTGGTTACCGAGTGGAGCTTCGACGAACGTCGCGAGCGCGCGACGACTCGTTTTGATAATGACCTCTTCGTCGCTAGCAGAGTCAGTTTCAACGATTTCCAGGGAACGACCATCACCGCAAGTGTACTACTTGGTAATGACAACGACAGTGCGATTGCGTCATTGGAGTGTTCTCGGCGGGTTTCGGAGCGAGTGTCAGTTGCAATGGAGCTTGTGCTCCTCAACGAGATCGCGACAGACGATGTGCTGTTTCCGCTAAAGAATGACAGTTATTTAGAAGTGGGATTGACTTATGGTTTCTAATAGAAGAGAGTGTTTGGGTGGCTGAGTCAGAGTTAGTGTTCACGACTGCGGTCGACCTTGCGACAAAGATCAAAAATCAAGAAGTATCGAGTGAAGAGCTACTGCAACTTTTCTGGGATCGCGTGGATCGATATAACCCGGAAATCAACGCAATTGTTTGGCAGATACGGGACCAAGCACTAAATCTAGCTAAGAGAGCAGATCAACAAATCCGTCAAGGCGTCTCCAATCTGGGACCCTTGCACGGCGTTCCAATGACCGTAAAGGAATCCTACGATGTAGTGGATACCCCCACCACATGGGGGATACCGATGTTGAAACAAAATTTCCCCCAACAAGACGCGCTAGCGATAAAACGACTAAAGGAAGCTGGAGCGATAATTTTTGGTAAAACCAATGTTCCTTTTGGTCTCGCGGACTTTCAGAGCTACAACGACATTTATGGTTGTACCAATAACCCTTGGGATTTAGCACGGTCACCAGGGGGCTCTTCCGGTGGTTCTGCAGCAGCACTAGCGATGGGGTTTACCGGTCTAGACTCTGGCTCCGATATCGGAGGATCTATTCGAAATCCTGCGCACTTTTGTGGGTTGTTTGGGCATAAGCCGACTTGGAATTTGATTCCGCCTCGCGGACACTCACCACCCGGCATTCTCGCACCACCGGATCTTTCCGCGGTAGGCCCGCTTGCAAGATCAGCGCACGATCTGACTTTAGCCATGGAAGTCATGATGGGACCCGACGAGATTCAATCACGTGGATTACGGGTCGAGCTACCTGAATTGACCAAAAGCATAGACGAACTCAAAATCGCAGTTTGGGAAGACGACGGCGTTGCGCCTGTTGATGCCAAAGTGGTGCAAAAGGTGCGTAACGTTGCCAATACGCTGGAATCGCTTGGAGCACATGTGGATTGGGAAGCACGTCCAGACGTATCGATTGATGAACTCCTTCGTAGTTACCAATGTCTTCTGAACGCAACATTGCACTGTAGGATTCCGCCCGACGAGTTTCGTCAGCTTGTGAACGATTTATCTGAAGTGGATGAATTTGATGACTCTCCAGACTCGAAGTTAATGTTGTCTCCAATCGCTCGCTACCGCGACTGGGTGCAGTTTCATGAAGCAAGGACTAGAGTTCGTTGGGCTTGGCACGAATTCTTTAACAAGTTTGACGTCTTACTTGCGCCGATCATGGCAACCTCGGCTTACCCTCATGACCACGGACCCTTTGGTGAACGCACGATCACGGTCAATGGTGAGCCTCAAGCATATTTCAAGCAACTGTTCTGGGCAGGACTCGCAATCAATGCCTATTTACCTTCTACCGTACTACCTACAGGACTATGTGAAGTCGATCAATTGCCAATTGGGGTTCAACTCATAGGTCCGGAATACGGGGACTTAATCACTATCGAGATCGCACACATTTTGGAGCAAGAGGGGTATCGGTTTACTCCGCCACCCGCGTACTGTTGAACCAAATCGAAGTACTAGCGCATCCCAACGTCGCACTCATAAAGTACTGGGGAAAGCGAGACGAAACCGAGAAGATTCCAGCTAGCCCTTCTCTGTCCATAACTCTTGGCGGGCTAGAAACAAGAACCTGTGTTTCTGAATCTAGTGATGACAAGATTTTCATTGATGGTCAGTCCGTGTCTGATCAGAAAATCTCGCAATGGCTCGACCGTTTGCGTAGGGAGTACGATATTCCACAGCTGAAGATTGAATCCAGCAACAACTTTCCAAAGAATTGTGGATTTGCTTCTTCTTCGTCGGGGTTTGCTGCGTTAGCCGTCGCCATAAACGAACTCTGTGGATTAGATTTAGATTTCACTTCCTTAGCGCGGATAACTCGTCTGGGATCTGCTTCCGCCGTGCGTTCGTTGTTGAGTGGCTATGTCGCTATGAATCCCAATGATCAAAGATGCGTGCCAGTCCAATTAGTTCCACCAGACTATTGGAACTTACGAGTTGTAGCAGCTGTGACTTCAACCGAACCAAAGCTCACTTCATCGACTTCAGGTATGGCACAAACAGTTGCGACCTCGCCGTTTTATCAGAATTGGGTAGCCCAAACTGTAGATGACTTTGAATGGTGTAGTGAAGCAATTCGGAATCGAGATTTCAACACACTAGCCGAGCTTAGTGAAGCGAATTGTTACCGTATGCATGCTCTAATGATGTCTACGGTACCGCCACTCCGATATTGGCGTGCGGGAACCATGAACGCAATCGATACGATTGAACGATTGCGACATGATAGGGTACGGGTATTCTTCACTAGCGACGCGGGACCGCAGATAAAGGCGATTTGTGAACCCGAAGCTATAGCGACCGTTAGAGACGCGTTAGACGACACCGATGGAGTTCTGTTCACGCTTGAAAGCGACATAGGTAATGCCCCAACCATTTCGGCACATTAGTGTCTCAAGTCCAGGAAAATTGGTTATTGCCGGGGAATATGCGGTACTGTACGGTGCATCGGCTCTCTCGCTAGCGATCGATCAACGCGCGCTTTGCACGTTAACGATTCGCGATGAAGGACTTTGGGAACTAAGTGGTTCGCCACCCTTCTGGAATGAATCTGAATCTTTACAAGAGCTGCTTGCCGCTAGTAGAAATGACATCGTAGGCTCTAGTCTGAGGTGGTTTTCTCAGCGGATGTCGCTCCCCGAACATGCTGCCTGGAACATGGATACCGCAGGCTTTTATTCAAATCAACGCAAATTAGGGTTAGGATCCTCCGCGAGTGTGTTGGTAAACCTCTACGCTTCGCTAGCGACGCTAGCTGAACTCCCAATGAACGAAGAAGATTTGTTGAAGATATACCGTTCTTCAGGACAAACCGGTAGTGGCGTTGACGTCCTTACTTCCTACTATGGTGGTCTCATTCATTTGAGACGACAGACTACCTCGAATGAGGAGTTTCCCAATGGGCTATACTTAGACTTTTATTCTGTCGGATTCAGTACAGAGACAAGGACAATGGTCGACCGTTTTCGAAATGCATTCGAAGATTTACCAGTGTCTTTACAGGAAAGTTTTTTAACTGCTGCGAATAGGGTCGCAGATTCGTTGAATGATAGACTCAGTTTTTTTACCGCGCTCCAACACTTTGTTCACATATATCGAGATGTGGATCGAGAAGCGAAGCTTGCGATTTGGAGCACGCAACATGAAACTATGCAGCGTCTGGCAACTAGAGTAGGAGCGTTGTATAAACCATCAGGTGCTGGTGGCGGTGATGTTGGCGTAGCTATAGCTACTGAACCACAAAATTTAACGGCGTTACGTCGAGAGGTAGCAGATTTACCAGTGACTTTACTCGATCTGCAGAAGGATATCAATGGAGTCAGAATCGAAAAAACAGCGTAATTCGCGCATTCCAAACTTTTTCCGGTTGGATGTAACAGAGCGACTCGAGAAACTGACCGAACACGGTTTCATCGACGCCTCAGACGAGTTATCTTTAGATTCCGGAACCCACACATTGCGTCGGCACATCGCCGATAAGATGATCGAAAACGTGGTTGGAGTGTTTGGTTTGCCACTTGGCGTTGCGGTTAACTTCTTAATTAACGGCAAGGAATATGTCGTTCCCTTGGTGGTCGAAGAACCTTCGGTTGTCGCGGGTCTCTCTGGTGCCGCACGGACAGCACGAGTCAACGGAGGTTTCGCGGTCGCGTGTTCAGCACCCATAATCACTGGACAAGTCCAAATCGTGTATATCGACGATGTAGAACTTGCACGTGAAAAGTTGTTGGAACATCGCGACGAAATCCTGAATTTAGCGAACACGTTGCACCCCAAAATGGTGGCTCGCGGCGGTGGCGCAAAAGACATCGAGGTGCATACCTACGAAACTGGCCGTAAGGGTTCAATGCTGGTGCTTCACTTGCACGTAGATACACAAGACGCAATGGGCGCAAACGTCGTGAATGGAATGTGCGAAGGCATCGCTAGTCTCATTGAATCGATTACAGGTGGAACGGTATTCCTAAGCATCCTTTCGAACCTTACGGACCGCTCAATCGTGTGGGCAGAAGTAACCATGCCGACAGAAAATCTAAGTATTCCTGGATTTCACGGGAAGGAAGTTTGTGACGGTATAGTGTTAGCGAACGAACTTGCACGGGTGGATCCGTATAGAGCGGCTACACACAACAAAGGCATTATGAATGGTATCGACGCGATCGCGGTCGCTACCGGAAACGATTATCGTGCTCTAGAAGCAGCCGCTCACGCTTACGCGGCCCGCGACGGACGCTACCGTGGTTTAACTGATTGGGAAGTTAATGAAGAAGGAGACCTAGTCGGCCGACTCGAAATTCCGATCAAGGTAGGAACCGTGGGCGGTTCGCTCGAAACCAATCCAACCGTGCGACTCTGCCATCGACTTTTGGGAAATCCGACAGCCATTGAATTAGCAGGAATAATGGGTTGTGTTGGTTTGGCCCAGAACTTTGCAGCTATCCGAGCGCTGGCGACGGCAGGAATTCAGCAGAATCATATGACCTTACACGCACGAAGTGTAGCGACGTCAGCTCAAGTTCCAGCCGACATCTTTGATCACGTCGTCGACTCCTTGGTTGAAAACGGTACCATAAAAGTCTGGAAGGCTAAAGAGATCGTTGATCAGATGCGTTCGAACGAACCACAACTACAAGCACAACCGAGAAGCTCGGCTTTTGGTAAAACTATTTTTCTCGGTGAACATGCAGTGGTCTACGGAAGACCTGCGCTCGCGGTTCCGCTACCTGTGGCCGTGGAAGCAACGATTAGAGATTCCGACGTGCCCATGTTGATCGTACCTAGATGGGGAGTGGAGCAACGCATACCCTCCCAAGAAGATCGGCCGCAAGGCTTACTAGGCATGTTGGCCACACTGATCGAACGATTAGATCTGAGCGAACGCACCATGTGCATAGAGATTTTTCCCAACGTTCCAAGAGCTATGGGTTTGGGCGGCTCAGCGGCGATCGCTGTTGCGGTGATCAAAGCGTTCTCTGAACACTATGAGTTGCAACTGAGTCTGGACAAGATCAATGAATTTGCCTATGAGTGCGAACGTGCCGCGCACGGTTCACCTTCGGGTGTGGACAATACACTAGCTACTTACGGTAAACCAATACTCTTTCGAAGGGATCAACAAACCAAAGAGGCAACCTTTCAAGAGCTCAAAATTGGAACACCGATACACGTACTGATTGGCATGAGCGGTAAAGAGAGTCTCACGGCGATGATGGTCGCGCAAGTTCGCGACGGTCGAGAGCGGAACACTGCAGAGTACGAACGAGTGTTTGATGCGATCGGTAAGCTAACCGAGGCTGGAGCTAGGGCATTTCAGGTGGGCAACATTCAAAAATTAGGGACACTCATGAACTTGTGTCAAGGATACCTCAATGGATTGCAACTATCTACTCCTGAGATTGAAGAACTAGTACATATCGCACGAGTGCACGGCGCGCTTGGAGCGAAATTGACTGGCTCAGGTGGTGGCGGAAGCATCGTGGCAATTTTTGAAGAGTCCCCCGGCTCAGCCATTGATGCCATGAAAGATGCCGGTTATGATGCCTTCTCCTTTCTGCTGAAATAGAATGGTTAATATCAATTTTCTATGATATTTTCGACTTGGAACATTAACGGTCTTCGGGCTCGATTCGATCTTGTTAGTCACTGGTTAGACAAACGCAAACCAGATGTCGTTGCTTTACAAGAAACCAAGACCGAAGATGCTTCTTTCCCAGTAGCTCAATTTGAAGCTTTAGGATACCACTGCTATATACATGGCGAACGCGCCTGGAACGGTGTAGCTCTACTGTCGCGGCAGAAAATGGAAGTACTTACCACCGGACTTCCTGGCGAAGCAGACACAGGGGCGCGGCTAATCACCGCGAAAATAGATGACTTTACCATGACGTCTGTGTATTGTCCCAACGGAAAGAATCCTGAACACAAAGATTTTGCTGCAAAACTCACTTGGTTTGATTCATTGGGAAAGTATTGGCAGGAGCTTACGCAAGACTACGATACCTCGGTGATCGGTGGAGACTTCAATATCGTCCCTAGCGCCAGAGACTCTTGGCGAGGACAAGAAGGTGATGGAGAGATGTTTCACACGGTTGCGGAAAGAGAGAAACTCTGGGCGTTCGTAGCGCAGGACGTACACGATTTATATCGCGAACTAAATGCTGGGACAAAGGAGTTCACTTGGTGGGACTATCGAGGTGGCTCTTGGGAAAAAGGAGAGGGCTTACGGATCGACATGATTTATGGAACTCCTAAAGTGCGCGCGTTGACAGAGAGAGTAGTTATCGATAAGGATTATCGAGATCGAATTGACGATTTAACACCATCAGATCACGTACCGGTTTATGTCGAATTGAAGAGTCTCTGACTCTTAGATCGTAGAGTCTAACAAACATAACGTTTTTTTTAGTTAGTGAACGAAGTAGATCAACAAGTGCGCGCGCGTCGTCGCGCAAAACATCGAAGACGACCTCGGCGCCGAGAGCCGCGACCACCCTCTGAGAGTAAGTTCGGTCGCACTTGGTGGGGTAAACTTTGGCTTAACTCATTTATTGGAATTGACTTCCAAAACAGAATTCCACGAGGTCGGTTGTACGCGAATCCTACTCGAGTTCGGTCTTTAGAAATTAAGGGAACCACAGTGACCGCTCCTGTGAAAGGGCGCAGGAAGCATCCATATAGGGTCAAAGTTTCACTACGCCCATTTTCGAAATCTGAACGTTCCCAGATATTGAAAGCAGTGAGTAGTAATCCATTTGTGTTGGGTGAATTGCTGAATGGTCAGTTACCTGCAGATATTCACGAACTAGCTAACGAACGTGGCATTAATCTCCTACCAAAGGATTGGAAATCGCTGAACGGCACCTGCAGTTGTCCTGATTGGGCGGTTCCCTGTAAACATCTTGCTGCTGTTATCTATCTACTAGCAAACGAGATCGACAAGAATCCCTTCCTGATCTTTCGATTACACGGCATGGACTTGCTCGCTGAAGTGAAAAAGCGTTCTCATGTCGATCATGAGAAGCCCGACACGACCGAAGCGGTTGAATCACAGCTCACTAGTGAAACTTCATCGGTACCGAGAAAGTCTCCCTTACCTTTGCTGGATCTCGATCTCTCTGCAATTCCAGATTTGGGTGAGAGACTGTTTACTCTGTTACAAGATCGACCACTATTCCACGAAAACGATTTTCGCGAGATACTGAAGACTCAATATGCTCGTACCAGTTTACGAGTAGCTCGATTAGAACCCGGTTTACGGGATGACGCAATTGATGTCAGGGATTACTTGGGAAATACGATCTTCATCGATGATTTTGGTTCGTTTGTCAGCTCTGTCGATGCCTCGGGGGAAGTGATACACAAATGGCAACATGATTGGATTGAAGATCTCTTTCGCTTACGCACCCATGGGTTGAAATCTGTAAACGAAGGGGACGCACATGCAGTCTTCTGGTATGTGGTGTTTCGTGTAGCACTGAAACTATTAACACAACAAGCGTTCGTTCCGCGTATGGTCGCATATCCCAATGGGGAGTCTACCATTCATTGGGGGGCTGCGACAATAGATGGCGCGATCACCGAGATCCTAACCCAACTTTATGAGCTCTGTCCCGAAGACATGTTGCGGCACGACTCGACCGAAAACGATGGATTTCTTGAACCCAAGCAACAGGTTGATGGCATACTAAATCTGTTGTTGACTCACTTCATTAGTTTGGCTTTCCACTTCGCTCCCCCAGAAGACCATGACGACACAGTGCAAATGTGGTTCTTCACTGGATCCCGACGCAAGTTCAAGTGGTTCGGATACCGAGATACTCCGCAGGTGGTCCAACGTTGGCTGAACTGCCTAAGCTTTCGTGATCGATCCCATCGTGTCTTGATGTTCATTCAGGAAATTTTGCCGTCGGATCGAAAACCCGAACTACTCTCTTTATCGCGCGAAGGCCTACAAATTTCTACGGATCTCCTACTGGGCGTTACTTTCAAAGTCGAACGTGACACGAGAGTTTATTCGCTCGCTGAAATCGGGGCGGAAGCAACGAGCATTCCAGATGGTCCACTCATTCTCAGTGATCTTGCCTTTCTTAGTACTTACTTTCCGGACCTGAGAGACCTGCTACAAAGTTCAGCCCGCGGCAATGAAGATCTCCGTTCGTATTCCTTTGGGGAGTTCACGCCGATATTGCTCCAAGTGTTACCCGTACTCAGGCTTCTTGGAGTCCATCTAATCCTGCCGAAGAGTCTTGATCGACTCCTACGACCGAAGGTGTCAGTCCGAGTTTCCCGGAAATCAAAACAGGAAGTGAAGAGTTATTTACAACTGAACGACATCGTTGCGTTCGACTGGCAGGTCGCATTGGGTGAAACCAAAGTGTCCCAAGAAGACTTTTTGCGGTTAGTAGAAGCTGCTCAAGGACTTGTTCACATAAACGGAGAGTATGTATTTATCGATTCGGATGAAGCGGAAGATCTTGCAACGAGACTAGACGAACTGCCGAACTCGATGTCGTCGATGGATATTCTTCGAGCCGGGCTAGCTGAGGAATTTGATGAGGCTGACGTTGAAGTGGATGAGTCATTTAATGAACTGTTAACCTCAATCATGCAAGTCGAACCGGTGGAGATTCCCAAAGAACTGTGTGGTACGCTGAGACCTTACCAACGTGTCGGTTTTCAGTGGCTCGTAAAGAACACCACATTCGGGTTTGGGTCATTACTCGCCGATGACATGGGACTAGGTAAAACCATTCAGGTAATCTCTTTTCTCTTACATCAAAAAGCGAAAGGAGAGCTGAACGAATCTGGCGCACTCGTGGTCGCGCCCACTTCGGTGCTTACGAATTGGCGCAAAGAGATTGAGAGGTTTGCACCGTCCCTCAGTGTCAAGGTCTATCACGGCACGGCACGTGAGGCGACCCAACTACAGAGCGACGTAATCCTTACTAGCTACGGGGTAATTAGAAGTGATGTGGATGAGTTGAAAGAGACCCTCTTTCCCACTCTAGTCATCGATGAAGCTCAGAACATTAAGAATCCGGATGCACAACAGACCAAGGCTATAAAACAAATACATGCCTCGTCCAAAATTGCTTTGAGCGGGACTCCGGTCGAAAATCGTCTGCTGGACTATTGGAGTATTTTTGACTTCGCGATGCCGCGTTATCTCGGTTCGAGAAAAAAGTTTACAGACTCATTTGCGAGACCTATCGAGTTAGATCGAAGTCAAGAGACGTTGGAATCCTTCCGCAAAATCACTGCGCCGTTCATATTGCGTCGAGCTAAAAGCGACAAGTCCATTATCAGTGACTTACCAGACAAGATTGAATCCAATAGATTCTGTTCGCTAACCTCCGAACAAGCGACACTGTATCAGAAGACCGTTGATGATACGATGCACAAAATCGACCAAGCGGAGTCAAAAATCAAGCGCAACGCTAGTGTGTTGAATCTGATGTTGCGTTTAAAACAGATCTGCAATTCGCCGAGTCACTTTTTAAAGCGGGATTACATTTCAACAGAAGAATCTGGCAAACTGTCTTTGTTTGTCGATATTCTCGGAGAAGCTTTAGACGCTGACGAGAAGGTGCTCGTGTTCACTCAGTTTGCTAAGATGGGGGAGCAACTGGTGACTTGTGTCGAAGCTGAATTTGGGTTCGAACCAGCATTCTTGCATGGTGGCGTGTCTCGAACGATGCGCGATAAAATGATCGATTCTTTTCAGAACGACAGTAAGTCGCGCGCAATGATTCTTTCACTGAAGGCTGGAGGAACCGGAGTGAATCTGACTGCTGCCAATCAAGTAGTACATTACGACCTTTGGTGGAACCCTGCGGTCGAAAACCAAGCAACGGATAGGGCGTTCCGGATTGGTCAGACCAAGAACGTATTGGTGCACCGATTGATAACTGAAAACACCTTTGAAGAGAAAATTAACGATATGATCGTGGATAAAAAGGCACTAGCCGAGATGACGGTCGCGGACGGCGAAATTTCGATCACCGAGTTGTCCACAGAAGAGATTCGAGAGATCGTGGAACTTCGATGAACAAGTCTTGGTTAGAGTACTCTCTTCGCACATCAGTGTTTTTCATAGGACTGAGTATGTTGTCTTGTGCACACTTGGAAGTGGAGTATGAAAACATGTGGGATGCGATCGTGGCAGCTGATCTCGGAGCGATTAAGAAATTCTTAAACGAAGGTGGCGACCCAAACTCAGGTCGAGAGTCAGACAATCGGTTACCGCTCATGCATGCGACGTTGCACGATAAAGCGAATGTTGTCGAGTTGCTGATCGACAACGGAGCAGATGTAAACGGTAGCGATGTCGTTGGAAACTCGTGCTTGATGACCGCCGCGTTTCTCGGAGCTGTCGACTCCGTGCAAGCACTTATATCGGGTGGCGCCAACTTGTTTCATCGAAATGTAATCGGTGAAGACGTGATCGATGCTGTAGGTATAAACTGGCGGATGACAAACTACTACGCAAATGAAATTTATCAATTAGGGGTTACCCGAGAGGCTGTTGAAGCTGGTCGCGACAGGGTGCGACCCATTCTGCAGGAAGCACGGGAACAAGCTGCTGAGCAAGACATCTGGGTTGCGTTAGCTTTGGATCGCTTGGACTTGGTCAAAAGCCATTTAACCGGAGTCGACGATATAGCCACCATTGTTACCACAGAGGGTAGTCCCATTCTTGTCGCAGCGTCTGCTCTCGGACAGGTGGAGACTGTGAAATATCTCTTGCAAGCGGGTGCTGATATTGAGTCTCGTGACGCTCTTGGCTCAACATCACTTTTTGTAGCTGCATTGTTCGGGCACGAAGATACCGCGAAAGTTCTATTAGAGAATGACGCCGATGTTTCGACAGTCAACTTTCAAGGTACTGACCTGAACGGTGCTCTTCAACTAGACTGGGACTTAACCAAGGGAATAGCCACATTGATTGGATTGTCACTAGAGGAAGAAAAGCTTAAGAACGCAAGGGCGAGAGTCAAAGAAATGATAAAGGCTCGGCAGGACGTACAAAACAGTGCCGACTAAAAGAAGCAAGAATAGACTTGTCGCGTTAAGCGTCTTCGATCGGCGATAGCCATGGACCTCTGGCTCAGCGTTATTGTTATTGTTTTAGTAGCAATAGTCGCCATTGGAGTAATCGTTGTACTCAAGCGAGAATCCAGGCAACTAGCCGATAGACTACACGAACTCGAACAAACCCAGACTCGCACTCTTGACGAGCGGTTTTCGGGAAATTTGCACCAAACAGTCTCCCATCTACAAGGAGTACAACAGTCCCTTGGACAAATACTTGAGTCGCAACGTAGTATTCAAGATCTTTCGCAAGGCTTGCAAACGTTGAACGACCTCATGACCAACAAGCAAGCGCGTGGCCATGTAGGCGAGACTCAATTGAAAGATATAGTCAAAGACGCGTTACCAGCTGATTTCTATGATTTTCAAGTAACCTTGGAGAACACTATACGCGAGTCTTCTACAAGAGTGGACTGTTTGTTGAAGATGCCCGAACCCTCTGGACACTTAGCAGTAGATTCGAAATTTCCATTAGAGAGTTTCATTGCCTATCGGCAAGCAACCGATGAGACTAGTCAGAAACAAGCTAAAAAAGAATTGTTAGCGAGTCTGCGACGACATCTTCGGGACATAAGCGAGAAGTACATTATTGAGGGGACGACCGCAGACTGTGCTCTAATGTTTTTGCCGTCGGAAGCGGTTTATTCCATGATCCACGCGGAGCTTCCAGAGATTGTACAGGAGTCGCAAAAATATCGCGTGTACATCGTGAGCCCTTCGACTATGATGGCGACAGTAGTGACCCTGCGTTCAATCTTTAGGGATGTCGATATTCGCAAACGGGCTGATGACATTCGTACACGGCTGGGCGTTATTGCGGACGACGTGAATCGATTCAACGAACGTCTCACGAAACTTGGTCAACACTTTGACCAAACTCAGAGAGACCTTACTGATTTGAATACATCTGGGAAGAAAATAGTAGCCTCGATCACGAAGGTACAAGACTTGGGTTAGCACAATCCAACGGCAAGCACTAGGTGTCCGAAAGCGACACAGTCGGCATAAGAACATGGTAATCCCGTGACTAACTACAATCACGTCTCGAATACACACATCAAACAGTACTTCTTACTAACCTCATGACTGCGAAGACCATGGAAGAACTCACGAGTTTGTGTAAACGTCGTGGGTTTATTTTCCAATCAAGCGAGCTTTATGGCGGCCTTCAAGGAATTTATGACTATGGCCCTCTAGGTGTTGAACTCAAAAACAATTTCAAGACCGCATGGTGGCAGTCAATGGTTTATGAACGCGATGATGTCGAGGGCATTGACGCGTCAATCTTGACTCACCAAAAAGTACTTCAATATTCGGGTCACGAGGCGACTTTTACAGATCCACTCGTCGATTGTAAAGTTTGTAAACGACGCAGTCGGTTCGACTCTCTGTCTTCCGATAAGTGTCCCCATTGTGGATCCACGGAACTCACAGAACCCAGACCATTCAATCTTATGTTTAAGACTAATGTAGGACCCGTGGAAGACTCAAATAGTTTTGCGTATCTCCGTCCTGAGACCGCTCAGCATATCTTCGCCAATTTCAAGAACATCATTGATGCCACGGCGCGCACTGTACCTTTCGGTATCGCACAAATGGGAAAAGCGTTTCGCAACGAGATTACCCCACGAAACTTCATTTTTCGAGTACGTGAACTTGAAATCATGGAACTGGAGTACTTTGTACAGCCGGGGACTGATGAGGACTGGCATCGTCGATGGGTCGAGGAAAGACTAAACTGGTGGGAGGCACAAGGAGTCGCGCGGGATCGATTGTCTCTCTACGAAGTACCGGAATCGGAATTGTCGCACTATTCAAAGGCAACGATAGACCTCATGTACCCGTTCCCACATGGCGTGGAAGAGCTCGAGGGTATTGCGAACCGAACCGACTTTGACTTAGGTTCTCATACAAAACAACAAAGTGAGCTCAACATTCAAGCCAAAGTGGAAGACAATCCAGACTCGACCACCCGTTTAGCCTTGCACGATCGAAACAACAACAGTTGGTTTGTACCTTACGTAATAGAACCGTCCGCGGGTGTTGACAGAGGGATTCTCGCAGTCCTGAACGAAGCCTACGAAATTGAACAGCTAGACAATGGTTCTGAGCGAACAGTTCTGAGACTACGACCACACTTATCACCGATCAAAGTAGCGGTGATACCTTTGAAGAAAAATCACGACGGTATCGTGGAGCAGGCTCGCAATATCGTACGACAACTACAGAAGCTAAAACTGGGGCGGATGTTCTTTGAAAACACTGGAAACATTGGAAAGAGTTATCGCAAACATGATGAAGCAGGTACTCCTCTTTGCGTGACCGTGGATTTTGAAACCTTGGAAGACAGTACGGTTACAGTTAGGGACCGAGACACCATGCAGCAGCAGCGTGTAGCCATAGCGGAATTAGGTTCGTTCGTAACCGATGTTGTTCTCACCGGCAGTTCGTTAGCGGCCGAAGGACCTGTTCAGTCGCGCCTGTACCATGAGGACCGGTAATTCCACGAAGCTGTATTGCTCTTAAATCTCTGCAAACGGTAAGAATCCAACTCCTTCGCCGAGTGGTGTATTTACATTGCCCGGATGCACCACATAACCCTCCGATGTCACTTTCGGTAGATCCTGTTGAAACTTTGTGATGCTAGAAGTCATGGCACGGCGGGGCGTGGAGGACAACTTAACTTCGATTGGTATTAAACGGTCCCCGGTATCTACGATGAAGTCAACCTCAGCGCCCGCGGTAGTTCGCCAGAAATACACACTCGGCCTGTCCCCTCGGTGTGAATAAGTTTTTACTAATTCCGAGAGGACGGCCGTTTCCAAAATAGCTCCCCCCATGGGTCCAGCAAGTGCATGTTCCGGGTCTTTCAATCCAGTCAAGTGACAGAGCGTACCTACATCCGTGAAGTAGATCTTTGGAGTCTTCACGAGTCGCTTCCCAACGTTAGCATGGTAAGGACGTAGGATAGTGACTTGATAGCTTGCTTCGAGTACAGAAACCCAGGCTTTTATTGAATTCACAGCGACTCCTAGGTCACGAGCGATGCTAGTCAAATTCAATAGTTGACCACTTCGTGCGGCGAGGGTACGAAGAAATATCTGAAATTGTGTTAGGTCACCAATCTGTCTCAAAGTACGAACGTCGCGTTCTAAATAGGTTTGGATGTAACTCGAATGCCAAAGTGCGAGGTCTCGATCAGGGTGTGCAGTAAGTTCAGGATATCCTCCTCTCAGTAAATCTTTCCACAAAGTGCTTGGGTAGTACCTGGTTTGAGAGGAGTCTCTAGCCGAGTCATTTTGTTCCCAGCGGAGCGGGCGATTTGGTTCGCCCGCGATCTCTCGACGCGATAATGGTAATAGGCTAAGAACAGCTACACGTCCAGCCAACGACTCGGAAACTCGGTCTGACAGTAGGATGTTTTGGGAACCGGAGAGCAGGTACTGTCCTACTGCGTTTCGATTGTTGTCTATGAGTTCCTTGATATAGGAGAGAAGTGTTGGAACTTGTTGAATTTCATCAAGAATGACGGGTGCTGGATGTGTTGCAAGAAATCCTCGTGGATCTTCGATTGCAAATGTTCGAACGTCAGGAAGTTCGAGTGAAACGTATCGATATTCGTTACCGAAGACATGTTTTAAAACTGTTGTTTTCCCTGATTGACGGGGACCAGTGAGGACTACTGCGGGAAATTCAGTCGCAGCTTTTGTCAAAACCGACTCGAGAGATCGAGCTATGTATTGGTTTGCCATATGTGGATATTATGCATTAGGAATGCATAATATCCACAAGCTAGGCTTTTAATTTCGAGGATGAAATATATTTGGTCATGCGCCGAGGTTACTCACCATTTCCATCGAGCAAGAAACCTCGGAGATTTTCAGACACTTTTGGATTACGTAATTTTCGTAAAGCAGCAGCTTCGACTTTTCTGACCTGCTCTTTGGAGACGTTAAGCAACTCTTTAATTTCCTCTAAGGAGTACTCACGCTCTAAACCGACCCCAAAACGCATTCTGAGAATCTCAGCTTCGTCGGAGCTAAGTTCTGTGAGGAGTTCGGTAACAATGTCGTGCAAATTCGCGGTCGTGGCATTTTCAGCAGGTCCGATCGTATTAGGATCGTCTAGAAAGTCGCAGATAGAATTTTCGCTATCTTGCTGGACAGGTGCATCAATGGAGATTGCCTCCACGCAGACGCGCTGAATCTGGTGAATTTTCTTGGGGCTAATCGTGGACTTTTCGCTGAGTTCAGCGACCGTTGGTTCGCGTCCTAACTCTTGCACTAATTGTCGATGAGTTCGATTTAGACGTTTCATAGTCTCGACGAGATGCGCGGGGATTCTTATCGTGTGAGCGTTTTCAGCAATATAGCGCGAAACCCCTTGTCTGATCCACCAAGTCGCATACGTAGCAAACTTATAACCAAGTCGGTAGTCGTATTTTTCGACAGCTTTCAACAGGCCGATATTTCCTTCTTGAATCAAATCCAAAAGGTAGGGTCCTCGATTGGAAAGCTTTCTAGCAATGGAGATAACGAGTCTTAAATTTGACCGAACCATGTCTTGTTTGGCATCGGCAGCTTTCCTTTCGCCCAATTTCATCTGCTCGATGATTTCATTCAAATCGCATCGAGAGATTCCTACTTTTTTTAGTATGTTGTTGATGTACTTTTGTGCTTTTGCGATTTCGCCACGTACACCGCGCAACTCCGCGCTCCAAGGTTTTTGAGACTTGGTTTCTTGGTTCATCCATTGCACATCGGTTAGCGTTTGATTTACAAGTCTTGATCTAGGCATTCCGCTAGACAGACACAACTGGAAAATTCTGCGCTCGTGTTTCTGTACTCTTTTTTGTAATGTGTGCGGTAAAGAGTGTAATTCCTTGCGAAACTCTGGAACTAACTTGAACCGCGCGTATGTATTACAGAGTCGCTTTTGGGCCTCTAGGTATTTTCTCGACGACTTCCCTTCTTGACAAATCGCTCTTTTGAAATTTCCATAGACTCGTTTGAGCTCTGTAAAACGCTCTTGTGCAACCTTGGGATTGATGAAGTTGTTCCTTGTCCCATTTGATTCTTGAGTGGAGTTGGAGTTTGCGGTTTTCGCCGGCATTACAGTGTGTACCGGGTCGAGAAACCCGTACACAGCACCCTTTAGTTTTTGTTCTCGTTTTGCTTTACCGTGCTTAGTGAGCAAGCGTTCTACTACGCCTGGAAATCGCGCTGCGGCAGCTGCTTCTTGTCGCAGACCTTCCTCATAGCGCATAGCAATTTGAATTTCTTCGTCCCGCGAGAGTAACGTGCTTTGTCGTAATCCACGCAAGTACGTGTAGGAGAGACTCGCACTATCGCCGTTTCGTGTTTCGCGTACATTGATTACTGTAGCATTTGCATCCGCTTCAAAATCCGACCCATTCGTCGTGGATGATTCTTGGGAAACTTCAAAGTCTTCGCGGAGCCCGTGAATAGGAATTTCTAAACTACACAACAAGTTTATGACGTTGTCTAGTAAGTTCTCACGAGGGGATTCATCGTTAAGATATTCAGTGATTTCGTCGACGGTCAGGTAACCTTGTTCCTGCCCTATGTCGATCAAATCCTTGATTTGGATTTGCCTTGACTCAGTGTGTGATGTTTGCATATTCGTTCTCTGTTTATTGCAGTTGCGACAATACTCACAAGACGTTTGTCGAGCGACAAAATCGATGCGACTGTAAATTGAGACACAATAATTAAAAAAAAGTTCTTTTTTGGGTTCAGTAACACCGAGTACTGAAATGTTGAGGAGTTCTTTTACCTTGAATGTAGTTTCGTGCACGACTCGTGCGGGAAACATACAATTTAGAGGACAACAATAACTCCACTTTTAGAGATCTAGAGTACTTGGAAGAAAAACCGTCGATCGAACCACTCGTTCGTGCAATAGCGCGCCTAGAAGAGGGAATGGAGCGTTACCTATCGAGTACTAAAGATACTCAATTGCGGGATGGTCTGATTCAACGATTCGAATTTACCTACGAGGCCGCTCACAGAACCTTGAAGCGATATCTTGAGTATGCCTCACCGAATCCCACAGAGATCGATGAGATGACTTTTCAAGATCTCATTCGAACTGCTAACGAGCGTGGTTTGTTACTTCGAGATTGGTCAGACTGGCGCTTTTTTCGCGATATGCGTTCAAAGACGAGCCATACCTATGACGAAGCTACTGCAGTTCAAGTCGTCGAGGATATACCTGTCTTTATCGAAGAAGTCATTCATTTACGCAACAAATTGCGTGAACATCTCTCGTGAAGCAACTGAGCGATACCGTCGATCTGCAACCGGATCAACTGTTCCTCGTGAAAGCGATTTTGAATAAATATATTCCTAACCGAGATGTCGTAGCATTTGGGTCACGAGCGACTTGGACGGCAAAAGATTACTCTGATCTTGATCTTGCTATACTGGGTCAGGAACCTCTATCGGGAAGGATAACTGCTTCGCTACGGGAAGAGTTCGTCGAATCGGCACTACCCTTCAAAGTCGATGTTGTCGAATGGGCGAGGATTGACGAAGAGTTTCGAGAGATCATTCTCCGGGACGGAGTGGAACTCAACGTTAGTGATGCAGTTTGAACATTTGACTGTTAAAACAGTTAAACGGAAGTCCCAAATAAAATATGTGTGCAAGTCGGGGCCCATAGCTCAGTTGGTTAGAGCAGTGGACTCATCAAATGGTGCGTTCAATGTGAAAGCATTGAATCGAACGGGATGAATTCAGGGAAACCTAAGGCGAATGTATCATCGTTAGGGCAACCTTGAGCCAAACCAACGATACATCGTTGGGAGGTGCAGAGACTACCTGAGAACTGATTGCGTTTCACGTAATCGAGTGTTCTTAATGACAGGCTTGAGCGTCCCGCGCCCTAATCAGCATACGCTGTCGGGCGGTGAGATAGTCCACGCCACTGGAAACAGTGGGTGTCTAGTGTTTTCTAGATCGTGAATCCATAGGTCCCAGGTTCGAGTCCTGGTGGGCCCACCAACCTAGCTTTTCCTAGGTTTGATTGAAGGAGCCAACAAAACCCTTCAATTTAGGGCATCGCTTCTTTCGGGTGGTATTCGATCTCGACTGCGCCAACGACAAAAAGAGGACTTATCCGTTCCAATCCGTAAGTCGAGACTTCAGATGTCGCAGAGCTTTTGCTTCGATTTGACGAATGCGCTCTCGAGTGATATTGAACACTCTTCCGACTTCTTCGAGTGTATATTCTGTGTTCTGACCGATACCAAATCGCATCCTTAGCACTTTCGCTTCTCGGGAACTAAGTTCGCCCAAACGTTCGTGAATAACGTCCCTCAATCCTCGAGATTCTGCTTGATCCATGGGCGTGGATTCATACGGATCTTTGAGAAAATCACCTAAACTAGCGTCGTCGTCTTCACCTATCGGAGCATCTGTAGATGCTGGTTGGATACTGATTCCTTGAATGTGTCGAATCTTATCGAGTATCAATTCCATTCTGGCAGACAGTTCGTCAACAGTAGGTTCGCGACCCAGTTCTTGCGACAATTGTCTATGGATGCGGTTGTGCTTATTAACCAAATCAAACATGTGAACTGGTATTCGAATCGTTCGGGATTGATCCGATATCGAGCGCGTAATTGCTTGCCGAATCCACCACGTGGCATACGTCGAAAACTTATACCCACGGCGGTATTCAAACTTATCGACGGCTTTCATCAATCCAATATTGCCTTCTTGGATTAAGTCGAGAAAGTGGAGACCGCGATTGTTGTATTTTTTGGCGATCGAAATCACCAAGCGCAAATTTGCTTTAACCATTTGGCGCTTTGCGCTTTCCATCTTGCGCTGGCCTTTGGTAATTCGAGTATCAATGTCTTTGAGCGTCGAAAACTTCTTTACACCACTATCGTTGAGAATTGCATTGACGCGTCGCTGGTGGCGAAATATTTCTGTTTTCTTTTCAAATAAACCGCTACTGTAAGGAAAGTCTCCTCGAATATGGCGACGCATGTCAGTTATGGTGCCCGGCGGTGAGACTCGCACCAGTTCTTTGAACGTTTCTCGCGGCATACCACTCTCCCGTACGCAAATCTGAAAGAGCAACTTGATCCGGCGGCGGACTTCCGCCATCGCATTGAGTGGTTGCCCTAGCAACTCTTCGTGTGCTTCGGGTGTTAACTTGAAACGGGAGAAACAGTCAATTAATTTTTCGTGGGACACAGCCAATTCGGTTTGTTCAGATTTATTCAACCGGCTGGGGCGTTTGTTTTTGGTAATTCGTTCAACGACCTTCTTGTGTTTTTCGTTGACTCTTCTGAGTGCTTCGAAGCGAGTTTGGGCGATCTCGGGATCAGGTCCCCGGGTACGTGGAGTAGTTTGTTGCGGAGGTTTTTTAGTCGCATCGATTTGTACGGGATTTTGAATTTCGGCATCAGGATCTAAGTAGCCAACCAGTAAATCGCTCAGCTTCTTCTTCTTGTTGGTGTTGTCATATTGTTCCATTAACCAATCGACGGTACCAGGGAATTCTGCAACTGCTTTGAGAATATCTCGCATACCTTCTTCGATCTCTCTCGCAATTTTGATCTCATCGTCTCGCGTGAGCAACTCCACTCCCCCCATTTCGCGCAAGTACATGCGTGCGGGATCTGTTGTTCGACGAGCTTCAGAAGTGACCGCGGCTAAAGCTATCGCAGCTTCGTCAGCAGCGACATCGTCCGAAGAGTTCTCGGTTGTGGTGAACAGATTTTCCCCGTCAGGGGCAGCTTCATCGACGCTAATCCCAAGATCCATCAGGTTATGTATGATGTCATCGATCTCGTCTTCATCGCGGTCATTACTCAACACATCGTGGATATCTGCGATGACCAAGTAACCTTGATCGCGCCCGCGTTCAATGAGTTCTTCGATGGGACTCTGTTCGGTATCGGTATTTGGGTTGGGCATTACTACCTCTATAGATGAAACATTAAAAAGAGTGAAACAATTACGTTGCTAACATTACGACTGCACAACTTAGACATCGCGGCGGGCAATCTCCCGCTTAAATCGAAAGATTAAGGTGTCGATCGCGTTTAAGAGCGGGTCCCTGAGACCAGTTTCTTGTAATCCAGGTGGCGCACTCTCAGCAACTTGTACTAAGTATCGGTGTTCTGGTGAATCATTCTCGTAGGATGCGAGCAATTGCGCGAAGTTATTCAACTCGTTCTCGCGTATTCGCAGAATCGCGTCGAATATAAGTGACTCGTTTTGTAATTCGGAAATCGAATTCATAGATTTTTGCGAAATAAGAGGCACTACATCCATGTTGTGTACGAGACTTCTTAGGGTATTCCGTTCCCCGACTTTCAATCGATCGCTCTTCCGATCTGTAGATTTGTTATTTTTAGAACTCAATTCTCTTGAAGTTCGCGACCCGACTGAAGGGTTGTTAGCGAGGCCAAGACTCGGGATTTCTTGCCCGACGATGTCCTGTAATTTCTTAAACATGAAGTCTCGGTACAACTCATATGGAATTTCTTTAATAACAGTCCGCGCGCGTTCAACGAACGCAGACTGACCCTCTGGGTCGTTGATGTCGTATTGCTCTTGTAAGTCATTAAAGAAATAAGCGGAAGAATTGGGTGCTCTTTCCACAAGATCGTGGAACCGATCTACTCCGTGCGTACGAATATAAGAGTCTGGGTCATCACCTTTGGGCAACCGTACGATTCGAATTCGCTGGCCTTTTTTCAAAAGTGAATAGCCGTGTTCTAAGGCGCGCCAAGTTGCTGTAGCTCCAGCGTCGTCGCCATCAAAGCATAGGACATATTCCGAACAATACTTGAGCATGAGCTGTATTTGCTGAAGAGTAAGCGCAGTACCGAGAGGTGCGACGACGTTTTCGATTCCGTGTTGAGCCAAAGCGATTACGTCCATGTATCCTTCGACAACAATCAGGCTACGTAAAGAAGCGTTCGAACGCCAAGCCTCATAAATCCCGTAAAGACACTTGCTTTTGTTATACACCAACGATTGTGGTGAGTTCATGTATTTGGGTGCTTGGTCCGTAGACACTACACGACCGCCAAAAGCTATAGTTCGCCCGCGCATATCGCGGATGGGAAACATTACTCGATCACGAAACTTATCGTACGACTTGCCCTTGTCGCTCTGAGTGATTAGTCCACTATCGAGAAGTACTTGTTCTTCCACTCGTGCCAGTGCTAAACTAATCGAGTCGAATGCATTAGGGGCATAGCCTAGTGCAAATTTTTCGATGACTTCTTGTTGAATACCGCGAGATTTAAGGTACTTTAAACCTGCAGAACTGTCCGTTAGAGCCTTTTGGTAATAGTCGCCTGCTGCTTCTAATGTACTATACAGGAGTCGAAATTTGTTGAGTTCTTTAGGCGTGTAGCGTGATTTCTTTTCGTCGGGAGGGAGTGGTATTCCTACGAGATCGGCCAGCATTTTTACAGCTTCCGGAAACTTGAGCCCTTTTTGGTGCATGACAAAGTCGATCATCGAACCATGTGCTCCGCAACCATAACAATGGTAGGTTTGGTCGACTGGGTAAACGTGGAACGAAGGAGTTTTCTCTTGATGGAACGGGCACTTTCCTTTGTAGCTCTTCCCGCTTGGAGTTAATTCAACAGAGTCTCCTATCAGACTCACAGCATCAATTCGATCCTTGAGCTCGGTTATGAATTGTGGTGTGATACTCGTCATAGTCTGTTTAGTTAGCACTGAGACGCGCTTGAACAATCTTGCTCACTTGCGCCATATCTGCCCGCCCACTTAAAGATTGGGTCAAGTGTCCCATGACTCTACCCATGTGTTGCATCGAATCAGCATGCAAAGTCGCACATGCTTGATCAACGGCTTTTGTGACTTCCGCCTCGGTGAGTTGTTTGGGTAAAAACTCTTGAATGACGCCGATTTCATACTCCTCCTGTGTCGCAAGGTCTGTTCTACCTCCATCGCGATATTGAGCAGCGGAAGAAGCGCGTTGCTTTTGCATGCGCATCAAGACTCGATGTAATTCCTGATCTGTCAGTGTGCTACGGGAATCGATTTCAGCTTGTTTGATCTCTGCATTAATTAAACGCAGTACCGCCAGGCGCGCTTTATCTCGAGCGCGCATTGTCGTGCGGGTGTCATCACTTATACGTAGTCTGAGCTCAGAATCCATACTTGGACTCGTTCGTTAGTGTAATTTGTCGGGTGAGAAAACGCTTAGTGCAGTCTTTCGAACTTTCTTGCTTCTCGATAGAGCTTCTTGAGGTGCCTCTTTACCGCGGCCGCGTTTTTTCGCTTTCGAACAGCTGTCGGTTTTTCATAATACTCACGACGGCGCGCTTCAGACAATACGCCAGACTTTTCGCAAGCGCGCTTGAAGCGTCGCAACGCGACGTCAAAGTGTTCGTTTTCTCGGACGGTTACAGAGGGCATGCAGTGTTCTCAATTTCGGGAAACGAATTTTACTCCGATTTTGGATAAATTTATACAAAAAGTTGCAAAAATGACCACATCAAACAACGATTTACTCTAATATAGATAGGGTCATTTGCAAAGAAATCAATCGAACACTCACTAAAATTCGGTGTCGTCGCATGAATCAGCTCGCTTGATCGGTAGAACCCGCATCTTACAGAGTCCCTTGCAACTTTGGGTATGTCCCCCTTTTGCGACCTGTCTATCAATTCACCATGAGTGTCGGATCGACAAACCATTAGTCGTTGGTGACTACCCTCTAGGAAGCCTCGAACTATGACAAAACTCACGGAATTTTCACGTAAATACGAAGAATTTAAGGTTCGAAATTTGTCGCTCAATCTTGAACGTGGTAAGCCTGGCCGTGATCAGATACAGCTGAGCGATGATCTCGACGGTGTTCTAGAGGGAAATTACTTCTCGATAGACGGTACCGATACGAGAAATTACGGCGGACTAAGAGGTATACCTGAAGCAAGAGAATTGGGAGCTTCGCTACTCTGTGTCCCCTCAGAAAGAGTGATTGCTGGCGGAAACTCTAGCCTGCATTTGATGTATATGGCTTTGGAATTATTAGCACATCGTGGTTTAGCGGGACCGCCTCTCCTACGAAATTCGAACGCCTGCGCGATCTGTCCGATTCCCGGTTATGATCGGCATTTTTCGATGACGGAGTATCTAGGGTTTAAGATGTTGAACGTGCCCATGGACGCCTCGGGTCCGGATATGGACGCGATTGAAGCATTGGTCCAAAATGACATTAACACTAGCGTTCTCTGGTGCGTACCTAGGCACTCAAACCCCACCGGTTACACTTATAGCGACGAGACTGTAGACCGCATAGCCGCGTTGCCGAATATTCGTCGTGGACAACCCGAGAATCCCTTTTATGTATTGTGGGACAATGCCTATGCAGTCCACGATTTCAAAGAACCCGCGCCGAAATTAGCGAATCTTGACGAGTTAGCGATGGCTCATGGGACTGAGGATAGGATTGTGCAGTTCGCATCGACTTCGAAAATTACTTTCGCCGGTGCTGGAGTCGGATTCATAGGCTCTTCCTCCACGCTATTAGCTGACTTTGAGAGCCACTTAGGGATGCGTACGGTGGGCTTTGACAAAGTAAATCAACTACGTCAGGCACGATTTTTGCAAAACGGTAAGGGTCTGACAGCACACATGAAGAAACAGGCCAACATCATTGGACCAAAGTTCGAGGTCGCACAACGAGTGTTGGCTCAGGAACTGGGTAACTTAGATCCTCAAATCGCCTCTTGGACTGAACCTACAGGCGGCTATTTCATTTCGCTTGACGTACCAAACGGAAACGCAAAAAGAGTTGTCGAGGTTGCCAACGGAGCAGGTCTCGCATTGACGCCTGCAGGAGCTACATTCCCCTACGGTAAGGATCCTAATGACGTGAACATTCGCATTGCCCCAACATATGCTAGTGTTGATGAAGTTCAGACTGCGATTGAACTGCTCACCACTTGTGTCAAATTGGTGCATGCTTCGTCATAGTAGAGATATGCAAAAAGCCCGTACGAGCGTGCCTAGATTGTGAACAACACCCGTATAGGGATCGTGCAATTGTGTTCGCGAAGTGACGTTGCACAGAATCTGCACACCGTTGAAAACTTAGTAGCCAACGCAGTCACTCAGGGCGCGGAAGTTGTTTTTCTACCAGAAGCTTTCGCATACATTGGAGCAGACGAAGGCCAGATCCCACTTGCTGAGGCGTTCACTAGCCCAGGTCCCATTCTTTCCTCTTGCGTAAACCTAGCTCGTACTCAAGGCGTACATTTAATTGCGGGCGGCTTTCCTGAAAGAGCTACTTCCGACAAAATCTACAACACTTGCTTCCACGTTACTCCAGAGGGGGACATCCAAGCTAGATATCGCAAGATTCATCTCTTTGATGTTGATCTTGCGGATGGCACGAAATTGCAAGAATCTCGTACGACAGCTCCAGGAATGCAGTTGATGTCAACAGAGCTACCGTTTGGTACGCTGGGATTGAGTGTGTGTTATGATCTACGTTTCCCACGTTTATATCAATCATTGGTTGATGCCGGTGCAGTCGCTGTGACCGTTCCTGCGGCCTTTACAGCGTACACCGGACAAGCGCACTGGCATGTACTCTTACGGGCTCGGGCGATCGAATGCCAAGCCTACTTCATTGCCCCAGCTCAAGTTGGCGATCATGGTTACCCAGGTCGACAATCGTTTGGACATGCGTTAGTTGTCGATCCCTGGGGAACGATCGTGGCAGAATGTTCGACAGAGGAACCTAGCGTTGCTGTCGTGGATATTGACCCGTCAGAAGTTACGCGAATCCGATCTCAACTACCTAGTCTTGAACACCAACGAGAATTTCAATGAAGGAAGGTGTATCAATACGTAATACGGCACTAATCCTCATAGCATGTGTCGTAGTTCTAGCGGGTCTCAAACTTGCGCATCAAGTCGTAGTACCGTTCATGTTGGCCGTATTCATTGCAACTATAGCCAGTACACCGATTCAATGGCTGACTCGGCGGAAGTGCCCGCATTGGCTAGCTGTGGTAGCAGTGCTGTTAGTGTTGGTTGTCGCGCTTTTCGGATTGGGATTTGTTTTCCTCCAAGTCGTGAATGAGTTTCAGGACGAGCAAGTTCGTTATCAAAATCAAATTAGAGATTTAACAGAAAACACGATTAACCCAATCATAAGTACTTTGTTTCCAGAATCGGATTTAAACTTTTCCGCTATCCTAGATCCCAGCCGTGTCATCCCGCTGGCAAGCCAGGCTCTACAGAGTATCGGTCAGCTTCTTTCCAACACGTTTCTCATATTTTTGACAGTGTTGTTCATCCTTGCCGAGGGAAAACAGTTGCCAAGAAAACTCCGAGGTGTGCTATTGGAACGCAAGATGGATGTTCAATGGCTCGACCAGTTTGGTGAGAATCTCAATCGATATATCGCGGTCAAAACTTGTACGAGTCTGCTGACGGGAGTTTGCGTCACCGTGTTACTTCTCGTTGTAGGTGTTGATTTTGCGATACTATGGGGCTTACTGGCTTTTATGTTGAATTACATACCAAATATTGGTAGTGCAATTGCCGCAGCTCCAGCCGTCTTAGTTACGGCCGTAACATTGGATTTAGGACCCGCGGCGCTTGTACTATTGGGCTATGTTGGAATCAATGTTGGAATCGGTGCTGGGATCGAGCCTCGCTTTCTCGGTCGAACTTTGGGTCTTTCGACGTTGGTCGTGTTTCTCTCATTGATCTTTTGGGGTTGGATGTTTGGTCCTGTGGGCATGTTATTGTCGGTTCCGTTGACAATGACAGCAAAACTTGCCTTTGAGGCACACGAATCAACTGCTTGGATCGCCCATTTACTGGAGCCTAACCGATCAGTACCAGAACCGTCGGTGCCAGAATGAGAAACCCCGTTTAGAGAGTCAAAATCTACTCCTAGTATGTTTTTTCCAATCTACGATCACAATCCTGTTGATCGAAAACCGATCGTTACCTATGCCCTCATCGGCACAAATCTCGCAGTATGGATTTTTGGTCAGGGAGCAAGGATGGTTACTGGCCTCTATGCACATTCTTTGTGTTATTTTGCTTTGATTAGCGGCAATTTGTTAGGGCAGTTTCCGAGTGGATCATGGATTTCATTGGGTGGCTATTGTCCTGTTGACGGACCACCTAGGTTTTACACTTTGATTACACATATGTTTATGCACGGCGGGTGGTTACACATCATCGGAAACATGTGGTATCTTTGGATCTTTGGGGATAACATCGAAAACGCACTCGGTCGATTTCGTTTTCTGATCTTTTACTTGATTTGTGGTTTAGCTGCTGCCGCGGCACAAATAGCTACCGACTTCAATAGTGCAATACCCATGGTTGGAGCTTCGGGCGCAATTAGTGGGGTTTTGGGAGCTTATATTTTGCTTCATCCGCGGGCGAGAATCAGAGTTTTTCTGTTTTTCTTTATGATTATCGAAGTGCCTGCCATAATCGTCCTTGGGTTTTATTTCGCACTACAGGTACTCAACGGTTTGTATGGCGCAGACGACGGAATTGCCTATTGGGCACATATTGGCGGTTTTGTAGCCGGCCTCGCACTGGTTAAGCTGATGAAGAAAAAGGAACAAACCTTTGTGTTACGTCAATAAATACGATCTATTTACCGTTGGTTGTTGTGACCAAAAAAAGTTGTCTCTTGCTAGTCTGATATAGGAAGGTCAGACAGACACTGAATGATGTATTCCACACAATGAAGAGTGAGAGTAAGTTTGTTTGGTTGATCAGACACGGTAAGTCTGCTTGGCCTGCGGGTACTCCCGATATGGAACGACCCCTCAGTCAGCGCGGACGTCGGGATGGCACGATTATGGCGGAGGTTCTTGCTACCTCGGAACACATCCCGCAACAGTTTTATACGAGCGACTCAGAACGCACACGACATACAACTGAACTGCTTAATGACGTACTAAAGCTACCGATCACATCAACGCATGATTTATACACCGGATCTCACCGCGAAGTAGAAAAACTCCTGCGGAGGACTGAGAAGTCACTTTCCTGTGTCGCAATTGTATCTCACTTGCCGACAATCGAGTCTTGCATCCGTGCGACTAACGAATGGCCAGAAGAACATGCTTTTCCCACACTGGCAACTGTGTGTTATGAGCTAGGTGGAGAATGGGAAGTGGTCGAATTCACGCACGCGAAATTGCGTCAGTTTTTCATACCGCGTATGTTCCGAGACGCCTCGACCTAATTTAGTCAACCATCCGACCTTTATCATTTTCTCTCAACCGCCCAACAGGACTTGCTGATGTTAACCTTTTTAATTCTTGTAGTCTCAATTTTGACGTTATTTTTCATCTATCGTATTTGGGATGAGCTTCCAGACATGATCATGGCGATGAAGGAACAGAATAGAGAACTTACAAAGATCCGCGAGATTCTTGAAAACGCATCCGATTCCAACACATAAGTTGGTTGGTATCGGAATTCGCCGCGCTCGTTCGTCTAGATTTAAGCGATCAGAAAGAGTACTAATGGAAACATCAAGACGAACGCGCAAACCAAATACACGGTGACGTTAAAGATGTCATTTTGAACGGGTTCTTTAGCTAGTTTCAACCGCGATCCGAACAAAACCCATACTAAGCCACTCAAAATTACAGCACCTACAAGGGAAAAGACCAACGCGGCCACGTTCTCTATTCCTCTTCACCTGATTGGTTTTCAGAGTCTGCGATTTCATCGCACCAATGTAGATATTCCAACCAAGTCTTTTCGATATGGGAGTAGTCTCTTTCCACGGGACCGCTCGTTCTCTTTTCAGCTTTGACAGCACGTTGAACTTGTGTTGCTATTTGTGCGACATCTTCGCGCTTTAGAGATGTTTTGAACATATCGATGGCAGCACCGCCTTTGTGCCCTAATGGTTTAGTAATGGGTACCGAACCAAGCGTCGATTTAAGCAAACTAGCGCTGTCAGCGTCGCAGACTCGAAGAGTTTGTTCTATCAACCAACGAGTAAGCACCGAAGGATGATCACAAATCGTTTTATATTCGTCCCATTCCATAATTGGCGACCTTTTTATTTCGATAGGTCTAACGACTCTCCGGTGAGTAGTTCGTATGCTTCCAAATATCGCTGCATCGTTCCCTCTACTACTTGTGCAGGCAACACTGGCCCCGGAGGCTTTTTATCCCATGTTCCTTCGCTCACCACAGTTTCCAAATAGTTCCGAACGATTTGTTTATCGAAACTACTTTGCTCTCGACCAGGCTCCCAGTCGTCGGCTGGCCAAAACCTCGAACTGTCTGGGGTGAAGATTTCATCGACCAAGATCGGTTCCGAACTATCTTCGAGAACTCCAAATTCGAATTTCGTATCGGCCAAGATGATACCTTTACTCAGCGCGTATTCACTAGCTCGAGAGTAGAGATCAAGTGTCTTGGACCGCAGCCATTCCATGGTTCCTTGGCCTACAACACTTACACCTTGTTCAAAGCTAATATTTTCGTCGTGATCTCCAACTTCAGCCTTGGTTGAAGGTGTAAAAATGGGGTTGGTTAAACGATCGCTGTTTACGATATTCTCAGCTAGTTTGATACCACAAACAGATCCAGTTTGTAGATATTCTTTGAAGCCACTACCAGTGAGATATCCACGAGCAATGCATTCGACTGGAATCACCTCGGTTCGACGACATAGCATCATCCGATCCTGCAACATGGCTCGTTCCGAATCCGACAGGCCTGGTACGTCGGCGGGGTCTGTACTGATCAGATGGTGATCGACAATATCAGCAAAAAACTCAAACCAAAATTTCGAAATTTGGGTAAGAACTCGACCCTTTCCCGGTAAACCTGAAGCTAATACAACATCAAACGCGCTGATACGATCAGTGGCCACAATCAGCAATGCTGCGCCGCGATTTGTTAGTTCAACGTCGTAAAGATCTCGAACTTTTCCCTGTCTTCGGTTCGGCAAATTTAAGTCGGTTTGAAGGACAGTCGTTACCATGACTGGACCAACGTGTAAGGGGAAGTGAACACCGGTGAATCTCGAAAATCAAACGATATAGTATGCATAGCGAAAAATTCAAGAGTTCTAGAACTCGGCTCTTAGCCGCACGCACAAGTGCTCTTTATTCGTATCCGGTCAACTCCATGTATCCTCGTCCTATTACTGCATCCTCTTCCTTGACCTCGACGATGCCTTCCCAGTACCTAATACTTGTGTCCATAACTTGGTTGTTAAATTTCGCGGCAATCAAGTAACGAATATCGTCCATTTCTAAAGTCCACTCAATTGGGTACGACTTCCAATATTTTTTAGGTGTGATCTTCCAGTTTTCTGCAGGAATGAGAGCGGTGCTCCCATCGGCTTCAATCCACATTGCGGTTGGAAGAGTCTTGACCTCACTGTCATCACTACGGAGTTCGAATAAAACCAATTCGCGACCGTCATCGAAGTTGAGCGAAAACCAGAACCAACCGCGGTAGGGTACGCTGAGAATTTGACTACTCCACTCTCGGTCCAACCATGAGAAACCCGATACCGTGTACTCCTCTCCGTCGATCTCCAAAGTTCCATTAGTGGGTAATCGCGAAAACGTATAGTAATAGGAAGCGTGATCGGGACTCTTTTGCGAAAAACCGTTCGTGCCCTGTAGGATCATTGGTTTACCACGACTAATAGAGAGTGAGACTCGGTACTCCGGAGTCCCTGCTGATAACTCTAACGGAAAGTAAGAGGACGTTCGCGACGCTAACTTCCAATCTTCAATAAAAACTCTAAACGGTTCTACTTGAGCACCAGCAAGTTCTGGATGTCCCCGACTAAATCTTTCATCACTCAAATGACTCTTTGTTTGAATGTCTGAAATCGCAAAATGTCCCATATAAGCTTGTCCTGTACGCCACGGATTAGAAGAATCTGTATTGGTAGCTAAGGCACGGCGAAAAATCGTAAATTGAACTCCAAATTCCCGGCCTTTTTGGTCGTCTAGGATCGCCGTAAGATACCACCATTCAAAAAGGAAGTCGTCGTGTGATCCATGGTCAAGGGGAAAGCTGAGTTCGTAGGTGCCGTCTACCTGCGCAAAACTTTCGGTATTGATGTTCGACCCCATCCAAGCGCTTAATTCTGAGGAAGAAGAAGGCGGGCTACAACCCCAACAAGCAAACACCACGAAAAGAAGTGTCCCTAGAGCTTTGAACAGTTGCTTGCAGTATTTCATTTCGAACTACGACTAACGAAAATCCATGGTAATACAGACGCTAGTACCGCTGCACTCAAACCGAGTAAAAGAGGATATCCCAAGGTCATCGGGGCAAGATGCAAACTTATCGTCCATTGAAAAGCGCGGGGATTGACGAGTTCACACAATATCCAAGCGATTCCGATTCCAAGTGGAACAGATAGCAAACAACAAACAACCCCAAGTAACGATGATTGGGTAAACGACTGTCGGAATAATGCGAGCCTTGAAAATCCTAGCGTGTTCAACAATCTATATTCGGCCCTCTTTGCACCCTGCATCGCGAGTGCTGAATTGAACAATCCGATTACAGCCACCGCTACCGCGATTAGTGCAATAAGGTTTGTAAGAGCAAAGGTTCGGTTAAAAATATGTACTGCTTGTTCCCGGATCTCTGTGTGGTTCAACACCGTAGCACTCGGGTACGTCTCCTGAAGTTTTCGTTCAATAGCAGAAATGGAATCAGGTTGCACGACTATCAACAAGCGATCGCGTACGAGTTGATTAGAGAAAACTTGGTTATTTGGTAGTAGTACTACACGCGACATTTCTCCGTATGACTTAAAAATGTGAATGATCGGAAGATCTATAGGAGTCATGCTCGGAAGTTTCAACTCAAGATCGTCTCCAACATTTGCTTGAAGTTGTGCCGCGACTTTTTCGTTCACATACACACCGACACGGTCGATGTCGTATTCATAGCCGAACCGCCTAGCTTCAAATTCATCAAGTGAAGTCGCTATCACATCCGTCTTTCCGATGGATAAGTTGCCTTCTCCTCGGTAGTATTCACGCACTTCTTCCACTCCAGTCCACTGTCGGATGATCATTGGGTCTGCGGCACTGGCCTCACGTAGCTGAATTCCTGGAGGTAGTCGCACTTCCAGAAGTTTAATAAAGTCCGTTCGAAGGCTACCGACCATTAGGGTAATTCCTATAGCAGTAGCGATGGCAAGTGAGAAGGCGATGGTAGCAAACTTTGCTTGTTTTAGATGTTGACACGTCGCACGTACGTTGATCCGTGAAATCAGACTCTTAGGCTTGAATCGAGGTAGGAACGCATCAAGAAATCGGACAATGGCTGGGGTCAGTGCAATGATGTGTAAAACGCAGAGTGCGAAAACCGCTAGGTAAGCTCCAACTAGGGTGGTAGTCATCCAAATTCCGAAACACAACATCGCTACGGTTGCTACAACCCCAAGTACGAGAACCAACCATGAGACTTTCCGTAATTGTCGAGTGAAAGCAAGTATTACCCCGATCAGCGCAGTCGACATTCCAAGAACCAGTCCTTTGGAAGTAGCGATTAGAAAAGTTGTCTTGGGTACATTGATAATGAGGCTGTTTTGTCGAAGAAATACTAACGCAAGAATCGCCGCAACGAGCACAGAGGACAGAACCAGCGCGGTTGCTTCTAGTATCAACACAGATCGAATTTGAAGAACTGACACTCCAATCGCCTGTAAACGGTCGAACTCTTGTTCCCGTCGTTCTATGCTACGAACTGTGGATTCGTAGACGATGAAGCCTGAAACCAACACAGCTAGCATACCCAACAGTCCCATGTTGAACGCGATTGACCCTACAAATGTTTGAGTTGGTTGCCAGAAGTCCATCGATTCGATGTTGAGGTCTGTTAACGAAATTTCTGGTCGACTGAACCCAAGTCCCGTACTTATCCCTGGGGAGAGATGTTCCATCCATTCCCATACGGGTACTTGGTTGTACCGAAGCCATGCAGCGTCAATCTCTCCCTTTCGATCTAGTAAGTTCTGAGCCGTAGCAATGTCTGCGAGCAGAAATGTTTGTGCACTGGATCGGAATTCCAACACTTTGATGTCGTTTGGAAATGTTGTATTTACTAGATCTTCACCGAACACGATAACAGAATCTTGAGTAACTAGATGTGTCGATATTTGGCCGTCCCGAAGATCAAAAGTCGCTTGCGAATCGCTTATCAAATCGATACCAATCAATGGAATTGCGCGCCCACCGATCTCAAGATTTCCTTCCACGACCGGTACCATCCCGACTATTTCAGGTAGTTCACCGGCTCGCCATCGTTCCCGCAACCTGAAGTATGAACTCTCGCGATTGTCGGGAAATGGAACAACATAGTGGTACGAAGACTGAGGCGGTCCCTCGACAAACTCATGCACGAGAGTGTGGCTTGTCACGTGTACAACGGTGATTGCGAACAGCGCCAGCACTAAATTTGCGAGCAAAGCAATCAAAACTATGGGGCGCGAAATTAAATCACGCCACTGGCTGCGAATGAGAAGTATCAAGCTAAATGAATTGTGCGTGCAGCATATGCACCAATGTCGTCACTGTGTGTTGCGACCACAAGATTTGTACCCAATCGTTCGTGTTCATCCCACAGCAATTTGAAGACTTCGGCAGAATTTTCTGCATCTAAGTTTCCTGTGGGTTCGTCGGCAAACAGGAATTGAGGTTCATGCGCGACCGCTCTAGCGATTGCTGCTCTTTGTTGTTCACCTCCTGATAGTTGCGCCGGGAAGGCATTCAAGTGAGATTGCAACCCTAGTTTCTGAAGACGATCGAGCGCTTGTTCTCGTAAGTGTTCTCGCTTTGTTAGCGCGAGCGGTAACAATACGTTCTCTTGGACTGTTAGGGTGGGTACGAGATTGAAAAACTGGTATACAAATCCAATGTGGTCTCTACGAAATCGTAGGAGTTCGCGGGTATTTAGACGATTTAACGAGGTTGATACCGCGGAGTCTTTGAGGATTAGCTCAATTTCACCATTGTCCGGTTGGATTAAGCCTGCGATCAAATTGAGAAGTGTGGTTTTCCCAACTCCACTTGGTCCTCGGATTACTGTCGCTTGGTGCGGTTCAATGTTGAACGAGACATCTTTGATTACCCAACGTTCCCCCTTACCGTCGGGGAACTTTTTGCTAACACTCTGGACGTGAATTACCACGGATTGAGAAAGGGTTGCATCCCTTGTAGTTGCTTTTCTGGACGGACTGGAATCTTGTGATAGCCCGTTCGTACGTGCTTGATGAGGTCTTCTGTATCGGTATAGTTCGAGATCATGCGTAATGTCGTTAGAGTAGGTAGGATCATTCTCCACTCTTTGGATTGATATTTGTCAAGGGCTAATTTGGGACGAACCCAGCATGCAGAAACTATTTCGGTGGATTGAGTGTCAGTGTGTTGCTTTGGAGGAAGCTTCGCGAGAAAAAACCTAGTATTGAATCGTGCAGGAGCAATTTCCGGCGTGATCCAATGGCTAAAGTAATGAACTTCGTCTGTCGCTAACGTGAGCTTGTGTGCTTCGAGCGCGAGTCGGAAATCCTCGGAAGAAGTCGACACCCTTTGAGCCCATTCTCTGAGTTGTAGTCGTTCGGTTTCAGTTCTTAGGGCGAGAATCGCATTGTCTTGCCGGGCGAATAATACACCGCATTCTTCGAAACACTCTCGAATCGCGCAGACCCAAAAACGCAAGCCATTGTCCTCTACACTCAGTAGTTGCGAAGCTCTCGTGTCAGACAACGAAGGACAATACTTGGCCAATCCTGAGTCTGAGGGATCGATTTTGCCTCCAGGGAATACATGAAGCTTCGGGAAAGCACCCTTTGCAGGGCGTTCGATCATGAACACTTCGTATCCCTTAGGTTGGTCTCTGACTAGAACCATGGTTGCGGCCAGGAGCGGCCGGTCAACGGTTGAATTGTCAATCGTGCCTTCTTCCCTAAGACTGGTGTGGTTGCTAGTCGGTCCGTTCGACATCATACTGGGTCGCCAGTTGCTGAAGATATTCGTGAAACTCTTGCAATGCTAAAGTTTCCTCCGTACCTGATTCTTGTTTCAATAATTCCTTGGTGTTCTCCTGCATTTCGAATAGATTTCGATCAGTACGGACGAGCTGTTGCCGCACAAATTGGTGGTAATCCTGCAGCTCTGTTTTAGTTAAATTCTGTGGCGCAACCTTGGTTTTCAGACGGGTGTAGAGTTCGCGTAAACGCGGATCTTCAAAATGCGACGATGTCCACGACTTGCCACTCTTCAACTCCTTCCAAAAGTTTGCGGTCGCGATCCGGTCGTTATCCGAGATAAAGTCATCGTAAAGCGCTTCTTCGGCGATTTTTGGTTGATTGTCTCGCTCACGTGCTCCAAAAATCCCACGTAGCTTTCTTGGAAGATCGGTTGCTGCTAGCACTCGTCTCGAATTTCTTTCAATTCTCTCCAGATCAATGCTGAGCCTTTTAATGTTTTCTTGTCGCAGGGCTTTGAGTACTACAACCATTGGAGCTTGGTTGATGGCGACTACGTTGACGTTGAGTCGCTCTTCTGGTTCGACTTTTTCGTCGGTGTCAGAGCGTTCGAACAGCAGCCTAGCTAGTTCATCCGAGCTGGACGAAAACAACAAGTCGATGTTACTTCCTAAGTCAACAACGATAACGCGATTAAACATATCGGGATGTCGCGTAATGGGTAAGACAGGTGCAATGCTGTAACGAGCATTGCCATACTTGGGAGACACGTGCAGGATAGCCTGTCGAGCGTTTGGGTCTAACAAATTTTTCGCGGTACCTTGTTTTCGTAGAGTGTAGGCGTATTTCCAGAGTTTTGGTTGTGCAGCTTTAACTTTGCGTGCTAACTCGAGAGTCATGTTCACATCGGCTAACGCGTCGTGTGCGTCGTCAATTGCAATGCCGTTAGCCACAGCTACATTCCCCAAAGCAAACGATGGAACGCCATCCACGACCGGCCACTCCAATCCTTCCGGGCGTAACGCACCTGTCAGTCTTACGATGCTGAGAAAATCTAATCGGCTGTTTTCCCGCTTGTGTTCGTGTTCGTATGGTGGTAGAAGATTCCGATACATCCCAAAACGAACAAAGTTGTCGTCAAACGATATGTTGTTATACCCTATGATGCAGGTGTTTGCCCTACTAAGCTCTTGTCTCAATTTACCAAATAGTTCATACTCGGGAATGCCTTGTTCCGCCAGGGTTGCTGGTCGAATCTTAGTAATCTGAAATGACTCAGCGGTTGGCACGATCTCGGGAGGCAGTTGGACGTAAGCGCTCAGTGGTTCCCCAAGTGGTTTTAGGTTTAGATCAGTGCGTTGTCCAGCGAACTGAATGATTCGATCATAACTGCTTCGCAGTCCTGTGGTCTCGGTATCGTACCAATAAAATGACGGTTTCCTTCGAGTGGAATAGGCTTTACGCATGGTGGTAGATGGCATTAGTTGATCAAAGAGTCGGATTGACTCTTGGTCCGTTGCTCGCGGTATTAGTAGCAATTCTAATGTGGTGGGGTGGATTACCTACCGCCGCCTGGATTACTGGAAGCGTCACTACACTCGTAGTGATATGGTGGATGCTAGAACCCATTCCCATTCCTGTGACTTCACTGATTCCACTCTTTGCATTCCCGCTGTTTGGCGTAATTGAAATCGCCGACGTAAGATCAGCTTATGGCCATCCCTTGATCTTGCTACTGCTCGGTGGTTTCATCCTCTCGACAGCAATGGCGAAAAGTGGACTTCACAAAAGACTAGCGTTTGTGATGTTAAGAGTGTTCGGTGCTACGAGCGGCCGACGCTTAGTAATGGGTTTCATGGCGACGGCAGCTATTTTGTCAATGTGGATGAGTAATACTGCGACCACGTTGATGCTCCTTCCAGTCGCGCTCGCGATCTTGGACCGAATCAATGACCCACGTCTAGTTGCACCTTTGCTGTTGGGTACGGCCCATGCTGCCAGTGTCGGTGGCATCGGAACTCCTATCGGCACGCCACCGAACGTGGTTTTTCTTGGTGTTTACTCCGAGACGACCGGTACTGAAATTGGATTCTTTGAGTGGATGACTTGGGGAGTTCCTGTGGTCGTACTGATCGTACCATTGTTAGCTCTCTGGTTGACTAGGCATGTAAACTACAAGACTCAGATTGAGCTACCAAAAGTAGGTAAATGGACGCAGGCAGAAGTATTAGTGCTGGCTGTATTTACGTTAACTGCGTTACTTTGGATAACACGAAAACTACCGGAACCATTCTTTGGTTGGTCGCATTTATTCGGAGATTTTTTTAATGGTGCGACTAGCGATTACTTTGCCGCTTTCTTCGCTATCGTCCTACTATTTTTGATTCCAGACGGTAAAGGTGGTAAATTGCTTGACTGGGAAACAGCGACAACGATCCCTTGGGGAATGTTGATTCTCTTCGGTGCTGGCCTCAGTATTGCAACGGCCTTCACGAGTTCGGGACTGAGCGAAATTCTCGGCACACAACTCCAAGCACTCGATGTGCTACCAGTCATCGTAGTTGTAATCATCATTTGTGTTGGAGTAACTTTTCTTACCGAGGCGACGAGTAATACCGCGACCACAACTTTGTTGCTTCCAATCCTTGGAGCAACCGCGGTTGCATTGGCTGTAGATCCAAAGTACTTAATGGTCCCAGCGACGATGAGTGCAAGTTGCGCGTTCATGTTACCGGTGGCAACACCTCCGAACGTGGTCGTATTTTCTAGTGGTAGGTTCCCGATAGAAAAAATGGCACAAGAAGGATTTGTACTAAACTTGATCGGAGCCGCAGTAATCTCGACGATGTGCTTTTTCTACTTCGGACTGTGATAGCCCGTTAATTTTTTGATCGACTGTTATAGTGCACACCCTACGAGGAGTCGTTAGTTTTGCGATTCTTTTCTGTTATACACTTGTAGGCTGCGCGTCCGTCTACGTTTTAGCGCTGGTTCAGTTACTCTGTCCTGTCCCACACTGGCGGAGACATATACGAGGCGCGAACGACGGTGTGATCACAGCATGGGTGTTTCTCAACGAAAAGATGTGCCATCTGTTTCGTTGGATTCGAATTGAGTCGACACTGCCGAAAAACTTAGCTACTCGTAAAGACTGGTGGATCATCGCCAGTAATCACCAAAGCTGGGCGGACATAGTGATCTTAGAGATCGTGTTTCGGAATCTTGCGCCCCCCATCAAATTTTTCACGAAACGCGAATTGATTTGGGTTCCGTTTCTGGGCTTCGGTTTATGGTTGTTGCGCTTCCCCTATGTGCGACGCGGTAAGCGCGAGAAAGGACAATCGCGACAGCAAGTACAACAAAAAAATCGTCAAGAATTACAACGCGCAGAAAGACAGTTCCACGAACGTCCGATTTCGCTGTTGTTGTTCTTAGAAGGTACTCGGTTCACCCCAACAAAACACGCCCAACAACATCCAGTGTACCAACACTTATTGCGTCCGAAACTGGGAGGCTTAGCTTTTAGTTTGGAAGCGTTAGCGGACGATGTTGACCGTATCGTCAACGTCACTGTCAACTATGAGGGTGCAGTTCCTGGATTCTGGCAGTTTTTGTGCGGACGGTGCTCACACGTGTCCGTTCATGTCGAAACCATTCCTCTTACCGCTAGTTTCAACCAAAACTTGAAAAAGGAAATTATGAAACTATGGGAGGAAAAAGACCATGTACTGTCAACGATGCGTTCTTGAGTCGAACTACGGCTTATTCTGTGCGAGACGTTGAACCGAACTCCTTGTCGAGGTGGTAAGCTCTTCCCTGTAAATTCCTTGCAGCTTGAAAGTGGTTGTTACATTCCTGGTCGGTGGGTGAGTCACTACCGCAAGCCGTCGCAAGTTCATTGAATTCACGTTCGATCTTCTCTAATACAGTTGTTAAGGGCGACTCACGATCTAGCGACGTAACCGTGTTGTGGTCGTAAAAGGCTATGTGGTAGTGAGGGACGTTGCGAAAACAGTCGAAGCGAGCGAGTTCCTGAGTCTCACCCCGCACCGGACCAAAGAATCGAATGGTTATGCCTTCGTCTCCTTCAAGTTTCCGGTACTTCACATTCCAGTGAAATCTACCATTGTTGATTTGTTCTTCTGTGGTGTCCATATTCGTTATTCTTTTTTCCTTGTGGATGCGATCAGTTCCCGGATTCTAGCTCTTGTAGGCGTTTTCGAATGTCCAGTATGGAAGTATTCGTTTGTCTTCGAAAGTCATCTATTGAACCGATATCGTCGTCGTGGCGTTCAACGCGTAGTTCGAGCTGTTCAAGTAACGAGTTGGTCGTTTGTAGTGTCGTATTGAGTTCATCAGTCAGATTTCGCTGTTGCCGTGTGATCTGTTGCAAAGTATTCTCGATATCCGTCAACGACGCCTGAATGGTAGTAATTCGCGCATCCAATCCATCAATGTCTTGCCGCATCCTGTTTATTAAGGGTGTGTTTTCGTTAATCCAATCCTGGTGGCGTTGGTAGCCCGCCCAAACTTTTCTTGTTTCACTCTCCCAAAAGGTAATTTCCTCGGTCATGGTCTCGTCAGATTGGCTAAAAATTTCAGCACTAGCTGATAATTGAGCCTCTAGATCGGCAATGCGTCGAGCACTATCTTGCAAAACCTCTGTACGTTCGTTAAGTACAGAATTGATTGACCAGACAAACCAGCCAAGGATGATGAGAGCTGAAATGGTAAAGAGCACAAAAACAACTCGTCCGATACTGAATCCGGTACTATCTGAACGAGAGTTTCTCGGACGACGCTCCACTCCTGGTGGCGTGCCTGAGCTTGAAACTATGGGGAGGTCATTCATGTATTGCTGACTAGCTACGATCCAAATTGAAAAATTGTATCTAAGGAGCTATTGTCTTAGCCCCTCGGGGTCAGTCCAGATACACGAATTCGGATTAGAGATAGTTCAGTAGAAGTAGCGTAATAGCTGTCAACACGATCCCTGATGTAATCACACCTTGCACGCTCTTGAGTAATGGGTTCATTTTCCCAAATATCGCATTCAATTCGATGATCAAGATCAATGCGAGCAAACCGAACATCCCGTAGGATTCAGCCGTGATACTACCGCCGAAGCCGCCTCCAACGTGCGCGCTCGAAACCATCGTAGCTACCATCGGTATAGAAAACAGAGTGTTCGTGCGACTTGCGAGTAGAGCCGCCGCTGCTGCACTGCCTTGATTGGGATCAGCTTCACCACCATCCCTCAAACTCTCGTTTGATTTGATCACAATCTTTTGATTTGGCCAGATGATGAACCAAACATTCGCAGCCATTAATGTTGCCATGATGCCAGCTATGAGCGTGTCTTCCGAAAACGTACCTTTAGAGTAAATACTGTGAGCCAAATACAAACCAGTCAACAGTGTCAGTAACGCTGCCCAACGAAACCACCACAGTGCCTTCGGGACAAGACCTGTGAAGGCACTAATCTTGGCTTCATCGGAAGCTTTGGCTAAGTATCCACCCTGTACGAAATTGAAATAGTACAGTAAGCCAATCCACGCAATACCAAAAACAATGTGGGAAAAGCGGGCAAAGTAATCAATGATCGCCATGTCAAATTCCATCGTAATCTCCTCTTATTCGTTGTTGATTCGAAAAATCAATACCAACTGTTGCATTCGATTATGCAGTCTACGCATGCAACATATGTCAATTGTAAAAGTTTTGTGTACTGGTTCATTTTGTACCGAGAGGCAATGTCAAGTCTTGCTACAATTTTGCTAGCAACAAATGTCATACCGGGGCACACATTGGACAGTTTCTTATGCATCTCTACGACCTTGAACCCGATTGTGTCTTTTTGGGGTGTTACCGCATCTGCCCTTCTTACTTGGCAATAGGTTTAGAATGTTGACATGCTTCGAGCCCTTACACGACACCCATTCAACTACTTACTAGGCTATTCATCGAGAGATTGCGCTAGTCTGGTATGATTCTTGCATTAAGAAAGTTCTCCAATAAGCCCAAATTTCAGTGACGTCCATTCTCAAACGAGTACCGTCTAGAGTTCGTAATCTATTGAGCCTTCCGGTGTTGCGACCGGTTGCGATTTCGATGCTGTTCTTAGCAATAGTGATTTTGGGAACAATAGGCATCTCGCGCATGCCGGTGGAACTGCGACCGTCCTTCGAAGGGAAATCAATTTTCGTATCTTTCGCTCGTCCCGGCAGCACACCTGAAGTGGTCGAACGTGAGATTCTGCTCCCCTTATTGTCTCGAGTTTCTGGACTGGGTGGAGTGATCGACAGTTATGCTACTATCACTGGTTCCTCGGGGTACCTCACATTGAACTTTCACCCGTTGACAAAAATGAAAATTCGCAAACGCGAGGTCGAAGACCTAGCGAATGTTTTGTTACGTCAACAGGACCATGGAGGGGCGTATATTGCCGTCAATACCTATTCGGAGGATGCAGGAAGTCGCGCGTTTATGCGACTGTTGGTCACTTCTGAAGGTCTTCACTCGGACGTGATCTATGATCTTGCGAGCGATCGAATTGAGCCGAGATTAGCTTCGGTGCCCGGAGTAGCGCGCGCGGTGCTAGAAGGTGGCGGGGGACGACAAGTCAATATTTTTGTGGATCCGGATGACGCCGTTGCGTTAGGAATTTCACTTGGAGACGTTCGGGGAGCTATCGCAAATAGTTTAGGTCAGGTGCGATCCGTCGGTACCTTGGATACCGGTAATGGGCGGACGAACGTAATGGTCGATGGGCAAGTTGATTCCATCAATCATATCAGGAAGACACGTCTTGATCCTGCTAGCGGAGTTAAGGTCGCCGATATTTCGACGATTGAATTTGGGTATGCCCTCGGTGAAACTCGGATACGGTACAACGGTAATCCCGCAATCGGGCTTCGCATATTTCAAGAACCAGGTTCGAATCTGGTGCAGGTGGGTAACGCCGTCGCGAAGCGAATAGAAGAAGTTAAGCGCGAGATTAAAAGTCTTAACTTAGGTCTCGAAATTATTGAGAACCAAGCAGACGATCTACATCAAGAAATTGCACGAGTCTACATGCTTGGCTTTATTGGACTTGCGATTGCACTTGTAGTACTCTTTTTGTTCCTACGTCGCTGGCGTGCTGTGTTGGTCGTAGGGGTATCTGTCCCCGTGAGTGTAACGTTTGCCCTTGCGGGATTGTATTTGATGGGTCAAAGCGTGAACTTGTACACGTTAATGGGACTCTCTATGGCTGTTGGACTCTTGGTAGACAACAGTGTCGTTGTGTACGAATCGATTTTGCGTGGAATCGAGCGCGGACTGAGTGCGGTGCAGGCAACCAGGGTAGGACTACGCAAGACCGTGCGCGCGATTGTCGCCGCAAGTGTTACCACCACAGTAGTGTTCGTACCTGTGTTTATTATGGGATTAGATAGCCCCTACATGCAGTCAGTTTTTGAGACTTTCGCGATTGCTGTAATTCTTCCAGTGTTCGCGTCCATGGTGGTCGCGGTGGGTCTGGTACCACTATTAGCGCACAAATTAGCAGCCCCAGCTGCTTTAAAACGTATTCAGCAACGACGAGAGGTGCGCAAACTCCGAGGTGGTTTTCGTGCCCCAGACCCTGCGACAATACTGTTGACAGGGTTCGCTGCTAAAGCAATCCGCCATCCCGCTTCTTGGATTGCTGCGACATTCGTTTTGGTATTAGTTACACTTGTGGTAGTACTAGCTTTCAATCTAGTTGCAGCCGGCGAACTTGTACGTGAAGCGCCTCAAGCAGACAGAACAACGGTGTCCATACAGGTCCAGGACGACAAACGGGCTGAATTAGATCAGATCGAACAGCACATTCAAGTAATCGAAGAAATTTTGTTGGACACAGCGGGAGTAGCGTCGATTCAGTCCCGAGTGAGTGTACAACAAGTATCGTTAAACATTTCTTTTGTCGACATCAAGGACCGTCCTGAAGACTTCCGTGCTAGTGAATTTCATAGCATGGTGGACAGCATCATCCAAGAAAAGAATATGACCGACGTCTTTGATATCGTGGATGTCTTTGGTGGTTACGGAGGTGGATGGGGTAGTTCAGGCTACTATGGAGGGTCTTGGTTTCGTGGCACTCCAAAAGAAGTCATCGTCTCAGGGCCCGATCCTAAACTCCTTTATGACGTAGCTCAGGACATTAGTACTCGCCTTCGCGAGCACCCTCGGGTCCAATCCACTCGTGTTCCGATATCGTGGAGCTCTCCAGAACTTTGGATTGAGCCCAATCGACGTGCCTTAGATGCGTTTGGTTTGACGCTACAGCAAGCGATGTCATTTGTTGATCTATCTGGTCGTGATGTCTCAGGAACGCAAATAAATTTTCCGCTATCAAATGGTCGCGAAATTCCTATTCGTATTGAACTTGAAAGCGCGAGAGAACGGAACGTTGCGCTCCGAGAACTGCGGGAAATGCACGTCCAAACCCCTAACGGGGCTTTACCCGTCAGTGCCCTAGCTAGCATTAGACAAGGGACAGCACCAGCCACTATTACGTACAGAAATGGTCGACGAGAAATGCCGGTGAACTATTCCTTGGACGACGATGTACCAGACAGTGGACCAGAACGTGTCGCGATAGAAGAAAACGTCAAGGAATTCATTCGCCAAATCCCGCTTCCTGCTGGCTATGTTGTTGACACGCCGAGCGAAGCGGAACAGTTTAGCTTCGCGCGAAAGTTAGTGCTGCCGGTACTGGGTTTATTGTTCTTAGTTCTCGCGTTTACTTTTGAATCCCTTGCCGTACCGGTGCTGATATTTCTTGCGATACCATTGGTGATCGTGGGGTCAATGTGGGGGTTGGTCGTAACCGGTACTCCTTTGGCATTTATGGCTGTTTTGGGATTCTTCGTACTTGCAGGTTTGAGCATAAATCCGTCCATCTTGTTGCTCGATCGGATGCAACAGTTTTCTCGCGCCGGGTTCACGCGTGGGTCAGCGGCTTTCGCAGCAGTGCTCGAGCGTACAAGGCCGGTCTTAATGACCACGGCAACGACTGTCGCAGCGTTGTTTCCTCTTGCCATTACAACTGGTCGCGAAAACGAACTGTGGCCGCCCTTTGCGATAGTCGTTATGGGTGGATTAGTATCCAGCGCGATACTTACGCTCATCATCATTCCGGTTGGCTATGTGTTTCTAAAACGCCTAGACGAGACATTTGGTCGGTTAGGATCTTGGCTCATGATTGGTTGGATGACTCTCACCATCGGGACGATGTTCGTGCTTGTGGAATATGCTGGTCTAGAAGAATTTTTCTGGCAGATCGTTTGTGCAGTTTTAATCGGTGGTTTTTATTTAACGTTGATTGTGTTGATTTTTCGGCGGGTTGAGTTGCCAGAACCTGAGGTGCACGATGGCCCACCGAAGCTTGTTGTTACCTACCTTCGCAAGATTTACGGTTTACCGGGAGCAATTCGGCGCGCGCTGAATTCTCGCAAAGAATTCGTCGCTAAAGTACTAGCGGCCAAGGGGACAATCTTTACCCGGGCAGAAACGCTGGAACGAATCATGGTGCTAATTGTTTTGGCAGGTGGCCTGGGTGCTATAGGGTGGATAAACAACGCGGGCGGGTGGAAATTGATGTTCTGGTTGGCTGCGTCGGCATTCTTGTCTTTGATCTGTGTTGAAATTCGGAAGTTTCGAGGATTTGTCACTCCAGAAGGCGTTCACATACGTGGTGGTATTGAAGGCTTTTTCAAGATATTATTCCCTTGGGTCGCGGTGCTAAGTTTCTGTTACTTTGAAATTGTCAGCCCCGTGTATCTAAACGATGATCCAGCAAGTACAAACTGGTTCTGGCCAATATTTTTCAGCACTTTGCTACTATTCGGACAACTGGTTCGTCGAAATGCGCTACAACAATCCACCGGGAAGATCGGACCGCGTGTTACTCGTGGGTTTTTAAAGTATCCGCGTACTTGGTACCGTAGGATGACTTTAAAACTTGGAGGGTTAGATCTACCAGGTAAAGAAATACACGCATTGTCGTCCGTATCTTTCACCGCGACTAAGGGGATGATCGGAATTTTGGGACCTAACGGTGCTGGTAAGACAACACTGCTCCGTCAGCTTGCGGGCATACTTGATCCTACACGAGGAAATATCCGATATGGTGGAGTATCGATCGCTCCCATTAGGAAGGTGCTTGCGCGTTGGATTGGATATTTACCGCAAGATGCTGGTCTCCCTCGCAATCAGTCGTCACGGGAGTATCTCGCGTACTACGCAGCTCTTTACGAGATTCCTCCGGCAGAACGAGCTGAACGTGTTCGCACACTTCTAAAGGAAGTAGGGTTGGGGGATAAGATTGATGAAAAGATTGGTTCCCTATCGGGCGGTATGCGTCAACGTGTAGCTGTCGCGCGGACGTTGCTGAGGTTACCGTCCATCATTATCGTAGACGAACCAACCGTGGGGTTGGATCCACGCGAACGAATTCGTTTTCGTAATCTGCTCTCACGGCTAGCTGCCTCACGGATAGTGCTATTTTCGACTCATGTAGTTGAAGATGTTGCTATTTCATGCGATCGCGTGCTGGTCATCGCGAAGAGCCGACTGAGATTTGACGGTAGTCCAACCGAACTCGCGCAAAAAGCGATTGACAAGGTTTGGGAATTGGAGCTTGAACCAGGAGCAAGCTTTGAACTACCAACAGGAGCTACGCTAGCCGAGGAATCGCCTACGCCGGCCGGAGGAAAACTTCAACGAATCGTTGCTGCGGCGTCACCAAACGAGAGCGCGAAATCCATCGGGCCACGGCCAGAAGATGGTTATCTTTGGCTCCTTGCACAGGCAGAAACGTGAGACGTGTTTGGATAAAAGTCTCGCAATGGCTTGAATTGATAAGACTTGCGATGGTGGCTATTGCCGGTCATTTTTTTTGGATTTGGCCACTCGTACTAGTTGTGGGTTGGTTGTCGGTTCACACTTTCCTCGAACATGATAAGATCAACATAATCAATTCGATCACCGTGTCGGATGTACAGAACCGTATGCTGGGCATACCGTTGGCAATATTGGGTGGGATACTTGGACTCAGAATCATCGCCGGAGAAATCAATGCTCGGACGATTGAGATAATCTACACGGTACCTGGCGGCGCGAACCGCGTTTGGACGATCAAACTACTCGCGGCAATTTCGATGGTACTCCTCACTGAAATTGTTCTGGCTTTGTACATTTGGTTCTACTTCACTCACTTCCCAATTGAAGCAATGTTGGGTGCGTTTCTAGCCGCCATGTTTTTTATGGTGATATCCATGGGATTTTCAGCATTGTTTCGCAGTGAAGTATCCGGCGCGATTATTGCGGCTGTCTTGTTCGGGTTTAGTTTGCTCTTGCTACAGGGACCAGGGCAAGAAAACACGAAAAAATTCTTACCTTTCTTCAATCCATACGCAGCGAACATCGACGAGTCTGTGAACTTGCTATCTTTTACGCTTCAAAACCGCATTGGCTATGCTCTTGTCATACTGGGTCTCATCTGTTTAGCCTACATGCGTGGCGAACGACGCGAAAAGCTACTCAGTGTCTAGTGCACTGCAATACGATCACCGAGCAGCTGTAACTTCTAACCGGACTGCATTTCCAATCATTCAAGAAGACGGAATCGTTCAATATGTTCCGAGCTTCTTATCTCCGACCGCCAGCGATCAGTTGTTAGCTCGGTCGCTCGCCGAAATTGCTTGGGCTCAAGATCACATCAAACTCTTCGGAAAGTTGATGCCTGTTCCACGTGCGTCGGCTTGGTTCTCTAGCATCAATGCCTCATACCGATATTCGGGTTTAGTGCACCAACCTCAAGAAATGCCAAATTTTGTTAGAGAATTATTGCATGAAATCGTAAAGAGGACAGAGATCGACTTCAATTCAATATTGGTGAATCTCTATCAGGATGGTACCCAAAGTATGGGCTGGCACGCTGATGACGAAGCTGAACTTGGACCAGAAGTCACTATTGCGTCGTTGAGTGTCGGTGCTGAGCGCGAACTTCGATTTCGACACCGAAATGACAAGAGTCTGCGTGTTGCAACCTCCTTAGCGCACGGTTCGTTATTGATGATGTACCCACCGCTACAAGAGTATTGGATGCACGAACTACCGAAACGGCGAAGCATTACCGAACCGAGGATAAATTTTTCGTTTCGCACACTACAGTAATAGTTTCCCCACAACCGAGTCGCCAACTGTTTTCAGCAGAACAGTGAATCACAGAACATGCAACCACAGCGGAGTGAGGACTGATGCGAGCCGCAGTATTACGAGAGGTTAACGCTCCCCTAACAATCGAAGACGTTCAAGTTAGCGCCCCTGCCGCTCGAGAGGTTTTGATCCGAACGGTCGCGACCGGGATTTGTCACTCTGATCTACATTTCCAACAAGGGTCATTTCCCTTTGAATTACCAACAGTTTTAGGGCACGAAGCCGCGGGTGTTGTTGAGCGAGTTGGAATGAATGTAGCATATGTCCGACCCAGAGATCATGTAATCACTTGTCTATCCGCGTTTTGTGGTCAGTGCGAGCACTGCTTGACGGGGCACTTAGTCCGTTGTTCGGAGACGACTCTAGATCGAGAAAAGAATCAAGAACCTCGCCTTTTTCAGCGAGGTAACGAAATTCATCAGTTTCTCAATGTCTCGGGGTTCGCGGAGTACATGTTGGTCCACGAACATGCGCTCGTGAAGATTCGGCCGGACATGCCACTTGATCGCGCGGCATTGATAGGCTGTGCCGTCACTACAGGAGTAGGTGCTGTCGTGCATACCGCCGCCGTAGAATTTGGTTCGTCTGTTGCGGTGATTGGCTGTGGTGGTGTCGGTCTCTCTTGTATCAATGGTGCAGCTTTGGTTGGCGCGGGACAAATTATTGCGATCGATACAGTAGAGAGTAAACTACGTCTGGCCAAGAAGTTTGGAGCTACAGACACAATCAACGCGTCCAACACAGATCCAGTGGATGCAGTTCGAGATCTGACAACCGATGGTGTGCACTATTCTTTTGAGGCGATCGGTCTCAAGTCCACTACGGAACAAGCGTGGAATATGCTTCGCCCAGGGGGCTGTGCAACAGTCATCGGCTTGATTCCAGAGGGAACGATGATTTCGATTCATGGCATAGATTTGATTCAGGAGAAAAAACTGCAGGGTTCACTCATGGGTTCAAACCGATTTCGAGTCGACATGCCAAGACTAGTAGAGTTTTACCTCAGTGGTAAGTTAAACCTCGACGATTTGATCTCTAGTCACGTCGAGCTCGAACACATTAACGACTGCTTTGCACAGCTCCGTTCCGGTGAAGTGACCAGAAACGTGATTATGTTTGAGTGAGTAACACTTGGAGCGGGTGAAGGGAGTCGAACCCTCGTCTCCAGCTTGGGAAGCTGGGGTAATAACCGTTATACGACACCCGCTTCGTCTCTTTGATTGAGCTAGTTAATTCGAGTTGGTCAATGAACTATTTCTAATCTAGTTTCAGTCCAATCTATGAAATCTCCGCAACAGCTCGTTTGGTCATTTCAGTCACGAGATGACCGCGAAACTCCTGCGAGGCGTGAATATCGGAATTGAAATTTGAATGATCCACTGAGAGCCCTTCAACTGCAGTGGGTCGAAAGTCTCGATGCAACGCTTCTTCGATCGTTGTCGCACGAAATACGCACGGACCAGCTCCAGTAACCGCTACTCGGATTCCCGCTTCAGTCTCCGCAACGAAGACGCCAACAATGGCATACCTGGAGGCTGGATTCGGAAATTTCAAATAAGCAGCTCGCCGAGGTGTGGGGAACGACACAGCAGTGACTATCTCGCCCATCTCGAGTGCCGTCTCGAACAGATCCACGAAGAAGTCGTCGGCACCAATGTCTCGATTGTTAGTATGTACTGTAGCACCGAGGCCAAGTAAGGCTGCGGGATAATCCGCTGCGGGATCGTTGTTAGCGATTGAACCACCAATCGTGCCGCAATTGCGTACCTGTAGATCTCCGATACCGGCAGCCAAGTCAGCAAGTGCCTGGATATGATGGTGTCTCGCCACGTCTGCATGGCACGTGCGACTACCGACTCTGATGGAACCATTCTCTTTATTAATCCCTTGAAGATCATTGATCGCACGTAAATCGATCACATCGGTAGGATAGTCGAGTCGTTGCTTTAAGGTCGGTATGAGCGTCATTCCACCCGAAAGATATACAGCAGATTCGCAAGAGTCAAACAACTCACTCGCTTCTGCCGTTGAACTGACGCAGTGATAGTTAAATGAATACATGTTATTCTCCAGTCAGTGCACGCCAGACCGTTTCCGCAGTAGCTGGCATCGCGAGTTCTTTTACCTCTAAGGCATTTGTGATGGCGTTCATCACCGCGGCAGTTGCGCCTATAGCACCCGCCTCACCACAGCCCTTAGCACCTAAGGGGTTATGAGTACATGGGGTAACAGTAGTATCAACAATGAAATCAGGCACATCATCGGCTCGCGGCATGGTGTAGTCCATGTAGGATCCTGTTAGCAGTTGTCCGTCGGCATCGTATACCCCATGTTCTAATAGAGCTTGTCCAATACCTTGGGTAATCCCTCCATGAACTTGACCCTCAACGATCATTGGATTGATAACGGTACCGAAGTCGTCAACCGCGACAAAGGACACTATCTTGGTCGTTCCTGTGCCAGGATCCATTTCTACCTCACAAATATGCGTGCCTGCCGGATAGGTGAAGTTAGCTGGATCATAAAAGGCTTTTTCAGATAGTCCCGGTTCTAGTTCCTCGATTGGGAAGTTCCCGGGTACATATGCTGAAAACGCGACTTCGCCAAATGACAATGATTCATTAGAGTCAGGAATCTTGAAAATGCCTTCGTCAAACGAAACCCGTTCCTCGGTGCTGTTCAACATATGAGCGGCTATCTTCTTCGCCTTCACGATCACTTTGTCGGTTGCCGTCGCGATCGCCGAGCCCCCAACTGCGAGGGATCTTGACCCGTATGTCCCAAGACCGTAGTCTGACTTACTTGTGTCTCCATGCACGACGGTCACGTTTTCAAAGGGAATACCCAATTTGTCAGAGACGACTTGTGCGAAAGTCGTCTCATGGCCTTGACCGTGACTGTGAGTACCTGTCATAACCGTTACCGATCCCGTTACATCTACTCGAACTTCTGCAGACTCGAAGAGTCCTACGCCTGCCCCCAACGATAGAGCAACTTGAGAAGGTGCTAATCCACAAGCTTCGATGTAGCATGAGAAACCAATACCACGTTTCCTACCATTCGCTTCACTTTCATTTCGTCTTTGAGCAAACTCAGAGTAGTTTGCGAGGTTTAAAGCTCTCGCTAAGCTGGCTTCGTAATCGCCAGTATCGTAAGTAAGTGCTACTGGAGTTTCATACGGAAAGTCGCTAGGTTGAATGAAATTCCTGCGCCGTATTTCCACAGGGTCGACTCCGAGTTCTCTCGCTGCGGTTTCGACGAGACGCTCCACCACATATGTAGCTTCGGGTCGTCCAGCACCGCGATAGGCGTCAACAGGGACAGTATTCGTGAACACTGATTTGACCTCTACGTGAATGGCCGGTGTCTTGTATTGCCCAGACAGTAATGTACCATAGAGATAAGTGGGGACACTCGATGCGAAGGTTGAGAGATAAGCACCCATGTTGGCAATAGTTTTTACTCTCAAGCCAAGAAAATCTCCGTCCCCAGATAGTGCAAGTTCGGCGTGAGTGACGTGATCGCGGCCATGAGCATCGGCTTGAAAAGACTCAATGCGCTCCGCTCGCCACTTAATTGGTCGACCAACTTTTGCAGTTGCCCAAATAACGGCAGTCTCTTCTGCGTACACGAAGATTTTCGAACCAAATCCACCACCTACATCAGGAGAAATGACGTGAAGTTTTGCTTCAGGTGCGACATTGACAAACGCAGCGAGTATCAAGCGTTCAAGATGTGGATTTTGAGACGTTGTATACAGGGTGTACAAGCCGGATGCTGGGTCGTGATTACCAAGTGCAGCTCTAGGTTCGATCGCGTTTGGAATCAATCGATTGTTCACTATGTAGAGAGAAGTGACGTGGGTGGCATTTGCAAAAGCCGCCTCCGTCGCCGCGCTGTCCCCCAACTCCCAGTCATAACATTGATTGTGCGGTACGTTTTCGTGAATCTGGTCCGCTGTAGTTGCCGATGCGACATCGACAACCGGAGTGAGAATTTCAAAGTCAGCTTCGACCAATTCTGCGGCATCCTTCGCCGTTTCAATAGTGTCTGCAATGACCATCGCATAGATGTCGCCGACATAGTTCACGTGCGTTGTCGCGATCGCTGGATGAGACGGTGCCAACATATCGGATCCATCTTTAGACTTCACCATCCAACCACAAGGTAGGTCTCCAATTCCGTCTGATCGAAGATCTTCACCGGTGAATACCGCTAATACTCCTTCCGAGCTTTCTGCATCGGAGGTATCAACACTCTTGATGATTGCGCGTGCATGTGGCGAACGAACGAATACACAATAAACCTGTCCGGGGAGACTCAAATCATCTGTGTACCCTCCTGTACCAGTAATAAATCGAGCGTCCTCTTTACGAAGGACCGACGCCCCAATACCAGAATTAGTTGTCATTTAAGCGCTCCTGAGTTGTGTTTGAGCAGCAAGAACCGCTTTTACGATATTTTGGTAACCAGTGCATCGGCAGTAGTTTCCTTCCAATCCCGCACGAATTTGATCGGCTGACAAGGGTTCTGTTGCATCATTGATCATTTCAATCGCGGTCATGATCATCCCCGGTGTGCAAAAGCCGCATTGCAATGCGTGGTTGTCCCGAAAAGCAGCTTGCATTGGATGTAGGTCGTCAGGCGTGCCTAGACCCTCAATAGTCGTTACCGAGCCATTGTTTGCTTGAGCTGCAAGCAGGGTACAGGCCTTAACCGCACGACCGTTTAATTCAACAGTACAGCTCCCACACTGACTGGTGTCGCAACCGATATGCGTACCGGTGAGTCTGAGGTTCTCTCTCAATAGATCCGATAGTAAAGTATTGTCTGGGACTGACAAAGAATGGCTTGCCCCATTAACAGTGATTGTGATGTCTACCAATGTTTCCTCCTAGTATGTCTTTAAGCTAATTGTGATGTGTCCCATCTGGCGCAAAATTTAGTGAAGAACGACGACGCCATCTTATTTGCTACGCTAAGAAATAATCGCGAACCGAGTTGTGCCAGTTTTCCACTAACGGTACCAGTCACTTCGTAGCTCAGAGTCGTTCCTGCTTCGTTAGGTATCAAGGAAACTTGTGCTTGCCCGATACCGAAGCCAGCGTTACCTCCACGGGCGTTGACCGCCAGTGTATAGCTCTCTGGAACAACTACATTTAGCATACGAATAATCGACCGAAATTTCGCCCGTACGGGACCTAGTTTAACCCTTACCAATGCTTCGTATTCGTTTGTGTCCAAAGCTGTCATTTCCTCACATCCTTCGATGCATTCTTGCAGAATCTCTGGATTTCTGAGTGCCACCCACACTTCTTCTCGCGTAGCTGGAATCACGTATTCACCTGAAAATTTCAAAACAATTTGCGGCCATTTAAGTGTAAGATCGAGTTAACCGAAAGGTTCTCCGTCGAACGAATCGATCGTAGTAAAGTGCGAGACCGGATTGCGACGCAATTTCGTAAGTTGTTTCACTGGTTTCCCGATAGGCAACACGGCGGTGAGAGCATATCTGTCCGGGACATCGAACAGTTCCTTCATGGCAGGCTCTTGGACTGCGGCGAAAGTAGTGAGCGTACCGCCGAGACCCTCATTGCGCGCAGCTAACAAAATATTCCATGCGAAAGGGTAAATCGACGCACCCGATACAACTCCAACTCGATGGAGATCTGAGTCCATTGATGCGACAACTGATAGATCGACGAAGATCAACAGTAATACCGGCGCTTTGAGATAAGGATCAGAATATCCTGCAGGCAGTTCAGTCTTCGCAATCTCGGCTTCTGAGACTCTAGTGGGCACTACTGAGTTATAGGGATTTTCTCCGGCGGCGACCTGAGCACGGTATCTTCGAATGACAGGTTCGAGCAAGGGAATTAACTGTTTCCGTTTATCTTGTTCACGTACCAATACTACCCGCCAGCCTTGACGATTCCCCCCACTGGGTGCAAATCTTGCATTGTCTAGTATCTGACGAAGAGTCTCATCGGAAACTTTGTCGTCGGTAAACTGCCGCGCTGCAAAAGTGGTTCGCATCACATCATAAAGTTCCATGGCAAAGCGGCTCTCCTAGTCTGGGTCGGTCCGGATAGATATAGGTCTGCAATCGACAAAGCGGTAGAGACCTGCGATAGGGAAGAACTGAGCGAACAAGTTCCTCATGGAGGAAATGGGCTTCGATCGCACAACCGATACAAACAGTACATAGTTGAAAGCAAAATAGTTGTTGTGAACAGATCTCAAATTTCGTACAGTCGAGTTCACCTTACTGGAAGTCTGACTATTGCACTTAGCATTAGCAGGAAAATTTTATTCTTACGTTGTGATTTAGTTCGTTCTAGGTTTCTAGATGCAAACACGCGTCAGCTCGGTGCCTCAATCTTTAAATTCGGTAATTAATGCCGAGATAGATTGTTTCGCGTCCCCAAAGAGCATTCGTGTATTGGAGTTAAAAAACAAGGGATTGTCAACACCGGAAAAACCAGAGGCTAAAGACCGTTTCAGTACGAAAACAGTCTTGGCAGCATCCACATTGATAATTGGCATACCGTAGATTGGACTGGATTCGTCCTCCCTAGCAGCTGGATTGACAACATCATTCGCGCCGATAACGACTGCTACATCAATGGTATTGATCTTAGGATTTATGTCATCCATTTCCAGTAACTGATCGTAAGAAACGTTGGCTTCAGCTAGAAGTACGTTCATGTGCCCTGGCATCCTGCCTGCGACAGGATGGATGGCATAAGTTACATCGGTTCCACGTGTCTCCAGAAGCGAACCAAGTTCGTGGACCGCGTGTTGTGCTTGAGCAACCGCCATGCCATAACCGGGAACAAAGGCCACTGAATTAGCAGCTTCCAAGATGAGGTAGGCGTCCTCTGGCGTGATGGGATTTGCTTGTCCTTCGACTTTTGTTGCAGATTTTTGCGCGCCGAATCCACTGAACAGAACATTTGCGAGTGAACGGTTCATGGCCTTACACATGATGTTCGTGAGGATGATGCCAGCAGCTCCTACTAGTGCTCCCGAAACAATTAGGATCACATTATTGATCGCGAGTCCAGCAGCACACGCAGCGAGTCCGGAGTAACTGTTTAACAACGAGATTACTACCGGCATGTCCGCGCCTCCGATGGGTAACACGGTCAAAATACCGAGCATCAGAGCGATCCCGATAATTGCATACAGATAGAAGGAAGTTGGAGCTGGTTCTAGTACGAACATTACAGCACAAACGATCAGCACTACGAATAGCGCGCCGTTTATGAATCTCTGCCCGAGAAAGAGTAGAGGCTTGCTTGCGAGAACTGCCGAGAGTTTGCCCCAAGCGATACCACTGCCAGCAAAAGTGATACCACCGATGACAACTGAAAGAATCACCGCGATAGCTACGAACCGCTCGGAGCTCCCAAACAGTGCTACCCATGCAACCAACATGCTCGCGCCACCACCTAAGCCATTGAACACAGCTACCATCTGCGGCATCGCGGTCAATGCGACGAGGCGAGAGGCTAGTACACCAATCACCCCACCGATCGCAAGGCAGATTACGATTGTCGTCCAATCCACGATTTCTTTGGAGAGTAGCGTTACCACCATCGCAACTAGCATCCCTAGTGCGGAGAGCAAATTTCCTGTCCGCGCAGTCTTGGGTTTGCTTAACAGCTTTAGCCCAAGAATAAAGAGAATTGCGGCGATCACATAGACCGCGTTAATGTAAAACTGACTTAACACTTAATCGATTTTTTGGATGCGATTACGTTCGCTCGTCCTTTTCTGTAGGCTGAGTTCGTTGTTTAAATAGTCCAAGCATTCGGTCAGTAACTAAGTACCCCCCAACAACGTTTACTGTCGCAAATACGACTGCTCCCGCGCCTAACCAAGTGGCTAGTTCATGTGATACGCTACCAGTGCCAGCAGCCAACAGTGCGCCTACCAGTGTGATCCCAGAAATCGCGTTCGCACCAGACATTAACGGTGTATGAAGTGTAGCGGGTACCTTCGAGATAAGTTCAAATCCCAAGAAGATTGCGAGAACGAGAATGAGCGCGAGGAATACGATTTCCATGAATATCTAACCGTTGTGTTGTTCTATCCTGACGTTCCCCTCAGGGGTAACTACGCTCGCCTGAGCAATTTCATCTTCAAAGTCTAGCTCAAAGTTTTTCTTGTCGGCGTCAAAAAATTCTTCAAAATAGTGAAATAGGTTTGCCGAATACATTTCACTTGCGTGCGTTGCTACCTTCGCTGGTAAATTAGCGAACCCTACCAGTTGTACATCGTCGACTTCGACGATTTGGTTCACTTTAGAGCCTTCCACGTTACCACCACTCTCTACTGCCATATCAATAACTACACTCTCCGGGCGCATTCGCTTGACCATATCGAGAGATACAATTCGAGGAGCAGGTCGTCCGAAGACCTGCGCAGTTGTTATCACAACGTCAGAACGGGCGATAACGTCTGCCATCCCTTGTTGTTGCAGCTTGATTTGTTCCGGTGTAAGTTCACGAGCATAGCCTTGCTGAGTTTGACCGGTCGCACCTACGTCAATTTCGACAAATCGTGCTCCGAGAGAACGAACTTCTTCGGCGACGACAGGACGGGTGTCGAACGCGTCAACTCTAGCTCCTAGCCGACGAGCAGTCGCTATTGCTTGTAATCCAGCTACACCTGCCCCGATAACAAATACCCTCGCTGGAGCTAAGGTTCCCGCAGCTGTCATCATCATTGGGAAAATTCGTGGTAGGTGGTAAGCAGCGACAATAACCGTCGCGTAGCCCGCTAAGTTAGCTTGGGACGAAAGAGCGTCCATTTTCTGTGCTCGGGTTGTACGAGGGATCATTTCCAACGAAACAGCGGTTACTCCTTGGTGGGCTAGTTTTTGAATCAAACCGTTGTTTTGAAACGGGTCAAGAAAGCTTAGATGTACAGTACCTCGGCGCATCAGTGAAACGCGCTGATCAGACGGTGGTCGGACGCTGAAAACCAGGTCCGCATGTTCTAGAATTTCCTCAACGTCATGACCGATGTGTGCGTTGACTTCGACATATTGTTGATCGGTGAACCCCGCGGAGTCGCCCAAACCGTGTTGTATCGTGACAGTACAACCGAGAGCCACCAGTTTCTTAGCAATCGCGGGAACGAGCGCGATTCGATATTCACCTGGCCATTGTTCGCGTAGCGCTACTACATGCACAAGTTAACTTCACCTAGAAAATATTGGTCGAAACGCACAAGTGTTTGTACAGCTAATAATTGGAGGTATTCTATGAAGTAGGACAAAAAACGCCGTCATGTGAGTTAGGCGTACCCGTCATTCTTTCTCCCAAAAAGGGACCGTGTTAAGCGGCCCTAGGTTCTCACCGAGTTGAATGAGCACTCCGTTCGAGCTCTTGGGTGAAATAAAAGCATCGACACCGCCAGTGTCTCGATCAAAGTTCTTGTCCACGACGCGAACTCCATTTTCTTCCAAGCGAGAGCATTGTTCGGGGAGATTCGGAGTTTGCAGAGTGATGTGATGGACTCCTTCCCCCTTTCTCTCAATGAACTTTGCAAGGAAACCGTCTGGATTGATCGGCTCAAGTAGTTCAATGCAGAACCCGTCGAGATCAAAGATTCCGAGTTTGAAATCTCCGCTGAAATGCTCAAACTCTCGGACGAACTTTGCGCCGAGCTGATCCTCATAGAACTTGCGTGCTTGATCGATGCTACGTACCGCGATTCCTATGTGATCCATTCTTCCGATTGAACCTGAGTGTTTCACTTAGATTTCTCCTTGGTTGGATTCTAATTAACAATATTGCTGTACATTGAGTCGTCTGAAACTGACCGATACAGTACGTTCGAATTTACCGCACTCGAGAGAATACACTGAGTCGAACTCAATACTCTTTAGTTCAAAGAAACCATTACACCGTTAATGGACCATGTTGGTTTTGTCGAATTGGATCCAAATCGGACAATTGCGCGCGGGATCGAAATTACAAGCTTTACCGAGGAGTGTTTCCTTCATGAATCTAGTGATTCTTAAATTTAACAAAGGACTTCCCCGAAGAAAGTACACAGATCAAGTGCGACGATGTACACCCAAAAGAGAGGTGATCATCTTCGCACCAAGCAAAACTGAAGTCTACGGTGCGGAATTTTAATTTGGTCACAAGTAAGTTTGGAGATTTGTCCGATCAATTTTGTATGCCCAACTGTAACAATCGGTTCTCCAGTCTTTCGACACCAGAAATTCACACTTGAAGTCTGACAGTGGATATTGTCTGCGGAAATTTGTACAAATATTAACGCGTTCTAACGCTTGAGGGATGATGCAATCGAAATGATGTTTGTTTAACTGGTGGATTTACTTCGCGAGAGTGCGAAGTTGACCATGGTATAAGAGTACATCGATTGTATCGACACCTTCCGAACCTAGGTCCAACAGCGCAGTGATGTTCGCACAGCGTCCTTATCATAACCCAGATCCCCACAGAGCACACTTCGCTTTGAATCTACTTCCAAATATAGTCATCGCACGCTGGATATCATGAACAAGAGCTGGTGGCACCCTGCACTCATAAATGTATGTGTGCTCGGTCGATTCCAGTGCATGACGAATGTATCCCTATTAGGATGGCCCTCCAAAGTCTATAGAGCATCTATATCCCTTCTTAGTTGCATCGTGGATTTCCAATTGGGCACCTCGCCAATTGCTCCTATCCGTCATTCGCGATCTGTTGTTGCTGTAAGCGTACGAGATTGCCATCAATCATTACTCCTTGGCACAACCCGTTGCCGTTCCCGACTATTCGTTGAGACAGCATCAAATACGATTCGTCCATGACACCCTATTCCGCTAGTACCGAACGGTTCTTGTGATTCGTACTGGTAATGGTAACCATCCTAAAATCCAATCGCGTACTAACAAAACGAATCAACCGAAGCGTGCTTTTGCCAAACTCCTCCGACCTCTCGTCGGAGAGATTGCCGTAGTTCTTCCGCACGTTCAATTACTCCCACATCAAGAATTCGTCCCAAGAGGGCCGACGGCGATTCACGTGCTCTGGAGCCCATGACAAAGCACAATACAAAGATGGATAAATTGCTCCCAGTAAATTTGCTGATGCTACGTCTCGAGCTGAGCCATAGGGCAACCTTGAGAGTACCCGATACTCTGCTTCATCTGCAAATGTAGCCGAATATTACGACTTATCCCGACATCTCTTTCTTGAAATCTCCCTAGCGACACACTAAATAGGTAATAGGCTACAAATCTGTTAGCGCAACTACTCAGTTTCACGACAGTGGCTAGTTTTCCTATAATTCACTGCCAAGTTTCTGTGGGTCGTTTCACAACAAGGAACAACAAGTACGAATTTCATTTATGAGGTAACGCAAGTGTTTTCAAATTTTTGCCCTCGGGTTCGTTTGTATCTTAAATTTTGTCTGATCGCGGGAGTCTGTATGTTTGTCTTTAGTACAGTCTTCGGGAGTACGTCAAGCGATGTATCTTGTGATGGCGATTCGGGTGATGGAGTCTGTCAATACGAAGGTATGTTATATGAGGAGGTTTGCGGGTCAACAACAACAACCCGTTGCATAATATACAGAGATCTTGAAACTAATCGAATTTATCAAGAGTGTTCAATCGAAACTGGGGACTGGTGCAAGCTCATAGGTACGCGCTACACGTTTTGGGTACAAGGTGAGACCGGCAAGGAACGTAGGGACAGGATCGTTCATACCGTGGATAGTTTTGTGGCAGATATGGTTGAATTCATGACCATATTTTGTAATGCAGTTGATGGTGAGGGTTACCCCATCAATCCTTACCCTGACCATTTTTGCCGCGAGCTCGCTGAGGCCTACGAAGGGCTGACTACTCGACTTGGCGACCAGCTTAACGACCTCGGTTCAAGACCTTTATACCTCTTTTTGCCATCCAAGGGATATAGCGTGACCCTAGACACGGTCGGGGTGATGTTACCAGTCCATAGGCTTCCTGGTCTGAAACGTAAAGGAGATATCTACATAGATATTAAAAACATTGAAAGGCTCCGCCCCGGCTTTGCTGTCTCAGTATGGGACGAAATGGCTGTAGAAACCGATGCCCATGAGCGAGTGCATTTAGCGGATTGGATTGATAATGGCAGGGATGATTGGTGGGACCCAAACAACCATCGTCGAGGGGATAGAATCTACAGGCAAGGAGAAGAGATAGCCAATTTGATAGGTATCTCGGGAGTGGAATGGTCAAGAACGTGTCCCGATCCATATCAAGTGCGTTGGATGCTACCAAGTTGGGGGCTCGAAATGCCCGATCCGAATTTTTGTCGAATTGGAGAAATTCGCAAAATTTTGAGGAGATAATATGTTCAACACTAATTTATTCAGAGTTTTCATTAGCTTTATTGTTTTGGGGCTCGCTTTCATACAACACACTCATTCACATTCATTGGAGGGGCACAACGAAGAATTTGCGTTTCCTCCGGGGCAAGAACTATTCTTGCCGGTTACCGATGAATATCTTGTGGCTTGGGACAGAGTCATTGAACACTGTTTTCCTTTGAATACTCAGGGAATTTTGAGCGATCATTGCATGACGTCCCTAAGCGGATACTTTGCCAACGAACCAGTCTGGAGTTATGGTGAAATGTACGTCTATGATCATCAAGGCTGGAGGCCGTTGGGCGACATCCTTAGTCTGCGAAGAAACCATAGTCCAGCAGATTTTCTTAATCCTGATGTTCCGTTTTGGAGACATATTTTCGATGACGAAATAGAGCAGCGTCAGGAGCTCTTCTTAAGAGTAGTCAACGATTCGCAGTGCAAGGAACTCGCAAGATTCGACAAAGATGGAATGCACGACTATTTGGCGGAGCATTGTGAGGCCCGCGAGCTGTATAAATATGCGGCCTATCTCAGTGCGTGTTTTGATGCGAACCACCGGCTTTCCAAGCTCCAGAGGGTTATTTCTGATGATGGTACGCAGGTCGGTGGTCTAACCGAATTCGAAATGAGTTTTCTACAACTTGATGAAAACGTGTCGAACGAGTTGCTCAAATCTGCGGCGAAGAGCAGTATGGAGAAGAACTTCCTGCATGCTTCCTGGGTCGCGGCGCAGTGTAGTCACCATGGATTTGTGGTACAGCCGGGAGTAACCACTGGTTCGTTTACATCCTCAGAAGAGAAGTTACCTTGGAGTGCTCTCTCATGGAGGACGGGGGTGTCGTGGCTCGCTGATGAGAGAAAGTATCATCGACTACTTTCTCGCACACATGAATTCATAATGAAAGTCTCAATGAAAAGTGGCGATGACTGGGCGATTCGGAGTGGCTCTCTTAGTCGTTCTTTTATCGCTGAGTTTGGTGATGATTTGATGCAGCGCTATCCCTTGTTGATACATCGTGTTTTAGGGGATCCCTGGAGTAATGGCGGGTATGGGAAAGCCTTTACTCCGAAAGAACACGCTCGTCATCGTGCGAAGGCGTATCTCCTACTGGTTGAAGAAGCAGGAGAAGAATTTGCGCGAAGTGAATACGATCCGGCTTCATTAACCAATGAAATTCGATATGTTGAGAGTGGTGGCTTACTGACACCTCCTCACTCACGTGCTCAAGTACAGGAAGAAAATCGGGAATGGATACGTCAGCACCAGGAAAAAAAGTTGTTGGAGGAAGCACAGAGCGAGTTGTCCGATTAGAACTATGAAAGCGACAACTACACTAGGAGAGTTACGTCGTGAATAAGACTATACTAGGAGTGTGCTTGGTCTTGTATTGCTGTGTTGGAGCAACAGCTATGGCTAATCCCTTACAAACTTATTTAAAGCCGAGTGACTTTAGGGTACCTAAAGACCCAAAGTCACATTTCGAGGAAAGCCCAGAACACAAAGCAGCATGGCGACACGCTAAGAAGCAATGTACACCCATTGATTTCCTTGAGATTTTTGATGACGAAGCGTGCATGGAAGCGTTGACCGAGTATTTTCTTAACGAACCTGTATGGGCTTACAGTCAGCTTAACTACTATGATCGTACAAGAGGATTACAACCGCTGCCAATACAAGTGATAAATTCTCGTCCGATTATCTTACCCTATAGTTATGCCGATTTGCACGCGGACGACATCCCTCGATGGCGCGACATTTTTGACGGTGAAGTTAGACAAAGAGCAAATATGTTTTTAAGGGTGGTTGCGAATCCGGAGTGCAAGGCATTGAGTGAGCGCGCAAGTCCCGGTATCAAACCGGATATGGCGGAACAATGTGCGGCGCGCGAGCTGTTCAAATATGCGACCTATCTTGATGGTTGTTTTGTCGCACTTCAAAGAGAAAGCCTACTCGTCAACACGCCGGTCTGGAGCGGGATTTCTTTGAAAGAAAATGCTAGCACGTATTCTGTTGTACAAGAAATCATCGAGGAAAAGATCCTTGATGTGCAGCGAACTGTTGCGCAAAACAGATTGGAAAGAGGTTTCTTACACGCAGTTTGGATGAGGTCTCAGTGTTCCGAAAACGGCTACGTGATGCTACCTGACATTGAAATTGACGAGACAATGGAATTTCCGAACTCAATATTTTGGCATCCAGGGATGGTCAAAATGTTTCAACGTATTAACGTTACTCATGATATCATCCTGAAAATCGCAGCTAAGAGTGGAATAACTGGGCGATCCACAGTTACCCGTTAGGTATCCTTACGAGTAGCGAATTTAATGCTGATGTGCAGAAAGACTACCCCATATTGTTTCACCGTCATTTAGGTTCACCAACCGGGTGGTTTCGTTCAGAGTTCACTGAAATTGAGCGAGCCCAGCATCGAGCACAGGCATATCTCTTGCTTAAGGACACTTTGGGTCCAAAAAACGCGAGTTTCGAATACGATCCAATCGAACTAGAGGAAGCGATTGAGTACGTGATGGACGGACATGAACTAAAGTACCCTAGGTCACACGTCGAAGTCTTTGAAACTCACACTGACCGTAGCAACTAAGACAACTTCTAGCCTGACTGAAGAGACTAAATATACCAGCCACGCTAGTTGAAGATCGTCATCGTTTTGCGCGAACGTTGATATCAATTCAATTTGTTTTTCCAGAATTATTAATCTTTGTTCGACCCCGGCAGTTGGTTCGGGTAGGTCTCCAACCATGTCGTCCGATACAGAAGACAAGTCAACGTGTTTGCACTCATCCGGTGGTGGTTTATTGACCGCAAACGAGGAAGTAGATGTCTCTGCGATTGGATCATCGTTGTCTCCCATGTCTGACACTATGCCTTGGTTGGTTTCATCTTCAGAGTTCGGTGCCTGTTCAAGTTGTATCTAACAGTTCCAGTTACTCTGGTTCGGTCTTCCAATCTGTTTTGAATTTCGAGTGACCACGCTCTCGATCTGCAACGATAACTATGTCATAGGTGTATCCTACTGTTCCGAGCTCGTAGTTCACTTCAGGTTCAAAAGTTTCATACTTCGATTGAGAGTTTTCCGTTGTCGAGCAGGACAGGACCATAGGAAATATTCGGGCTGGTTCCATCGAGTTCGTAGCGGACACATTTAATTTCTGCATACGGCAATTCAAAGTCAACGGTATCAAACTTGTTTAAATCCCCAGTAAACGAAATTTGCGTTGCGAATCTGTTGATCGACGATCAAAATTTGTCAGATAAATCGCGGTATGGTCTTTACCTACTAACAATTCGACCCTTGTCTTGGAATTAGGCTGAAGCCTAAATTCATAGTACCCTACTTTGGTTTCGCCTCTTAGCACACTGAGAGATACATCAATCGGAAATTCAATGGTACCACGCAATTTGATCTAACTATTCTTGAGTTATCCAGAAGCTACGTCCTCAATGCGTTTATCTTCGGTACCGTAGTTATAGTGAGTAACCCTCGCATCAAGATCTGGTTCCGGAGACCGCGTATCGCTTAAATCGACATGTTCATCTCCGATCATAAATTCGTTCGGTTCTTAACCCGTACCAGGCATCAACTGGCATCCGATAAAAGTGTCCTTTCTTGCGAGTAAAGCAAAGACGGATAGAAGTTTTTAGTGAATTTTTTCACCGGGAAACTCTCAATCTATAGACAGCTCTGACAGTTTTTTGAATTGTTTTGTCTAGAAGAGATGATTGTATCCTCTGCTACTCACTCAAGTATTGTGTTTTAGCTGTGGTGCTCGGCAGGACAGGTGTCGTCTCCTTCAATTGATCACTTCTGAGCTTCACTACAGACCGCTATTACAGAGGTTCGCCAAAATCCCCATTTCTCTGCTCTTCGCGATCTTTTGGCTTTTTGAGTATCAGTCTACTTCTGCTTATGGATCAGCTGCTTGTTCTCATTCTGTATCTGCGCTTTTCAGAAATTATAGTTTTCAATATGAGAGTGATGCCAAGGCAGCTATTCGAATCAAGTTGCTCTGAATACCGAGCAAAAAACAGTAATGAATTTGGAGATCACAATCGTATGGCCTTAAAGCTAGTTTTGGTCGCCCCTCGACAAGAACTATTGGTCAACAATCAGGACTAGATTTAGAAAATACCGAACTGGCTACTAAACTCAATTGCATGGACAAGAAATCCAATCAATTCGGCAAAAGCATCAAAGATTTCAGGAGCTTGCACAAGCATGATCGCGACAATTCCAGCTTGCCAGAACTTTATCTTCATGGATTTATACAAGATACACCCGAATGCTAAAACCTTCCAGACTGTGGAAACTAAGTACACCATCGAAACGACAAGAAACATTGTCCCACCTATGATCAAATAACCATTTTGCCTGCGAAAAGATGCAGCCAAGTCTTGGGGAGAACTCATCAATACCGTCGCGCCAATAACCATCAACGATACCAAAGCAATGATGATGCACACGCCTAAGTAGGAGGAATAAGCATGTCGGAAATTCTGGGGTAAGCTTCGAAAGTGTAGTACGACGTAAAGACACAGAGCAACAAAGAGGTGTCCGCAAATTTTGCCCAGCACTCGAAATACGTCTGCGACTATAGTCTGAACACCGGGCGACGAATTAATCCAGGACAACCATCCCATTCCAAAATTGGTAGCACACTCTAGTACCGAAAGAGTGAGAAAGAGGATAACGAGGGTGGAAGTACGGTCGTTGATATCCGCAGGGTTCCCTCTACACACACAAAGTTTCGCAAATTGTTTAATAGACTTGAACATTTGAACTTGATTTAGTAAATAACCCTGTTGACGCCGAGGTATCTGTACGAGTCAATTCGCTCTGAATGCTACATGAAAATTTAACCATCACATCTGACATAACAAACGTATCGCATTAAAGCCAGTTTTGGTTGAGTCCGGACACGAACCATTGGCAGACAATGTAGCCTAGATTTAGAAAATCCCCAAACCAATAGGATGCCCATAAACGAAGATAGGTTGTTTGGGAACAAACGCCATAAAAAATTGAGGAGAATATAGAAGCATGATCGCGACAATGCCACCTTGCCAAAACTTTATCTCCATGGATTTACACAAGATATATCCAAATACTAGAATCTTCCAAACTGCGGACATTAAATACACCATCGAGACAACAATAAGCATCATCCCAGTCAAGAGCAAATAATTATCTTCCCTGTCAACAAGTACACTTAAATCGTGGTGTGAACTGATTAAGACAGATGCAATTACAAGCACCAAAGATACCAAAGTAATGATGATGTTGACATCGAGGTAACATGAAAAAATGTGTCGAAAATTTTGGGGTAACTTTTTAATGATTAGTACGACATAGAGACACAAAGCAATACAGAGTTGCGCGGGAACTATGCCTAGCACTCGAAACACTTCGTTTTCGACAGTCTGAACAGAAAAAGACGAGTGATAAGGGGCCATCCACGCCGTTGTCAGAACGAATCCTGACTGCAGTACCAAGAAAATGAGAAAGCGGATGAGTAGGGTGAAAGTAAAGCCTTCGACATCGACAGGATTTCCTCTAAAGACGCAGAGTTTCACAGAGTGCTTCATTGACTTGTTCTTTGAAATTGCCTCAGTTCGATGGACCGTTCGTTTTGGGATTTACTGTAGAACCATGTTCTAAAACATAGCTCCGTTGATATGCTACTGAAGACCGATAATCCAGTGCTGAATGATTTCGAAGTGGTTTGTAGAAGCCTTCCACGTAGCTAAAACCCTAGAGTTCACTGTGAAGTGCACCCTAGGCATTGAGTTGTGCGTTTATTGTAGTTTGCTTTGTACAGTATTCCAGCTAGATGGTTGGGGTACTCTACGATTTAGAGAATATTGTACCGTTTAGAGCTTGGTTGAGGCTTATAGGTGTGTGTGTGGCGGGTCTAGTAGTAATTCGTTGCGCGGCTTGGGTCTAGCAGTCCTGTTGACTACGAGAGTTCGTGGGTTCGGTCTAGAGATGGGGCGGTCTTCGTGCTCGGATCGCATCGAAGACTTCCTGAGGCATTTGAAAACCGAGATACTTGCGGTGCATGCGATTGAGTTTTTGAGCCAAGGCCGCCAATGCTTTTTGGTTCACGGTCAGGAACGATTGTTTCTTGGGAAAAGTGTGGTGGACGCAACCGTTGAGCTGTTGATCTGCCCCCGTTGCTAGGAATGATACGGTTGCAGAAGTAAAACTGAGCCTCCGACGCTTGGGCGACATATTCGTGCCAAACTAATTCCAGTCCGTTATCGGCAGTAAAGGTTTGCACCCCAGATTTCACCGGCAGGAGTAGTTCAAGGATCGCTAGGGTGATGTCGGCTTCACTGTGGGGTAAGACGCGGATTTGCGTCCATCGGGATAAAAGTTCGATTAAGGTGAGCAAGACCCCTTGGTGTCCGCGACCATGGACAGTGTCATTCTTCCAGTGTCCGGGGACGGTGCGATCGTCGACTGCTTTCGGTAGTTGGTCGGTATCGGCGCGATTGGGAATTTTGCTAATGCTGGCATCATTGGCAGGTCGTTTGCGATATTTTTTACTGCGTCGCGGCAGGTAGATATAGAGAGCTCCGCCTTGCTGTCGATCCTTTTATAAGAGGACGTAGAGCCAGGAACGACTTAAGCATTCGGGATCGTCGATGGATCGACGACCCTGAGGGGAGTGTCATAATTTCCGTGTATGGAAGTAAATTCCAAACTCTCCCGAAAGGAAGAGAAATCAGTAGTTGAAGAGTTGATTGTAGCCATCATCTATGCTCTGGTGAGCCAGCCTTTGGAAGGGTTGAATCGATCTTCAAAGTGAATCGCGAATTCTCGTTTCATCAATTCCCAGTGATTCATCGGCGCCGACCATTTCGCACACGCTTCTCTCAAGGCTAAATACCTCAACTTTTTCGCGGCGCCGACGCTGGTAAAGTGTCCGCGCGCGCGTACAGCTCGGCGTACGGTCGCCTTGAAACTCTCAATCGCATTGGTCGTATAGATCGCGTTACGAATCATCGGCGAAAACGCGAGAAACGGGATTACCGACGGCCAATTTTGACGCCACGAACGCACCACGTGAGGATACCTCTGCCCCAGTTCGCTCTGTTCCAATTCGGCCAATAAGGACTCCGCTCGACCTGCATTTTCAGCCCGATAAATCGGTTTCAAAGCGGCCGCTAGAGCCTTACGTTCCTGGTAGGAAGCGCTGGACAAGCTGTAGCGGATCAAATGCACAATACAGGTCTGGACCGGCGTCTGCGGAAACGCAGTCTCTAAGGCTTCCGGAAAACCCTTCAAACCATCCACGACCGCGCCCAATATGTCCTGCAGACCGCGCACTTTCAGCTCGTTCAAAACATTGAGCCAGAACTTCGCACCCTCGTGCTCACCGAGCCAGAGACCTAACACCGATTGATGACCCGTTTCGTCGATCCCAATGGCTCAAGAGACCGCCTGCGTGGTCACCGCACCGGCTTCTCGAACCTTGACGTGAATCGCATCTAAATACACGATCGCATAGGTGTCCGCGAACGGCCGATTCTGCCATTCGGTAAATTCGTCCATCACCACCTCAGTGACGCGAGCGATTAAATCCGCCGAGACCGAGACTCCATACCGTTCTCGGATCGTCTCGCGAAGCCGCCGAGTGGACATGCCTCGAGCAAACAAGTGAATCACCTGGTCATCAAATCTGGGTAAACGCCGACCGTACTGCTCAATTCACTGCGGCTCCAACGTACCCTGACGATCGCGTGGCCCTTCTAGGGGCATCGAACCACTCTCCGTCAACACCGTCTGCGCATGGTGTCCATTGCGCACGTTACCCGATTCATGCTCCTCTGATTGCGATCAATGCACGACCAGCTCGGCATCTAAGATCCGCTCGGCTCATTTCCGACGGAGCTCCGCCATGAACTCACCACTCTGAAACAACTCGGTCGGATCGGCTTCACCCACAATCTGATCCAGCATTTCGTCCGTGATGCGAGTTTTCGGTTTGGATGTCGTCATATGTTCACTCCTTTAAAGTCCAAATCTGGCGACAATAGTCGCCAGGTACTAACGATTAAATTGTCCAACCCATACACGTAATTTAAGACACACTTTTTTCGGGGATTGGTGTTGTGGATGCAGCCGTAACGCTGGGGCAAATTCCTGCCAGAACTGTACTGTCTGCCGACGCGGTTGTGTGTTCGCCATCGAACGCCGATTCTGCGCGTAGCCATGGGCTACTTGAGCGTCATAATGACCGTTCTCATCGGTATTCCGACTTACTTCACGCGAGACTGACGTACGATGCACACCGAGCATGTAGACGATCTGTTTGTAGCTCACGGCCGCACGCCGAATTGCGTTTCCTAATCTCTCGAAAAGTTACCGCGTAATGGTACAGGGGTACTTCCTTATTGTTCAGAAAAATAAAGAATACCCCAATCAACACTTTCGGTCAATCCAGCGGAAAATTTCGTTGTCGATCGCCCCTCGCGCTGGAGGGAGGCTTCAGTCAGACAAATCTTCCTTTCACCTCCCTCCAGCGCACCAGCTTGTACAGTATTCACTACAAAACAGACCCTCAATACCGAACGTGCACTTCATAATGGACGCTAGGCGATAGTTTAAGATCCTGCCCGTTCGAAGAAATTTTTTCACATAGAAACCTCTGGTAATAGGTCAGGCATGTGAATGAATAAAGAACGGAAGAGTGTAATCCGTGTAGTACCTGTTTTAGATCGACAAACTCGTGATCTTGATAGTGTCAAATGGGTAAAAATCTTGTCCCATAGGCGTTCTATTGAGCATTATCTAGCTATGAAGACAAAGTAATATGGAACCTTTTCAATCGACCAATGTCGTAGAAAAACGAAGCTATGCTCACTACTGTAGAGTGAGAGAATAGAAACAAAAAGGGACTTATATACTTAACTTGACGGAACTACTTGTTAAGCGTTTGGTCATGCAAAATCCCAAGAATGAGTAATACTGAGTGCAATATCGACAATCGTACGATTTTCCTCCACGACAATTTGGAGATTTTGCAGGGGGTTAATTCGCGCTGTATCGACCTAATCTATCTTGATCCTCCGTTCAACAAGAACAAGAAGTTCACAGCTCCAATAGGAAGTAGTGCTGAGGGTGCAGAGTTTAGCGATATATTCCGCGAGGAAGATGTTAAAGAAGAATGGTTGCAAACCATTCAGGAAGACCGGCCCCAACTTTATCAATATCTGAACGGAATTAAGGGTGTGGGGAAGTCGTACATCAAGGAAGTTTAAAGGCTCTCAATATGAACCTCGTTCTTTCAATACCAGCACTGACGTGATTCTCTTTTACGCGTGTAGTAGTAAATCGCGGTTGCATATGAATAGGGTTTTGGAGCCATACTCAGATTTTTACTTGGACCACACTTTCAAATTTCAAGATGAACGTGGCCGATACTACTTGGACACTGCACATAACAGGCCTAGTGCAAGTACTAGGCCTAATCTCTGCTATGAATATCGTGGATATTTCCCTCCACACGAGTCGGGATGGAAGGTTGGAAGGCTGCGTATGGAAGAACTAGACCGAGACGGTGATTTAGTCGAAAAAAACACCTGCTTTATAGAAAAATTCGACCAAAAAAAGGGACTTTGCGAACAAATCTCTGGTCTGATATTGTTGAGTCAAAAGGAAAAGAACGCACAGGATACCCCACTCAGAAACCCTTAGCCTTGCTTGAACAGATTATCAAAGCGAGTTCCAATGAAGGCGATATGATTCTCGATCCGTTCTGTGGGTGTGCTACAACCTGTGTGGCTGCTGAGAATACGGGTCGGCAATGGATTGGAATTGACGTATCACATAAGGCATACGATTTAGTCAAAGAACGATTGGACAAGGAGATCGCTCGTCCTGATGAATTACCCCACTACCGCCAAGATGTACATCTTCAAGCACGCCCTCCGAAGCGAACGGATGTAGAAGCAGATTATCGCGAGGAGAAATTTGTGTACATCATTTCGCACCCGAATTATGAGAGCGAGTACAAGGTAGGGATTGCGAAAGACGTAAATGCGCGGCTAAACTCGTACCAGATCGGCGACCCTGAACGCTCGTACTCGTTGCAGTATTCGCTCAAAACTCCGCGATTTAGGGAAACCGAAATCCACATTCACAAAGTGTTTCCGAACAAACATGAATGGGTGCGAGTGAATTTAGAAGATATTAAGCGCGATACAAGAACATTCAGCCGCGTAGTTCTGTCAAGTTAAGTATATAAGTCCCAACAAAAACCTCAAGAAAACACTGTCACTTTCGTGTGATTCGACGCTTGAGAGGATTTAATCCTAGATTCCATTATGAAGTGCACTCGAGGAACGGAGAGCATGGTAAGTAGTTAACACTGTACAAGAAAATGCTTTGGAGGGGCGTGAAGGAGGACTTGTCCGACTGCAGCGCCCCTCCAACGCGAGGGGCAGCCATGTATCAAGGCAGCCGTCTAAGTTGCAGGAAGTGTTGATTGGGGTATTCTTTATTTTTCTGAATAGGAATAACCCCATGGCGAAGCCGTATCAACACTTAACTGCAGGTAATAGGATAATCATTGAGCACGAGCGCGGCCAGGGCACGAGCTGCAAACAGATCGCCCACTTGCTAGGGAAGCATCCGACCACGGTTTCTCGAGAAGTGCGTCGCAACTCCCTTCAGAACGGTCATTATGACGCGCAAGTAGCCCATGGCTACGCGCAGCACCGGCGTTCGATGGCGAACACACAA
>JAAXGW010000043.1 GCA_012267385.1 OMG group bacterium
TACTAGATTCGTTACTCAAAATGCAACGCCGATCACAAAAAGTGCACTTCACAGTGTAATCTAGGAATTACAACGTATACTGTTACAGCGATATGACATGAAATTTATATTGGATTTGGTGAAACTTTTTCGACGACTTTAGTTCTTTGAACTAATAGTCCAACCACTGATAGGAGAAATTGATGTTAGACCAACGTTTACATTCTCGAATACAAACAATTTTGCTAATTCTTGGCGGTATCTTTTTAAGTCTCGGTGTGTTCGCACAGGATGCGAACGACGATGAAGCATCTGAAGAGATTGAAGAAGTTGTCGTCACCGGATCGCGCATTGTGCGAACCGATTTGGAAGGTACAAGCCCTGTACAGATCTTTGAGCGTTTTGAAATCGCAAGGTCGGGACAAACGTCTGTCGGTCAATTACTGCGAGAAATTCCGTCGGTAGCCGGTGGTGCACAAACCACTCAAATTAACAACGGGGGTGACGGTACGAACAGAATCTCATTACGAGGACTAGGTTCGACGCGAACCCTAGTGTTAATGAATGGTCGTAGGCTTCCGCCAAGTTCGACCGGTTTAGCCTCCACGAACCTCAGCAGTGCAGTGGACCTGAACACGATTCCTGTGTCTATGGTTGATCGAATTGACGTATTCAAGGACGGTGCTTCAGCAATTTACGGTTCTGATGCTGTTGCGGGTGTAGTCAACATTATCACGCGAAGAAATTTTCAAGGGATGGAATTGAACGTTCAGAGTGGGATCACACAAGAAGGGGACGGTGCTCGCAATGTTGTCGACTTAACTATCGGCGGCAGTTCCGATAACGGTTCATTCATGGCATATGCAGGCTATGTCGATGAAGCCAGTATCTGTGCTTGCGACAGGGATTGGGCGGCCACTCCTCTCGCATCTATAGGCGGCACCGTGCGATCCTATGGTAGTTCTGCACCTCCATGGGGCCGTTATCGGTTCACCAAAGATGGCGAAGACATGGATGTCACACGTGGTCCTGAATACGGAGACTTCCGTCCTTATGATCCCTCCGGCGATGATTCGTACAACTTCGCACCATCAAATCATCAACGACAACCGAGTATCCGATGGGGCATGATGTTTGTCGGAGACCAAAATCTCACCGACTTCCCTGTAATAGGGGATGTTCGAGTGTTCGTGCGCGCTAGTTATTTGAACCGTGATAGCAATCAAAAACTTGCCGAAACACCTCTCGCACCATTAGCGTTCTTTTCATACAACGCACCATATACTTCAGATAACTTCTACAACCCGTTTGGTGCAGACATTCCAGATTGGCGCCGTCGAATGGTCGAAGACGGTTCTAGAACGGAAGACACGCTCACCGAAACTAAACAAATTTTGATTGGTTTTGATGGAGTGCTGAATTCGTGGCATTGGGATGCATACCATGCTTTCGGCGAAACTGCCTCCGAGGGACATTTCGGTCGAATTTACAATCTTGAAAGGGTTGCGAACGCCGTAGGACCGTCGCTAAAAGATGCTGAAGGTAACTGGGTCTTAGACTCTGATGGCAATCCGATGTGCGCGAACGATACCGCCAACTGTGTTGTGCTTAACACGTTTGGAGAGAATAGTGTGACTCAGGCAATGATTGATTACATCACTTTTGTCGATAATCAATCCAGTTTGCAAGATCAAAAAATCTACGCTGTAAACTTTGTCAATCCTGCGATCATGGAGCGAGATGCTGGTCCAATAGGCTTGGCGTTTGGCTGGGAATGGCGCGAGGAGCGAGGAGCTGATGTACCAGACTCACAGGTCAACTCTTTGGGTAGCGGTGCTACCGGTACGCCTCGAAAGCCGACCTCTGGTGGGTATACGGTAAACGAACTCTATGGAGAACTGAACATTCCCATCATCGCAAACCAAAATTTGTTTGAACTCCTAGAGACGAATGTCGCGCTTCGTTTTTCCGATTATGATTCCTTTGGTGCTACCACGAACGGAAAATTTGGATTGAAGTATCGACCGGTTGAGAACATACTGCTACGAACATCCTTTTCGCAAGCTTTCCGTGCGCCATCGACCTCTAACCTCTTTGGCGGCAGTGGATTTTCATTCCCGGCACTCGCTGACCCGTGTTCTCAGGACCCATCGGAGCACTGTATCGCTGATGGTGTACCTGCGTCTGGATTCGAACCAATTTCAACTCAGATTCGTACAACTGTAGGTGGCAATCCCAAAGCACAACCGGAGACAGCTGAGATCCTGACATATGGAGTGGTTGTTGAACCTATAGAGGGACTGTCGGTTACGGTTGATCGTTTTGATGTAGCTCTAACTGATGCTTTGACAACTCTGGGTGCAGACTTCATCCTTAGACAATGTGCAGAGTTCGGTAATTACTGCGATCTGATTGAACGTTTCACAAGTGGTCCAAATGCAGGTAATCCCATAAATGTTGTAAACACAATTACCAACGTTGGCGGCGTAGACACTAGTGGCTGGGACATCGGCGCTTATTATGATTGGGGCGAGACTTTCTTAGGAGATGTCTCAATTACCTTCGAAGCGACTCTGTTGAGTGAATATTTAATTACCTTTGCGGACGACTCCGAAGAAGACTTAGCAGGCCGCTTCTCGGATGACCTCGATGGATATTTCACAGAATATCGAAGTAGCACTAGTGTGGTATTAGAACGCGACACCTTCACCTTTAGCTACCAAATGAGAATTATCGGTGAGGCTGAAGAAGAGTTCACGGATTTTGGTACGGGTCTTACTGAAAAGAGAACGATTGAGAGTCGTATCTATCACGATATGCACGCAAATTTTGACCTACCAGAACACAACATAATTCTTTCAGGTGGCATCGACAATTTGTTGGATGAAGATCCTCCGCTATCATTGGATGGATTCAATGACAACACGGATGTAAGGACCTTCGACACCGCAGGTCGCTACTTCTACTTCAAGATTAATTACTCGATGTAACCAGAGAGCTAAACCTAAGTTTGGTGAATAGGCACATGTACATGTGCCTATTTTTTGCACTTCCTCACCTAGAAACACATACTCGTAGCGAGATTCCGATCCAGCAAGTACTCGGGACGAGTAATGTTTTGTGGGCGGCTATGGTTTCCAACGTTTTAGACGCGGAGTTAGAAAGCATCGTGTCTAGAAATAGAATAACTGGCATTGTTTTCGCAACCTAAACAGCACACCAATAAGGAGTCCTTGCAAACATTTTGTATTCAGTGACTGTGAGTAACGATTCGAAGAATTCACCGGATTCGTATTTAAATAGAGCCTCAATTAGGGATCACGTGCACTTCATTAAGGGTTCCTTAACGTGTTCTATACTTGTTTTAGTGTTCTTTGCTTTATCGGGGCACACACAAGAAGCAGAAGGCGCGGACCCAACTGCTCATGAATTAGAAGAACTTGTTGTTACCGGATCTCGAATTAGTAAGTCAGAGTTAGAAGGACCCAGTCCAGTCCAAGTGCTTGATTTTGCTTACATTTCAGAATCGGGTCAGACATCTGTAGGACAACTGCTACGTGAAATCCCATCAGTAGCTGGTGGTGCGCAGACGACGCAGGTTAATTACAACGGCGACGGAACAAATCAGATTTCTTTGCGCGGGCTGGGTTCGACGCGTACTTTAGTCTTGATGAACGGTCGGCGACTGCCTCCAAGTACTACGGGATTGTCGGCGACAAGTATTAGTAGCGCAGTTGACCTCAACACCGTACCAGTTTCCATTGTCGAAAGAATTGAAGTCATTAAAGATGGGGCATCCGCGATTTATGGATCCGACGCAGTCGCTGGAGTGGTAAACATCATTACGCGACGAGATTTTCAGAGCTTAGTTGTGAATATACAAACGGGAGTGACCCAAGAAGGCGACGGTGCGAGGAATCTTGTTGATGTAACTTTTGGCGGCAGCGATGAAAGTAGTGCGTTTACTTTTTTTGCAGGCTACGTTGATGAACAAGCTATCTGTGCTTGCGATCGCGCGTGGGCTGCAACGCCTTTAGCCTACTTTGGTGATGAAGTGATATTTTTGGGAAGTACTGCGCCTCCTTGGGGACGCTATGTATTTACCGACGATGGCGAACACTTCGATCTTACCCGAGGTCCAGAGTTTGGTGATTTTCGCCCCTTCAGTTTCTTCGGAGGAGATTCCTACAACTTTGCGCCCGTAAATCACCAACGACAACTTAGTACTAGATGGAGCATGATGTTCTTTGGGGATCGTTCGCTGCGGGACTTCTTAGGAATGAAAGAGGTTCGGACGTTTATCTCGGCAAGTTACCTCAATCGGGATGGAAACCAAAAAATCGCACCCACACCGCTAGCGCCACTTGCATTCTTTGCCTATGACGCACCTTATAGCAAGGACAACTTCTACAATCCATTCGGTGTAGACGTTCCCGATTGGCGCAGACGTATGGTCGAAGGAGGTGCAAGAGTTCAAGACATTCTCACACAAACCAAACAAGTGACTATAGGCATCGAAGGATGGGCAGGGGACTGGCAATGGGATGCATACCACGCGTTTGGAGAAACTACTTCAAATGGGCACTTTGGAAGGGTGTACAACTTGCATAAAGTCGCAAATGCGGTAGGGCCTTCACTTCGAGATGAAACTGGGGCTTGGGTTCTTGATGCAGACGGGAATCCAAAGTGCGCTAGCGATACTGACAACTGCGTAGTTCTAGACGTATTTAGAGAGAACAGCGTTACTCGAGACATGCTCAACTATTTGACATTCATCGACAATCAGTCAAGCATACAAGACCAACGCGTGTTCGGCTTCAATATAGTAAATTCAACTTTAGTAACTCGAAAAGTGGGTCCAATTGGTCTAGCAGCTGGCTGGGAGTGGCGGGAACAACGTGGGGTGGACCAGCCAGATTCGCTGGTAAATACTCTAGGAGATGCGGCAACGGGCTTTCCTCGCAAACCGACATCGGGTAGCTATTCTACCAACGAAATTTACGCTGAACTCAATGTACCACTAATTGCACAGTCGGACTTTGTTGACTTGTTAGAAACAAACTTTGCCTTACGTTACTCCGATTACGATTCATTCGGCGAGACCACCAATGGAAAATTTGGCTTGAAATATCGACCTATCAAGAGCTTGGCGATTCGAATAACTTTTTCTCAAGCTTTCCGCGCACCATCGATTTCAAATCTGTTTGGTGGCAATGGCTTTGAATATCCTGCTTTAGTCGATCCATGCTCACAAAATCCTACCCAGTTTTGTATTGATGACGGTGTGCCAGCTACTGAATTTCAACCGATATCGACACAAATCCGAACTACGATTGGAGGAAATTCGGCAGCACAACCCGAGACTGCAGAAATTCAAACTTTTGGATTGGTGTATCGTCCAAACACGAGCTTTTCCCTCACTATAGATAGGTTCGATGTAGCACTTACTGATGCTCTGACTACCCTGGGTACGAGTTTCATTCTCACTCAATGCGCATCGACAGGAAACTTTTGTCACTTAATTGAGCGATTCAGCACGGGAGCGCTTGCTGGGAACCCGGTAAATGTTCAGAACACCGTGACCAATGTCGGCGGTGTTGACACGAGCGGGTGGGATTTAGCACTGGCTTATGATTGGTCGAATAGTTTCCTCGGCCAGATTTCTCTTCGTTATGAAGCTTCACTGTTGAGTGAATATCTTATCACACGTGCAGATATGACCACCACTGATCTTACCGGGAGGTTTGTGGACGATTTAGACGGCTACTTCACTAAGTATCGAAGTAGCTTAAGAGTTTCAATCCAGCGTGAAAATCTGAAGTTCATTTACCAACTTCGAACGATCGGAGAAGCAGAGGAGGACTTCACCGACTTTTTGACGGGAAACACTTTGCAACGGACTGTCGAAGGACGAGCGTACCACAATGTATTTGCAAGTATAGCCCTCACTGATTACAGACTCTCACTTTCTGGGGGCGTTGACAATCTATTGAATGAAGACCCACCTCTCTCGCTCGATGGATTAAATGACAATACCGACGTGCGTACGTTTGATACTCCCGGTCGGTACTTTTTCTTCAAAATTCACTACTCCATCTAGAGCTCTGGATAGGGAGCTGAAGGAGCAAGAATCGTAAGTGACCGCGTTCACTTTTTAAACCAACCTAGCAGCAAGAAGCCTTTTGTCATTTCTGGTTGAGTCGGTTACGTGCTCAGTTGTGGAACTACGTACGGTCCCTCAGGGATCACTGCAATCTCAAGTGGTTCGATAGCTTGTCCTGCGATTTCTAAGCCTGCCTCGATTGAAGGTATCCCTTGCGTTCCTGTAAGTTCAAATTGCGTTTCGGTTAAACCTTCGCTGTAAAGCATGATGCGAGCGCGTTGTCGGGCCAATGCTAGCATTTGGGTACTCCATTCGTCGATGTCTGCTTGATTTTTTTCGCTTAGTGCCCTTAAGAAGGCTTCCGTCCCATTCAGACACAGCTTCTCTTGTGCTTGTTGAAAAGGTTGCGACCCCAGTCCCTCCTTACACTCGGCCGCAAGAATTAGAGTACCATTAGGCTCGACAATATCGAGTGGAGTTACTATTCCCTTAATCGCCTGGTAGAAAGTTTGATCTAGTGGAAAACCAGCGGCAGTAGACAATACGATAGGAAATTGGCGGTCCAGATCAACAATTGCCATTTGACGCGAAAAATCCATTGCTTCCTCATGGCTGGACTCAATCTCACCAAAATTCACATAGACTAGTTGTCGATCTGCGTTGATGACAACATTCACTCCGTAAATGCTCGAACCGCTATATTCACGCAAACGTGCGATAATCTCTAGTAACTCTGCATGCAACGGATTCTCAGCTACTTCGCATACTGCGCAATGCGGATCGCTTAAGAATTTTGAGTTGTGTAGAGTTCGAATTGTGTCTTCATGTGCAATCCCTGGCGCTATCACTTTTCTGCCTCCGGAGAAACCAGCCATGAAGTGGGGTTCGACTAATCCGACAACTAGTTTTAAATCTGCTTGCACAAATCTTCGATCTAACTTAACTGGGGTTTGACGACTACTATAGCCCAAATCTACGTGGGACAGTTCGGAGCGAGCATAGTGGTTTGCGACTGGAATCGACTTCAATATTGGGTCAGTACCGAGAATTGATTGGAGTTCTTCTCCTTCATTGGGTCGATGTAGCCCGGTCGCTACTAACAACAAAATGTTGTCGTGTGCGATTCCTGAGTCAAGTAAGGTCTTAATTATCGGTGGGATTAACGCTTCATTCGGTACCGGGCGTGTTATATCGCATACTAATATACATGCAGTTCTGCACTGCGCTGCGAGTTGTCTCAGGGACGGCGAATCTACTCCAGAATCTAGCGCAGAATTAAATGTGCGAGCGGGATTTCGAAGTACTGGTATAGACGGTTTCTCGATTATCGACACTCGACTGTCCGGTGGTAGAGTGACCTGTAATCCAGATTTACCGTACTGGAGCGATACTATCACCCAGGAATTTTTCCGATCGGTGCTACGTTGTGTGGTAAATTATTAGTAGCAGAAGTAGTATCGATTAACCCAATCAACCGATTAATTGCGTTGTTTACTCGGTGTGAAGTTCAGGTGTATGAGTATCGACGACGTTTGGGCCGATATCGATTCGCCGCTCGCGCTTGTTTCGCCTCTAATTCGTCCAGTTCGTCTAGTTGATCTTGGCGTTTGTAGTGTACCACCATAGGGCTAACGACGAGAAATAATAGGTGCATCATACCATAGCCAAGGGCGAGTCCAATTACGACAACAAATGGGCCAAGGTCGGTAATTTCAAACCAGCCGCCACCCCCACCAACGATTACGGCGATTGCACAACCTATAAACATTGACAGAAAGGTCAACAGTATGGCAAGAAAACCCCAACCAGCCCCAGCGTAAAACATACCAAAAGGACCGAAGAAAAATGCAAACACGAACGCTAAAAACACAGACTTCACGTCGTGATAGTGATATCGCATGGAACTATAACCTCACTAGTATGCGAACAATCGGAGTCTAGGTAAAGTTCTCTCGAGTAGAGTTTTTTGAAAGCATTTTGAAATCTTACTACCTCTGCTTTCTAGTAATCTAAAGAACATCTTACCGGTCAAAAGCATTCTATGCAACAGCTATACCACTACAATCTTGAGCATGTTTAGATCTGTGTTGTTGCTCGGTCTTATCGCTGGATTAGTCGTGGCTGCGTTGACGTTACTAGTGACTACAGCTGGGGATCCAACACAACCGACACTGCTCCCTCTAGCGATTAAATATGTCACTATTGCGGGTGTGCTGTTTTTGTGTTTATTTGGAATTAAACGCGTACGCGACCGGATGCCAGATCGAACAATTTCACTACCACAGGGTATTGTTGTAGGGTTTGGTATAGTTGCTCTCGCAAGTCTGATTTATTGCATATCTTGGGAGATCTACTACTATTCAACTGATTATCAATTTGCCCGGGAAGTATCTCAAAATCTAATTCAAAGAGCTCAGCTTGAAGGTGCGACAGCAGTTGAAGTAGCCGAACTGATGGAACGAAATGGAAAAATCGTCGAAGCCTTTGCCAATCCTTTTCTACGCATTACGATGGCTTTCTTACAGATGTTTGTTATAGGTGCAGTGGTGAGCATCGTTGGTGCAATGTTAATTCGTAATCCAAAGTTCTGGGGAATTCAGAGTGCCCACGAGAACGAGTCGTAATGCGAATCTTGTGTATCGAATAGACGATTTCCAACCTCGCAGTAGCCAATGATGAATTAGCGTCTAGGCAGCGTCGATCCTCTTTGAGCCTCTCCAAACGTCTAAATTGAACGTATATGAGAAGCTAGTCGTTTCGAGTATAAACGTCTAGCGCAGTTTCAAGCTGATGAGCGAAAAATTCCCCATTTTTGTCGTCTGCCTGTCGGAGTTCAGCGATTGCATCGTCTAGTTGCGTCCGTTTCTTCTGGATCGTATCGGCAAGCAACTCGGTCAGTGCGATCCAACCTGAAGCCATTTTCTTCCCGCTTGTTTCGTCTGCTGTATCCCTTGCTTTCTCGAAGAATTCGATCGCAATTTCAAAGTTTTTTGCATTCAATTCGTGTGCACCGTTGATCCACAGTGCGTTGAATGTTATGTCTTCTACTTGAGTCGCGAAATCAAGCGCGACACGCGCGGCAGACAATCCCAGTTTTTGATTCTCAATCGATATCGGACCCGTATCATCCCAGCCTGGCCAAGTGAATGCAGCTATGTTGAACGCGACGCCTCTTGCAAATTTCCGCAATCTGTTCAGTTCAGTTTTTTCGTTCTCATCGGTTTGCTTGATTTGATTCAGAGCGTAATGTAGCTGCAAGCGGGCGACTGGAACGAATAGATCATCGCGTTGAATCTTACGGAGTTCACCCATGAGTTCGGACAAGTGTTTCCACTCCGCTTCTGTTATCGGCGCTATAGCAAGTTCGGTGGCGAGCACTGGTGCAAATCCTATTTACGAAAAGCCGAAAGTACGCAGTACTTACGCACAGTTAAGTAAGTGGACTTTGAGAGATTGACTAAAGCAAAGTCTTTATAGAGTTTCGGAGAGCTTAGAAACTCTTCCCGATGGATAGAACAAATCGAAATTCAGCACTAGGGTCATCTAAGGTCGAACCAACCAATGAACCGGTAACATCTAATTCCGCAATCGGTACCGTAATACTGAGGCTCGCATCCATGTAACTATCTTCACCCGGACCGAAAAAATCCTCGGAGTCAACGCTACTCCAACCGAGTTGGGCAGCGACGGAAAACTGATCTTCTTGCTCCCAACTCACCCCGACGAATGGATAGGTAAATGATGGACCATTCGCACCGAAGTATTCATTGGAAAAATTTAAGCCGAAAGAAGCATTCCAAACATTTACACCGATGGAATACTCCATGTAGTCCAAAACATCTCCTTCTGAGGGATATTCAAATCTAATGATGCTCGCGCTAAACGTAAATAAATCTCCGATGGTTTCAGATGTCCAAGATGCATAGAGATCTAGTTCCATTGAGGTCTCAGAATTAAAGTTTACGTTGGATGCCCATGTGCCAATGGCGAAGCCATTGTCTAAAGCGATATCAAAGCCACCTTGAATCGCAGGGTCTAAACCAGTTTGGGATACACCGCGGAATGAATAGTCTGAACTCAATGTCACATTTGCTTCTGCTTCCACGCCTTGTACACTTTCTGTGAAAGCGAAAAATGCTACGGCAACAACTAAACACCGACGGACTTGCTTAGGTAGTGTGTTCATCAGAATCCTCCTTTATCGAACAACGTGGCCTAGAGAAAATTGGAATCTTACTGTTACAGCGCTCGGGGATAGGTCCCAAAGCACAGGTTGACTACGACTCTTCTTCTGCAGACTCTTCTTCGGACTCATCGTCCGTTTCCGGTTCTTCCTCACCAGTGATTAAGTATCGAATCGCGGCTTCTAACTCTGAGTCAGTGCAATCCACACAGTTACCCATTGCGGGCATTTGATCGCCGAAGCCTTCCTTGGTGTGTTGTAGTAAAACGTCGTAGCCTTGAGCAACCCTTGGATCCCACGCTTCGGAGGCAACGAGTGGGGCGTCAGCTACACCTTCGTCATGACAATCATGACAATATTCGTCGTACACACCCTTACCTGAGAGTCCGGTACCGCGCCTTATTCTGTCCGGGTCCCATACGCTTACGACAGGTGAACCACAATCGTCTTCTCCAATTAAACAGAGCTCGCCAAACGGCTTTAGATTGGCTTCGATGGCTTCCCGTCGTTTCTGTTCTTCTTCGTCGACACCAGTCGCGCTAAGAACGAACAATCCCAGCAACGCACAACTTGCAATCAAAGCGAAACGGCGTATCAATGGTAGTATCGTGCTAGACTCCAAATAAATTGCGAAAAATTATAAGTAGACCTAGACTTCTACCGAGTCTGTTTCGGTAGCAGTTTCAGGTGATGTTATGATCGAGTTTTTCAGTTCCTGTACGCGATCAACCACTCGATCCCAAGATGCTTGTTTCACATGGCCATAGCCACGCACCTCACTGTAACATCGCATGAGTTCAACTGCGCTGGAAAAGTTCTCTTCGTTCAAATTAGTAAGCAACGAATTCATCATTTCATCGAAGTCGCGCAGGAGCTTGCGTTCAAATTTACGTTCTTCGATATGTTTGAAGGGATCTAAGATTGTTCCCCGTACCCCCTTGAACTTTGCAAGTAGTTTCAAGAACACACGTACCCAGCCGTCCACGCGAACTTTTGATTTTTGTGCCCGCGGTAACCATGTCGGGGCAAACGCGAATTGAAAACTCTGGACATTAGTGAATTGGTCATCCAGAAACCGTTGAAAGTTTGGATGGGTCAATAACCTTGCAACTTCGTACTCGTCCTTAGTAGCCAGAAGTGTGAAGTAGGTCTCGATTGCTAATCTTGAAAGTCTCTCGGAGTCTCCAGCGACCTGTTTTTCTACACTTTGAATCTTGTCCGCGAAAGTTTGAAGGCGAGCAGCATACTTCGCATCTTGGTACTCCGTTAAAAACTCGATTCGATCGTCTATGAGTTCTGGTAGTGTTCGTTCGACTTTTGGAAACATAGCTTCTTCAGGTTGCCCCGAAATGTTGAGAAAGTTGGAGTCAAGTGCGAACTTGCGTCCCGCTCGGAACGCTAAGACATTTTTCTCGACAAGGGTAGCGTTGATAGTCAAAGCCTGTTCGATACTAGCTGCCTTCAACGGGATCAACCCTAATTGCCATGCATAGCCCAGCAACGTCATGTTCGCGGTCGTACTCGCACCACTGACTCGTACTGAGAGTCTGTCTGCATCAATGGTCTTCAGAGTCTGTCCAAAAGACGCTAGCTGTTCGACTAATTCTGAATTTTCAACATCTGCTTGGCGTTGGAGAACAAACTTCGATGTCGGGACTAGGTGTGTATTCACCACGATGTTGGTTCGGGTTTTGTCGAGTGTAGTCACCGACTCTTGGGATAGAGAGGTAACGAGATCAGAACCGAGGAGCACATCCGTTTCTCGCTCAGAGATTTGGGTGCGAAGAACCTCATTGTCGCTGATTCGGACATTAGCAAAAACTGCACCCCCTTTTTGTGCGAGTCCAGTCATATCGAGATTCGAAGCATGTTTACCCTCGATAGTGGCTGCCATTCCTAGTACTTGACTCAACGTCACTACACCGGTACCTCCAACTCCCGCGACCAGTATATTTGCGCTTGTCGGTAGCGCAACGCTAGGATCTGGGAGTGAACCCAAATCGATTTGAACAGTCTTCGGCTCGACAAGCTCGGCTTCAACTTCGATCATCGCCGGGCAGTAGCCTTGCATGCAACTCAAATCTTGATTACAAGCAGTCTGATTAATCTTGCGTTTCACACCGAGGTCAGTAACGATTGGTTCGATCGCGCTACACATTGAAGCGCGCGTGCAATCGCCGCATCCTTCGCAAACTGCATCATTGATGACAACGCGTTTCATTTTCTTGGGTATTAAGCCACGCTTTCGCCGTCGCCGTAATTCGTTGGCACAGACTTGATCGTAGATCAATATAGTGCATCCTTTGACTTGTCGCAACTGTTCCTGCACCTTGTTTAAATCGTCGCGATGGCTGACTTCGTAATTACGCTCTTCATAGCGTCGAGGATCGTCGGTTACGATATGCACTGCCGAAACATTTTCTGCAAGTACCTGTCGCACTATGTCATCTACCTTGAGATCGCCTTCAACGGGTTGTCCACCAGTCATCGCGACAGCATCGTTGTACAGAATCTTGTAGGTTACATTCACCCCCGCCGCGACACAGGCGCGTATCGCCATAAGACCAGAATGGAAGTAGGTGCCGTCGCCTAAATTCACAAAGATGTGTTGATCATCTACAAAAGGAGCTTGCCCGATCCAGTTTGCACCTTCACCCCCCATGTGTGTAAAGGTGTGCGTGTTGCGGTCCATCCATTGCACCATGTAATGACAGCCAATACCTGCGAGCGCTCGACTATCTTCTGGAATTTTTGTTGAGACGCTATGGGGACATCCTGGACAGTACAACGGTAATCTAGATGCGTTTGCAGGCGTGTGCGTACTACCCCAAGGTTCGCCAAGAGTTACGTCCGATCTCGGAATTGAAATGCCATGATCTCGGAATACATCGATGAGTGCTCGTACGATCATGTCGCAGCTAATTTCTCCCACCGTGGGAAAGAGTTCTTTACCGTGGCGCGTTCGACGTCCTTCTATGTCCGGTGCCTCTTTGCCGTACAAGATGCTCTTGAGCGAGTCTTCTAAGTAGGGATACTTGCCTTCGACCACTAAGATCGCCGGAACATCTTTCAGTAACGCCTTCACATGCGTGGATTCCAGTGGCCAAACTTGTCCAATCTTCACGATCCTAACACCGATCGCTGCTAGCGTGTGTTCGTCAGCAAATCCTATCAATCGAAGTGCCTGCCGGACATCAGTGTAGGCTTTTCCTACGCCTAAGATGGCTAGTTTCGGGTGGTCTGTATCCACCGTTATATGGTTCAGATTGTTGACAGTGCCAAATCGAGCTGCGAGTGCGATTTTTGACGCGATTCGTAGTTCTTGTTCTTGAGGCGTATCGATTAGCCGGATGTAGGGGTCTAATTCCGTTTCCGGACACTCAAATGAGAAATTCAGCTTTTCGGTTCTTAGAGTCGTTGCGCTGTCCATGATCGCGGTGATCGCAGTTAGTGCAACCCAACAACCAGAGTACCGCGATAGCGCCCATGCCGCGAGTCCTAGATTTAATAAATCTTCAATGTCGCATGGCGTTAGGACTGGGATTTGAAACTCGCGAAGTGCACCGATGCTATTTGAAGGGAGAGTAGATGACTTACACGCCGGGTCATCGCCCACCAGCGCGACGACACCTCCATATTTTGACGTGCCGGCTCGGTTCGCGTGACGAAAAACGTCGCCAGAACGATCGACACCAGGGGCTTTTCCATACCACAATCCAAACACGCCATCGTAGTTCGCAGTGGGATAAATGTTTGCCTGTTGGGTCCCCCAAACAGACGTAGCGGCTAGATCTTCATTTACTCCTGGCTCGAACACGATCCCATGGTCTTTGAGAAGCTTAGCCTCTTGCGTTAACGCTTGATCGACGCCTCCCAATGGAGAGCCGCGATAGCCGCTCACAAATCCTGCCGTCTTTAGCCCATTCCTGGTGTCGAGACGACTCTGCTCTAACAGCAGGCGGGTGATTACTTGTGTCCCGTTGATCCAAATCGGCCCCTCCGTCATCGTATACTTGTCAGAAAGTTGAGTTTCGAAAAGATCGTCGCGACGCTTCATTTAAGGAACATTACAGTAGACATTGGGGATATATTATGTTATGCAAAATCAATAAAATATGTGCACCATTACTTTCTCTTTATTGTAAAATATTAAAATATTATTTCAATTTAATTCAATATATTAGTATGGGATGCGATGCAATTAGATAGACTAGATATTTCCATTCTCCGACAGTTACAGGAGAATGCATCTGTCTCCATCCAGGAACTAGGCGCTAGAGTTGGGTTGTCGGCGACACCTTGTTGGCGAAGAGTGAAGCGACTACAAAGTGAAGGTTTTATTCGCAAGCAGGTCGCGCTGTTGGACGCGCAGTTACTAGAACTTAAGGTTAATGTTTTTGTTCATGTGAAATTGAAAGCCCACAGCGACGAAATGCTGAAGAAGTTTGAAGAGTCGGTAGCGACAATTCCTGAGGTTGTGGAGTGCTACAGCGTGACGGGGGATACTGACTTTTTACTACGAATCGTCGTCGCCGACGTAGGAACATACGAAACGCTGCTTTATAAGAAACTCATTCAATTGCGTGAAGTCGGGACACTGAATTCGATGTTTGCGTTGCGCCAGGTGAAATACACCACTGAGCTACCCATTACATCGGGATCCACGGCTCGCTGAGCTACATTCGGAAAATACCAAACTTTGAAGTGTTCGTGGAGAACTCACGGGCGGCACATTGCAATGCCAAACCAAGATTACTTCGAGTATCCACTGGGTCGATAACACCATCGTCCCACAAGCGCGCGCTAGCATAGTAAGGATGTCCCTCTTGCTCATACTGCGCGCGGATCTTTGCGATAAATTCTGCTTCGTCGGTTTCCTTCCAAGTCTTAGCCTTTGCGGAAAGGCTATCTCTCTTTACCGTGGCGAGTACGTTAGCGGCTTGCTCTCCTCCCATCACAGAGATTCTGGCGTTCGGCCAGGTCCATAACATGCGCGCGTCATACGCACGGCCGCACATTGCATAGTTCCCTGCACCAAAGGAACCACCAATGATTACAGTAAATTTCGGAACTGAAGTGCACGCGACGGCGGTAACCATCTTAGCACCTTCTTTCGCAATTCCCGAATTTTCATACTTTTTACCAACCATGAAACCAGTGATGTTTTGGAAAAAAACCAGAGGGATTCCCCGTCGATCCGCGAGCTGTATGAAGTGCGCACCTTTCAATGCAGATTCGCCAAACAACACTCCATTGTTTGCCAAAACCGCCACGGGGTAACCAAAGATGCGGGCAAAACCACAGACCAAAGTCTCACCGTACAGTGGTTTGAATTCCTGCAAACGCGATCCATCCACTATTCGTACGAGTATTTCTCTCACGTCGTAGGGAGTCCTCGTATCGGGTGGAACAATCCCATAAATCTCCTTGGGATCGAATAGGGGTTCTTCTGGAGATTCAGTGACTACATTACTTCGGTACTTTAAGTTGCTATCACTAACGATTTCGCGTGCGATAGTCAAAGCATGTGTGTCATTTTCGGCTAAGTGGTCAGCCACTCCCGACGTGCGCGCGTGAATGTCGCCACCTCCAAGTTCTTCCGCACCTACGACTTCTCCAGTTGCTGCTTTGACCAGAGGCGGACCTCCTAAAAAAATGGTACCTTGTTCCTTGACGATAATTGTTTGATCACTCATCGCGGGAACATAGGCACCGCCGGCAGTGCAAGAACCCATCACAATCGAAATCTGCGGTAATCCACGTGCCGACATATTTGCTTGGTTGCAAAAAATCCGACCGAAGTGTTCACGATCAGGAAAAACCTCTGCTTGCGATGGAAGAAATGCACCTCCAGAGTCGACCAAATAAATACAAGGAAGGTTGTTCTCTAGAGCTATGGTTTGAGCACGCAAGTGTTTTTTTACGGTGATCGGGTAATAGGTACCACCTTTTACGGTTGCGTCGTTCGCGATGATGACGCATGGCGTTCCGTGGACTCTACCAATACCGGTGATAATACCACCACAAGGTACAACGTCGTCATAAAGTTGGTAGGCGGCGAGTGGGGAAAGTTCCAAAAACGTCGAATCTCGATCAAGCAGTGTCGAGATTCGTTGTCGCGGTAAGAGTTTACCACGTTTCAGGTGGAGGCTTCGAGCTTTTTCCGTACCACCTTGTGCGATTTCGTCGAGTAAGGCACTGAGTTTTGAAGCGAGTGCTTGGTTTTCTTGTTGGTTCTGTTGGAACGTCTTGTCTCGAGAGTTCACCTTGGACTGAAAATTGTTCATGTTTTGTCCTTTCTTTTTCAATCCCTCACCGTCGCGTTTCCCGCCTGAGTAAGTACCTCATATGCGATCGTATTCGTTGTTGCCGCAACTTCATCGACCGAGATAGTAGGACCGAAGAGCTCAACAAAATCACCTTGTTTTAAATCTGTAACCTGTGTACAGTCTACATGAATTGCATCCATAGTGACTTTTCCTATTATGGGCATGCGCTGACCGCGGAAGGCAACAGACCCGTTATTCGACAGCGCTAGAGATAAGCCATCCGCGTAACCGATGCCTACAACTGCTATGCGAGTTTGCGTAGACGTGATAAAGGAAGCACTGTATCCTACGGGTGAGTTTGGTTCTACTTCGCGAATCTGAAGAACCTGTCCTTCAAGAGTACATACCGGCTTTACAGGACTCTCTTGATTTACAAATGGGTTACCGCCGTAGAGCCCTATACCAGGACGAACCACATCCCCTTGAAACCGTTCACCATTCAGAATAGCCGCCGAGTTTCCAATACTCGTTGGAGTGTTGGGGAAATACGTTTTTACTCTTTCGAACTGTGCGATTTGAACCTCGTTCTGCGAGTGATAGGGTTGGTCGGCACATGCCAAATGGGTCATTAGAAGGCAAACTGTAATTGAAGAGAAGTCTAGTCCATCCAAACTATTGGAATCAAAGCCAAGACGTTGCATCCCAGTGTCTACGTGAATGGCACAAGGAAATTCTCGATAGGATTCCCATAGTTTGAGCTGATCGGGAGTGTTCAATACTGGGATTAATTTCTGCTCTGCAATCTGTTGCGCAGCGGAGTGGTTCATTGGCCCAGATAGCACATAGATATTTGCAGTCGTCAGATCGCGAATTGTGATTCCTTCTCTAGGTGTGGCAACGAAATAGTGTTGGCAACCTTCTTGCTGTAGTAGGTGCACGACTCGACGCGCACCGGTTCCGTACGCATTTGCTTTTACTACAGCACCGCAAGCACTGCGAGTGCGCGTTTTGAACAGTGTGTAATTTGCTAGAAAAGCCTGTTCGTTAAATGTAAAACGCTTGTATGCCATTTAGAGCTAACGTACGTGCACGCGTCTGTGTCAAAACCACGAAGGGCTCTGTAGTTTACAAGCCTTACTGTTATTACAAAATTCCGTGCTTTATCCTAGATAAAACCCTTCCTCGCTTATTGGAAGCGTTCGTACTCGGTGCCCACATGCCGCAAAAATTGCGTTTCCTACGGCTGGTGCGAGAGGGGGAAATACGGGCTCTCCGAGACCTGTGGGAGAATGTTCACCGGTATCGATGAAGTGCGCCTCGACAGCCGGTGAGACTGAAGCGCGCAAGATTCGATATTTATCGAAATTAGTTTGTTCGGCCCGACCATTTTCAAAGGTTATTGATAAGTCCATCATCGTCGATAGTGCGTCGATCACACTACCTTCCACTTGATTCTCGGCACCACTTAAATTTATGATGGGTCCGACATCAGAGGCCACGGTGACGTTATCTACCTTCAGTTTGCGCCGTATGACATTCTCGCCGCTACGATTTGTAACTGCGTTTTCTTCGCCCCCGACGCTTACTTCAGCAACTATGGCGATGTGCCCAGCATGACTATAGTAGAAAGCTACGCCCATGCCTGAATTTTTAGGAAGTTCTTTACCCCATCCAGCTTTTTCTGCAGCAAGTTTTACGACATTTGCCGCTCTACCAGTGTGCATACCTCGCCCTCGCCGACCACCTCCGACGGACCTTGGTTCACCAAGGACTTCGAGCAATACTTCAAGAGAATCTCGTTGAGCAGCATGAGAAAGTTCGTCAAGAAAGCTCTGTACCACGAAAGCGAACACATTGGCATTGGGCGCACGCCACGCGGCACATCGGTACGCCCAATCTAGTGCGGTTTGTTCAACGCGTAAATTATCTACCATCCCACCTGGGAAGACACCACCATTCATGCTACTTGCGGGTCGGCCTCCTGGCGCAAAGGTGATAAATCGGTTACGCCATCCGGTGACTTTACCATTTTCATCAACACATCCGTCCATTTGGTGAAAACCACCGGCTCGGAAAAGGTCGTATCGTACATCATCTTCACGAGTCCACTGTAGTTTTATAGGGGATTTGGATCGACGAGCGATTGCCGCTGCTTCGAAGAGAAAGTCGTTATACAACCTACGTCCAAATCCACCACCACAACGCATTTGATGTAGTGTGACTTGAGAAGTTTCCATGCCAGTCAATCTCGCCGCCGTAGGAATGGCCCAGCTCGGAGTCTGAGTCGGCGCCCAGAGTTCTAAGGAGTCGCCTTTATAGTGTGCGGTACAGTTTTGTGGCTCTAGTGGGGCGTGCGATACAAAGTGATATTGGTAAAAACCGCTTGAAGTCGCTGTGCTGGTGGACATGGCTGCATCAAAATCACCATTGTTAGCTATCTGAGTAGCAGGTTCTTGAGCTAGTCTCGCCGCCTCTTTCCTCGCGGCACTCCAGCTGTCTTTGGAGGCGTTAGTCTCATCCCACTCAACCTTTAGCGCACGTTTTGCTTGGAATGCTTCCCAAGTGCTATTCGCGATAATTGCGACACCAGGAAATAGGTCGTTGCCGTTGCCGGTTCCTTCTAAAGCGAAGGCATCAACCACACCAGGCATTTTTTTGATTTCTTCAATGTTGGCCGATTGGACAGTACCTCCAATCGCTGGACACTTTTGATATATAGCATATTTCAGATCGGGTAAAGATACGTCGATACCAAACAACGGTTCGCCACGTACCAGAGCTTCGTTATCGACGCCTGTAATGCGAGTTCCGAGCAATCGAAATTGCTTCGGATCTTTCAGTCTTACGCTCTCTGGGGAGGGTACCGGTAATGTTGCTGCCACACTTGCAAGTTCTTGATAAGAAAACTTTTGTCCTGTACCCGCATGTAAAACCTGACTCAATTCGGTCGATAGTGTGCTGGGAGAAACACTCCATTGGTCGGCTGCGGCTTGGACTAGCATAGCACGTGCGGTAGCACCGGCTTGCCGTAGGGGTGTGTAATATGCTGGAATAGCAGTTGAACCTCCTGCGAACTGTTGCACGTATAGCGCGGGATTAATTTCCGATTGGACTACTCTGATTTCGGCCCAATCTACATCTAGTTCCTCCGCGACAATCATCGGCAAAGAAGTTTTGACTCCTTGGCCAATTTCTGGATTGGGTGCATATAACGTTATACCCTCTGAATCGATTTTGATGTAGCCATTTGGATTGAAATCGACATGGTCTGCGTGAGCTCGAGCGCGAGAAAGAGCAAATCCCAACATCAATCCACCGCCTGCGATACCGGTCAACTTCAGAAACTGACGTCGGTCTAATTTGAAGATATGTGCATTTCGTGTTGCATCGTCCGGTTGAGCTTTCCTTGTGAAGAATTCAGTGATCTCATTTACGCTGTCGTAGTTCAAAGTACTCATCGTTAGCCTCCGTTTTGCCCAGACTTATTTTCGTCTGCGACTCGTTTGATCGCGTTGTGGATTCGGATGTACGTGCCACAGCGACAAAGATTAGGATCCATAGCCGCGTAAATTTCATCGTCAGTCGGTGTCGGGTTCTTGCGCAACAATGCCTCAGCTGAAATGAGTTGACCGGCTTGGCAGTACCCGCATTGGGCGACGTCTAGGTCGATCCACGCTTGTTGTAATCGAGTAAGTGTGCCATCTTTGGCCGCGACTCCTTCGATAGTGGTGACCTGTGCGTCTCTCACTGCTGACACTGGATAGAGACAGGACTTCATCGCTTCGCCGTTTAGCAGTACGGTACAAGCACCACATTGACTGATTCCACACCCATATTTGGTACCAACGAGTGAAAGATGATCGCGTAGTACCCATAGGAGAGGAGTTCGGGGGTTGATTTCACCGAGGTCGTGTGTGGTGCCATTCACGTTGATCTTCATTGAGAAAATTCTCCGGTGTGTTTAGCTAAAAAGAATATGTTATTGAATTGTGCACATCTCCGACGACTCACTGAAATGCACTCATTCCGAGAAATTTTCTTTTCAAAATACCAACCCAATCTCAGCTACTTAAGAGACAAAAAAACCTTTATCCGTACAAATTGAGTAGCCGGTCTCTGCTTTAACATTGGTATTCAACAGGTCAAAAACATCAACTCTTTTAAATCAACTGACGCAGTTGAATCAGGTTGTAAATTCCAAAAAACTCTTAATCTAATTCAGTGGAATCGGTGTCTGTAGCTTGATCTGAATCGGGTTCGTCGGCGTGCATTTTCAGCCAATCCCACGGGGTGACTGGTTCAAGTTCGCGCCACAGCCCCAACTTTCGTTTTTGTGCATACTTCTCTGCTTCACGATAAGAGACTGCGTCTGTAACGTCGTCTTCATCGGTGACGGTGGACCAACCATACCCTTCCATTAGAAGATGTACGTTGAAATTTGAATTTGGATGATTGACAATCAATACTTTGACCATCGGTTTGCCTGCATCATCCTTATCCATTTGTTCCAAGACCACAGTTTCTTTAAGTAGTTCATCCAAGAGATATTGACTGGCTTTTTTTGAAAAAAACTGCTCTTCGGGTGTTAGTTCAGGGGCGTCTACACCCCATAAATCGACTTCCTCCCATTCATCTTCAGAGCACGGCTCGTGTTTAGTCGGACAGTATTTAAAAGTGTCCCCATCAATGATCTCAGTTACTACACCAGAGGTCACAACAATGTCCGATTCAGTTTCGTCGTCGGTCTCGTCGGCTATGCAGGCTGTTCCAAGTCCCACTATAAACGTCATAATCAGAACTTTCTGCGTTAGGTGCATGCGAGGTTTTACGAGAATTTTCCGCCGGTATATGCGTAGATCAGTTTGTTTAATTTTGTGCAAAAGATTGTGTCGTTCTCTTTCTCTTTACACAATTCTATGGCGTAGTCTAAAACAGTTCCCATGGATGGGTACGCTTGTATACGTAGGTTAGCACCAAATTCTAGCAGTGTTTGAACTACATCAAGTTGTTCCGAGCGAATTGCACTCAATATTGGAGCTGCACTTTGGCGATTTCGCTGAGCATTGACTTGGGACCCGGCTACGAGCAGAACGCGAGCCAATTTTGCCTTATTTTGGATATCGCCCGACAAGTCGAACAACTTTAACAGTAGGGTGGAATTTGTTGCATCGCGCCACCTCACAAGTGTCGGATATTGAATCAAAAACACGCGTAGCGCGTGGTGGTCTGCTACGCTCATTATTTCCAATGCTTTTTCGAATGCCTGTTCCTCAGTCACTTATTGTGTCTCCAAGGAGTCGACTATTACCTCTAACGCTTTAGTCGCATCAATGTGAGTTGCTACAAGAGCGTTCGGCATTAGTCGCGGCCGCGTCGTTCGTTGATCAATCACCGTCATTCCAATTGTCAAGGTACCATGGGTTTCAATCTCGACGGAGCACTCTTCAAAAGTAAACAGAGTGGGATGAGTAACTGCTAACACTGCACAGGGATCATGTAATGGTGCACATCGTGATCCTACCAATTTCTCCGCGCGGGTCAATAGGAACTCGAGCAGGGTCGCAACGAAAGTACTGTTCGTTGTACCTAGTTCACTTACCAAGGCCAAAGTTTTGTCTGTTACCCGTAACTGATGAGTCAGATTCAGCCCACACATTTTGAGTATTGCTCCTGAGGCGTAGACCTTGGCGGCAGCATGAGGATCGGCGAATGTGTTAAATTCGGCGACTGGAGTAATGTTGCCGATGGACGTACTTCCACCCATAATCGATATGCCACCGATGCGTTTACCCCAATCCGAATCTCGCTTCAATGCTTCGGCGAGATTTGTCAGAGGACCGAGTGCGACAACCCAATCGTCCTCCGAAACACAATCTACGAGGAAGTCGCAAGCTGATACGGATTCACTGGTGCGACAGTGAGAGATTCTGTTGATCCCGCCTAATCCGTCGCTGCCGTGACTGACGTCGTTGGAAATCTGTGGTCCTTTGAGAGGTTTACTCGCACCAGCGTACACTGGTGTTTCGACATTCGCGACAGCTACAGTCATCAGTGCATTCTCGGTGGACTGAGCAACTGGTACATTTCCACTAACGGTGGTGATCGCTTTGACATTCGCATGTCTTAGTGCTAGCAAAATCGCGATCGCATCGTCGCATCCAGGGTCACAATCGACAACCAGAGACATCATGATCTTGTAATCGGTATTATTGCACGCACTTTTAAACAGTTTTTATACAGAAAGAAGGAAAACGACTATGTCGAGTAGAACTCTCAATCTTGATGAATCAGTCTACGCTTACTTACTGCACAACATTCATCCTGAAACTCCAGAGCAACGAGAACTTCGGGAAACTACCCGGGAAACGTTGAGTATGTACGCGATGCAAATCTCTCCGGAACAAGGAGCGTTTATGGCGTTGTTGTGTCGCGTCCTTAATGCTCGCCTCGCGCTCGAGGTGGGAACGTTCACCGGTTACAGCGCACTCGCCGTCGCGCAAGTTCTACCGGAAGACGGGAAGTTAATAACTTGTGATGTATCGAAGGAGTGGACCGACGTTGGACGGGAGTATTGGACCAAAGCTGGTGTTGTTGACAAGATTGATTTGCGACTTGCGCCTGCGACCGAGACTCTCTCCCAATTACTTGAAGAATTCGGAGCTGGAACTTTCGACTTTGCTTTCATTGACGCAGATAAAACTAACTATGACGATTACTACGAACTATGCTTACAGTTGATCAGAGTGGGTGGACTGATAGCTATCGACAACGTTCTTTGGGGTGGTCGCACTTCAGATCCAACGGTGACTGACAATGCGACACTTGTATTACGCAATCTTAATTCGAAGGTTCGCCAAGACGATCGCGTGTTCGCAACAATGCTACCAGTCGGTGATGGTCTGACTTTAGTGCAGAAACTGTGATACTTGACTGATTAGATAGCTCTTGTCTTGAGACTTACGCTAGCCATGGCCCTTCGATAGCGAAAGTAATACCCGGCGATTGTATGTTCACGTAAAGAACTTTACCATCAGGAGAAAAGGTCGCACCCGCCCATTCGCTGGATCGATAATTAGAGATCTGTATGGTCTCTTTTTCTGTTAGAGTTTTGTCGATCCGTACGTTGTTTTCGGCGATGACTCTGGCGGTATTGTCGGACCCTAGAACCAACAGTCGTGCACCGAATATAAGTTCGTCGTCGGCATTGCTAATTCCTGCGCCATCTTCGCACACGACGATTTTCCCATTGATAGGATTAACGGTGATGTTGTCAATTGCGTCAGCCATTAATTCACTGGATGAGGCGAAGCAATTCGTAAGCTTTTCATTTTTGGGATCGTACGCCCACACACTACCGTTACGGGTTGGGCCGCCTGCAGTGTCGATGAAATAAACTAGACCGCCGTGGTACCAACAACCTTCGCCACGACAAAATCTTGCAGCCTGTTGCGCAGCACCTTGGAGGAACGGTCCAGACATTCCTTCACCCACGGCCTTGGGTCCGCCTTCGAAGGCGGGTTTTAGAGTTTGTGGATCGGCATCAGGATCTTGGATTTCAACCCAACTGACATCGTATTCGCTCTTGAATGGAGCTTCAATTAAATTTGTCAGCTTTCCCTCGTCAACCTGTAGCATATCGAGTCTACCACCGCGATCTAACGAACCCGGTTTTTGTGAGTCATCGTTTGGGATGAAACGGTAGAACCCCGACAAGTTGTTATTGTCTTCCGTGAGATAGACGTATCCCGTTTTCGGATCGACTGCAGTAGCTTCGTGTTTCATAAGACCCATGTCTTTAATAGGTTTGTGCGAGGATTTACCGAGATGAACTGGTAGTGCTTCAAATACATATCCGTGATCCTTGGGTTCGTGGTCGTTCGTGGACTTTTCTAGAGAGCGTCGATAGACAATCTCTTCACAGCTGAGCCAAGTTCCCCAAGGCGTCGGACCACCCGCGCAGTTCACCATCGTACCTGCCAGAATGGGCGTCGTCGCCGAATAGTTGCCATTCTTGAGAGTCACCGCAGTTACACCACCACCAGGCACATCTGGAGTATCCGTTCCGTAATCTACTGCTGCTCGGTCGTACGCATCATCCGCCCAATTAGTAAAACCTGGTCCAATATAGCGTTCGTGATTTCGCAGTAGCATAAGTTCGTTCGCTTCGTTTCCTGCTACTACAGCCATACCGTCGTGCCTATCAGGAGTGAGTTGTCCAGTACTCATTTTGTCCCCGGTCCAACCAAATGATCTGTACGTGAAACCTGGAGCAAGCTTGAGCAAATCGAGGCCCGTTGTCGGATCGGAAAGTGGTTTCAATAACGGTTTTGCTTCTGTCGCTTTCAGTCCAAGCAACGGTAACACGAAAGGGAATGAAGCACCGAACTTGAGTAGTAGACGTCGATTCATAGAGAAGCCTCAATGGGAAAACAAATCCAAGTCATACAATTATGGCGAATCGCATAAACCAATTGTTAAATTCACGAAAAAAGACAGAGAATGGAAGAAACGCAGACTACTGAGCGGGTAAATTCGCGAGGGTCTCCGCGACCATTGAGACTGCTAGTCGGGGTTAGTATTTGTGCCGCGTTTGTAGTAGTCGTGCTCGGAGCATACACTCGATTGGTGAATGCGGGGTTGGGATGTCCGGATTGGCCTGGATGCTATGGGCAGCTGGTGGTACCAAGCACCGATGAGCAAATCGCAGCAGCAGAAGCTCTTTTCCCCGATACACCAGTGGATCAAGCGAAAGCCTGGACTGAAATGGTACATCGGTACTTTGCAACTGGTCTGGGTATTCTTGTGATTGGAATTGTGATACTCGCATGGTACTACAAACTGCAGTTACGTTTTCCGCTTCTCTTACTAGCGCTAGTTATTCTCCAAGGAGCTTTCGGAGCTTGGACGGTAACGCTGAAGTTGTGGCCACAGGTAGTAGTCGCACACTTGTTGGGCGGATTTGCTACACTGCTGTTACTCTGGTGGTACATGCTCACCCTTGGGTCATTCAAATTGCCTCAGATAGCTACGAAGTTTCGTACCCAGTTGTATGTATTTAGCGCGTTGCTAGTAGTACAAATTTCTCTTGGAGGATGGGTCAGTGCAAATTACGCGGCACTCGTTTGCCCGGATTTTCCTTTGTGTCTCGGTACTTTAATACCGGAGATGGATTTCGTTGCAGGATTGAACATTTTTCAAACGATTGGTCCAGACTACACGGGCGGGGAAATGTCGTATGAAGGTCGTGTCGCGATTCAGAACTTACATCGGTGGGCCGCGTACGTGGTGTTTGTGTTTGGTCTAATTTTGGCTTGGCGAATCCGTGAAGTGCCGGGTTTAGTCCTTGGAATGGTGGTGTGCGCCCAAGTCGCGTTGGGCATCTCGAACGTTCTGTTCGTATTACCACTACCGATCGCAGTAATGCACAATGCTGGTGCCGCACTGCTGTTGCTAGTGGTGTTTACTCTATTGCTTCAGTCTCGACCGTTGCGCGAAGAACAGTCTTCTGAACCCTAGCTCTCGTTATGGATTCTTGGACGGAGCTATGGGTCCAAGAGTTTCCCGATCTTTTTCGGTGAGATATTGATCGAGATTTTCGATCTTTTTTATCGGAATAGAGTCGTTTCCGTCGTAGAGTACGCAGAGTGCATAGGCTGCTTTAGAACGCGCATCTGCGTTCGGAAGATTCGGTAGCATTTCGTAGAGCTTATCAGGGTCCGTGTTAACCCAAATGTAAGAAATGTATTGATAGTAGTCACTGTGCGCTGACTCACCCAATTCCAGTCCAAGATCGACTGCTTTTTGATATTCTCCGTTCCGGACATAGACACTACCAATGGCTCCATAGGCAAAATTTCTTTGTCCGGCTCGAACTTTAGAAAGTAGGTCTAGTGCGACTTGCATGTCTTGAAAGGCGATTGCCTGTAAGACCTCCGCTTCAAAACCAACCTGTCCTTGCGATAACGGATGTTTTCGTGCGAGTTCAAGTGCTTTTACAGGGTCGGTCGCGACCAATCTACTCACTATCGGTTCAAATAAGTACCTGCTAATGTTGCTAATCGCGGGTTCTTCTAACACCCAAAGGTGTGCAGCTTCAAGTCCACGCGACTCCATATTGAAACTAGAGTATGGGCAGCTTCGAGTTTCGTGTAAGCGTCTTCGATTTCCAATAGTCTTGATACAGCGAGTTCAGGTGATTTGGAAGTGATGGTTCCGATCGCGGTTACTGCACCGAACCTTTGTAGTGGACGAGGAAAATCTGATAGATTGTCCAAGACGTAATCTGGATCCTGCACTGCCCAGTGGGAGATTACCGTGAATTGCAACTGTTCGCGTACAGCAGTGGCATCTAGGCCATTTACGGCTTCGAACGCCATGAGTGGATTCTGAGTCGTCCACTCTCGGACCACATCAGTTGCTACATTCGATTGAATGTTTCCACTGAGTTGTGTTACAGCGTAATCGAAGGCAAGTTTGGGTTCCGTTTGAGCGATGAAACTTAATACTAGCGCAAAGACCTTCTCTTCGACAGCGTCATTTTTCATCGATGCACCCATTTGGTCAAGAGCTTCAATTCCACTCTTTCTGTACCACTCTATTCCTAGTTCACCTAGTTGAGTTACAAAAGACCCCGCCTGCTCTGCAACGTCGATAACCGCAGCCCAAACAAGGCTTGGATCGTCGACGGTATCAAGGTTCAGGGAAGCCAAATACGATTTCACGAAATAGGCTTCGAGATTCAAGCTAGTGGCAAGTTTGCGTTGCTCAATCAGTGGTTGATCCTCCACCACAGCTTGCAGAATTCCTTGAAGTGCACGTCTTCGACTTTCATCAGGTAGGGTCTTAGCTTTAGCAATCGTGGCGTCAAAATTAGAAGTAGCCGAGTCTTTAAAAATGGAAATTAGCGCAGCATTAAATTCAGCCCCACTCTTTCTGTGGTCTAGAACGAACTCTAACGCGTCAGTCTGACTCAACATCGAGAATCGTTCTAGTAAGACTGTTTGCAGTTCGGTTCGAGTATCCTTCGACAATTTCCATTGTGCGTCCAAAGATTGCGCTAGTAAATTTTCGACGCTTGGTTGATCAAGTGGAGCAACTAAGGAATAGAGTGCTGCATTCCGTTCAAACTTGTGCTGTAGTATGGATATTTGGTCAAGCTTGTCTAGTAAACTTCGTGTACGAGAAAGCTCCACACTGCCCGTGGTACCGGAAGAGGGATCATTAATTTCAGTCTTGACATCAACCTCGATAGTACTCGATCGGTCGATTCGATCTCTATCCTGGAGTGTGAGCAGAAAAATGAGCGTCATACCGACACCGAGAGAGATGCCGGTTACAAGAAAAGCTACTAAGTTTGTGAAAACTCTTTTCACTAAATCAAGACTCTCTCATTTCATGTAATGTGCTATTACGCGCATTTCAGCACTGTTAGGTACAGATATTCGTTCGAATGCGGCGAATTCGAGGACCGTGGGAAGTGCTGTTGTTTTAAAGTACCCAACGAAGTCTGTTGTGAGCAGCAGTTCGAGGGTGTTTACCATTGAAAATACAGTTGATCAACGTCATCTTCCTTTAAATGTTTCTGTAGAGTCTCGATCTGCTTGTCGGTGAGTTTGTCATATCGTCGATTCCACCGTAGCAGTCGTTGCGCAACAGTAGACCGAAGATCGACTGTTGGAAATATAGAAATTTCATCAACTAAACCGCTAGGGTCCCCGTCAATCCAATCAAAAATGATTAAGCTGAAATACCAATCTTGTTCAGTTTCAGTCAACTCTTGAGCGAGGTCTATTGCTTCTTGTATGTCGCCGCGGTACCGAAAAGCACGTCCAGCTTGGAGCATGGCTACTCGCTTTGTAATTCCCTCCCGTACATCCACTAACAGGTCTAAAGCTAAATCTAGATCACTTTGCGAAATGTCGTGGAAAATTTGCGCCTCTAATCCGACCGCGGGAGTGTCCGGTGGTACCATTAATTGTGATCTTCTAAATCCACCGCCCAATCCAGGTGTCCAATCAACAATTGGATGTTGACGAGCTAACTGAAAAGCACGCACTGGATCTGAATCTAATGTGTGATAAACCAACTGTTCTCGTATTTCGTCGATTAAACGAGTGTTGAAAGAATCTTTGAGTATCCAGTCAAGAAGCGAGTGTGGTTCTCTTTCTGACCATATGGGTAACAGCCACCGAACCGCTATAGTTCGTAATGAAGAGTCTTTAATCTGCAGTGCAAGATCTCCGGCTTCATGCAATGAAGACTCTGCAATCTTTGCGACTCCCGCTCTTGCCGCAACATATCTCGCCCTTTCTGGAAGAACATTGAGATTTTGAAGGATATAGCGAGGTTCCTTGTCTGCCCACACGTTAGCAATCTCTCGTTGCCAATCCTCTCTTGTATCCGCGGGCCCAATGCTAGCCACAGCTTCAATCGCCGCATGGACATCAGTTTCAGCCCACCTTCGAATCACCAATTCCTCTAAACTGTATTCTCGTTCGGGAAGATTAGTTACGTATTCGAACGCTTTACGAGGTGATCTTCGAGCGGCACTGTCTACGATTGCTAAGATGGAGTCATATTTACCTGCATAAGGAGATATGTCGCGTCCATTCAAATTTTGAATTTCTTCAATTATCGCGAACCCATCCTTATCAAACCAATGTATCGCTAAGCGTTCTAACAAATCTCCACGATCGTATTCAGTATGGTCCTCTGTTATAAACTTAGCTATTTGATACCAGACTTTCCTTGGCTCTTCTATTAGTTCCACTTTGACGTGAGCTCGGTACACCTCAATGGCATACTTTTTTTCCAGACTCAGTTTTGTCGCAATGTCGCGTAGCTTCTGTAAAGGCAATTCTAAATTTGCTCGAACGATACTATCCAAAGCCTGACGTCTATCGCTCCAATCTAAACTCTTGGCATGTTCGACAGCTGCTTCTAAGTCTTCCGTCGCCCAAGAATCAAAAACTGTCTGGACAAATTTCTCACGGTCCTCTTCTTCGCTTGCTAAGGCTAACTCTAGTGCGTTGCTGGGGTTTTCACTTGTTAGTCGCTGCAACAAAGCTATCTGAAGTTCATCTTTCACTCGAGAGGACATTCTTTGCCGCGTGTTCTTCGTGAGTTCTTGGAGCTTGCTTTCAACAGCCTTACTCGGTAAATCAGCGACATAAGAGTAAACTGCGACAAATCTTTCTACCGAGTTTTCGTGTAGTGTCTTGTCCAACAATGGATTAGCATAGACATCTCCATTACTCGAGAAGACTCCCACGGCAAATACGAACAAACCACATGTGAACACAGGTTTCACTAAGAAATGTCCCTGATCGAATCAACGATTTTCGTCAAGATACCTTTGGTCTCCGGCATTCAAGTACGTCCCCAGCGTTTGTAACTGGCTGTTTGTGAAATAATTGGTCGAGTGATTCCAAAGAATCTGTTGGCGTGCAACATAGGAACGAACTGCCCCCCCTGGAAATCGTTGGATCGCATTGATTAGACCCTTGGGATCGGATTGTGCCCATGGCCAGGATAATCGTAAGTAATAGGAATAATGATCGTTGGACTTTAAGTCGATACCTAGATCAATCGCATTTTCGGTTTGTCCTCGACTAACCAATTCTTCTGCAACGCTTACAAAAGCACTCATTTGCGTCTTCCCTTCGCGAACATTTGGCAGTAGTTCAAGTGCTAAGGACAAATCATCTGAAGCGATATCACCCATAAGGTCTCCTTCCAGACCAAAGCCGTGATACGGAATTGTTTGTCTGAGCCCGACTTGGAAAGCGAGCTCTCGTTCGCCTTTATCTATCAATTTCCATGCTAGTGTATGGTAGAGTTTGTTTCGGAGGTCTTTGCTGTCTGGACTTGACAGAACCCATTCGACGCAAGCGTTCAGGTCTCGACTTGCCCATTCTTCAACGAGTGCTCTTGCCGCACTCAATTGCAAATCCTCGTTGAGTTGGAAAACCATTTCAACCGCTTGAGCAGGTGAGTTAGTCCTGACTAGTCTTTCGATTGCTTGGACACTGACTGCTTCGTGTAGTGAAGCAGGGAGTTGGTGTAGGTTATCTAACAGTTTCATGGGTTCAGACCGCGACGAGGCAAAACGATATTTCCAATCGATCCCCATCCAGACCATTGTTCCTCGGCTCTCTAACTCTCTCCGCAGTTGACTGTAAGGTAGTCCATGCACTTTTCTTAGTGCTTCGATGGCATCTCCATATTTAGCCCACGTTCGAACAATTTCGTGCAATGTAAGTTTTTTATCTGGAACGTCATGTTTCAACGCGTAGTCAAACGCTTGTTCTGGTTGAGACTGAGCTAACCAATTCAGTGCTTCAGTGAGAACTTTCTTTCTATGCCCATAATTTGCAATAGAGTCGTTGATTTCATCGAGTACACTGATACCAGATTCGTCAATCCAAACTTGGACTATTGGGACTAAGTCGTCGTAGGCCCTCGGTTGTGATTGAGCAATTTTTAAAGTTCTATACCACTCTTCTTTAGGTTCTTCCACTCTGTCACGTTTTTCTGAATCAAGAGCGTGATCCGGAAGGTTTTCTTCGTAGCGAAAATCATTTATGATTTGCTTTTTATCGTCGTCGTTGAGTTCATCATTGACTGCAACGATGGTTCTTAGTAGGTCCAATCGTCCATAGGCCCAAATGTCCAAGTTCTTTACCCGTTCGATTGCGGTAGATAAATCTCTCGTTCCCAATTCGGAAAAAACAGTATTCAGCAATTCTGTTCGTCTCGGGTCTTCACTCGCCAGTGTAAACTTTATAGCCTGCTCGGGATTCATCGTTGTGAGACGTTGTAATAACAGTGTTTGGACTCGGTCTCTTGTACTCTGTGGCACCTTCCACGTAGCTTCGGTGGATTGGGAGAGCCAATCGGACAACTTATCGTCGTCTAGTTCTAAAATCCATGAAGCAATTGCGACATTACGTTCGAAGGGCTCATCCGGAATCTCCAAATCTTCGAGGCGAGACGGGAGTGCTGACTCATTTGAAGAGACTGTCTCGATTTGATTTGAGCGCGCAGAAACCACTCTAAGAGAATCTGAATTTGATTGTGCGACAAAGTGCCCGTCAAGAGTCATCAAAGCAGATAACGTTGTAATCACAACGAAAACGTGTTGAAGACAGTTAGACGCAGATTTCATCGGTGCAACTTGAAACTGAAGCACGTGTGTTCCCGCATTACTCTTCTCGTGTCTGACTATCTTCTTCTATTATGTACTGATTTAGTGTTTCGAGCTGGCTATCAGAAAAGTTTTGAACATGCATTCGAGACAACTCGCTCGCTACATTCGAGCGAATCTCCGCCGTTGGAAAGTCTTTTAGCGCAGCTAATACTGCGGCCGGATCGAATTTCGCCCATTCATAGGAGATGCTGCGGTAGAAACTGTCTCTAGCATCGTCCGGTAGTTGCTGCACTAGACTCAGTGCTCTGTCTGGTTCTCCGTTTGCTACAAGACTGACTCCAATGGATCGAGTGACTGCCGTTGTAGTCTCTCCATCTCTAGCCTCTGGTAGTAACTCGATAGCAGTATCGACATCACGAAACGCTAGAGCCGATAACAATTGGGCTTCCAGTCCAATGTTCCATCCTTCAGGAATGGGTTGCTGGGCGGCAATCTGAATCGCACGTTTTGGATCTGAGTCGACCATCATCGAGAGAACACTCTCGAGTAACCGCCCTCTGTTAGGCTCGGTTTTGGGATATTCCAACACCCAATCCAAGGTTGCGTTCACATTGTCTTGAGCCCATCGATAAACCAATGATTCTGCTGCTCGTGACCGCATTTCCGGATCTTCCAGCCGCAGAACCAGATCACTCGCTTCGTGTGGTGAAGACTGTGCGAGGCTAGAAAACGACTGGCTCACAGCAGACATTTGGGTTGATTTGGGTACAGTTTCTAAATTCGCTAATAGTTCTCGCGGATTGGTGCTCGCCCAGGAGTTTACCGCCGTGTTCTGCAATCTTTCGCGCATTCCGCTCGGTTCAACTACTTTTACTGCCTCAAGTGCAGCGTGTGGGTCCATTTCCGCCCATACGAACACTACTCGAAAGGTAGGAGGGAACATCTGAAAAGCACCTTCTTGAGGGATATCTTGTGCGTACTGGAATGCACGAGTAGGATCTTCGCGTGTAATCGATTCAAGAATGAGGTTGATCGAATCTCTCTGAAAGTATTCTCCTGCTTCAGAGTTGAGAATCTCTTGGAGCACGTCAATACCTTCAATTTGATACCATCGTTGTGCGATCCGACTCGCCAACTCATAACCTAAATCGGTTTCAGCTTCGGGGAATGCTATCAACTCGTACCATCTAGATTTGGGATCGTCAATGTACTCTGTAGTCAGTGATTCGATGTAATGCGATACCACGAACGACTCTAAATTCAGTTCAAGACCTATGTCGCGAATTTTCGATAGCGGTAATTCTTCTCGAGCCTCAATGACTTCCTTCAACGCTACGAATCTCAGTGGCTCAGCTAGGTTGGCAATCTCTACTAACGATGTTTCCAAATCCGTACTAGCCCATTCACTAAAAACCGTTTTTACCATCTTAGAACGAATCGGATTCTTTTGCGCGAGAGCGAATTCCAACGCGGAAGACGGTGCAACTAATACCTGTCGTTCTAGCAGTGCGGTTTGTAAAGCACTTCTGACTCGTGACGACTGGATCCAATTTTCGTTGATAGTACGATTCAACGTTTCTATTAAATTTTGATCGGGTAAGGATTCAACATAAGAATACACTGTTTTAAATCGTTGAACGGTGTTTATGTCTACTGCTGGATCGTTCAGATCAGCACCCGAGTTGTTTTCTGTACCGAAGCCTGGTTCGTGACTTGATTCGCTGGATTCTCCGTCGCTAGATTGAGTTACGCTGTTGGTGTTGCTGAGATTTCCATCCTTGGTGCTGACATACACTGCGAAAAATCCAGCCAAACCGATCGCGACCCCTATAGCTGTCCAAACGATAATCTTGACCAATGAGAAAGGTGCGTGAGTGTTTTTATTCGAGAGTGTCGTGGATTCGTTCATGGTGAGCTGTTCTCCAGCGAACCCTTGTCTTCAGAGCTAAGGTAGGATTCCAATTGCTCTATCTGGGAGTCAGTGAAACGCGGATAGCTGCGATGCATTCGAGTCAAGGACAATGCAATTTTGGACCGTATTTCACTAGTTGGAAAGTTCTCCAGTTCCGCTAACAAATTCGTGATGTCTCTAGAACCCCAACGTTGACCTAGGTCGATTAAGAAGTCACTTCGATCAGATTCTGGTAGCTGCGAACCAAGGCTCAATGCTTCTTCGGTGTCTCCTTGTTGAATTAGCGTGTTAGCGACAGAAACATAGGACTGCGTTTTGGTATCGCCAGCACGAACCTGAGGCAATAGCTTCAATGCCAGACTCAGATCCGAATTTGCGATCCGTCCAATGATCATAGCCTCGGTGCCAACGGTACTCTCACCAAGTAGAGAGACTTGTCGAGCAATTTGAAAAGCGCGCTCAAGATCAATCCACGCTACTTTATTGGCTAAATCGTGGAGCACGTAAGGTCGGTCGGCAGACTTAATGGACTCTGAATATTCAACCCAATCGATAGCAGCTTTCAAGTCTTGACTTACCCAAGATTCCAACAGAATGTCTCGAGCCCTCCATTGCAGTTCTTCGTCTAACTGAGCGACCAATGAAGCTGCTTCGGTTGGCGCGTCCTTAGCGATTAGATAAATTGCGTCGGTGGCTGCAGACTCTCGAGTAGAGACTGGTAACTCCTGCAATTGAACCAACACCTCTCTAGGATCGCTTTGTACCCACTGTATGACTGCTGAAAATTCGAGATCGCTACGAAATTGACCAGGAGGTACGACCTCGACAGCTTCAAGTGCAACATGAGGATCTTGTTTAGCCCATACTTCGACGACGTTTCGGGCGACATACTCATGGTTGTCAGAAGCTAGAGTCAATGCAAATTTGAATGCCTGATCTGGCATTGACTTGGCGACTTCAACAAGAACCGTGCGCGATACAGCGGCGCGCATCTCAGTGTTGGTCATGGAGGCAATGACTTCTTCAAGAACATCAATACCCGAGGATTCAATCCAAGAGGCTGCTAGCTGTGTAAGTATTTGATAGTGCTCTTGATTGAGACCCGCGAGTGCTACAGCTTGGAACCAAATTTCTTCTGGGTTCCCTAGTGGGCTATTGAGAAACTTTTGTAAATGGTAGGTTGTCGCATAGATCTCCTCACCCAGTCTCTTCGCGATTACTTTGTGTTCGTCAAGACTGAGCGAATCTGTCGCTTCCAAAATACCCCGAAGGGCGAACCGACGAAGCGATTCATCGATATTGCTTCCTTGCTCGACCGCTGCATCTACATCTGCGACCGCCCACTCGAAAAAGACCGTCTGAACAAATTTAGTTTTCTCAGGGGTACCTCGAGCAAGAGCAAAGTCTAGTGCTGCAATAGGATTGTATGATGTCAGTTTGGTGAGCAGGATCACTTGAAAGTCTCGACGAGCCTTCGGGGACACCTCCCAAATAATGTTGACCGACTGTTCGAGCCAGTCAACTAATCGTCGCTCATCGACTGCGAGAATCCACGAAGAAATTTTGGTGCGTCGTTCGAAGGCAGACTCTGAAAGTCTCAAGGTGGTGACACTCTGTGGCATTACACCTCGCGCTGAACTAGGTTGTTCAATTGAAGGATTGATGTCTTTCTGCGTTTCACTGGTCGAGCCTGGATTTTCAAGCTGTGTGTTTGCGCCTGTATTTTGGAACACGGTCAGTAAGAGAAACGAAGAAGCAATACCAATGCTCACTCCAAGTATCAACAAGATTACGACGGTTACTGTTTGTCTGTTCACCTACTCTATATTCCTTCAATCACAGGTTTGAACGAGAGAACTCTCTGAAGCAATCCATTCTGTTCACTTTTAAATCCTACTAACCAAGCACACACTTCTCAGTCCGATATTAGGTGGTTATAAGCACGTTTTGAGATTTATATTTTTCAGACTCGCCATGTTTGCTAGTACAAGAAAAACCTTGGAGCCGCCGAAGTGTTCAACACTCATTGCTAATGAGGACTACAAATGGTAACCATTGTTCGCTCCGAGGCATGCTCGTACGACATCTGAAGAGCAGATTCAATACTGCATTAGCTCGACTCTATATATCAATTCCACACAATCGGTAGTTGGTTGCAGCAACTAGAGAGCTTATACACGTGAGTTTCAGAGTTTTTGAACTGACAAGATTGTCGTAATGTAATCACTGACGAACGAACTGATTTGGCATGAATATTGGAACTTCAAAGATCGATATATCGCAAAGCTATTGGTCTTCCAAAGCCTGTCTGTCGGAATCAGACAAGTATTGCTTTAACGTATCGAATTGTTCGTCAGTGAAGATATCTCGAGCCCACTGACTCGACAGACTAGCAGCAATTTTTGAACGAATTTCCTCTGTGGGCAACAGTTCTAGTGATTCCACAAAACCAGCTGGGTCGATTCGAACCCACGAAAAAGCAATACTCTGATAGTAACTTGCTTGATCGTCGTTGGGCAGTTTTATGCCGAGTTCTAATGCTTCGGTGGAGTGTCCGCCATCGATATAACGATTTCCAACGGAAGTGTAAGCCCTTGTCTTGGTGATCCCCTCACGAACTTGTGGTAGTAACTCCACAGCAAGATCTAGATTCTGATTCGCAATTCGACTAATCACTTCGGCTTCTAGACCGTAAGCGTTCATCCCCATACCCATAGAGTCCGAATCCTCTGAGACGTCATACTTTACAGCTAAATCGAATGCTCGACGCGGGTCCGATTCTACCAAGCGACTCGTTAACGCTTGTACCCAAACGTAGCGGTCTTCGTCCTTCACAGGACCGTTGTAGACCCAATTGATCGCAGCTTCTACATCCTGTTCAAGCCACTCATACAAAACAGTCGAAGGAAGGTTACTATATCGCATTCCTTCAGTGTGTTCAAGCGCCAGCTCAGCCGCTTCTTTGGGCGATGTCCTAGCAATTTCGCGAATGGCAGTACTCATCGCGTTGTCATGAGTATTAGTCGGAAAGTCATCTAGATTTTCCAAGACGTACCAAGGTTCTTGCCTCGCCCAATTTCCAACGACGCTCCGTTGGAGTTGGATCGCGCAGACCACTCGTTTCTATTGCTCTGACAGCTTGAAATGCTGCCTGTGGATCAGATTGAGACCATTGACTTACGACAGAATATAACGTTGGGGAAAACCTGCCTTCGCTCGGCATATTCAGCGCATACTGAAACGCTTGTGCCGGGTTTTCTTCTGCCGCTTCCCATAACAGCTGGCGGATCATATTATTTTTAATTTCAACGTCCAAGGCACTTTCACTGATTTCATCAAGCACGTCAAATCCATCTTGTTCGTACCACTGTCTTGCGATGTTAGACAATGCTCTAGAATGGCTGAAGTTATTGGGATCTAGTAAGTTTGTCACTTCTTCCACGCGGCTTTAGGGTCGTCAATTTGCCCTATTGAAAATGACTGTACGTAAAAATCAACTCCGCGTTGTTCGTGGCCTAGATCCCGAGCTATTTGTCGATATGTTGCTAACGATTGACCCTCTTGTACAGCCAATATTCCCACAAGGGCATTGCTCTTCGCGTCTCCACTAAGGGACTTGGCTTTACGGATAGCATTGTGAAGGTCGGTCAACGCCCAATCAGAGAATACATTACGCACAATTGGCATGTATACCGGTGCAGGCTCGCCGGACGTGTCCTGCCACATGTACCACTGTGTCGACCAATCTGGTTCAGGTACCTTTTGTACAACCGCGAACTCCACAGCCGTTTCTGGATTGACAATTGCCAGTCGTTCTACTAGTGCAGATTGAAGTTCGTCTTGTACACGAAGTGAAAGCTTATGCGAACGACTCGAAATGTTTTGAAGTTCGTTCTTCAATTCCTGAGCTGAAAGTCCCGCAACATGGGTGTAGACCGCAAGTTTCCGTTGAAAAGAGTTCGTATGTAAGTTTGGGTCTTCTAACGACACTGATGGTGCAACAGCAGGTACTTCAGTTTCTACATTCAACTGAGAAGTGCGTTCCGTTGAAGACCCGCCCGTGCCAATTTCTTTGTGTCCCTCTGTTCCTTCCATGGGATCAATTGCTGAAGTTGAGATGTGTAAAACGTACATACCACCACCACCTAACAAAATACCGGACGAAAGAAAAAGTACAGAGATAACGAATGATCTTTTCATTGAATTCCAACTCGTTGATTTCGAAAAATATTTTTTCGTGCGAAGCTGCTAAAGTACATTTTTAGAGTTCTGGAAGGAGAGTCTGTCTTCTTTGGTGATTAGTGTACGTTTAGACTTGTGAACATACACTACCATGTATAGATTTGTTGGATTACTTTCATATCTTCTGGAGATGGAGCGTACATGTCAATTTCTTTCAGCCGATCGAGCAGTTTTTTGTCCTCTGGCGTGATGCGTTTCTCGAAGTCTGTAATCTCTTCGTCTGAAAAGGTACCCTCAGTCTCATGGGTTAAGACAATTGACAGTGCCGCTCTTGATTTCGCTGCGTCAGGAAAATCTGGGAACGCCTTTATCAGTCCTTGAGGGTCACTATACGCCCACCCCATGGCAATTCCCTGAAAATACTTTATTTGTTGTTTTTCGGTCAACTGGTTTGCGAGCTGAAGAGCTTGCTGTACGTTTCCTTCTTCGATCAAAGAACTGCCGACCATAGAAAAAGCGATAGATTTACCAGCACCTCTGACCCGCGGTAATAATTCTATTGCAGTATCGATATCTTGATAAATAATGGATTGCACGACCGATAATTCTTGACCGACCTCCATGCCACCACCAAAAAATTCATTCTCTTCCATAGGTTGTTGAAGAGCAAGTTCAAACGCTTCCTTCGAGTCAGTATAAACTAGGGTATCAATCAAGCGCTGCATGAGTGACTTGCGCATCGGGTTTGCTACAGGTAAGTCTAGTACCCATTTTTTCGCGCCCTCCACATCTTTGTAAACCCATTCTTCGATGAAACTCCGAGCGAGTTGTACCTGTAGTTCTTCATCGGAAACTTGCATAACGTATTGGGCGGCTTCTTTCGGCGATGTTCGCGTAAGTACTCTAATGGCACTGCTACTCGCCCCATCGCGTTCGCTGGGGGGTACTAGCTCTATTTGGTCGAGAAGCTGTCGGGGGTTATTTTCTGCCCAACGCCACACAGCGGAACTTATCAAAGATTGCCGAAATCTGCTCGCCGGAAGTGTGCTTACTTTCGCTAACATCCCTTTGGGGTCCTTTTGAGCCCAGGAATACGTAATCCTGCTTCTTTGAACGATTTCAGTTGCCCGATCGCCTAGATTGCTCATTATGTAGTCGAAAATCTCTTCGGGTTGGTCCTCGGATATTCCATTAAAAATGACATGGAGTATGGATGAGTATTCGGAATCGTTGGATATGGATGACACTAGCTCGTCTAGGACATCCAAGCCTTTTTCTTGAACCCACGCTACTGCGACTCTACTCAAAGCATTTGCAGTAGTGTTTTGGACACTCTCACGGTTTGCTATATTGATTATTTCATACCAAGATTCCCTTGGGTTTTCTAGGTCGCCCTGGACTAAGTTACGGAAGTAAAACCTAAATGCAGAACTTTCATCTCCGAGTTCAACAGCTATTTCTCGCATTCGTTCTAACGATAAATCATCACGCGCCGAAAGGACAGTACCTAAAAGGTAGTTTGAAAAGGGCGTTTGTTCATTCAACTCCTTGACGCGTGCAACGGCGGAATCGATATCTGTATTAGCCCAGACATGAAAAACGGTGCTAGACATTGAATAGGTTTGTTGCGGGTTATCTCTCTCTAATGCGAAATCAATTGCGCGTTCTGGTGCTGTTGTCGAAAGTTTTTGTAAAAGCGTCGTTTGCAATTCGGTTCGATTAGCCGGTGAAACTTGCCAAGATGGTTCAGTAGATTGTTCGAGCCAACTCAAGATTTCATCGTCTGACAGGGCCGCTACCCAAGAAACGATAGTCGCCTTGCGTTCAAAGGTTCGCTTTGGGAAGATCAACTGGTTAACTCCAGTGGGTACCGCAATGATGCCATCGGATTCATGAGTGTCAGTACCACTTACGGAGCTTGTTCTTTGCTCGCCTCCCGGCACTGTTTCCGTCTGTTCTCGGGGAGTGGTCGTAGCATCGTCTTGAAGCAACAATTTGATTGCGACGAAGTCGCCGACACCGATCAAACTCCGGCAACAAGGAGAAAGATACGTGCTATGAGATTGTTCATGGGACAGAGGCCAGAGAATCGTTTTCGACCATTCAGATTATATAACTGGCTTTCATTTCCTTAGCTCGGACCGAGGGAGACTAGAGTTAACTTGATGAAAAGGTAACAAGACCAAATTTTTAAGCTGTTCTGGGTGTAATTATTACCAAAGAATGTGTTCTGATAGAGAAAGTTTTAGTTTATGTAGACACGTCTCTAAATGGATTTCTGAGCTGAAGTGACTCCCGACCTTAATCGCTGAGATATTGCTTTAGTATTTCTAGCTGTGCATCCGTGAAATTATTTCGGCTTGAACCTCTCGTCATCCTTGAGGCGACATTTGAACGAATCTCTTTAGTAGGAAAGTCTTCAATTGACTCTATCAGTCCGGCCGGATCGATGTTTCCCCAAGTCCAAGAAATTGAATCAAAATACTCAGCCTGACTTTCCTCGGTTAGGTGTAGACCTAGGTTAAACGCTTTCTTCGAATCACCGAGCTCAATGTACCTCTGTCCGATTGCTCTATACGCACTTGTTCTTGTCTTTCCTTCCCGTACTTTTGGTAGTAGTTCTACCGCAAGATCAAGGTCTTCGTCACTAATCGCCCAGATCACCTCGGCTTCTAATCCCGTTTCATACATTTCCATCCCTAGGAGATTGATATCCGGTATTTCTTGTTTAACGGCTATGTCAAACGCGCGACGCGGATCCGATTCGACCAAATTGCTTGTAATTGCACTTACCCATGTGTACTGTTTATCCTCATCGAGAGCGGCACTGTATACCCAATTTAGGGCAGCTTCTAAATCTGTCTCCATCCATATACCGATAACAAAGGACGGTAAGAAGTCGTTCGGTCCGCCACTACCGTGTACAACAGCAAGTTCCGCAGCTTCTTTCGGGGATACACGTGCGATACCGCTAATCGCATCATCAATTACGTATTCTCTAATGTTCGGTGGAAAACCTTCCATATGGTCCATAACTTCCCGTGGTTCGTTTAGTGCCCAGATACTTGCTACACGAAGTTGGAAGTATTCTCGATCACCACTCTTTTCGATACTACTAGCAGCTTGAAAGGCGGCTTTCGGATCAGATTCGGCCCATGTTTTAACTACCCGGTCCGTAGCAGATGAGTCCCGGTTCTCGCTCGGCACTGCTAGCGAATATTGAAACGCTTGATTGGGTTTATCCGCAACTGCGTGTTCTAGCAGATGTACGATCAATTCGGATTTAACGTTCTTGTCTAAGTTGCTGATGTCTACGTTATCAAGCACACCAAAACCAATATGTTCATACCACTGCCTCGCGATGTTTCTTAGTGCTTGAGTGTGGCTAGAGTTATTTGGTTTGTAAAGTGCGATGACGTCATGCCATGCCGCACGAGGGTCGTTGACGCGATTCGTCGCGAACGCCATTATGTAAGCGTCTGTCCCTTGGTCCTCATCCCCAAGTTCCCTGGCTACTTGTCGATAAGTATTGAGCGATTCGCCACGAAGTGCCGCGAATATGCCGATAAGTGCGTTATTTTTGGCGTCTACAGCTAGTCTTTTTGCTGTGTCGATGGCATTTCGAAGATCAGACGTTGCCCAGTCCTTAAACACGGTTTGGACCATAGGCATAGAAGTGTCTTGTTCTACATTCAAATAGCGTTGCAGGCGCACGAGTTCCGATCGGTTCGAAATGGGTTCAAATTCTTCGACCACGTATTCGGTTGCGGCTTTTGGATTTTCTATCGCAAGTCTTTCGATAAGGGCTCTTTGCAATTCATCTCGAACATGACGCGAAAGTTCATGCACGTCACTCGAAATTGTTTGCAACTCAGTCATGAGTTCTTTTGTAGATAGATCAGCAACATACGAATATACAGTAAGTCGAAGTTGAAATGAGTTTTCATGTAAGCTTGGGTCTGCAAGCGACACGGCGGAAAGATAACTGCTGTGTAAATCTAGAAGGGAGGAGTGGTTTAATCGAAAACCGTCATCAGAGCTTCCTCCCCTTGAATTGGGTATCTCATTAGATGAAGCAGTCTCCGTGGTTTCGTTTGTCGACACTAAGACGTGCACCAAGTACATACTCAAACCACCTAACACAATCCCAACGAATAAAAGCAATGAGAAAATTCTTTGAGACGTTTTCATTGGAGATTTGCGTAAACTGAATGCCGACTTTTCTTGAGTGCGGATACGGCTATTTATTCCGATTCAAAAAATCGCTTCGTCGTTTTGGTTCGTGTTTAGGACGTAAATAGAGACGCAAGCTAATATAAGTGCAACTGGTGAAGCAATTCTAATTCTTCTTCAGACGCATTGTCTATGTCAATGTTTTGAACTTGTTTGAACAACTCTTTGTCCTTATCACTAATGTGTTTTTCCACGTGTGCGATCTCTTCTTCTGAGTAGTAGTTCCCAACTTCATTAGTAATTTTTATTCCGACCGCGATTCTCGACTTCACGAAAGTCGGAAAGTCCTCGAATACCTTCAGAAGTCCTTTGGGGTCATAATATGCCCACCTCATTGCGATCCTTTGATAGAATTCATTCTGCTCAGTTTGGTCCAAATTGTTCGCAAGATCGAGTGCTTGTTGTGATAACCCTTGTTCGACCAAAGAACTGCCAATATGAGCGTACGCGGAAACTTTTCTATGTTCTCTAACCTGCGGAAGCAACTCAAGAGCAAGTTGGATATCGTCGTCTGCGATCCTGCTTAATATAGAGTCTTCCGAACCATCGGCGACTGGTTCGCTCAATGCAAGTTCAAATGCGCCCTTCGGGTCCGTTGAGACAAGTCGCCACTTTAGAGAGCTAATCATAGACGCCCGAATTGGATCATTCGTGGGTAGGTCCAGTACCCATTCTTTGGCGGAAGCCGCATCTCCTTCGCACCACGTTCGGATTAGTGTGTAGGCAAGCTGTTCTTGCATTTCTTCATCGGAAATCTGCAGGACAAATTGAGCGGCGGCTGTCGGCGATTTTTGCGTAAATTCGTCAATAGCGCGCTCGCTTGCATATTCCCGTAGACCGGGTGGAACTTGTTCTAGTTGTTCAAAAATTTGTTGAGGGTTGTTATCTGCCCATCTTCGAATCGACAACCGAATTAGATCTTCCCGAAAGTCGCTAGCTGGAAGGGTCTTTACCTTCGCTAGCATGTTCTTAGGGTCTCTTCGTGCCCAGTTTTCGGAGAGACGGGTCTCCCGAATGACCTCAATTGCTCGGTCGCCCAGATTACTCATCATATAGTCAAAGATTTCTTGGGATCGATCAGCAGACAAGTCGTCAAATAGCCCATCGAGTACGAAATAGTAGTCGAAATCTTCCGATATCGAAGACACTATTTCGTCTAGGATCTCTAGGCCCCTTTTTTGGAACCAAACAATGGCAACACGATTCAACGCGTCTTCCGCCTCTTCTTGGACATTTTCACTGCTCGCTAGATTGACAATTTCGTACCAAGTATCACGTGGATTTTCTATCTTATCCTGAGTTAGATTTGTGAAGTGACTATAAAACGCATGCCGTTCATCTCGCAGCCCAATAGCTATATCTCGTTTTCTTTCGAAGGGTAAGTCAGTACGCGCGTCTAAGATGGCATCGAGCGCATAGAAGGAATCCGGATGATCCAACTCTCTCGCGCGTTCTAAAGCTTGGTTTAAGTCGTCTCGAGCCCAGGCAGCATACACCGTCCGGATCATCGAATTGCGTTGGTATTGGTCGCGTTCTAATACGAAGTCGAGAGCGCGAGCTGGTGCTGTTGTCGAAAGTTTTTGCAAGAGTGTTGTTTGTAGTTCGGTTCGATTTGCATAAGAAACATGCCAACTCGTTTCCGTGGATTGCTTGAGCAGATCTACGATCTGGTCGTCAGTTAGAGTAGCAACCCAGAAAACAATACCTGCTTTGAGGTCGAATGTACGTTTGGGAAAGACTATATCATCAATCCGGGAAGGGATCTCTGCGTTTATAGATGGTGTACTATCTCTGTCCTCGCGATGAGAACTCGCGAGCGGAATTGATTCTGCTGTTTGTGTAGATGAAGTCCGTTGGTCTGACACGCTGTTCATACCATCGTTCAGCAAGAAGAGGATACTTGCGACGCCACCGATGCCAATTAAAGCGCCGATAGCGAAGACGACAACACGTGGAAAGAGAGTTCGCATAAATTCTAGTGTGGAAACTCTAAACTAGTGTCGAGTCCCCATATAGGAGGTTGAAAGTGTCAGAGTCGCAGCGTCCTCGCGCGAACTCAATGCCGACTCTCCATCGCTACTTAGTCAGAATCACGTAAATATTGCTGAAGCACTTCTAGTTGCCCTTCAGTGAAGTTGTCTTTCATCCACTGACTGGTTAATGTTTGCGCTAAGTTTGAGCGAATTTCTGCAGTCGGTAGATTCTTGAAGGTCTCGACCAGCCCACTAGCATCGATGCTAGCCCAAGTATAGGCGATGCTTTGAAAGTATTGGGTTTGCTCGTTCGCAGTAAGTTTGAGCCCTAAGTCCACTGCCTTCGAAGACTGACCCAAATTGATGTACTGGCTCCCTACGGACGTATAGGCCTGCGACCTTGAACTGCCTTCGCGCACTTTCGGCAGCAGTTCGACCGCAAGGTCGAAATCTTGATAGACTATTTGCCCAAGAATTTGTGCTTCAAGCGCAGGCATGTACATGCCGCCCACGCGTTCTGAGATAGGTTGCTGAAGAGCAATATCAAACGCGCGGCGAGGATCGGTATTAACTAAATTTGTCGCTAACGCGCTAACCCACGAGTACCGATTTTCCTCGCTCACCGGACCGTTGAGTACCCATTGTATAGCCGCTTCGGTATCTTGATCAATCCAGTGTCGGAGTATGAAAGTTGGGACATAACTCAATCCTCCAAAACCTCCTTCTATTTGCTCCATCGCGAGTTCGGCCGCTTCCTGCGGCGAAGTTACTGCGATAGCCTGAAGAGCACTCGAGCTTCCAACGTCTCGCATTTGTGGGGGAAAACTTTCCATGTTTTCTAGGAAGTAGTAAGGTTCGTTTGTAGCCCAAACTGATACAACTTGCCGCTGAAGGCTGTCTCGTCGTCCACTTTGTTCAATACTAGTAGCTGCTTGATAAGCTGCTTGCGGGTCTGATTCCGCCCACACAGAAACCACGGTAGACAGTGGTTGGGAATACATCCCGTGGTACAGTCCTTGGCTCGGCATTTTCAGTGCATATTGAAAGGCTTGATGAGGGTTTTCCATTGCGGCACTGCGAAGTAAACCAGATTGAAGAGAGCTCTTGGCTTCTTCGTTCAAAGCACTCGCGCGCACTTGGTCGAGCACACTGATGCCATCTTCCTGGAACCACTGCTGCGTCACAGTTCCCAACGCAACTAAATGGTTAGTGTCGTTTGGTTCCAGGATAGTCACAAGTTCGTTCCAAACAGCTTTCGCGTCGTCAACGCGTTTTGAAATGAATGACCTCACGTAGAAATCGAGACCTTGTTCTTCATTGCCTAACTCTTTGGCGATAGTTCTATAGGTCGACAATGGTTCGTCTGTGAGGGAAGCGAGAATTCCGGCAAGTGCAATATTCTTAACGTCCGATTTCAGGGACTTTGCGTTTTGGATGGCACTATCCCTGTCACTCAACGCCCATTCTTTAAACACACTTTCAACGAAGGGCATTGAGCGAGTCGTGGTTCCTAAAGTATCGGACAGCTGAACCCCCCATGAGTTGAGTGTGACAAAATTTCCACCCAAGTCTCTCTGTTCTGCTACAAAAGTCATTGCTGAGGTTGGATTTAGTGTAGCTAGTCTTTCGATGAGTGCGGTCTGTAGCTCCACTAGCACGTAGCGAGACAGTTCAAGCTCGTTATCCACGGAACGTTGCAGCTCCGTAGCAACTTGCTGCTCAGATAAACCTGCCACGTAAGAATATATCGCTGATTTACGTTGAAACGAGTTCTTTTCTAGAGACGGATGGTTGATTCTGGCGACTGACTGACTGTTACTGGCTGATATTGCGTCTTGAGTTTTATCTGCGTCTGCACTCGTTGTTGAAACCTCTTCAGTCTGTTGAGAATTCATTGCTGCCCGAGGCTCATTTGAGGAGTCGTTGTCGTTGGTTGAGGTAGCAAGATGTACCAAGTACGTGCCACCACCTCCTAGCACAATTCCAGCTGAAACAAGAAGTAACAAAATGCCTAAAGATTTTTTCATGGGAGTCTAACTTGGCGTGTTGCCTGTGTTTCTAAAGAATTCGATTGGAAATGGAAACTTCATATTGGAAGCTCATGGCGTCTGCGTACTACCACGAATTCAACTCTTGGAGAAGTTTCCGATCTTCAGGAGACGGGTTGCGCATGTCTATTTCTTGGAATTGTTGGAACTTTTCCTGAACTTCCTTAGTCATGTATTTTTTGAAGCTAGCGATTTCTTCGTCGGTGTATAGATTCGTAGAGGTATTCATCATGCTTATCGACAATGCGACTCGTGATTTGATCTCCGCAGAGGGAAATTCGTCGAAAGCTTTCAGTAGTCCTTGTGGGTCTTGCCAAGCCCAACTCCAAGACATGCTCCGGTAGTAATTTTTCTGTTCATCTTTGGGTAATTGATTTGCGAGGTCAATTGCTTGCCGCGTCTCTCCCTTTTGAATTAACGAAACTCCAACGGTACTATACGCCATCGACCTTCCCTGATCTCGCACTCGAGGTAACAATTCTAGGGCAAGATCTATGTCTTGATATGCGAGCATGCTTATGATCGAAGACTCATAGCCCGTTGAAGTATATGGATACGAAGGGTTCTCTTCGATGGGTTCTTCAAGTGCAAGTCTAAATGCCTCTCGAGGATCGCTGTAAACAAGTGCCATAGCGAGAGGGCGAAGAAGTGCGGCGCGCAATGGATCACTATTCGGTAAGTCTAACACCCAAGCTTTCGCAGCTTCAGTGTCCTGATAAGCCCAAGTGGAGACTAAGCTGTTCGCTAGCGTTAACCTTGTCTGGAAGTCCTGTTCTTGAAGAACGAACTTCGCCGCTTCATCGGGCGATGAACTAGTCAGTGCTCGAATCGCGTTACGACGTGCTTGTGCTCGATGTTCTCCAGGAACGAGGTCTATTTGTTTAAGAATTTGACGAGGATTGTCATCTGCCCATTGCCATATCGCACGCCAAACAATATTGCGTCGAAAACCGCTCGCTGGCAGAGCCTCCGCCTTCGCCAAAACAGCTTTAGGATCCCTCCGCGCCCAGTTGAAAATGACACTACTAGCTTCTAGTATGTCGTAAGCTCGATCGCCAAGGTTATTCAACGCGAAATCGAATATTTCTTCTGGATTGTCTTCAGACAGAGCATTAAACACTTGAGTGAGCCCGAAATCGTACTCTGTGGTATGTGAAATAGAAGACACTATTTCATCAAGAACTTCCATTCCCTCTTGTTCGACCCACGCAACCGCGAGTTCACTTAAAGCGTACCCGGCCGGGCCTTGAACATTCTCACGGTTCGCCAAGTTGACGATTTCGTACCAAGTTTTCTTTGGGTTTTCGAGCCCTTCAGCAGTCAGGTTCTTAAAGTGTTTGAAGAACGCATAATTCTCGTCTCCGAACTCTTTTGCGATTTCCCGTTGACGATCTAAGGACAAGTCCTCTCGCGCTCGCAAAATGGCTGGTAAAAAATTCACGGCTTCATCTGCGGTCCACTGCTTTACATGTGTGATTGCATCCTCTAAATCTGAACTAGCCCACGTCTGGAACACGACAGAGGCTAAAGGGTTCCTCCGGTGTTCTTCCATAGACCAAACAAACGCAATCGCTCTTTCCGGTGCTGTAATAGTGAGTTTTTGCAACAATGTAGATTGAAGTTCATTCAGAATTACTTGAGAAACAATCCAGGAAGGGTCGGTGGATTGTTCGAGCCAATGTAGTATTTGATCGTCAGAAAGGGTCGCAATCCAAGACAAGATGGCCACCTTACGATCGAAGGCTTGATCGGGAAATACAACTTCGTCGATATTGGAGGATACAGAGAGGTTTGGACCACCTCCCGAAGCGTCATCGCCCGTTTCGGAATCGCGTCCTTCGATGTTCGGTCTTGTCGCTTGAGTGTTCGCCGATTTACCTTCATCATCTTGTAGTAGAGTCAATGCTCCGATGACGACGCCGATACCAATCACTGTACCAACTACGAGGGCTAGAACGCGCGTATGAAAGTTCTGCATAGGACGTTAGTTTGACTAATTCTTAGGACAATTCAGATTATATCGTTAGGGACGTCTCGTCTCGTAACGTTTTAGTTCTTGTCAAATACTCTAAATCTGTGTCTCTCGTTGACCGAGATTTTGGTAAACGCAACGACTCTAGACTCCTCTGCTCGATTGACATTCTCATAGGACGAGTTGGAGATTAGCAAAATTGCTACTAACTAGTCTGATTCAGCGAGACATCCAATTGCTTCTCTATGACCAACAGAATGCTCCCAACCCACGTCGAGTTCGTATCTTTTTTGCGGAGAAGGAAATTACGTACGACCGCAAACAAATAAACATCGTGCAAGGCGAGAACCTTTCGCCTGAGTTTCTTTCGATCAATCCCCGTGGTCGACTGCCCGCTCTCGTGCTTGACGATGGAACGGTCTTAGATGAATCGGTCGCGATCTGTCGCTACATAGAGGAACTCTATCCCAATCCTCCGCTCATGGGTACAGATACACTAAGCAGAGCACGCATAGAAGCACGTCAACGACACATTGAATTCGACGGATTGCTGCCAGCGTCGGAAGTGTATCGAAACGCTTACCCGCGTTTTCAATCGCGGGGTGTTGGGGGAAACGTAGGAGTAATCAATGCGATTCCAGACCTTGTGACTCGCGGTCAGACTCTAATGTCGAACTTTTTTGCGCGCTTGGAAGAAGAACTAAACCAGTCTCCGTATATCGCCGGAGAAGAATTCTCGATAGCAGATATAACTGCTTTGTGCACCTTAGATTTTGCGACGACCTCCGCGCGCATACCGTTTCCCATTACCTATCCAGCTTTACAACACTGGTATCGAACAGTCTCTGCGCGGCCTAGCGCAAAAGCTTAAAACTTGACCTCCAACAAATCAAATGATAGTCGTTTGACAATGCTCGATTTACGATATCGATTCTATAGGTTCGTGGAAGTAATAACACAAGCCATCAGGAGCAACAACAAAGAACACTTTTAGTTGTTTACCCTCGTGTTCGTCTATTCGCCAATCGCTCAAATTGACTTCGCGAGACTCCAATTCAGTTCGAATCTCTGTGATGCCCGACACTAGCACTGCGGCACCATCCTGAGTAGGGTCCCCACCATTCTCAGAGAACCCGATTTTTACTCCATCGCGCTCCAATATCACGAAGCGATACGGCTGTGTACCACGCTCGACTTCTCGCATTCCAAAATTTTTTCCATACCAAGATGCTGCCTCATCTGCATTCGACACAGGTAACGCTAAAACATCATTTTGGTAGGGATAAGCGGCGAGGAAACTAGCCGTGTTCATGAGTAGTAATCCTATGGACTTGAAACCGTTACAATTTTAGAGGTGGCAAGTTGCCGTCGTTCTTGTCCGGCCACCATATCTCGCGAGTGGTTTTGCTTCGATTGTCGTGAGTGCAGTCACAACCGATTATCATATTTCACCTTAAAAATCTGAAAACACTTCGTTGGAACCCAAAAAGATGAAACTTATTACCGCCTTGGTCAAACCGTTCAAATTAGATGACATCAGAGAAGAGATGATAAAAGTTGGTGTTGCTGGTATGACCGTCACTGAAGTCCAGGGTTTTGGTCAACAAAAAGGGCGTACCGAACTTTATAAGGGTGCCGAATATGCGGTTGACTTTCTTGCCAAGATTAGGATCGAGATGGTCGTTCCCGATGAAATCGTTGATGAATGTGTCGAAGCCATTCAGAAAATATCTAATAAAGGACAGGTCGGGGATGGAAAGATATGGATTTCTCCTGTCGAGGATGTAGTAAGAATACGAACGGGAGAACGCGGTCCTAAAGCACTGTAGTTAAGTTTGGTTTTTCACCGCTGCTTCATTGATCGTTTGTACGGCTAAAACAACATCGGGTAACTGATCCACTACTTTGTCCGCGTAAGGTGAATGTGCGAATTCGCCGGTGAAATACTGAATGGTGTACATGCCGACCCGCTTGGCAACCTCAAGATCTTCGATCGGATGATCTCCTACGTGTATCGCCTGTTGGGGTAGTGTTTTGGTGTGGGACAACACCACCTCAAACATTGCAGGGTCTGGTTTACGGGTTCCCATATTTCTAGCGTATACCGACAGTTCAAAGTAATTCTTCAATGGTGATCGGTGGACTTCTGATGTTCCATTTGAGATAGACGCTAACAAATAGTTTTCACGCAACTCACGTAAGAGTGGGATTGCATTTTTATTCAGTTGTAGTTTGTTTCGGTACCCGTGAAAGATGCACAACGCCGCGCTTGCTATTTCGCAGGCTTTACCGGGTTGTACACCACACTCTTGGAGGACTGCTTCGACGACTGCAACGCGAATCTTGTTGAAATCGTAGTGGATTCTAGGACGTTGAGCTAGAGTGGCTGCGCGAATATCAGTTGCGTGCGTTCTATATTGCTTAGCAAATTTTGGTACTCTATCTGAAACCCATTCGATCATTTCGTTTTCAGCTTGGAGTACCACTTCAGTGCCACCCCACAGAGTTTCATCTAGGTCGAACGTTATAAGTCGAATCACTTGTTCTTAATGTTTGAACTTCGTTTTGCTCGAGGATGACTCTGGTCGTAGACTTTTGCAAGTTGTTGAAAGTCTACGTGCGTGTAAATCGCTGTAGTACCGATGTCTTCATGTCCGAGTAGCTCTTGTACGGCGCGCAAGTCGCCACTACTCTCCAATACGTGACTCGCGAAACAATGTCGCAACAGATGTGGGTGCAGAGCATTTGAACCAAGAACCTTGACACCTAACTTTTTACAAATGTCTTGGACCGTTCGAGATGCAATTCGTTGATCGTTTCGTCCAGTGAAGAGTGGTGCATTTGGACTAAAGTCGTCGCGACAACCCAGCCATGCTTTTAACGCGGTAATCGCGTGCGTTCCGACAGGAACTAAACGAGTTTTATTTCCCTTGCCCAACACATGGGCTATTTGAGACCGAAAATCGATATCTGAGATGTTGAGACTCACCAGTTCAGATAGTCGTAGTCCACTGGAGTAGAGAAGCTCGATGATGGCGCGGTTACGTAGATGCCTCGGTTCCTTGCGCGACTCTGCCGTAGCGAGTTGTGTGGTCACATCGACGTCGAGCACATTTGGGATCTTTTTCGCCAATTTTGGTCCGCGAACGGATTTGGCTGGGTTGAAATCCAGTCGTCTTTTGCGTAGTTGAAATTCAAAGAATGTGCGCAAGCAGGACAGTGTGTTTCGAATCGACGCTGGGGACAAGTTTTGACTGCGCAACCAGCTTATGTGGTCGCGAATGTCAAAGACTGTGGTGTCACTTAGACTTGGAGGTGCGCTTTGTCGCACGAAGCGTCTGAGCGCATTCGAGTAGGTAATCTGGGTGTGGAACGACAGTTGTCGTTCCACTTTGAGGTGAGCGAGAAACTCCTCTACATACTCATCATTATTTGTAGGAGATGGGGTTGTGCTAGTCTCAATGTTGGAGTCGGACGATGACACGAGCGATTACCTCGCCAAGAAAATCTAGGAACAGCGTATCGACGTCCACGTTGAATTTAGCATGATCCGCCGAACCTATAGCGAGAGTGCCGAGATACGATCGATAAACAATTGGTACTAGCGCGACAGACGGGGGATCGCTCACAGATACTCCGAACAAATGGTAGTACTCTTCTTCGCGACACGTTTCGCACAATGTCTTTTGTAAATCAAACAACCTAGGATGAATTTTGTCTGGTTTGTCCGCGGTCTTGATGTGCAAAAGCTCGCCTTCTTCGTGTAGTTCTTTCAAGAACAGCGTCACGTGGTTCACGTGCGTGAAGTCGATTAGCTGGTGAAAGATTACTTGGTCGAGCTGGGCAAACCCCTGGACTTCAAGAAGCTTGAGGATGAATGACTTGAGCCACAGAAACTTTTCTTCGTTTCGGCGGCCTATCTCCAGCATTAACTCAAGCTGTTGCTTAATTTCTGAGTTGCTGTCTTCTAGTGCTGAGAGACGGTGGGCGATTACAGTGGACATAACATGTTCTCGAAAAACCAGTGAAAGCGTTGTCTTCTATCTGTTAATGATACTTGTTAGTGCTCATATTGCAACGGTTACGAGAAACTTGAGAAGGGTATAGTTCCAGTGAATGCGAAAGAAGGTTTACCGCGCACTATCACTGCGGAATCTTGGCCTTCCCAACGTACCAATACGGTCCCTCCAGGCATCGAGATATTCACCGAATCCGCAAAAAAGTCTAGGCATTGTCCGGCGACTGACGCGGCCGCGGCACCCGTGCCACTAGCTCGAGTTTCCCCAACTCCCCGTTCAAAGATTCGGATTTTGCCATTTGAGTCGTCTTGAATCTCTAGGATTTCGACATTGGTCGAGCGTGGAAACGCTTCATGTTGTTGAATCTCGACTCCGAGGATGTCGAGTGGCACACTGTCTAAACTGCGTACAACGACCACTGCATGTGGATTTCCTAAGGAAAGCACAGACACAAATAAGGGTTTCGCTTGGCTAGGAACCTCGAGCTCATACTGTTTTTGTTGTTTGTGGCTGTGGAACGGTACATCGTTCGGATGAAAGTTTGGTGAGCCGAGATTAACCTCTATCGTGTATTCATCTTGCGAATTGAATTGAATGATCTCACACTCGGTTGTTTGGTTGGAGATTTCCATACGGACATGGGATTCTCGTACGAGTCGATGTTTGTACAAGAATGCTGCGACTGCGATACATCCATTCCCACACTGTTCGGTTTTTGTGCCATCACTATTGAAAAACTGTACGGCGACGGCATTGTTGGAGTCTGTCGGGCGTTCCAACAGTATGAGTTGATCGAAGCCGATGCCTGTATGGCGATTTCCCAAATACTGAATCGCACTTGGTGTTATTGAGTATCGATCCGATGTTCTGTTTATCAAGCAAAAGTCATTGCCACAAACATGCATTTTGGTAAACACCAGCGATTTTTCGTAATAGTTCAACTTGGGTCCTCGAGGTGCAATGAATCTATTACCGACTCTCAGTATTTACTCGACGGAGTTCCAAGTTGAAAGTCTTGCCATACCAAACTGAGTCTCCGGTTACCACTGAGTGAATTCGATGCCCAATACGTGTCATGTGATGAACGATGCGATCGAATTTGTGGGTATCGAACAGAAGACCGGGTTCGAGCTTGTTTACTTAGTGTCCCGACTGAAATACAGTCATATGGTGATGCCCTAAAAGTCCAAGCTAATGGCACGAGAACTTTCCTCTTGCTCGGGTGGAAGCTCTAAGGGTCCCTTCATACCACAGCCACCAGAACCAAGGCATACGAAGAGAACGAGAATAACCCCGCCAGCAAGTATGGATCTTGAACGAAACTTTGCACAGAGTCGCGAAAAGCACATTCTCGTACGATTCTTGGAATAGACTAATGGAAGATTCGAGTATAGGGGAGATTGTCTAAAATAGCACTTAGTCACAGGAGCTTTTAATGAGTAACAACATACAACACGTTAACGATGAGACTTGGGATTCTGAAGTATTGCAATCCAACGTTCCCGTCTTGGTAGATTATTTTGCGGAATGGTGTGGCCCTTGCAAAATGATCGCGCCCATTCTTGACGAAATAGCTGAAAAGTATGTCGACAAAGTTAAGATTTGTAAGCTCGATATTGACGAAAGCAGAAGCACGACAGCGAAATACGGTGTTCGTGGTGTGCCTACCTTGATGATTATTCGAGATGGTCAGGTGGAAGCAACCAAAGTTGGTGCGTTGTCGAAGTCGCAACTTGAAGCATTTCTCGATAGTAATATCTAGCACCCAGACCCACTCCTCAATACTCTAGGTGCCAACCTAGGAATCCCGCAGAATCGAACTTATTAGTTACGATTTGTGCATATCATTGAGTAAAATCCTTATGTAAGATTTCACGATACTAATCGACGAAATCACTATCTCATCTTCCCACACATCATTCACATGATGGTGGTGCCCGGTTTTCACGAGGCTACCTTCCACTTCCCCACAGACTGTTAATTTACCTATCCACGAACCTTTTGCGACTCTGAATCAACTAAAAGTCTCCACCATTTCATTCCACTATACACCCACTTAATCATGAGAGAAAACCTGTCTAGTTCTCACCATCGCCATCACGGCAACTCAAATCCTTCTAATACCCCACAAGCACAACCAACCGAAAGAATACATTTATCGGACTTAAAACGGTGTCCGACGCCGGAGTTGGTAGAGTTAGCGGAAGGCATCGGTATCGACAACATCGGCCGCGCGCGGAAACAGGACATCATCACTCAGATATTGCGGAAACAGTTTCAAAGTGGGATCGAAGTGTATGGTGACGGTACATTGGAAATTCTTAGCGATGGATTCGGCTTTTTAAGATCTCCCTACGCAAGTTATCTTGCCGGACCGGACGACATTTATGTTTCTCAGACGCAAATCCGACGCTTCAATCTTCGCACTGGGGACAGTATTTCTGGCAAAGTGCGCGCTCCAAAAAACGGTGAACGCTATTTCGCTTTACTCAAGATCAATGAAGTTAACAACCGTCCGACGGAAAATAAGAAGAAACAGCGCGATGTATTGTTTGAAAACCTCACGCCAACATTTCCCGAAGAACGATACACGTTGGAACGTGGTAATGGGAGTACAGAGGACTTATCCGGTCGGATCATCGACTTAGCCGCACCCATCGGTAAGGGGCAACGCGCATTGATCGTTTCCCCACCGAAGGCAGGGAAGACTTTGTTGTTACAGTCAATAGCTCAAGCGATCACTTCGAACTATCCCGACGCAATTTTGATTGTGCTTCTTATTGATGAACGTCCGGAGGAAGTCACGGAAATGCAGCGTCTTGTAAAAGGCGAAGTCGTGGCTAGTACATTTGACGAACCAGCGACACGACACGTACAAGTGTCGGAAATGGTCATCGAGAAGGCAAAACGGCTAGTGGAATGCAAACACGATGTAGTGATACTATTAGACTCCATAACTCGACTGGCACGAGCGTACAACAATACCGTACCCTCCAGCGGAAAGCTCCTAACCGGAGGAGTGGATTCGAATGCGTTGAGTCAACCCAAGCGCTTCTTCGGAGGAGCGAGAAATTTCATCGAAGGTGGTAGCCTATCCATCATTGCCACTGCACTTGTTGATACAGGCTCACGTATGGACGAAGTGATCTATGAGGAGTTTAAGGGTACTGGTAACCAAGAGATTCATTTGGAACGACATATCGCGGAGAAACGAATTTATCCAGCAATCAACATCCGACGTTCTGCTACGCGCAGGGAAGAAAAGTTGATGACTGAAGAGGAATTACAGCGAGTATGGATTCTCCGCAAATTCTTACACGAAATGGAAGACATCGACGCGATCGAGTTTCTCATCGATCACCTCAAAAAATCTATAACGAACGTGGAATTCTTCAATTCCATGAAGTCTGCGGACGCCCTATAGAATTCGAAGATCCAGTGCCAAGTGGTAGTGCCACTGGTGACTGATGATATTACCCTAGGTGTTGTCCCCTAGTCGAGAACAAATCCTCTAACGAATTGACAATAGCATTGTCGGACGCCCCCTCGGCAATCAACACAACACTAAACTGCATTGATTTGGCTAGTTCTGCGTCGCGAAGGGACGGTACAACCAGTGGAATCGGAACTGAACTCAGGGTAGTGAAGTGTTGTCGAATCTCTGAAATTGCAGCCCCACTAGCTGCGACGATAGCATCTAACTGAGAGGTTGGTACTTGGATCTGAGAGGGTTTTCGCTCGTACACGATCCACTCATGGCAAATATAGCCATCGCCACTCAACCACTCACCCAAGTCTTTCCTTCCATCGCGTCCTGATACGATTGTCACGCGTAGTCCGGTTTTGAACCGTCTCCGAATTAAGTCGTAGATTCCTTCGGAAGAGTGTTGACCTGGAACCAACGGATGAACCTGCATCGACTCAAACTGCGCTGCCGTCGCGGGTCCCACTGCTATCACAGGTTTGGTTCTGTCCCACTGATGACTCGCCACATGGGATACCGCGTGACTAGACACGAACACCCAAAGGTCGGTGTCTATCGGTGGAGTTGGTGACAGGACTGGCTCGATTTCAAAAACGGGTGCGGTGATAGGTTGGTACCCTGACACAAGCAACTTTGAAGCAAGTCGACTCGCCCCTGGTTCCGTACGTGTGATCCAAATACGTTTGGTCACGAGTGCAAAAGCTCTTCCACTCCCATCGCAATTAGACTATTCGCCATGTTTGACGCAAGCCGAATTGGATCATGGTCGTTTATTCTCAGTTCCAGTGTTTCGGTTCCAGCACTGTTCAGTACGATTGCATGGAGAACGTACTCGGCGCTTCGATCTTCGCAATAGATTCCTATCGGGGAAGTGCAATCCGCATTGAGCGTGCGAACGATCTCACGCTCGCAGTTAGCAGCCGCCTCCACTCTTGCGCGCTGCAACGGTGCGATAGTAGATACCACTTGTTCATCGTCGTGTCTGAATTGAACTGCTAGCGTACCCTGACACGGTGCGGGAATGAAACTAGATGGATCGAGATAAGCATCTATCCGGTCTCGCAAATTCAATCGGTGTAGTCCAGCGGCGGCAAGCAGAATCGAGTCATATTCATCACTATCCAACTTTCGCAGCCTAGTGTCGACGTTGCCGCGTATATAAGCGACATTGTTCGAATTGAAACGAAAGTTCAGCAGTGCTCTTCTTCTCGGGCTCGATGTGCCAATTTTTGTGCTTGGATCTAAGCAGAACACGTTCGCTCGACCGACCAATACGTCTCGTGGATCTTCACGTTGTAAGACTGTTTGGACAGAGAGTTCATTGGGTGTTTTACTCGGGACGTCTTTCAAGCTGTGAACTGCTACGTCCACTTCGTCCTTAAGCAGTAACACTTCAATTTCTCGGACAAAATCATCTTTATTCCGAGGGGGTAGATTTCCCATCTCGGCTGATCGGTCTCCTGTAGTAGTGACCGGTACATAGGTGATGTTTAGATTGGGAAATTTTTGATTAATGGCGTTCCCCACCAACGCAGCTTGAATACGGGCGAGTTGACTTGCCCGGGACGCTATCCTCAACTCACGCTTAGCTTTCATTTTTCGCTGAGGTAAAACGTCGCTTGCTACTACTATTCGGCGCTTTGTTGGAGTCGTTCCGCGAGGTATTTACCAAAGTAAGTAAGAATACCATCGGCACCAGCACGTTTAAAGCAGAGTAAGCTTTCATATATGACTGATTCTTGCAACCAATTTTGCTGTATGGCCGCCATTTGCATGCTGTACTCTCCACTGACTTGGTAGGCAAACGTGGGCATTTCAAATTCTCGCTTGACCTGATGAATCACGTCTAGATAGGGTAAACCCGGTTTGACCATAACCATGTCAGCTCCTTCATCGATATCCATGGCTACTTCTCTCAAAGCTTCCTCGCTGTTTGCCGGGTCCATTTGATACTGGTTTTTATTTTTCGAACCAAGATTACCCGAAGACCCCACCGCGTCTCGAAAAGGGCCGTAGTAAGCTGAGGCATACTTTGCAGCATAGGCTAGTATTTTTGTATTTTTAAAGGCGTTTTTTTCAAGTGCGTTTCGTATAGCTCGAATTCTCCCGTCCATCATGTCTGAAGGTGCGATTACATCAGCACCAGAACGAGTACAAACTAACGCTTGTTCTATAAGAATCTCGAGAGTTTCGTCGTTTAGAACGTAACCTTTATCGTCTATGACGCCGTCCTGACCGTGAGACGTATATGGATCTAGCGCGGCATCAGTGATCACACCTAACGTCGGAGCGTAAGCTTTCGCAAAAGCAACCGCCCGTGGAATTAATCCCTCTGGGTTGACTGCCTCGGAACCTTTAGAGTCTTTCCGTGAGACTGCCACCTTTGGAAACAGTGCGACCGCAGGAATTCCCAGATCAACGATACTCTCTAACTCACGTTCAAGTTCGTCCAGAGACATACGTTCAATACCGGGCATTGATGCTATCGGTTGTCGTTGATTTTTACCCTCAATCACGAATATGGGGTAAATAAGATCGTTTACCGTGACCTCGTGTTCTCGCACGAGTCGACGTATAAATTCGTCGGACCGATTTCGCCGCATTCGGCTGTGAGGAAACTTAGCAACCATGGAAGTTTACAGCAACAGAAAGTGAAGTTATTTTGTGTAGACAAACCAAATTCTAGGAAATAGCTAAGCTTGTTGTAGTAGAAATCCACACATAATATCAGCGGAAGTCAAGCAATAACATATTTTCATGGCTAAGTACGACTACAACCTCATCGTGATTGGTGCTGGTAGTGCCGGTCTGATTGCATCCTTGGTCGGTGCAACCGCTGGTGCGAAAACGATGTTAGTTGAATCAAATCGTATGGGTGGTGATTGTTTGCACACCGGGTGCGTTCCAAGTAAAACGTTGATCGCGTCCGCCCGAGTCGCACAACAGGTGCGAAATGCTTCGCGATACGGAGTCGAAACTTCGCGAAATGCGACTGATTTTTCAGTTGTGATGCGCCGAGTACGAGAAGCTATCAGTCAAATTCAACCTCATGACTCGGTCGAGCGTTACACGTCTTTAGGCGTGCATTGCGAGGGAGGTCATGCTCGAGTAAACGACCCACATTGCGTTGAGGTAAATGACGAACGACATTCGACGAGGAGCATTGTCTTGGCTACTGGAGCCTCTCCGACTATACCACCCATTCCAGGATTATCAAACTGTCAGTTTCTCACGTCTGAGACACTTTGGGGACTTAGTGAGTTACCGAACCGATTGGTAGTCTTAGGTGGCGGTCCAATTGGATGTGAATTAGCTCAAGCTTTTTCTAGACTAGGGAGCAAAGTTGCTATCGTCGAGTTGCAAGATCAGTTGCTACCATTAGAAGATTCGGATGCAGCGGAAGTCATCACCGAAGTGTTACTGACAGAAGGTATCGATGTATATACAGGTTGGCAAGCAAGCGCTTGCAAAAACCAACAATTGACAATACATACTCGCGACCAAGAGAAGGTTTTAGATTTTGACCAATTGCTGGTAGCGACCGGTCGAACTCCCCGAGTGAAAAATCTCGGACTTGAAGAGAACGGTATTAGCCTGTCCGCGACTCAGACCGTTGCCGTAAATGACTACATGCAAACAGAGGTTAAATCTGTTTTTGCCTGCGGTGATGTCGTAGGACCCTATCAATTTACCCATATGGCCGCACATCAAGCTTGGTACGCGAGTATGAACGCTCTGATTCGTCCTTTTTGGCGTGCCAAGATAAATAAAAAATTTGTACCGTGGGCAATCTTCACTGACCCGGAACTAGCTAGGGTAGGTGTGTCTGAACGAGAAGCAACGCGACTGAATATTCCGTATGAAGTTACTAAGTTTCCTTTTACAGAATTGGATCGAGCCATTACCGAAGGAACGACACAGGGTTTTGTCAAGTTGATCACCAAACCCAAAAAAGACACGATATTAGGTGCGTGTATTGTCGGTACGGGTGCAGGCGAGTTGATTTCGAGTTGTATCAATGCGATGCGGCATGGATACGGAGCTAACTCAATTCTGTCTACTATTCACGTGTATCCTACGCGCATGGAAGCCGTCCGCTTGGCTGCTGGTCGTTTGCGGCGCGCGCACGCTCCTCCAGGACTAATGAAGCTAGCCGAACGACTTAACGCACTGTTGCGCTGAAATTTGCTATCGTGAACTCATCGCTCAAGGTATAAAGAATCAATCAGATTGAGTCAATCGTCTGGGACTCAGTTCTAATGCAGTCAGCGACGTTTCAGTAAGAGGAGCGTGCCTGAGCAGTCTCGCTCCCAACTTGCTACAGCCAGGAGCAGTTTGTACCCCAAAGCCTCCAAACGATCCGTACCAAAAGAATCCCGGATGATTGCAGTCATAGCCGATGACGGGGGACTGGTCCGGGACAAAAACACGTAACCCTGCCCAGCATTCTTCGGGAACAACATCGCTGAGCGTGGTAGTCTGTTCAAGGCGAGCGATAGCTTGAGCAATGTCGATCCTTTCTGGTTGAGCATCACATGGTTCACTAGGTGTTGCATCGCACGGAGACACCATCAGCGATTGCCCTTCCGGTTTGAAATAGAGGTCATCTGTTATCAGGTAACACATCGGCCACGAACTTGAGAAGACCTTAGGTTTGCACCGAATACCTGTTCTTCGTTTTGCTTGTACTCCTAGCGGCTGGACACCAGCCAATTTGGCGATTTCGTCAACCCACGCTCCAGCCGCGTTTACGATGATGTCAGCATTTACCGTGGATCCGCTATCCGAAGTTAATATCCACGATCCACGCACACTCTCGATGGATACTACGCGAAAATTCGTTTCTACTCTTCCCCCCAGCTCTCTAAATGCTTGCCGCGTACAAGTCAGCAAGTGGTGGACATCGAGATGCAATGACCTTCGGTCAATGACTCCGTTAGTGAAGTCGTTCGTAAGAATTGGACATCTGGCTAGCAATTGATTCTGCGACAATGGAACGAGCCAGGAACAACGTTCTTTCCAAGTTTCAAAGAAATGTTCAATTTTCGGTTCATCAGCGATCCTACCGATTCTCAGTATGGACATAGAATCCGCGATCCCTTTAAAGCCTCGCGGGGGCGATTGGAAGAATTCGACAGACTCTAGTGTGAGTCGGTGCACCACATCGTTTTCAAATGGTATGTGCAGAACAGCAGCAGAACGACCGGTACTGTGATACCCTGGTTGAAATTCCGTTTCGAGAATCGTAATGTCAAAGTCAGCAGCGGCTTGCAGAGCTAGGGACAGTCCCGCGATGCCACCACCGACAATGACAACGGATTCTCTCACGTAGTGCTAGAGTTGTTTCAAAATGTCGCTGACAAATGCGTCGGTGTGCTCTGCAATCTCTTGAAAGACGTTATCTTGACGTGTACGAGTGCGCTTCAAAGTTTTGTATCCATGATCTGCGGTGTCTAACCACTTCAAGGAGGCTTGGTGTTCCACAGATAGCTGTTGGATGAGATCAGCATTCGCCATCCCGTCTCGAGTACCGATCAAGAAAAGGATAGGACAACTGATCTTGTCAAAGTGGCTAGCCCTGTCAACTGACGTTTTTTTTGGATTGTGAAGAGGAAATGAGCTTAGGATGAGTCCTTCGACAATAAGATTGTGTTCCACTACGGCATGAGTGGCCATCCTACCACCGAAGCTATGGCCTCCGAGAAAGAGTGGATCTAGCCCTTTTGCAACGGCGAAGGAATGAACTTCTTTGAATGTTTGTGTCGAGACCGAAAGTGCGTCAACCCTGTTTCGACCAGCTTCCATATAGGGGAAGTTAAACCGAAGCGTGGAAATTCCTACTTCAGCAAAGGCTGTCGCGATCCCGTCAAGCGAAGAGTGCCTCATCCCAGCACCAGCCCCATGACCGAATATAACTGTACATCTCGAACTTCTGCCAGTAGTCAGGCAAACACTGATCTTCTGTCCTTCGACCGTTAACTGTTGTTCATCTAGTGTGGATATCACGAATCGAGTTCCGAAACCGACTGAATAATGCGTCCTACTAAGCCGTATTCGAGAGATTCCATAGCTGAGAGCCAGTGGTCACGGTTGGTGTCCTTGTTGACTTGCTCTAGTTTTTGACCCGTTCGTGTCGCGATTGTCTCGTTAATTCGTTCCCTAATTTTGACAATTTCTTTGACTTGAATGGAGATGTCAGAAGCATCTCCCTGTAATCGTCCGGATGGTTGATGGATCAGAAATCTGGTATTTGGAAGACAGAGTCTGTTTTCTTTTTCGGCGGCTAAGTAAATGTGCGTTGCGATGCTCCCCACCCAGCCGGTACCAACGGTTCTCACTGGTGCTTCAATAAAGCGGATTATGTCATGAATCGTGTCTCCAGACTCGACATGGCCACCCGGGGATCCAAGAAACAGAGTAATGAATTTCGAGTTTTCCGTGGCTAAAGCTAGAAGCTGCTCTACAGTTTGCTGAGTTACCTTTTGGTCAATGTTTCCGAAGAGAGTAACGATACGTGCGTCATAAAGTGCATCGCGCACGCGAGACAACGCGAAGTTGCTTACTTCTTGTTCTTCTGTTTTGTTGGAGTTCATATGTTCAGATTGCTGAGCGTAATGTGTTGTGTGAAGAGTCTCTGAAATGCAGGGAATTATGCTCAAAGACCTAGCACATCTAAGTGCTAAGTAGTTCTTATTACTTTACGTCAGCAAGACGTTCTTGAATCGCTAGATCTGGAGTCCCTCTCAAAATCTCGGATGAAATTTTCGTTGGGATCGTGATTGCTACGTCTGTACCACCCACAGGACTCGCGCCAATCTCTAACTTCCAATTGTGAATCAAACACAACTGGTTGACGATTGCTAAACCCAAACCGCTGCCACCAGTTTCCAAATTACGTGACTTATCGAGTCGAACAAATGGCTGCAAAATTCGCTGGCGTTCTGCTTTGGGGATTCCTGGTCCATCGTCCAGCACATGTATTTCAGCATCGTCTTGAGTTACGCGTACTTGTACACGTACGTTTTTGCCATATTGCATCGCGTTCTGTACTAGATTAGTAATACAGCGACGTAAAGCATTTGGGGCTGTGTGAATGTGCGCAGGCGGCGCTCCAAACCACTCCACCACTAGAGTATTATCGGCGGTGTGAACGATCGATTGCATTAAGTCTCGAAAGTTCACTTTTTGTAGTCGCTCCTGTTCCCCTTTCGCAAACAGTGCTGCGTCGGAAATCAGTGAATTCATGTGTTGCAGATTTTCTTCAAAAGCTCTCAAGAGATTCGGATCAGTGTCTTCCGGTAGAAGTTCTAATGCCAAGCGCATACGCGTCAAAGGCGTACGCAAATCGTGCGACAGTCCAGCCGTGATCGTCGTACGATTCGATATTAGAGCGGAGATTTCTTCCGCCATATCATTGAAACTCCTCGCTAATAAAACAACTTCGTCTGAGCCGGTTTCAGGAAGAGGGTCATACCCGGATACACCTCGAAAAGATTGTGTCGCGTAAGCTAGTTGCGTCATCGGTCGACTAATTCGATTCATGCTATAGAGTGCTGTGATTGCGGTCGCAACAACACTCAGGATAATCGCGATCAGCACCAAATCCAACGTGCGCAACGGTTTAGGACTGACAAAAAACTTTATCACCAAAACGTCATCGGAATTAGTCCCAGAGGAAAAAATCACCCAAAACGCAGGGTTCTGATCGGCACTGTAATCCGCGTAAGTGCTAATATTTTCATTGCTGAATTTTTCTTCGAAAGCAGACTTCAATCTATAGAGGACTCCATCGGTCCTAGTTATCTGACTTAACTCGTCTTGTTGAGTTAAATTGTTCTTAATGACTAACCCTTTTTTGTCAACCATGTATGAGAGCAAATTAAAGTCAAATATTTCTGGATTTACGTGCCATAAACGCTCGATTACTCCGACATCAGATACACGACTCTCTATCCACTGTTGTCTCATCGGCGAGTAGCCGTACAGTTGGTAAAGAATCACAAAACACACGCCTAACAATAAAGTCGCGGTTCCGATGATCAGGCTAAATTTCCCAGCCAGAGAGTTAGCGCGAATTCGATTTAAGAGCTTTCGGGACAAAATACGTACCCCTTTCCCCACACCGTTTTAATAAACTTAGGATTTGAAGGATTGGCTTCGATCTTACTTCGGAGTCGAGTGATTCTGACATCAATACTGCGATCTACTCCAGACTTATTTTCGTCGCCAAGCAGCTCCTGAATACGATCTCGATCGAGGGTGCGATAGGGGTGTTTAACCAAAACGTTGAGCATTTCAAATTCGCCCGAGGTCAGGGATATTATTTCACCGGTTTTGCGAGTAAGCGATAATTGAGCTATGTCGAAAGTGAAATCACCGAAGCGGTAAACACCGTCTCCACTTCGCATTGTTGAAGTTCCTGCGTTTCGTCGCAGTACCGCTTTAATCCTGGCAAGTAATTCGCGTGGATTCACCGGCTTATCAACGTAGTCGTCGGCACCTAATTCCAGTCCGACAACTTGCTCAACATCATCACCCATTGCAGTCATCACGATGAAGGGCAAATCGTGATCGCGAAGTATTCGAGCTGTCAGCTGTAGCCCGTCTTCGCCCGGGATTCTCAGATCCAGAATTACAAGGTCAAAATCAGTCCGGTTCAGTTCTAATTCTAACTCTGCTCCGTCTGCTACAGTAACCACTTCAAAACCTTGACGAGTCAAGTAGTCAGACAGCAATTCTCGAATGTTGGGGTCATCATCTACGATCAAGAGCTTCCCAATGTGGTGGACTTGATCTTTGTATGGAGCTGTCCGTCTACGTAACACCGAACGGATGCGCGCCAAGAGAATTCGTGGACTAAAAGGCTTGGCGACATAGTCGTCAGCACCGACTTCAAGACCGACGACGCGGTCGATGCTGTCGGTGAGTGCCGTTAGCATGATTATCGGAGCTGTTGTGACCTGTTTAAGTCGTTTCGCGATGGATAAGCCGTCTTCACCCGGTAACATGAGATCAAGTACGATCAGATCGTATTGATAGGTGCGAAGTGCTTCGTCCATTGCCGAACCATCGGCGACGGTGTCGACGTTTAAACCGTGTTTACCTAAAAATCCTGCGAGAAGTTCACATAGGTTAGGGTCGTCGTCGACGACCAGAACGCGTTGACCGCTGTCCGTTAAGCCACTTACTTGAGCTACTTATTTCTCCACGCTGGAACAAGTTGTGTTTTCTCTGAGGGCTTATTGTTCCTTCTCGGATCTGCAAAATTCTCAGTACCTTCGTTCGGAGGTGCAACCCGAACCTCAACTGTTTCTTCCTGTAATTCTGGGATTTGATGCTCCTCGTCACTTCCATCAGACTCCAGTTCAGTCTCCTGAGCAATTTGGTCGGTCTCACCCCAATTTGGTTCGATATCATCCGGACAAAGATCAGAAGAACTGGCGGTGCTCTCGTCGGAACATCGACGTTGATATTCTTCGAGTAGAGCATCTTGATCATTTTTACTGTACTTATGACCGTTGAGTACGTATTGCGTAAATTCTTGTTTGGATAATTCTTCGAGGAACTCTTTCGTGAATTGATCTTCGATCGACGCGGCGTCGACAGCGTCGTTTGCATCAGACACAGTGGTGGCTTGATCATCGGTTGAAGAATCATCGGTTTCATCAACTTCTTGTGCTGTAAGCACATACGCTGAAAGTCCAATTAGTGTTGAAACTACTGCACCAAAAAGGCGGTGTCTCACAGTCATGCGGTTTAGTCCCTGGTTGGTTGAATTATCCACGTTTCAAAACCTCCCTGTTTCAAAACCCGATTTCGTCAGCTTGGGCTCTGACGTATGCTGACGACAGATTTTTTGGCACACACTTCCTATGGAATTCAAACTTGAGTGCGCCTCCTCTCCTTCTAAATGTTTGCTCTGTCTAAGCGATAGTAGCTTTGAATCATAGTGAATTATAAGCGATAGTAAAGTCGTTTTGGACTGAATTTCACTAAAGTTGATGCGGCTTTATATTCGTTCAAACAAGCCCGCAGCTCCTTGGCCTCCACCCACGCACATAGTGACGACGCCATATCGTTGTTCTCTCCGAACAAGCTCACGCAACAATGTTCCTGTGAGGCGGGCACCGGTCATGCCAAACGGATGACCAATAGCGATGCTCCCGCCGTTTACGTTGTACTTGTCATTGTCGATATCTAAGTAATCTCGACAGTACACGCATTGACTGGCAAACGCTTCGTTAAGTTCCCAGAGATCCACATCGTCTTGCGATAAGCCGGCGTTTTTTAGCAACCGGGGAATAGCATAAATCGGACCAATACCCATCTCATCTGGTTCACAGGCTGCTACGGTAAATCCACGGTACACACCCATGGGTTGCAAATTTAACTGATTTGCTCGCTCCATACTCATGACTAAAGCCATTGAAGCCCCGTCCGAGAGTTGCGAAGCGTTACCAGCGGTAACAGTGCCTCCCTCTTCAAAAGCAGGAGGTAAGCGCGCTAGTCCTTCCAATGTCGTCGTAGGCCGGTTGCATTCATCTCGATCCACGGTAACCGTGTGACGACTCTCGGCTTTGGTTTCTTTGTCGATGTGGAGCATTTCGACTGTCATAGGAACGATTTCTTCATCCATCCAACCAGAATTTTGAGCGCGGGCGTACCGTTTTTGACTCTGTACAGCATATTCGTCTTGAACTTCTCTGGTAACGCTATAACGTCGAGCTACGACTTCGGCTGTGTTGCCCATTGCCATGAATATTTCAGGTTTCTCGTCGAGAAGGCGTTGATTCTGCTGTGCTTGCGCGGCTGTCTGCCGGCTCCGCATGGATATGGTGTCGACCCCCCCAGCCATGGCAACTTCTGTTTGACCGGTCGCAATTTGATTGGCAGCAATTGCGATCGATTGAAGGCCCGACGAACAGAACCGATTGATCGTCAGTCCCGCAGAGGTAATTGGTAGTTTTGAGAGAACTACAGCTAGTCTTGCTAAGTTTCCGTCTTGTTCTCCTGCATGACTGCCAGCACCTACTATGACATCCTCAATCTCGTCAGGGGCGACACTCGGATTTCGCGCTAGTAATGCGTCGATTACAACCGCCAGCATGTCATCAGATCGGGTAAGATTAAAACTCCCTCGAAACGACTTTGCTAATCCGGTACGAACGCTATCGATAATTACGACATCGCGCATAGAAAGGTCTCCAAAGAAAATATTGAATAAGAACAGAATTTGAGATTTTATCGGGATTGCGATACTGAATGCTTTTCGCAACCGAGTTTATTGTTCGGTTGAATTGTCAGCATACTAGGTGCGTTCCGATCAGGTAGTACTACTTCATTAGACACTTAGAATTTCCGCATGTTGAAAGATTCTCCAACCTCACACATTTACTTTTCTCAACGATTAAGACTGCACTATGTCGCTTGGGGAGATCCCGACGCACCGGTGTTGCTTCTCATTCACGGTGGTCGAGATCACTGCCGTAATTGGGATTGGGTCGCAACTGCGCTCAAGGACGATTATTTCATCGTCGCGCCTGATTTGCGCGGCCATGGAGACTCGCAGTGGATGGTTGGCGGAGCGTACTCGATAGTAGATTACATTTACGACGTGCAACAGTTGGTTCGCCAAACTGGATTAGCCCCTATGAGTGTCATCGGGCACTCTTTAGGTGCAATCATCGCATTGCTGTACGCTGGAAACTATCCAGAAAACGTCAATCGACTCATTGCGGTTGAAGGGATGGGGATCATGCTGAACCAGTGGCGAATGGCAACGAACCGTATGCATGAACACATTCGCGGATGGGTTGAAGATGTGCACCATCTCTCTGGCAGACGACCTCGAAGATATGCAACTCTTGAAGAAGCGATACAGCGTCTACAAACCGTGAATCCTCACCTTTCTGAGGAGCATGCCCGTCATCTAACTATCCATGGAAGTATTCAAAATGAGGACGGCACCTTTAGCTGGAAATTTGATAACTATTTTCGCGTATTAGCTCCCATTACGTTGTCGTATGAAGAAACCGAACAAATATATGCGCGAATTTCCTGTCCCACCCTTTTAGTGCATGGTCAAGATTCTTGGGTTTTACATCCATCACAAGACGAGCGTGTGAAGTCTATGCAAAACGTCAAAGTACATTCAATCGCAAATGCGGGCCATTGGTGTCATCATGATCAATTGGACGAGTTTATGCAACTAGTACGCGACTTCATGTAAAGATGAAAGTTGCCGATCTACACTCGTCGGATTGGGCTGGGGTGTGCTATTTAACCGGAGGCGGATCGCTGTTGTTAAGTCAATTACTTAGTGTACCCGGTGCATCTACTACCATCCTTGACGCGCAAGTACCTTACAGTTATGAAGCATTGGCTCAATTATTAGGCAGTAAACCAGAACAGGCTTGCTCAGAGACAACTGCACGCAATCTTGCGATGAAAGCGTTCATGACTGCTCAACAACTGAGGTCCACAGATCAGCTATTTGGATTAGGTATCACTGCGAGTTTAAGTACGAATCGGAAAAAACGAGGTGCAATAAGAGCGTTTGTCGCACTGCAAACTATCAGTCGTTCGCAAGTATCAGAAGTGGAGTTTTCACAATCAAGAACTAGGCAAGAGCAAGAAACTATGCTCGCGCAAGTCGCCTACGCAAAACTGTGTTCTGGGCTCGAACTTGCGTCCGATGCTTACCCAAATTGCAGGACTCAAACAGCTGACGCCCAAAATTCCTACAGCCGATTGTATAAACGCGAACCATTTGCTTTAGGCACACTTACAAAGGCCTATTTTCCTGGTGCATTCAACCCATTACATACGGGTCATCGTAGCATGCACGCACTTGCGCAGAAATTGCTACAGTGTGATGTAAAGTACGAGCTGAGCGTCAAAAACGTCGATAAGTTACCACTAGACTTTTTTGATTTAAATCAGAGATTAAACCAATTTGCACCCGACAAAGTAGTGCTCACAAATCTTCCTCATTTCGTTAACAAAGCCAAACATCTCCGCAGAAACGGAGGAGTCTCATTTGTAGTTGGGATTGACACGTTTGCGCGAATCATCCAACCAAAGTATTACGACACGGGAGAGCAACTGGACGATGTGTTAAATTTTTTCGTTACCTCTGGTACAGAATTTCTGGTTTTCGGTCGCAAGGTTGAAAACAAGTTTAGGACCATAAAAGATCTCTCAATACCAGAGGGGCTACGCCAACGTTGCCTACAAGTGGATGCTACGCAATTTCAATGCGATGTCTCTTCTTCGACCCTACGTTCGGAAACTTAGTCGTCGAGCCTTTTGCGTTGGTTTAGCTTCTTCAAATGACAATCGGAGGAATTGACATGAACGAATTTGAAAACAAAGTAGTTGTGGTCTCTGGGACTGCAGGAGTTTTGGGGGAAGCCGTGGGTCGAGCGTTTCACGAATCTGGCGCGTCTGTAATTGGTATTGACGTTATAGAACATCCTGCACCATATAAGACACTTGAATTAGATCTACTAGACTTAACTCAAACAAAACAAGCAATAGCTTCCCTGAGCACGGTCAATATTCTTGCTAACATCGCGGGTGGCTTCACAATGGGTGAAACGGTTGCTGAGACTACAGATGAAACATGGGACTATATGATGAATTTGAACGTTCGTACCATGTTAAATCTGGTGCGTGCGGTCGTACCGGTGATGCGTGCGTCCGGTGAGGGTGGCAAAATCGTCAATGTCGGGGCTCACGGTGCTTTGCACGGTAGCGCTCGAATGGGTCCCTATGTTGCATCTAAGAGTGTCGTAATCCGGACCACAGAAAGTCTAGCAGGAGAGCTAAAGCAAGACGGAATCAACGTCAATTGTGTTCTGCCCAGCATCATTGATACGGCACGCAATCGACAAGATATGCCTAACGCGGACTTTTCCAAGTGGGTTTCCCCTGACGCATTGGCTCAAGTAGTGCTCTTCCTCGCTTCGGCAGGCGCAGATCCGATTCACGGTGCGGCACTACCGGTTACGGGTTTAGTGTAGCTGGGACAGTTGATCAGGCGACAACTTTCCAGTGATCAAGAAGTGTCCGGTCGACGAAGCAATCAGTAGATCGTCGTGTTCACGAGTAGCGACGGCTTCGATAACCGCTAGATTGCGACGACGAGAGACAAGCTTGCTCTGAAGAAGTACAGACTCGCCAATTTGTAGAGGATTGCGATATCGAATTTCAGCTTTCGCTGTGACACAAATTTCTCCCTGTAAAAAGAACAAATTTGCCATGACATCATCGAGCAGCGAAAACAGGATGCCTCCATGAGTAACTCCGTCGTATCCCATGTAATCGTGAGTTGAAGTCCAGTTCGCTTGACAATGCCCATCAGAATTGAGTGTGAAACGCACTCGCAATCCGCTCGCGTTCCTGGGACCGCAGACAAAACAATGATTAGCATTTCGTTCAAACATGTTCATTGAATCCACTTTATGAGCTCCGCAAATAATAAAGATTCGCTCATCCTTCCAGCGATTGTTCGCGCGCTACGTGAAAACGAGACTCCGCCAAAACCCATTCCTGCAAATTCTCGTCGTGCTGGTGTGGCATTAATATTGAGAGCGTTACGAAAAGATTTAAGCGTTCTCTTCATCCAACGAGCATTACGTGAGGGAGATCCGTGGTCGGGTCACATAGCTCTTCCTGGAGGACATCACGATCGATCGGACACCGATGTATTGCATACGGTAGTCCGCGAGACTAAAGAGGAGGTCGGTATTACTCTTACTCGTTCGGATTGCGTGAGCCAGCTCCCCGTGGAGAAACCCTACACGTCAGATCAACAAACAGATCTCGTGGTTCTACCCTATGTGTTTGCTCTCACGTACGAACCTGAGCTAGACCTCAACTATGAGGTGTCCGAGGTAATCTGGGTTCCACTCAAACAGTTGATCTCCGGCGAACTAATCAGTAGCGAAACCGTAAATTTCAATTCCAAAGAATATCAGTTGCCTGGATTTCGACTGAACGATAGACACTTCGTTTGGGGACTAACCTATCGAGTGCTTCAACGATTTTGCTCAATCATAGAGCGAACCTAGCACTACAGACTTGCTGTCAAGGGTCGAAAGCTATTCAGGACAGCGCCAGTTTGATACCACCTCAGTTGATGGGTTTATAAATGAAACTTGGTTTTGTCGATTAAGTAGTGTATTGTTGTGGCAGGTTCTAAATAGGACCGTGTCTATTCAAGTATAGGAGACCCTACATCACAGCTAACTCCAGTACCACCGACACCACAGTAGCCAGAGGGGTTTTTCGCCAAGTACTGTTGATGGTACTCCTCGGCATAAAAGTACTCGGAAAACGGTGAGATTTCTGTCGAAATTTCACCGAAACCGGCCTGACTTAACTTATTCTGATACTCTTGCAACGAATGTAATATTTCGTTGTGTTGTGTTGAATCAAAGTAAAACGCAACAGAGCGATATTGTGACCCTATATCGTTTCCTTGGCGCATCCCTTGTGTCGGATCGTGTCCTTCCCAAAAGGTCTTCAGTAGCGTGCTAAATTCAATATCACTAGGTATGTATTTAATGAGTACAACTTCGGCGTGTCCGGTGCGACCGGAACATACATCCTTGTACGTAGGATTTTTCGTTTCACCTCCGGCGTATCCCGCAGATGTGCTATATACACCCTGCAATTGCCAGAACTTTCTCTCGACTCCCCAAAAACAACCCATACCAAACACAGCAGTTGCTAGGTCTGGAGGAAATGGAGGAATGATGCGATTCCCGTTGACAAAGTGTTCGCTTGGTACTTGCATTAATTCCGCGCGATCGGGGAGATAGCTCTTATTTCTCTTTAGGTTTCTGTTGAACATGGTTTCGATTGTCGTCGACACTAGGTTGATTATGATATATTTTTACTTTTTAGAAGTTGTAAGAGATATTTTGATAAGGTTTTTCTCACTTAGTCTTGTTTTGCTGAGTACATGCCTGCTTTTCGGTTGTGCAGGCATGACAGAACTCACGACACATACCTATGAAGATTTCGTAGCTATGGTGTTTAGCGAGGAGGATCTTGATTTTTCAAATGTTGAAGTAGATCTCTCGGCGTCGAACTTAACGGTGGATTCCATTGCTGAAATTGACAAGTTTGGACGACGTGTAGCACGGTTACTCGACAGTCCATTACGCTTGGGTTCAATAGGAAGCGCAATTCTCGATCGTCTTGAACTTAGTTATGCGGGACATTTAGCGATGTACCATTACTACGAGCATTTGGAGAATGAACATGCGAGTGTTCACGAGGCTCAACTAGATCGAATCGTTGAGTACATGACTACCGAACGAGATGGCTCGTTGGAGAAGCCATACCGAGCATTGAGTCCAGTGGATGCTGTACTCTTTGTTCAACAGTCTGGTTATCGTGTGATCGGGTCGATTTACGTTCAGACAAATGTGGAACCGATGGTCTTACAGGTTATGCGCTCAAAAGAAGAAGGACCCTTTGACGAAGTCTTTTTTGATTTAAGTGCGATATATCCAGTACTTCTACGCGAGTTCGAGTCGCGCAATGTTGAAGCGTCACAAGCCCCCTTACCTCTTGTACTTGTAAATTTGGCGAACGCTGGAGACTCGTCGGCCCAATTGAGTTTGGGTCGGTTCCTCGCCAACGGTGGCGCGACATCCCGCGCGGAGACTATGTACATCGCTGCTAGTCGCGCCGACAATGGCTACGCCCACATGCTTTATGGTAATCTATTTGTGAGTCGAGCGTTCGACCCAAATGAACGTGATTCGCACCGGTATCTGCAAGTAGCTCAATCGCACTATTCCCAAGCGATTGACTACGGCTATCACACCGCACTTAGGCAACTCGGATGGTTGTTACATAGAGGGTATTTCGGAAATTCCAGAAGATCAGATGGGATGGGGATGCTGGAACGTGCCGCTTCGTTCGATGATGCGTTAGCCCTTCGATATCTAGGGGATGTGTATCGTGGGGGATTCCACGAGCAAGTCGATCTTCAACGAGCAGCTAGGTTTTATGAACGAGCTGCGGAAACCGGTGACCGCATGGCACGTATTGAATACTATCGAGTCGTTGCACATCCAGATTCAGGTCTAGATGTGGGCAAAAAAGTGGTCGATTGGCTACATGATTCGGCAGCGAACGATGACGTAATTGCAATGCTCGAATTGGGTAATTGTTATGTTCGCGGTTGTGCACAAAAACCTAACTATCGCAAAGCGCTGCGATGGTATCGAAAGGCTGTAGAGACTGCACCAGAGAACCCCGAAGTTGTCAACACTGTGGCGTGGACGCTTGCAGTTACGGACCAAAAACGCTTACGGAACCCCGCATATGCTTTGAAGATTGTCGATCACCTAATGGCGAACGACGAAGAATCTCGAGCCAATCCGATGATTGTCGACACTTGGGCAGCGGCTTATGCAGCAACGGGGAATTTTGAACGCGCGGTTGAACTGCAACGAGAAGCGATAGCACTCGCCTATCGCGAACAGCTTTCTCCAGAATTGATTGACGACATCGAAAGTCATCTTGACAGTTTTCTAAACGGTGAAGCACTTAGCGAATCAATTCCTTGAACGGAATCTTGAAGCAGAGACATTTGAAACGGTCGACGATATTCGGCAGATTCTGCTCCAGTCGATCCCGATCATAGACGTACGTTCTCCGCTGGAATTTGCTCAAGGTGCTGTGCCGAATGCAGTAAATTTACCCTTACTCAACGACGGAGAAAGAGCGAAGGTTGGGACCGCTTACAAGGAAGGCGGACTGCAGAGTGCTATTGCTAAAGGGTTAGAAATCCTACCGAAAGATAGTCGAGACGTTCGCGTTGCACGATGGATTCGATTTTTGGAACAACATCCAAATGGTCTGATCTGCTGTTGGCGAGGAGGTCTGCGCTCGAAAATCGTACAGATTTGGCTCCACGAGACAGGTTGGCAGGTACCAAGAATCGTTGGTGGGTCCAAAGCAATAAGAACATTCTGCATGAACACAATTGACGCGGCTGGCCAGTATAACTACGTCGTACTGGCAGGACGTACTGGTTCTGGGAAGACGCAACTGCTCAAGGCCTTACAACCTTCGATCGACTTAGAAGGTCTTGCTCATCATCGAGGGTCCGCATTTGGCGGGGACACTGCGTCGCAACCACTTCCCATTAATTTTGAAAGCGCGCTCGCTAGAGATCTATTACGATTCCGGCCTACCCGCAATATACTCGTTGAAGACGAAAGCAGAGTAATCGGGAAGCTAGCTGTACCGGAATCGCTCTTCAAGAAAATGGGGTTATCACCTGTTGTTGTTTTACAGGCGGAAGAGACAGAGCGAATACAGCACATTTATCACAGCTATGTGGAAGGGACTGCAGAGGAGGTGATACTCTCGAATTTAGAGAAAATTCGAAAGCGTCTTGGGATGGAACGCTATTTAGAAATTCGAGCTGCTATCCAGAACGCTTACCACACACGCGATCGTGAAGATCATTTCTCTTGGCTCACATTGTTGTTGCGATATTACTACGATCCGATGTATGACTATCAGTTAGCGCGGAAGAAAGATCGGCTGATTCACAGTGGTCCTAAGAATGCTGTTAAAGAGTTTCTAATGACCAAGTTTGATTTTCAATCAAAGTGAATTCCCACTTCTCGCAACGTACAATTCGCACTTGACAGTCCAACAAATCTGAACGAGTCTAGATTGACAAATAAACGTCCAATAGGTGTCGAGAAAAGTCTGTGATAACACAAAAGTTCGTCGCTGAGACTTGTTTAGGTTGGTACCTGTTCTAAGCCAAATTCAAACCATTCCTCATTCAATTCAAGTCGAAAGCTTGTCTTATCGCCAAGAATGAAGTCTACTGCCAGCACCTCACCCCCGATGTATTCGAGAAACTGCTCAACAATAAGTATTACTTGCGGTGTCGCCTGATAAGTTACACGAATTCGGTCAGTTACTTGAAAGTCTAACTCTTTCCGTGCGAGTTGGATTCGATGTACGATTTCCCGAGCGACTCCCTCATTTTTAAGTTCGGTCGTTAGCTCTAAGTCTTGCTCAATAGAAATGAGCCGGTCGGAAACAACAGCACTAGCCTGTTTCGCTTGTCGAAAGACGTGAACTTCATCCAAGTTAAAGGTTTCCTCATCTAAAACGATCTTGCCGTTTTCTAAAAATGTTTCTAATTCCGCGGACGTGAGTTGTTGAATTAATTGCTGAATAGACCGCATCCTTTTACCTAGTCGTTTTCCTAATACAGGGAAGTTTGGCTTTGCTACCCACTCGATGTAGTCGCTTTCGTTTTGGTCGTAATTGACCTGTTTTACGTTTAGTTCTTTTTTGATGTAAGGCTCTAGCCGTCGTACATCAGCAAGCAAATCTTTGTCTTTGTGGATCACAGTGAGTCGTGATAGTGGTGTCCGTAGGGAAATTTTGTGATCTTCGCGTTGTTTACGACCGAGTAGAACAATTTGTTGTAACCTCGAGACGGCGGCTTCCAACGATTGATCTTGAAGTGCTTCTTCGGCGATTGGATAACTACAAAGATGGACGGACGTTTTGGACGTTTCGCTGTGTCCGAGACCACTCAACTTCTGGTAAACATATTCGGATAAAAACGGAGCGCAAGGGGCTAATGCTAGCGTTAGCTCTTTGATCGCGAGATAAAGTGTGGAATAAGCTGCAACTTTGTCAACTCCGAGTCCGGGTCCCCAAAATCTTGACCTATTCAGTCGGATGTACCAATTCGTGAGTTCTTCTATATACACAAATAGTCGTGGCACTACATTGTCGAGCCGATAGCGCTCCATTTCAAAGGCAATTGTCGACTTCATCGTCTGCAAGCGGGACAAAATCCATCGATCGAGAATGTTTGCATCCGAGAGATTTAGTCTGTTGGGAGTCCATCCATCGATTTTCGCATAAAGCTCCAGAAAGGAGAACGCGTTATGCCAAGGTAAAAGTACTCGACGCGTCATTTCTCGTACTCCAGAGTCAGCAAATCTCTGTTCTTCACCGCGGACCAAACCAGAGTTAATTAGATACAAACGTAACGCATCAGCTCCATGCTCGTTCATCAACTGTTCAGGATCGGTGTAGTTGCGTAAGCTCTTCGACATCTTTTTCCCGTCCTCAGCGAGCACGAGTCCATTGACGATCACATTCTTGAAGGGCGGTTGTTGGTACAACAATGTACTAAGCGCGATGAGTGTATAAAACCAACCTCTCGTTTGATCAAGCCCTTCAGCGATGAAATCTGCCGGGAATCCTTGTTCAAACTGAGCTTTGTTTTCAAAGGGGTAATGACTCTGAGCGTATGGCATAGAGCCGGATTCGAACCAACAGTCCAGGACTTCAGAGACTCGGTGATATGTACCGTCTTCGTTCTCAAGTTGGAACGTTTGGGGATCGACGAATTCGCGGTGTAAGTCGTCAATATCTACTCCGGTGTATTGTTTCAGTTCCTGTCGAGAACCGATACACACGAATCCACCCGTGACGTCGTTTTCCCAAATGGGTACGGGAGTTCCCCATACTCGATTTCGCGATATACACCAGTCATTTGCATTCTCTAACCAGTTTCCCATTCGACCACTCTGAATATGGTCGGGCACCCATCGGATTTTTTGATTTGATTCGAGCAAAGAGTCTCGAAAGTCGGAAATTCGTACAAACCAGGAAGGAACAGCCCGATAGATCAACGGGGTTTGAGAGCGATAACAATAGGGATAGCTGTGTTGTAGTGTGGTGTGCTCGAACAACCCGGCGTTGTTTTTCAGCCAAGCGATAATGTGAGGGTCGGCTTCTTTAATAAACTCTCCGGCGAAATCTGACACTTCGTTGGTAAAACAACCACTCATGGTGACCGGACATACTTGTGTGGGTATGCCGTGTAGTTGAGCAATCCGGTAGTCGTCCTCGCCAAAAGCAGGAGCTTGATGGACGATCCCTGTACCTTCATCCGTCTTTACGTAATCGTCACTAACGATACGAAACGCCCCGTCTTTCTTCAGCTTTGCGAAGTAAGGAAACAGTGGTTCATATTGCCGCCCCACAAGTTGTTGTCCAGTCGTACGTTTCAAGACTACTAGATGATGCTTTGAGCTATAGCTGTCAAGTCGTTCTTCGGCAAGATAGAACTTTCGATCTGAGGCCGAGTCATGCACTAGGACATAGGAAATGTCAGCACCAACGCAGAGAGCTAGATTGGAGGGTAAGGTCCATGGCGTGGTGGTCCAGGTACTGACGTGTGCATCGTCATCTGTTAGCTTGAAGAGCACAGTAATTGACGGATCTTGAACATCCTTGTAGTTCATACCTGCTTCGAAGTTTGACAGCGGTGTTTCTAGTCCGGTGGAAACAGGCATGACTTTATTACCGCGGTAAAGGAGTCCTTTGTCCCAAAGTTCTTTCACGACCCACCACACAGATTCCATGAAGTCGACGTCCATAGTTTTGTAGTCGTCGTCAAAATCGACCCAACGTCCTAAACGCGTGATAATGTGTCTCCAATCTTGGACATATCTCTCAACAATATTGCGGCACTCTTGGTTGTACCCCGCGATACCAAGTTCATTGATCGCTTGATGCGCAGGCATCCCAAGTTTTTTGTTGATTTCGTGTTCAATGGGGAGACCGTGGCAGTCCCACCCAAAGCGACGTCCCACATAGCGACCCTTCATTGTCCAATAACGAGGAACTATGTCTTTGATAACGGACGCAAGCAAGTTTCCGTGGTGCGGAAGTCCCGTCGCAAATGGTGGCCCGTCAAAAAATACAAAGGGTTGCTGCGATGCGTTCTGGCGCATCGATTCTCTGAAGGTATCGTGCGTCTCCCAGTGGTAAAGTATTTTTTGTTCCATCTCAGGAAACGAGAACACTGATTTCTGGTTGAGTGAGTCGGACATATAGTGGAGTTGAAAGGGAGAAAGTTACTGTTGAGTTGTTTGACTTGAATGATGCGAGTGAGTCATCACAAGGCGACAAATTATGCAAGTTGCGCGCGTGCGCAAAACTCGACATTCATAATGAAAATGCAAAATTTTGAGAACTTTTGCGATGGTCAACCATTATGTGTTCAACTAAAAGGGGGTCAGCTATCAAATTTAACCCAACCTTGTGTAGTATCGTCATTCTGCTTATGAGCCTACCATTTGCTAAACAATCTGAAGCGCACGAAAACGTAGTAGTAAGGAACGTGCCGGAAATCGACGAAGAAGTTTTAGAGTCGATTGAAAAGTACCGGAATGTTCGAACTGCTTCGGTGGTGGACTGGCTAGGCGGCGACTTATTGATTCGCACCCGGTTTGGAGAGTCTTCACAACTCCATCGAGTGCGTGCACCTATGGGAATGCGAGAACAGCTTACCTTTGCGGATGAACCTGTTTCTGGTGTTCTAGTACCGGATCGAAAGGAGGTTCAGTCGTTTTTGTTTCTTCAAGATGTAGGCGGTACGGAGTCTTTTCAAATCTACGAATACGATCTTGTCGACGGTAAACAAACGATGATCACCAGTGGTGAAGGGCGTTATACTGGCGTTAGTTATAACCCTGATAGCTCTAAGATCAGCTACACCTCGACCAAAAGAACAGGTCAATATTCCGATCTATACATCTATGATCTTGAAAACCAAGTTGAGACACCCTTACACATCGTTGATGAAGTGGGCTGGTCGTTCGTTGCTTGGCATCCGAGTGCAGAAAAAGCACTGATTCGTAAATACATCTCGGTCGCAGAATCGCACCTATTTGAGATTGACTTCAAGACTGGTGAAAAAAAACGATTGTTGGAACAGTACGGTGAAATTTCGATTGGTGGTGTAGAGTATTTACCCGATGGTACAGTCATTCTGATAAGTGATCATGGATCAAATTTTCGACGCTTGCATCGAATCAATCCTGAATCTGGGGAGTTAGAAGTATTAATTCAGTTTAACGATTCAGATGTTAGCTCGTACTCGCTTGCTTGGGATCGTTCCAAGATGGTAGTCTCACAAAATTTGCAAGGGTATAGACTGTTTCATCTGTACGACGTTGCGACCGGGAAATTGTCTCAGCTGTTACCTGATTTCTCAAATGGACTGTTAGGTGGTGCAAGATTTAATAGCGACGGTTCTGCGATAGCATTTACGTTTCATTCAGCGCAGGTTCAAAGTGATGTGTACGTACTCGATCTAGCGACAGAGGAGGTCGTAAGGTGGACCCAATCTGAACTAGGAGGTATCGACGCAAACGAACTTGTTCGCGCGGAGTTGGTGTCCTATTCCAGCTTTGACGAATTGGAGATACCGGCGTTTGTGTACAAACCTCGGAAAGTTGGACCACACCCAGTTTTGATCTACATTCATGGTGGTCCTGCATCACAATATAGACCAGGCTTTTCGTCGAGATTTCAATACTACGTCAATGAACTAGGCATCGCTGTAGTTGCACCAAACGTTCGGGGTTCAAGTGGCTATGGTAAAGAGTATCTCACTTTGGATGATTGGAAAAAGCGTGAAGACTCGGTTCGAGATATAGGCGCACTTTTAGATTGGATCAAAGAGCAACCCGATCTCGACGAAAAACGGGTTGTTGTTGATGGTGGCTCGTACGGAGGTTATATGGTTTTGGCCTGCTTGGTTCATTACAGCGATCGATTACTTGGCGGATCTGAAAGGGTAGGTATCAGTAACTTTGTCACTTTTTTAGAAAATACTCAAGGATATCGACGGGACCTACGACGTGTTGAATATGGGGACGAACGTATTCCCGAAATGAGAGAATTTTTAGAATCGATCGCGCCTATGAACCAGATCGAGAAGATTCGAAAGCCCTTGCTCATATTCCAGGGATTCAACGATCCTAGAGTTCCAGTCACTGAAAGTGAACAGATCGCAAAGGCTTTAGAACTTGCAGGAGTCCCAGCCTGGTACGTACTCTACATGGACGAAGGGCACGGATTTCGTAAGAAGGTCAATCAAGATCATTCCTTCTCTGTTCAGATTCAATTTTTACGCTCGCTCTTAGATGAGTCGATAGCGACGCCTGATTCGTTGATAGACTGAAGGGACTTTGGACTATTTTTCGACAAGAAGCGTGAGAAAGTTGGACGAATTAAGTGATTAAGACTAGTTCTGCATTACGAGACACCGTAGTTCTAGTAGATGCCCAAGATCGGGAGATTGGTACCTTAGATAAGTTAGAAGCACATTCTGGTCGAGGTTCACTTCATCGAGCTATTTCAGTTTTTCTTACCGATGAAAATGGTCGCGTTCTCATGCAAAAGAGGCATCCGGACAAACTGGTTTGGGGAGGCTACTGGTCAAATAGTTGCTGTACGCATCCCTTCGTTGGTGAATCAACAATCGATTGTGCAAAACGCAGAGTTCGCGAGGAATTGGGTTTGTCTGTAGAGTTGACCTTTCACTTCAAATTGAAATATCAAGCTTCATTTTCCAAAGCACATGCTGAACACGAACTTGTTTCCGTATTTACTGGAACAGCCCAAGGACAGCCGGTCATTGACCGAGATGAAATCTCCGAATTAATGTGGATCGAGCCTGAAAAACTCAGTCAGGAACTTGTTGCGAAGCCAGACGAATACACGCCCTGGTGCATTTTGGAGTGGAAGGAGCTGCGGGCACAAAAATTTCTATGATTGGGTTATGCGACTGTCTCACAGCACTCCAGAATAGCCTGCTATACGCGCGATAAAAACAACAAAAAATATCAGCGTCAAACAGATGTGAACTATGTGACATCGAAATAAAAACTTGGCACATTTGATCGTTCTCTTTCTCATGAGTGAGTCAATTTCAACTGGATACTTCACCAAATTTGATTGAGGCTCGCCGTAAATATCTTCTAACTCAGACAATCTATTTGTCCCTCAAAATAGTAAGAAATAGATAACCATAAATGCAACGACACCGACTAGAATCATGCCAGTCACACACTCAAATAGGTGATGGGATTGAGACTTATGAACATTATGCGAGTAATACCGGTAGATGAACCAAGTCCGAAATCGCTGAAACATGTTTTTTCTGAAATTCTTCCTTCTAGTCATACGAATTATGAACTAACATTTCCTAATATATGTTGCGGAAAGTACTTATTGTGGACACTATGAAAACTGCATCTTTTTAGTATGTTTATCCAACTTAACATAACTATTATTAATTCGGGAATACGAAGAGATGTAGCAAAGCTGTATGTAAACAAATCAATCCGATCTCGTCGTCTGTATAAGACCTCGGTTAATGGAAGAAGATGAACTCAACGAGAATTACTGGAATATATAAGAACACAAACAGAAATAGGTGTGTAGTCCAACAAAAAAACAGAAACTTCGCATATTTAATCGTTTTTCTAACCTTTTGAAAATGTATCTGTTCCGTATGCAACATCGACTTGGGAGTAGCATAAATCTCATCTAGGTCACTCATTTAATTCAATATCCACTCTGAAACGATCAGGAAGCTCAGCTGCAGATTCACAATGACTAAAAGAACAACAACGGACACACACAAAAAGACGTGATAGGATTTACTCTTATTTCCCGATTGCACACAATATCTATAAATCCACCAATTACGAAATCGATGAAATATATTCCGACGTTTAACCTTCATAGTCTAAGTGATCGCTACAGGTGGTTGATGCTTTAGTTTCACCGATCGTTTACTTGTTTGGCAATCAAACATTTCACTCACACGTACGAATCAATTTTCAGTAGTGGTGATACTGTCAATGTTCAGGGTCTAACATTTTCTTCAGGGTCCCATTAAAAGACGGAGCTGAAAAGCGATCGCCCTGCCTTATGCATTCGATGCACTTGTGAATGAGTTCGCAAGCGTTACCAAGAACATCGTTCACAATCACATAATCGAACTCATCATAATGCGCAAGTTCATCAGTCGCTAGCGACATACGATATTCGACGTTGGTGAGGGAGTCTTGACCCCTTGTACTCAGTCTTCGTTTGAGTTCTTCAAGGGAAGGAGGGATAAGAAAGAAACTGACAACGTTGCCTGCCCGCTGTTTAATGGTCCGCGCTCCCTGCCAGTCTATGTCAAACAGTACATCGAACCCATTCCGTAACAGCTTATTGACAATCTGACGTCGCGTCCCATAACGGTGCTTAAACACCGTTGCGTACTCTAGAAATTCATCGTTCGCAACCAATGTGTCAAACTCTGTTTCAGACACGAAGTAGTAGTGTTGACCTTCGATTTCGTCTGAGCGCTTCGGTCGAGTAGTAGTCGACACGGAAGTTACCAATCTGGAGTCCATATCACAGAGTCTCTTGACAATGGTAGATTTACCGCAACCGGATGGCGCAGAAAAGATGAAACACTGTCCGACTCGAATATTCACTAGCTTAGTAACGTTCGGTTTGCCAACGGATTGATAGATCGACTAGTTGCAGTTACAACTGGTCGATCGGACTTTACTCAATATTTTGTACTTGCTCGCGCATTTGATCCACGCAAACTTTTAAATCGATTACCAGAGAAGCGCAAGCAGGTAGTTGCGCTTTTACCGCGAGAGTATTCGCCTCTCGCAATATTTCTTGCGCGAGGAAATTTAGACGACGACCTACAGGAATAGTTTCGGTGAGGCACTTTTCTACGTCTTTTAAGTGAATAGTCAGACGATCCTGCTCTTCTTTGAAGTCGGATTTCTGCGCGAGTAACGCTATTTCTTGAGCTACGCGGTTTGGGTCGACGTGTTTATCAAGAGCACGTAACCGTTCCGTGAGACGTTCTTGAATCAACTTTGGTTGTTCCTTGCCTAAATCATAAATACTCTTGAGTAAATTCCGTGTAGTTTCTACTGACGTATGGACAATCGCACGTAGGGCCTGACCCTCTCGCTGTCTTGTTTCGACAAGCTGTTTAAGACAGGATTTGAAGCTCAACTTGAGCTCATTTAAATCATACTCCGTTCTAGTAGTACGTGCTCTCAGTAAATTTGGGTTCTGCATAAGTCTCGTCACGTCGACAACACTTACAACTTTTTTTGAGGGCAATGCTTTGCTCACTTCTTTGATTGCGCGCAATAGTTCTGGATCGAGATTTTGTGGTTCGATAGATGAAACCTGTTCGGGTGGAGTCTCGTGAAAAAAAATTTCTACATACCCACGTTTGAGAGACTGTCTAGTGAGTTCTTTAATACTAGCTTCCAATTCCCGTATCGCCTCTGGAATTTTTGTGCGAATTTCTAAACTACGATGATTCACCGAACGAATTTCCCAAGCGTGCGAGGACTCTTGGATTCGAGCGAATGCAGTCATGGAACAGGTCATACTAGAAATATGTGCAATCGTATAATTTTTTATGGCACGTTATTGTATTAGGATTAACAAACAGTCGAGTGTATAAAAGAACAAACGATCGAGGTCACAATGAGTTGCGCCCCGTTTCTATCGATACAAATTTTGTCTCTAATTCAGGCGGATCCGCTTTGATTACATGTGGATCAACTATGCTGTTGTGTACTGCTAATGTCGATTCTGGTGTCCCGCAATTTCGGCGCGATACAGGTCTGGGTTGGCTCACAGCAGAATACGGAATGCTACCTGGTGCCACCCACACGCGAACGACACGCGAAGCCGCTAGTGGCAGGCAAGGTGGCCGCACCATGGAGATTCAACGTCTCATTGGACGTAGTTTGCGGCAGGCTGTAGACTTCAAGAAACTTGGGGAAAGTACCGTTCAAATTGATTGCGATGTGCTCCAAGCGGACGGAGGGACACGTACCGCTGCAATAACCGGAAGTTGTGTCGCGCTCTATCACGCGCTACAACAGGTATCTCCGGATGCATTTCTCGGTTGGGTTGCGGCGGTTAGCGTCGGCGAAGTTTGGAACGAAGTCTTACTGGACATGGACTATTCCGAAGATGGTCAAGCAGACTCAGATGTGAATGTTGTAATGATGCAAGATAGAGGCATCGTCGAAATTCAGGGTACAGCGGAAAGAAAGCCTCTCGCGCATTCGAAACTTCAATCTGCGCTAGAGTTAGCGGAACAAGGGGTTTCAGAGTTGTTCAAGCTTCAAGAGAGTAGTATCACGGCGTGATGCTGTCAGCTACAGCATTTATTGCTGATCTGATCGAAGCACAAGCTCTTCAGTTCGGTCAGTTTCAGTTGAAATCTGGACTGCAAAGTCCATACTTTATGAATCTGGGAAATATCGCCTGCGGCAGTGGTATCGACAAGGTGGGCTATGCATTCGCAAAACGCATTTCCGAGTTGAACTTTAATCCGGACATTCTCTTTGGTCCGGCATACAAAGGAATACCGTTGGCAACCACGACGTCGACAAATTTATTGAATTTTGGAGTCGATGTAGGTGTGGCGTTCAATCGTAAAGAGGTTAAACAACACGGCGAGGGTGGTTCGTTGGTTGGTGCTGAATTACGATCAAAACGCGTCTTAATTATCGATGATGTCATTACTGATGGCGCTTCTAAGATTGAAGCGGCCGAACTCGTACGCCAAAACGGGGGTAAACCCATTGGAGTCTTAGTGGCTCTAGACCGCAAAGAACGAGAACCCGTTAGCGGTCGCACATATTTAGAAACGGTGGAAGAAAAAATGGGATTAGGAGTGTATTCGGTTGCCACCATCAAGGATGTGTTGGCCTACCTGGAACTTCATGATCACCTCAGCGATACATTAGCAGTTCTAAAAAGCTACGCTACAGAGCACTGTGTTTTGACGACTTAGCTCTATACTTCAGGAATCGTTAGATGGGGGGCAACTCGGCGGAGATGTTTGAAGAAGAGCGTTTGAGTTTCTTGAAGCCTAGTGGGTGTACTCGCTTCAAAACGCATCACGATTTTGGGCGAGGTATTTGAGGCACGAATCAAACCCCAAGCATCCGGAAAGTTCACTCGGACTCCATCGATCGTGATCACTTCACCATGATCAAAAGAACTCGCTCGACCAAATTCGTCCACAAGATCAAACTTTTCACTGTCCGGTACGCGAATTTCAATCTCAGGCGTCGCATTAGTTGGTGGTAGCGCGTTCAAAAAATTCATGAAATCAGGAGGATGTCGAGACACTGACTCGAGGAATCTACATGCTGTGTAGAGCGCATCATCAAATCCGTACCAACGGTCGGCAAAGCAAATGTGACCGCTGAATTCACCCCCGAGGGGTGCGTCGAGTTCCCTGATTTTTGCCTTGATGTTTGTGTGTCCCGTCTTTTCAAGCACGGCTTGACCTCCGTTGGCCAGAATGCTCCTGACGGCATTTGTTCCACACTTTACGTCTAAGACTATTGGAGCTCCTGGACGATGTTGCAGTACATCCTTTGCCAAGTATGCTATTAGCGTGTCGGCTGACACAATGGTTCCACTCTGGGTTACTACACCGATACGATCGCCATCACCATCGAAAGCGATACCGAAATCTAGAGCTTGCTCACTTACAGTTTGGATAAGCTGTTGTAAGTTCTTTGGGTCAACTGGGTCTGGATGATGATTTGGGAAAGTACCGTCCAATTCATTGAACAATGGGACAACTTCGCAACCTAGCGCTTCAAATAGCCGTGGTACTAGAACACCAGTTACACTGTTTCCGCAATCCACTGCAATATGCAATCTTCGCTCAAGTTTGATGTCATGGATGATTCGATCTACATATGAGTCTAAGACAATCTGCTGTGAGACACTTCCCGAGCCCTTGGCTAGACAGTTATTGGTAATAAGACGATGTATATCCTGAAGTTCATCCCCCGCAAAAGGAACGTAATTCAAGACGAACTTTAGTCCGTTGTATTCCGGTGGATTGTGTGACCCCGTAATCACGATTCCCGCTGGGACTTCTAATTCGTGGATGGCGAAATAGAGTACCGGAGTGGGAACTGTACCAATATCGATAACGTTGACTCCACCATTATTGAGTCCTTTCTGAAGTGCGGTCCTAAGCGTTTCTGTTGAGCAACGGACATCTCCCCCTACGAGGACACTCTCGTGTCCCTGAGTTGCTGCACAATTCGCAAATGCTTGACCGATTAATCGAGTATTTTCTTCAGTTAACTCATCGTGTACCCGACCACGCACATCGTAAGCTCGGAAAATGTTGAGCGGTAAGTTTGACACTGCTGGTGCCGATTGCCTAGGTTGATCTCGGTAGCGCGTTAGCGACTAATTCGATAACTTGTTGCGCGATCTTGTACTTAGACTGTTTCTTAAGTTCTTGTTCGGATTCTGGAAAGACCACTGTTACTTGATTTTCATCCCCTTCGAATCCGATCGACGGATCAGAAACATCATTGACTACGATCACATCCAAATTTTTGCGCTTTAGTTTGTCGCGCGCGTTTCGAATTACGTCGTTGGTTTCAGCTGCAAATCCGACGACATATGGTCTTTCATGCATTGCTGTTACTGCTTGTACGATGTCGTCGGTAGTTTGGAGTTGAATAGTGAGTTCCGAATTTATCTGGTCGGTAGGACGCTTCAGCTTGTGCTCAAGCAATTTTCTAGGTCGAAAATCTGTCACTGCTGCTACCGCGAAGAACACGTCACATTTGTCGATACGAGACATTACCGCTGACTTCATTTCCGCGGCGGTCCTTACGTTCACGCGTTTAATACCCGTTGGTGATTTCAAGTTAACAGGTCCGCTAACCAGAGTTACCTTTGCTCCAGCCTCCTCGGCCGCTCGCGCAATTTCAAAACCTTGTTTGCCGGAGCTTCGATTGCTAATAAAACGCACGGGGTCTATTCTCTCTTGCGTTGGACCTGCGGATACGAGCACTGTGAGGTTTTTTAGCTCATCGGGCATCTAGTTTTGCTGCCACATCGTGTTTAGGAACGACAGAATGTCTTGAGGATCAGGCATCCTCCCGATTCCTACATCTCCACAAGCTTGTTCGCCGTGCTCAGGATCCATGATTCGAACACCGTCGTGTTTAAGTTGTTCAAGATTGCGCTGAGTTGCAGGATGGTTCCACATTGCTTGATTCATTGCTGGGACCATGATGACGGGACTTGTTGTTGCAAGGTAAACTGTCGACAGTAGGTCGTCGCAACGACCTTGCGCAAGTTTGGCAAGTGTGTTTGCGGAGGCCGGTGCGATAACAAACATGTCCGGCCATTTGGCTAGTTCGATGTGGCCCATGGCTCGTTCCGCATCTAGATCCCATAGATCAGTCCGCACGCGCTTTGAAGTAAGCGCAGACAGTGTGTGTTCAGTAACAAACTTGTGCGCAGAGCGAGTCATGATTGTCGCGACTTCGTGATGTTCAGTCACAAGCAACCGCACTAGTTCGGGAACTTTATATGCCGCGATTCCGCCCGTGACTCCTAGTAATATTTTCTTGAGATGCATTTGAGAAAAAGAACTCTTAATCGCGGTATTTTCTACAAAACTGAATTTAGAGGGTGTTTCTTCGGCCGGTCAAGTCGGAGGATAGAGGCAAATACTAGAGGTTTTCGTTAAAATTCCTCATTCTTTTTTTTAAACCCTCGTTATGAGTAAAGTCTGTCAAGTCACTGGTAAACGACCGATGTCGGGAAATAACGTCTCGCATGCGAACAATGCTACGAAGCGTCGTTATCTTCCCAACTTACATTACCATCGTTTTTGGGTCGCTAGCGAAAATCGATTCGTTCGGTTGCGTGTTTCTGCTGCCGGTATGCGGCTAATTGACAAAAAGGGAATAGACGTCGTGCTTGACGACATGCGTAAACGCGGAGAAAAGTTCTAATGAGAGACAAGATTAAACTCGTATCGAGTGCCGGCACTGGGCACTACTACACCACGGACAAAAATAAACACAATACCCCGGACAAGTTAGAGTTCCGGAAGTATGATCCCGTGGTTCGAAAACACGTCATTTACAAAGAAGCGAAGATCAAGTAAATCCCTGAACTTCCAGAAGTTGAAACCACCCGTCGAGGGGTTGCTTCTCATCTAAAAGGATCGCAATTACACGACTGTGTAGTTCGCGAGACACGGCTTCGTTGGCCACTGCAATTGCCGAAAAACTTAATAGGGCAACGCTTAGTTGACGTGACCAGGCGTGCCAAGTATTTGTTGTTTAAATTCGAACAAGGCACTCTAATAATTCATTTGGGCATGAGCGGTCGACTTCGAGTACTTCCCATTACGCAATCCCATGAAAAGCACGATCATGTAGATTTAGTCTTTACGAACGGCAAGATTCTCAGATACCATGATCCTCGTCGTTTTGGAAGCATGCACTGGCAACCAGAGGATACAGTTCATTGGACACTGCAAAATTTAGGTATAGAGCCACTTGTGGACGAGTTCAATGGCGACTACTTGTTTAGACAGACTCGAAAGCGTAACATGGGTGTCAAGTCTCTCATCATGAACTCTCAAATCGTGGTTGGCGTTGGAAATATTTACGCCAATGAAGCTCTTTATCTCGCAGGAGTGCGGCCTCAGCGAAAATGCGCCAAACTTACGCGCGCGGAGAGTGAACGGCTCGTGACTGCAATCAAGAACGTGTTGGAAGATGCTCTTAAGGCAGGTGGTACAACTCTAAGGGATTTCTTTGGAGCTGATGGTGAGACTGGTTACTTCAAGATCGCACTACGGGTGTATGGCCGCGGTGGAGAACCGTGTTTGCGCTGCACAACTCCTTTGAAGACGGTGAAAAGTAGTCAGCGACAATCGGTCTATTGTCCTCAATGTCAGCGCTAGCTTGATGTGTGCGGGGATCGATAGTGCGTGGCTAAAAATTGAGCAACGACTGGATGGACAAATTCCGAAACATCGCCGCCAAGTGCTGCAATTTCTCGCACACGAGTTGACGATACAAAAGACCATTTACTCGCCGTGGGAAGCAACACATACTCGAGTTCCGGGTCAAGATGACGGTTCATTTCTAACATTTGGAATTCGTACTCGTAGTCCATCAAGGTTCGTAGACCCCTCAATATAAACTTCGTGTTCTTAGCACGAACAAAGTCGACCAACAGACCAGAAAATTTTTCTACCTCTATACGAGCCCCGTATTGGTTCAACGCTTGTCGGCAGAGTTCCATACGTTCATCAAGAAACACGTCTGGGTTCTTGTCTGTAGCGGTGCCGAAGGCTACGACTACTTTGTCGAACAGACCTAGTGCTCGTTCGATAATATTCATGTGTCCAAACGTTATTGGATTGAAACTGCCAGGATAAATTATGATTCGCATGTTGAATTTGTTGATCCTATGGTCGTGTTTTAAAATTATCGGTGTCCGGCGCGTGAACTTCTAAGGCTCATCTCGGATTGAATACTATCGTTGTATGTCGCACTATGTTTCCCGTCAAACACAGCGTTACATTCTAAGTTCCATGTGGAACACTAATTGCTTGTAATTGTCACAGTAGTAGTCGATGAAAACAGTTAGCCGGCAACGCACGGTTATAGAGGTAGGAGATTGACCACTACGAAACCATTGATGTAATGTAAAACTCTAAGGAATCACAAAAATGAAAATACGAAGTCTGTTCATAGTTTTGATCGGCACGCTAGGCGTCCCGTTGGCCGCGGAGGGCGACGATTTTGATTGGTACTTTATCGGGGGATTCACCGTATTTCCCGAGGGTACTTCTGTTGAAGTTGCCAATACTGAAGGCTACGGAATAGGTGGGGCATGGGGTTTCAAATAAATGATTTTTTTGAGCTTGAGTTCGCACGGGACTCTGCGCCGGCAATGAATGATTCGGTGATAGTAGAGAATTTTGAACGGGACTTTGAAGACACAATTACGAACTACGACATCAAAGCGGCTTACAATCGTTTTTCCTCGTTTGTTGGGACACTTGCGATCCCAGTAAGCAAGTCTGTCAACATCGTCGGAAAAGTAGGTTACTCAAACTACTCCTATAGATCCAAAGTAGAGTTTGAATCCAAGAGTGGTCTTCAGTTTAGCGGTAAATTGGAGGAAGATTTCGGCTTGACTCCGACGGCATCTTTAGGTGTTGAGTTCCGTTTGGAAAGGGTTTCGGTCCAAGACCAGCTATCGAACTGGCTGTAACCAAGGTTTTTGAAGAAGAGGTCGAATCGGTTGGGGGACAGTGTCGTTCCTCCTCCGTCTCTAGGCGGCTAGTTCACGCGGAACAAAAAGTCGTCTAAAGAAGTCGAAACTTTGACTTAGTCAAACCGTACGAGTCTCGTTTCACTGATCCAGACAGGCTCGAGTTTTTGGAGCACAAGCGCCTTTCGGTGCGACGCTTCGCGAATCCTTGAAGAAAGTACAAGTCACTCTTAGCGAATGCTCTGTATACCCGTACTTGAGTCCAAAGACAACAGAGAGAACTTTACTTCACCGACAGTAGCTTCTTTCCACACTGTGTAGGGGTGTGTATTGATGGGTGTTCGTTTTGAGTGTTCTAAGTAAATCAATCCAAGATTACTCATACGAGTTCGTAGTTCAAGGAGGACTTTCGCGTAGAGGGTTGAATTGGTGAACGGTGGGTCGACGAACACCAGATCCCACATTTGATTGTCTTGTTTTAACCAAGACACACAATTTCTACAAATAACCTCTGCTTCTTGCGCGGAAAGATCCAACCGATGGCACGTATCTTTGATCTGATTGGCTATTTTGGCTTGTTTTTCGATGAACGTAACTTTGGGAGCACCACGCGAGAGAGCTTCAAATCCAAGCGCGCCGGATCCAGCAAAGAGGTCAAGAACTTTCATTTGGGTTATATTGGAACCGATCCAGTTAAAAAGTGTTTCCCGGACCCGATCGGACGTCGGTCGCAACCGTTTTTGGTCGATGAGTTTCAGTCGATGACCTTTAAAACGACCGGAGACAATACGTACTCTGTGATTCAACACGGTGCAGTCTACAATTGCTTAAGACATTGGAATAAGCATATTTTTCACAAAAAATTGATAATCTTGTAGCCAACGGGCAAACGTTGAAGTTTGGTGACGAAGATCAAAGAAGTATCCACAACAAGTAAGAAACCCAAAACTTGGTCACGTTTGGGGAACGCTCTCGCGAAAACTCGAGCTCGTGTGTCGAACGGAATTGCTAACGTGTTTTCCTCGGGACGAGAGATTGACGAGCACTTACTAGAGGAACTGGAATTTAGTCTCTTGAGCGCGGACATTGGCGCGAGCACAACTGCACAAATATTGGATCGACTTCGAAGAGAAATATCCAAACAGAATCTCGTTTCCCGAGAACAATTCATCGGTGCATTGGAAACCGTTCTACTGGACCTCGCAAACAAGCTATTAAAACCCTTCTTGGTATCTGATTCCCGGCCATTCGTAGTACTAGTAACTGGGGTTAATGGAGTCGGTAAAACGACCACCATCGGCAAACTTGCACATCGTTTTAAGGGAGAAAGTCTTTCTGTGATGCTAGCAGCGGGAGACACTTACCGTGCTGCGGCGATCGACCAGTTACAGCGATGGGGTCAAGCAAATGACATTCCAGTTTTTGCTCAACAAACCGGCTCAGACAGCGCGTCGGTCGCTCACGATGCGTTCCAAGTTGCCAAATCTCGAAACATTGATGTGCTGATCGTCGATACTGCAGGAAGACTTCATTCGAACAAAGGACTCATGGACGAGTTGGCGAAGGTCCATCGAGTCATTCAACGATTAGATCCTTCCGCCCCGCACGAATCTATTCTTGTCCTCGATGGCACGATTGGTCAGAACGCCTTGTTGCAAGTGAAGCAATTCGATAGCGCGGTTAGTCTCTCTGGGTTAGTTATGACTAAACTCGACGGTACCGCTAAAGGTGGAGTAGTTCTGGCTTTACCTAGTGTCACTGCTCTACCACTATACTTTGTTGGTGTGGGAGAAAGTGTCGATGCGCTACAGCCTTTTGAACCGCAAGATTACGTCAGTGGATTACTTGGTTCATGAGCAAGGTAGTACTGAACAATATTGGGAAAACTTTTGAGAACGACTTTGAAGTACTACGGGAGATAAATGTTACTTTTGATCAAGAGTCCGTAAATTTCATAATTGGTCGCTCGGGAGCGGGGAAAACTACTCTAATAAAAATCTTGTTAGGTCTCACTTCTCCCACCAAAGGACGGGTACTCTTTAACGAAGTTGACATTACGACGTTGAGTCGTGCAGAAATTGCACGATACCGTCGATCTGTTGGTATCGTGTTGCAAGACCCTTCGCTGATTCCAAATCGAACAATCTTTGACAACGTCGCGATGCCGTTGTGGGTTCGGGGACTACGTTCCAAGGATATTCGACATCGTGTCGATCGTTGTTTGAATGTTGTAGGACTAGATGCCGTCAGAGACTTGTACCCCGTACGCCTGTCAACTGGAGAACAACAACGAGTGTCGATTGCGCGTGCAATTGCGCATCGCCCTAAACTACTTGTAGCAGATGAACCAACAGGTAATATGGACAATCAACTGTCTTTAGAGGTACGGTCGCTTTTTGACATGTTTCCCGAACTAGGAACGACTGTTATAGTTGCGACGCATGAACCGGAGTTGACAGAACACATGAAGCATGTGTTTGAATTAAAGGACGGTACCCTGCATCGGGTCGCTCCTCAAGTACGGGTAGCTGACGGTTCTTCAACACATCCGTGAACGGACAGACTTTCGTTAGACAAGGGGAACCAGAATCCCGCGGTTCGAATTTAAGAATTCGCGCGCACAGCTTGCTCGAAAGCGTGCAACACTTGAGTCGACATGCATTGGTCACTCTGTTTGTGTGGCTACTAATCGGGGTTGCGCTGTCTCTTCCAGTAGGTTTTTGGTTGGTGCAACACAACATTCATCTCCTAGCTGAACAATTGCATGACGATACGGGATTTACAGTGTATTTTGTTCCAGCAAGTTCTACTCAGACAATCGAAGAGGTTCAGAAGTATGTAGCACAAAGTAACGTAGTTCAATCCGTAGAGTTGACCTCAGCGAAGCAGGCCATGGCAGAATTTCAGCTGGTGACTGGGTATGACCAAGAAATGGTAGCTTTAGAAGACAACCCACTACCTGCTTCGTTGTCCGTTGTAATCCAACAGGATACAACGACTACTGAAGTCGAGTCTCTATTAGACTCGTTGCGTACTTATGCCATTGTTGACAGCATCGATTTTGATACCGAGTGGATTCGAAATTTAAATGCGATACATCAAGTTGTTTCGACTCTCATGTGGATCGTTGGTGCGCTATTCGGTTTTGGGGTCGTGTTTGTGACCTTTGCCTCAGTACGCATAGCTATCGAATCTCGATTCCGGGAACTACGCGTACTCTCGCTCCTTGGTGCATCAGACCGTTATCTACGCCGTCCCTTTATTTACTGTGGAATTTTGTACGGTTTTGGAGGTGGTGTGGTGGCGACAGCAATCGTGTTTGGAGCACTGTTTGCCATCAAAGATCCCCTCAATCAACTCGTACAGAGTTTCGGTGGAACAATCCACATCGTCTCGCTAGACTACTTTTCTGCAAGCGTCGAGATTGTTATTGGTACCTTTTTGGGTTACGTTGGTGCTCTGTTTGTCTCTATTTGGGAGATTCAAAAGAGACGCACTTTTGAATCGATTCACTAATTTCTATTGCGGGTGAGTGCCGTAGTAAAACTCTAGAGACCATTCGGAAATGGTCCCAGTGTCATCGGGAGCTGCATCGACTATTTTCAGCTTCCATTCTCCGTTTGGAGACTCTCCATAAAACGCATTAGACAACAGACTCCAGGACAGGGAAGTATTGTGGATCAAAAAGTCATTGAATACTTGATTAACAATACTCTCTGTACCGTCAGGTGAAATCAGAGTGATAGCCATATCCGGCATGAAGTTGTGCGAGCCTTCCAGTTTGAGAACTACCGCTTCAATATTTGCCGTATCGCTAAAGCCAGAAACTGTAATTCTCGACTCCACGCCATCACTGTGGTAGTCTGGAATCGCGATCGTAGATTGGTTTCTATAGTCACCAGACTTGGTGAATGTTCCTAAACTATCGGGTAAGTGCGTTCGTGCTAAGGCGACCGCAGCGTCCAAGTTTATAGCACCGAAACCAAACCAGTTATGAAAGTTGTACCCTGCGCTATTCTGAACCCAAGCATGTTGTAAGACGTGCGGTTTTCCACCACCAAAAGCTATACTCACAGGTAGGATGTTAGGGTCAACTTTGCGCGCGGTCTTCGCCAAGACGTACTTAACGTCTCGCCACGTCAAGTTTGGATTCACCGAAAGAAGGACTGCGATTGCTCCAGATGCATTTGGTGCTGCGGCGGAAGTTCCATTAAATGTACTGATGTAATTGCCCGTAGGATTCAGAGTGTCGTCATTTGCAAGGCCGCGATTTGATAAGATCACGTAGCCGCGATCTCTACCTTGCTGATCGGTACTGATTGAGGCTGGGAATCGATCTCCATATTCGCCGGCCGGCGCTGAAATCCACAAGTTACTTCCAGTTGAAGAATACCCTGCACGAGTGTCACTGGCATTCAACGCTCCGACTACAACAAGGAAAGGCAAACTATGAGTCGGATCACCGTTCGACGAACTACAGCCTATTTCATCCCGAATTGCGTGTTCGACACTTGTACAAGCAAAGAAACTGTTTCCCGCCGATTTCACGTACAAAGCACCCCGACCACCTCGTAGGTCAGTAATTCCCCGTTGGTACAGGTTGTAAGTCCAAGATGAACTATTCCCTAGGTATGGTAACGTACCGTATGACATGTTAAAAATGTCAACGTCGGAAGAACGAGGCTTATCGTCGCTAAATCCTAAGGCCTCCTCTGAACTGGAGTTGGTTCCTAGATAATTAAACCCACGTAGTCGGCTACGGGGAGCGACGCCGCGTCCACCGATCCCATTGTTCGCGACTGCACCGATGATTCCAGCTACTGAAGTGCCGTGGTCCCCTAAATTTTCGGGGTTAAAAGGATCGAGTTCGGTAGCACCGTACCATTGTTTGTCATAGGTTCCGCGAGCCGCAAAGTTGTATGAACCATTCAATTCCACGTTTGGAGCTAAATCGGGATGGCACATCTCAAGACCAGTATCGACCACTGCCACGGTGACGTTTTCACCGTAGGGACCTTCATCTAACACACTATCCATGCTCAGGTCCGCGCCTGGGACACCGCCGTTTTGTGCGAACGCATTTTGGCCAGTATTTTTAAGATTCCAATGCTGTTCAAGAAATTTGTCCGGTTCTTCAGTGGGCATCTCTGGTTCGGTATTTGTACAGCGCGAAACCACCTCTAACTCGTTATCTAAAGAAAATCCAAAGTAGCTAGTACCGTATCGAGATGCCGCACTGATTTCTTCAGGAGTTAGCTCTAACGAGGCAAAGCCGTAGTAGGACGTATTGGGTTCAAACGTCGAGCTTGTCAGAGGAATCAAAATCGAAGTTCTATAACTACCCCACGCGGACAGCGCAGGTACGTCAATCGTATTACTGTACACGGTGCTACTTGAGTCCCTCAGTGCTTTTCGCAGAACGACTCTTGCTTGTGTACTTGATGCTGATGCGCGGCCTGCGTTATACACTGTAAAGCGAAATTGAATTCCAGATGAAAATATCGTTGCACGAGAAAAAATTATTAGGTTTGCACTGACATTCAGCTTGTAGTTTGCGGGTGTGTGACCATTCTCAAGAAATATTTCTACTTCATTCGCGTCGAAAGCTGCAGTACCGTTACCTCGAATATCACCAATGCTGATATTGATGGATTCATCTGGATCATTCTCCCAGTCGCGATATGGTTTTAACGTCAGTTCTACTGAAGTAGTGCCCGCAGGGAAACTAACGCTAGTAGCGGATAGTTCATAGTCCACATCGGGTGTTGCAGTACCTGTTACGTCAAGTGCAACAGAGATATTCGTAGATGACGATTTCGAGAGGGACACGGTGATAATGACAGCATCTTGTGAATCTTCAAAAATTGAGTTAGTTGGCGCGGAGATTGATATCTCGACGGGTGGTATGCTGGTTGATGAACCGCCACCACAACTGACCAAGAATGGTACGAGCACTAGGAAGGATGCTCTAAATATTCGATACACTACAAGTTCACAAGAAAATTTGTGTCCATCATCACTTCGAAATGACCGCATACTCAACGATTATATCGAGCTTTTATATAGAAGAATAAGGCTATGATCAGGTCTTTTACGGATGTCGCAACGTAGCAGTCGCTCGATAAGAGTCACGGTGAAGTGCGCCATTACCTCTAAACTTTTAATTGATTTATCTGATCTGAAAGACTATTCCTTTTACCAATGTTCTCAGGTACGCTGAGTTCTAGTTAGCATTGACCCTAACGGGATGTTAAAACAAGTTTTCTCCGTAGTAGTGTTTACCTTTGTGCTTGAAGCACCGTGGTATTGAGAACGAGTTTGAATTCATTGCGATCCTAATCGCCATTTGAACGTCCATGACTCGATTAATGTATTCGTTTTAGACACTACGGTACCTACACTTGAAGAATAAAAAAGCCCGACAATCGGGCTTTTTATTGATGACTGTACAGTGAGCTTTACCAGTTCATATTCGCTCGAAAATATGCAACGCCACCGTTGAATCCGAACGGACTGGTCATTGGGTATTTTGAACCTGCGACGTGAGCCCAAGGATTCCCAGTTGGAAAGATATTCGTCGTGTTTTCAAGTCCAAAAGTGAATGTTGTGTTCTCGTCGAACATATAGTTGACTTCTAAATCAAGCAACACATCTTCGGCAACATGAAAAGGGTAAGCATCCGAGAACAAATGTGCTTCCCAGATTTTGTGGTAATATCGAAGTCTTCCTTGGACGTTCCATTTCGCGTTTACCGAATGAAAGCCTGAGAGAGTTAGCCGAAGCTTTGGAAGGCCCTTTCGCAGTTCACGAATGCGTTGTTCGTTTATCACGGCAAGATCATAATTCTCAACAGTAGTCTTGATAAAACTGGTTACAAGCGTGAAATCAATCATGCGTCGGGCTATCTCCATAGACTTCTCCGCAGTAATTTCTACACCCTCAGTTCTAGTATCGAAGTTGTTTGTGAAAAATCGTACTGCCCGGAGATTTCGATCAACGACTGCACCGCGCGCTTCTAGTTCATCAAAAATCGCTGGCGACAATTCAATGGCTGATGTACGGGCCAAACGGTCTAAGACATCGATCCTGAAGAAGTCGATTGTAATGTCGGTCTGCCATTTGTTGAGCACCATGCCGAAAGTAGTGTTGTGCGACCTAACTGGTTGTAAGCGTTCTCCCCCAACAGCTAAAGCGATATCGTCAGTGGCGGGTACAGTGACTTCATCTGTGAGACACGGAGTTCCTGGAACTGGGCAGATGTCGCTAACTAGGAAGTTGGTGGTAACTACTCGGAAGTTCGCTTGCCCGACTGTAGGGGCAATGAATCCAGTACTGAAGCCAGAACGAATTGCAAAGTTATCAGTGTAATTTATAAGAGTGCTGAATTTAAAATCGAGCGTGTCTCCAAAGCCTTCAAACTCTTCATACCGCATAGCAAACGTACCAAGTATGTTTGAGGTGAACATTTGCTCCGCATCCACCCACAAGGCGACGCTTGTTCGAGTCTCGTCGACTTCGGCTGACGGTGGATAACCGGGAAAACCATTGGATCCGACACCGAATCCTTGACGGACGAAATCGGGGTTGACGAACCAGGAGTCTTCTTCACCTTGTTTGGTCTCAAAGCCCTCACTTCGAACTACTAGGCCGGTCGCAAAGTGTATGTCGTCATATCCCGATGCAACGCTGATTTGTCTATGCATCGACCAGTCGAAAGTCCAATCTGTTTCGCCAGTTTCTCCCACTTGATAAGAAGTTGGGATACTGTTCTGTCGATCGACAAGCTGTGGATTGATGGTGTTGTGCATGTAATACGAGACTACGTTGGTACCCCACACAAAGCTCATATCAAAATCCCAAACTTTGAAGATCATTCCTTCAACGCCTACTGCGAAACTGTAATCAGAAACTTCACCACCGAACTGTGGAGTAAAGCCCCCTGGGAACCTAGATAAGAAGGAGTAGCAATTTGGATCAGCCTCGACCTGTGCGAGCAAGTCTGGATCTGGTACTAGCTTATCATCGATCGGGACGACCGGACAATCACTACTATCGTCGCCGAGGTCCGCGATGAGCGAAGTTTCCCCACCATCGATTGTGAATACACCGGAGCGAGTCGTTGGGCTTCTAAAGAAAAATCCACCTTCGACGTCTCGTCGGGAGACAGTTCCCCAACCGTACAGCGTTAACCCGTTCTCCATGGGCATGTCAAAATTTGCGACTCCGCGAAAATCATAATGAATTTCAGGCGCGCCCCAGATTTGAGCAAAAGGTTGGCGAACGTCGGTATTTCCTGCAGCGATTAAACGTTCTGCTTCACGCACTTGAACACTTCTAACCGTAGCTTCAGTCGCACTGTAATCGGCGCTGACCGTGAGCGAACCACCATCACCTATCGGCAAGCCGTAGATACCTGCAATAGAGAACGAAGTACCATCACCTTCATAAGTTTGAGAGCCTTTAACTTGCACAGAGCGTGCGTTGTCACTTTTTGCGAGTACGAAGTTCATTACACCCGCTACCGCATCAGAACCGTATTGAGCTGACGCACCATCGCGCAACACTTCAATCCGCTCCAATGCAATACTGGAAATTGCATTAATGTCAACACCATGGGCTCCTTCGTTCTTCCCACCGCCAAGCAACGAAATTACGGATCCACGGTGCCGTCGCTTACCGTTTACGAGGATTAACGTGGAGTCAGAAGACAACCCACGAAGATGGGGGGGACGAATAATGGTTGCTGCATCGGCTATTGGAAACTGTTCAATGTTGAACGACGGTACTTGATTAGCGATTTGAGCCATCAGGTCGGCACCACCGTTATTTACGTCTAAGCTCGCGCCGCCGATAACATCAATCGGGACTGGAGAATCCGAAATAGATCGATTTGGGTTTCGAATTCCAATGACATTGATTAGTTCCATCTCCTCGTCGTCCTCTGCGGTCGGCGTGTCATCATCGGCATCTTGTGCCGTGGTCGTGACTCCCACCCAGAGTAATGTGCCAGCGAGTAGCATCCAAATTTTTACAATTTTTGATTTGATCATGATTCTCCTATCGTGTTATCCTATAACACATCCATGCCCGGGGGATGGGCATACACACTGAGCCAACACGAGTTAGCAACAAGTTTTGAACGAAATAATTTTATACATTTAATTCTGTACTTTAAATGCATAGGGGTTCATAGTGAGTAAGCTAATAATTTACACCTCGGATCGGTCTTTCTTTTCGTTCCCATAATCGTTCGGGTAAAGTTCATTGAAGCGCATTCCAAACCACTCATTTACACTACCAACAGCAACAATCGTAGTTCTGATCGCGTTGCTGGCGATTTGGCCTAGCTCTGAAGGTCAAATTCGTTCACCTCTATATTTGAACGAACTCGAAACACTAGTCGTGCAAACGACCGAAGGATTGTCCGCTCAGTTTAAAGTCGTCACTGTCACCACCGACGCAGATCAAGCTCAAGGCTTAATGTACATTCGACATTTACCGATAGACCGGGGCATGCTCTTCTCGTATTCACGAAGTCAAATACTGAGTATGTGGATGAAAAACACCCATGTACCCTTGGATATGTGGTTTGTTGACGATCGTGGTCAAATCCAAAAAGTTGTGACTCATACAGTACCACATTCTTTAGATTCGATACAGTCAGACACCCCGGTTCGAGCGGTTATTGAAGTCAATGCTGGTCTAAGTTCACTGCTCGGAATTACTAAAGGTGCGGTCATAGATCATCGAGTCTTTCAGCAACTTTGATGAGTTTTGATTTGCCAGAATCCTTGATCATCTGTTTCAACGGGTTTGATGTCCAATGAAGCACTTGTGGTTGCCTTGGTATTGGCCTACTTGGGCATTGTTCGGTCTAGGTTGGTGTGTAGCACGACTACCGTTGGGACTGCAATATATAGTGGGTAGGTTGATTGCACGTATGTTCTTTTTCTTGGTTCCTAGACGGAAGGCAATCATTCGAGTGAATTTACAGTTAGCATTTCCCGAACTTACGACTGTACAACGCGACGAACTGGCAAGAAGGACTATCGATGAATTCTCAAGCAGCATGGTCGACACTCTGTTTGTTTGGTTCCGCGGCGTGCACACACTCTTGGAAAGAGTGAATATATCGGGACTTGAACAACTGCGCCATCGCGAACACTCGCAAGGCACGATCTTACTAGGCGCACACTTTGCTTCTCTAGATCTTTGTGGAACTGCTGTGAGCTATTGTTCACCCTTTCAAATCACCTACCGCGACATCAAAAATCCAGTGGCAAATTACTTCGCGGTCAGTCGCAGACGACGAGCGTATGAAAAGCTATATCTTGCAACAGAGTTAAAGACCGTGGTGAATGAATTGCGCAACGGTAAAACCGTTTGGATAGCAACAGATCAGGATATGGGGACTCGAAAAGCTACTTGTTTCGCACCCTTTTTTGGAGTTAAAGTATCGACAATCACTACCCCGTTTCGACTGGCACGTCTAACAGGTGCTCGGATCGTTTTGATGGCCCACTCACGGAACAACGAAGAACGAACTTGGGACGTTAAGTTTCATCCTATTGAGTTATCGAAGCTTGCAGCGCCTGAGTGTTATGTTGCCGACGCAACCAACGTCAATCGAGTGATTGAACAGGTCATTCGAAGTCAACCTGCGCAATATTTTTGGGTGCATCGTCGATTCAAGACGATGGCGAACGGGCAGCGACGCGATTACCGTTTTAAGGAGTTCAAATCACGCGACTAGGGTGAGCCATTCAGGATGGTTTGTACTCTTGCCTTGAACCTGGGCAAAGTACATTTCTTGTAGCTGTTCTGTTACAGGGCCACGAGTACCATCGCCAATGGTACGACTGTCCAATTCACAAACGGGGACGACTTCAGCAGCGGTACCAGTCATAAAGCATTCATCTGCGATGTAAAACTCATCTCGAGTGATTCTGCGTTCGATAACTTCATACCCAAGTTCTTTAGCAAACGTCATAATCGTATCGCGTGTGATGCCCGAAAGACATGACGTGAGTTCGGGCGTTTGAATGACGCCATTTTTTACTAAGAAAACGTTTTCGCCTGTACCTTCCGCAACATACCCCTCATTGTCGAGCATCAATGCCTCATCATAGCCACCGTCGAGTGCTTCGGATAGTGCTAATACAGAATTGATGTAATGGCCGATAGCTTTAGCTTTACACATGCTGATATTTACGTGGTGGCGAGTGTAAGACGACGTTTGGACTCGAATACCGTTAGCAAGAGCGGCAGGGTCCATGTAGCTGGGCCATGACCAGGCTGCAACACAGACATTCACCGACAATCCTTTGGCGCGTAGTCCCATAGCTTCTGAGCCTAAGAACGCTATAGGTCGAATGTATGCGGATTCCAACTGATTGCGTCGCACCGTATCCACTTGTACATCAATGAGAGTATCGTATGAGAAAGGGATGTTCATTCGTAAGATTTTTGCCGAGTCAAAGAATCTTCGAGTGTGATCGTGAAGTCTGAATATTTGAGGTCCTTGCGAACTAGCGTAAGCGCGGACACCTTCAAAACAGCCAACTCCATAATGCAAAGTGTGTGTTAAAACATGCACTTTGGCATCCCGCCAATCTACAAAATCACCGTTCAGCCAAATAGTGCCATCGCGGTCTGCGAAACTAGCTGGCGTTGCTACCATATTCACACATCCTCAGTAAACTAATTTAAAGATTAAAGAGCGACCTAGATTCTCCATGACGGCAGTGTCCATACCTAGTTTTTCAGAAATGCTTGGTGCATTAGTACAGACACCGTCTGTCAGCAATCTCTCGCGCGAGCTTGATTGTAGTAATCGCGCGGTCGTTGAACTCTTAGCAACGTGGCTGGAAGATCTTGGTTTTGATATTTCAATCCAGTCGTTACCGAACAATATTAAATTCAATCTGGTCGCGCGGAAAGGTGAGGGAACAGGAGGTTTACTGCTTTCTGGTCATACCGACACGGTCGCGTGCAATCCCGAACTGTGGACTAGTGATCCGTTTGAATTGACGTCTAGGGATGACAAGTTCTTTGGTCTCGGTACTTGCGATATGAAAGGATTTTTTCCGACGATACTCGAGATCTTAGAGCACACATCCTCAACCAAACTGACAAAACCGATTACCGTATTAGCCACGGCTGACGAAGAGACGGACATGGCGGGTGCAAGACACTTACTAGACACTGAAGAGCTGACTGCTGAAGCGGCTATTATTGGGGAACCGACATCATTAGAAACGGTAACCGCGCACAAAGGGATATTTACCATGAAGATCACAACGCGTGGTAGATCAGCTCATTCGTCAGACCCAAATCTTGGAATTAACGCGCTCGAGGGGATGCACGAAATACTCACCGCGCTCCTTAATTATCGTGAAGTTCTTCGTCAGCGTCATCACCATGAAGCCTTCGATATTCCTTATCCAACCATGAATCTTGGGTGCCTTCATGCCGGTGATAGTGCGAATCGAATTTGCAATAGCGCAGAACTTTTAATCGACTGTCGAACGCTTCCCGGAATGTCCAGTACCCAGGTGGCAGAAGAGCTAAGGCATCACCTAGAGTCGCTTGATTCAAAAGTAGGTATGCCTATCGACGTCGAGTTAGGAATGCCTCCGATCGAACCGTTTTCTGCAAACTCTGACTCGAGGTTATCGAAACTCATGGAACAACTAACGGGAAAAACGGTTAAGACCGTTGCATTCGGTACTGAGGCACCGTTTTTGCAGAGTATGGGTCTTGATACGATTGTGTTCGGTCCTGGGTCTATTGATCAAGCACATCAAGTCGACGAATATTTGTCTCTTGACCAGGTGCGAACCGCGCAGGATACCTTGGTTCGTGTTCTTGATGCTTATTGTTTTTGATCGAAACCTCCACACAATGACGTATCAATCATCGAAGGAGACACGTCGCTAACGACGGAGATTACAGTGTAAGCTCTAATGGAAATGGAAAGACTGCACGTAGTCGACGAGACGCTTAACGTTTTTGACAGGTGTCGATGGAATGATACCGTGTCCCAAGTTGAAAATGTGCCCAGGTTTTGCGGCAACATCAGAAAGAATTCGTCGAGCATGCTCAATAACCACCTTCTCATCAGCACATAACGCGATTGGATCCATGTTACCCTGAATTGCTCTGCACTGTAAGCCTTCCCACACTTCTATAAGTCGAGGTCGCCAATCGAGTGCAAGAACATCGGGTCCTGTTTGATACATAGTCTTTAGCAAATGCGTGTTGCCCGTACCGAAGTAAATTCTTGGTATAGTATCGTTTATACCATTGAATAGTTGCTGAGTAAATGGAAAGACATATGTCTCATACTCTCTAATTCCTAGACATCCTACCCAACTGTCAAAAATTTGAATTGCATCCGCACCCGATCGGATTTGGAGATTTACGTAGTCGATTACCGATAGCGTAATCTTCTCAAGAAGTTCGAACCAACTGTTTGGCCATTGATACATGAACTTCCTCACATTCTGGAATTGATGTGATCCCTGACCCTCGATAGCGTACGCAGCGAGAGTTAAGGGTGCGCCGGCAAATCCGATTAGACTGACATCGGATGGAAGATCCTCTAAAACATTTTTAATGGTCTGTGCAATGTATCCACAGTCTTCTTCAGCCTCCAGTCTCCGCAAACGGGAGCTATCACGCGGTTCACGGATTGGATTAGCGAAACGCGGCCCCACACCTTCGAAGTAATCCAACTCCAATCCCATTGGATGAAGCATCGGCAGTAGGTCAGCGAAGACGATCGCAGCGTCAACGCCGAGTATCCGCTGTGCGTCCAACGTGACTCTTGCGGCTAAGTCAGGATTTGTGAAGAAATCTAGACTCTTGGTATTCCCTTTGACAGCCCGATATTCCGGCATGTACCGACCAGCCTGACGGTTTAACCAAATCGGCGTATATTCTGTAGGTTCTCCTCGACACGCTTTCAGAAATGTCGTGTCCCGAGGTCGAGCAATCATCCCTGCAAGGGGACCGGGTTGACCTCCGCGTCGTAATCGACTTCAGGGTGTCCAAAACCGAACAGTCTCAAAAAATCTACCTGAAATCCGCTGACATCGGCAAGTTCATGGACGTTTTCCGAATTGATCCGTTCCCAGCTCTTCGCAACACTTGCTTGCACTGTTTCGTCGAGTTCATAGTTATCCATACGAATTCGTCCGGAGTCATCCTCTCGACGAGGCTCTTGATATAGTTGCTCACTAAAGAGTCGATGGATGTGCTGAATACAGTTTTCGTGAGTGCCCTTTGTTTTCATCTCTTGAAACAAGATTGAAAAGTACAAAGGTACTACTGGGATCGCGGTACTTGCTTGAGTAACGACCGCTTTGAGAACAGCTACGGACGCTTCGACTCCAGATTGACCAAATCGGTGATTTAGCTTATGACAAGTCTCGTCGAGGTGTTCTTTAGCTTTACCAATCGTTCCACCGCGATAGATCGGCCAAGTGAGTTCATTACCTAAATAGGTGTACGCAACGGTTTTAAAGTTCTGGGCCAGTACTCCAGCTTCTGCAAGTGCTTCGATCCAAAATTCCCAATCTTCTCCGCCCATGACTGCTATCGTCGATCGGATTTCTTCGTCCGTCGCTTCGTCAAGTTCGATCTCTGCGACTTCACAACTCCCGGTAAGTACATCAAGCTTTAGAGTGCGTGAACTCATGGTTTGTCCAATGGGTTTGATCGCCGACCGAAACACTTCACCTGTTTTCGGGTGGGTACGGATCGGTGCCGCGAGGCTATAAATCAGTAGATCAATTGAACCTATATTGTTCTGAATAGCTCTTATCACTTCAGCTTTGGTATGGTCAGCGAACGCGTCGTCATTGATTGTGTGTGAGAACAGATTAGTTGAATTTGCGAGCTGATCAAAGGCAACGTTGTTGTACCAACCTGCGGAACCAGTTTTCCTTTCGCTGGGTTCTTTTTCAAATGACACACCAACGGTGTTCGCACCACAGCCAAAGGCTGCTGATATGCGCGAGGCTAAACCGTACCCTGCGGAACAACCGACAATAAGAGCGTTGGAGGAACCTTTTACTTGCGGCCTTCCACGCACATAGTTAACTTGGTCTTGCACGTTTTTAGCACAACCAGTCGGATGTGCCGTCGTACATATGAAACCACGAATTCTTGGTTTGACAATCATCAGGATTCCCTATTCTAAAGATGCAGAATTCAGTGACACACTCTAGTTGTAAGAAAACCTAGAGTTATAGCTTCGAAGGGTATAGAGTTGTCTGCGAAGTTCTCGAGGCTCTTTGAGAACAGTAAATAGACAGAAATATTGGAACCCACATAATTGCATCAGTTGGATGAGTTTTTAGGAAAACTAGTTTGAACAACGAACAGGTTATCAATCGAGGTTGGGAACAACGAGGCTCGTACTCTTCGACGACAGAAGGTCCCGTACGTAGTGCGGTTGACGAGACTCTTGTCGCGCTCGACAATGGCACATTGAGAGTTGCCGAAAAACTCAATGGTGAATGGGTTGTTCATCAGTGGTTAAAAAAAGCCGTGTTACTCAGCTTTGTCCTGAATCCGTTTACGCGGCTCGCTACACAGAACGACACATTAACTTGGTGGGATAAAGTACCTTCAAAGTTTTCGGGTTGGGATGCGGAAGAATTCAGTTCACGAGGTTTTCGTGCGGTTCCTGGTGCTTTTGTACGACACTCGGCATACATCGCTCCTAATGTCGTACTCATGCCGTGCTTCGTCAACGTTGGAGCGCATATCGGTCGTGGTACGATGATTGACACATGGGCAACCGTAGGATCTTGTGCACAGATCGGAAAAAACTGCCACATTTCGGGAGGAACGGGCATCGGCGGAGTACTTGAACCGTTACAGGCTAATCCAGTTATAGTCGAAGATAACTGTTTTATCGGTGCGCGCTCGGAAATTGTTGAAGGTGTTATCGTCGAGGAAGGTTCAGTACTGTCGATGGGGGTCTTCATTGGAGCATCGACGAAAATTTACGACACTCAATCGGGTCAAATTCTTCGTGGTCGCATACCGGCGTACTCGGTAGTTGTACCGGGCTCACTTCCAATGCAGAATAAAAACGTCGATGGATCGAATCCCAACTTATACTGTGCAGTCATCATTAAGAAAGTCGACGCTAACACAAGGGCAAAGACTTCGATTAACGAGCTGTTGCGTGATTAGGAAGATCGTTCATACTGCCTAATGTCATACGAATAATCGTGCTCTGAATCCTGAGGATGATGAGATTCAGTGACAAGTGTCCATCGGCTTTCGTCATATATTGGAAAGTAGGCATCGCCCTGAATCTCAGCGTTCACCGTAGTTGCGTACAACCTCTGTGCATGAACCAATGCCTCCGCATACACACTGGTACCTCCAATTACAAAACACTCTTCGATCCTCTTCGTGTCACAGTGTTGTTTCGCGTGATCCAAAGCTTCTTTGAGCGAGTGAACGATGACTACGTTCTTCCAGTTCTGTGTTGTACGTGTCATAACGATATTTAAGCGGTTTGGAAGCGGCGACGCGATCGACTCAAAAGTTTTTCGACCCATTATCACTGGCTTGCCTAGCGTCCGGTCTTTGAAATACTTGAGCTCGTTTGGGAGCTTCCATGGTAATTTATTGTTGCGACCAATCACTCGATTGCGAGACATGGCCCAAATGAGAGAAATGATCACGGTTTATTCACAGTAAGTTGCTAGCCAAAAACTAAGGGGAAGTTCGACTCACGCATTCGACAACAATGAACGCCATTTCGATCAAGACCTAAGGCAGGAGTAGTTCTAACACGATTTCGAGTGTAACACAAACGACCCAGCCAACTTTATCGATCAGTGGAATTCGTTGCAGGACTGCGTATCACTGTACTGGTAGGTGTTCGATAGGTAGAGTGGTTTGCGGGCTACGCCGACTTGGTAATTTGCATTGTTCCAGAGCTGTCGTTACACGGAAATGTCTGCCTTCAGGACTTCGTGGCTGGTGTAATTAACGATTCGAATGTCCTCGTATCGAAACTCAAACAGATCGGTAATCGCGGGATTGAGTTCCAGTTGCGGTAGTTCGAGAGGTTCGCGCTCTAATTGTGCTTTCGTTTGTTCCAAGTGATTTACATACAAGTGTGCGTCACCGAAGGTGTGGACAAATTCACCTGGCTCTAAATTGGTTACCTGAGCGACCATGTGTGTGAGCAGAGAATAACTTGCGATATTGAACGGTACCCCCAAAAAGACGTCGGCACTTCTTTGATAAAGTTGGCAGGACAACCTATCTTGCGCAACGTAGAACTGAAAAAAAGTGTGGCATGGTGGCAGTGCCATCTTGTCGATATATTCAACATTCCAAGCTGAGACCAAATGGCGTCTTGAAGACGGATTCGTACGAATAGAATCGACAACCCGTGAAATTTGATCAATAAACTCACCGTTCGCGCATGGCCATGAGCGCCATTGATAGCCGTAAACGGGACCTAAGTCACCATTTTCATCTGCCCATTCATCCCAAATATGAACATTGTTCTCTTGAAGATAACGGATGTTTGAAGAGCCCGACAATAACCAGAGCAATTCATGCACGATTCCGCGAACAAACATCTTCTTGGTGGTTACTAACGGGAATCCATCACTTAGATCGACCCGAAATTGATGCCCAAAAACAGACAGAGTCCCCGTCCCAGTTCGATCTTCCTTCGGTACGCCTTCATCGACAATTCTTTGTAGTAATTCAAGATACTGTTTCATGGTTTAGAGCGATCTGTTAAATATTTATTGACTGTGGGGACTAGCAGTAAGACGCCAATCAGAATCATTGGAATTGACAGTAATTGTCCCATGGTGAGCCAGTTTCCTGCGATGAATCCAAGTTCAACATCGGGTTCGCGAAACGTCTCGGTAAAACACCGACCGACACCGTATAGTAGGAAGAATAGGCCGCTGACGGCTCCACGGTCTCTTGGTTTTCGAGAGAACCACCACAATAAGCTAAAAACGACTACTCCAGTTACAAAAGCCTGATACAAGCTCGAAACGTGGCGCGTGAACTCTTCGTATTCACCTACACAGGTAGGGTTAAGAGCTGCAACCGCGTGGCAGGGAAAATGCACTCCCAAAAAGCTCTCTGTTGCCCGTCCAGGCAACTCAGTGTTAATGAAGTTTCCCAGTCGTCCGATTCCGATACCGATGGGCACAACTGGAACTATAAAGTCTGTCACACTAAAGAAAGCAGTTTTATTTAACTTGCACCAAAGGAGGATAGTTGTTGCTACACCGATGACACCCCCATGAAAAGACATACCACCTTCCCAGACCTTCACTGCCCAGAACGGATCGGCTAAGAATTTATCAAAGCCATAGAACAAAACGAACCCAAACCGACCGCCAAGAAGTGTACCGACAATTCCCCAAAACAGTAGATCATTCCATTGTTGGACAGTTAAGTTAGAATGAGTTTTTAGCCGCTTTCGACCTAAGCCATAACAAACGGTAAAAGCAACGACGTAAAGTAGCCCGTACCATCGAAAGGAAATCGGTCCGAGAGAAAAAATTATTGGATTTATGTCAGGATAGTTCAATGCGTGTCTTTCATAGGACGGTGTTTTGAGACCGAAAGTTTGAATAAATCGGGCTTAAAACTATTGCATGAAGAAATTGTAATTGAGACACGAGATTGTTACTTCTCGATCTTCGGATTGTCCTGTTTGCGATTATTTCGAATGGAGTTGAATCTGTGTGCTTGATACTTATCGCATTCAGGGTTGACCAAAAGTACCCGTTGCTAGTAGCCGCGAATCGAGACGAATATTTCGCTCGCCCGACAAGTGCTGCTCACTATTGGTCGGACCATCCAAACATTTTTGGCGGTCGAGACTTACAGGAACTGGGTACTTGGATGGGAGTTACTACTACTGGACGATTCGCCGCTGTGGCGAACTGGTCGCGGAACAACGAACGAGCATCCGATTACCGTTCACGCGGTGAGTTGGTTCGAGACTTTCTTCTTACGGAAATCATGTCGCTGGAGTATGTGCGTTCGATACCGTTCAGCGAATACCGCGGGTGCAATTTGATCGTATATGATGGAGTTGATTTAGCTTTTTGGAGCAATCACGAGAATTTCTTTACAGAATTCAATTCAGGATATCACGTGATCACCAATGCAAATTTAGACAACAACTCGCTTCGGGCTAAATCTGGGGCATTATATATTTAACTTGACAAATACCTGATTTTATGGTATAGTTACCACCTATACAGTGGAGTTGAAAGTATGAGCAAACAAGCCCCAGGAAAAGCATATCGCGAAGGGATTACCCTTATGCAATTGTTCGACATGTTTCCCGATGAAGCAACCGCGACGAAGTGGTTTGAAGATGTATTTTGGAGTGAAGGTCGCAAGTGTGGTAAGTGTAAGAGCGAAAGAACTAGCCCGGTAAAGAGTGGTAAGCCCATGCCGTATTGGTGCTCCGATTGTCGCTCCTATTTTAGCGTTCGCACGGGTACAGTGTTGGAGTGTTCGCGTGTTTCATTGCGTAAGTGGGTTCTCGCGATTTATCTCTGTCTTACTTCTTTGAAAAGCATATCAAGCATGAAGTTAAGACGCGACATTGGAGTCACGCAACAAACTGCGTGGTTCATGCTCCACAGAATACGTCAAGCATGGTCGGGTGAGTCAGAGGATACATTCTCTGGTCCGATTGAAGTAGACGAAACTTACGTAGGCGGTAAGCGTAGTAATATGTCCAAATCAAAACGCGCAGAGTTGGAAGGTCGCGGAGCGGTTGGTAAAACTACGGTTGTAGGTGCGAAGGATCGAGCAACTAAACAAGTTCGAGCTAAGGTTGTTGAATGTACCGACAAGCCGACCTTACAAGGTTTCGTACTTGGAGTAGCGGCTAAGGACGCAGTCGTTTATACGGACGACGCGACCGCGTACAAAGGACTTCCGAGAGAACATGAAGCGGTCAAACATAGTGTTGGTGAATATGTACGTATGATGGCACACACCAATGGCGTGGAATCTTTTTGGTCAATGTTGAAACGTGCCCATAAAGGCACGTTCCACAAGATTAGTCCGAAGCATTTGAACCGCTACGTTCAAGAGTTCGCGGGCAAGCACAATATTCGAGAGTTAGATACGCTCGGTCAAATGCAAGACACAGTCCTACGACTTGTCGGTCGCAACCTTCTTCGCGTCGCCCTTATCGCTGACAACGGACTGAGCTCGACGGCTCGGCAAGTTCAATAATGCGCGTGCCAATTTCTCAGGCGTCGCGCCTTTTAGATGTTTCTTCGGGTCTAAAACTGGTCGCATAAACTACTCCTTGTACTCCTCCCGTGAAGATTATAACATGGGAGTGTAAAATGGAATCAATTGATTGTAAACCTAAATGGCCAACTATTGGCGGGTTGCCAGAGAGCGAAAGCTCAATTCTTGTTGAACACGATTTGATGAATAGGAACTTGTCCTTTAGGGAAGCGGACCTCAGTGATTTCATCTGTGATACCATATTTGATAGCGTTATCGGTGTCAACAAATTCCATTTGCAGGAATAGTTGGTTAACTGCTTGTAGGTCAAGGTTGGTATGTTTGGCTAAGATATTTGCCATCAGATTCTGATCATTTTCAAGCGATACTAACCTCTCTTTTACATCTTTAAGTTCCAATCGGGTGTTTTGTGGAAGATCAAAACCAATTCCGTGAAACATAAAACTAGATGATGGAGTCGCGATCCTGTGTTTTCCACTTTGATAAATGACATTACCGATTGATTGAATGTTTCCCGTGTTCACAATTGTCAGAAAAACAGGAAATGTCTTCAGGGTGTTGTAAGCAGTTATACCACTACTAACCGATCCGCCAGGGGTTGATAAGAGAAGGTAAACTTCATGGTTTCCTTGATTTGTTGCATTGCTCACTGCTGCAAGAAGAGCTTGAGTAGTAATATCTGTAATCGGCGCGACAAAAGAGATGCAAACCGCTTTCTTTCCTTGAGCTGGTTTCAATATTTTCTGGTTCATTTCATAAATCCTTGCTTCTTATTCTCACGCCTTAGTCCGCTCAGTGTGAGTGTGTTGTTTCAGAGAATTTCCGACGCTGAGGCATAGGTTTCAATCTCTTTCTTAATGTCTTCCAAGTTTCCCCGCACCCATTCATACTTGTTTGGAAACACCTTGTGAATGTATATTTCCGTTTCCCTAAATTTAGGCGTCCTGAGCGAGTACGCTAACTGGTACTGACGTTCAGGGTCAGAGGTCTGATACGCGTTCAACCGCGCGTTCACGTCCTTAGCAATTCCTACTTTGAACTCGCCCTCATAATTCGGGTGCGAAATAATGTAAACAAACTTCTCTTCCCGATAGTCTATTTCAACGTCGGTACGCTTAGGGGGGGCGGTCTTGAGAACCACTTCACTACTAGCAAGTCTACGCTCCTCGGACGAAGCCGCTACCAATTCTCTTTCTTTCAATAAACGCTCTTTGACTAGTTCGTAGGCTTTAATTGAAACGTCTACACCAACCCACTTTCTATCGAGTCGCTCTGCAGCCACACAAGTGGTAGCACAACCACAAAATGGGTCTAATACTATACCATTTTCATCGCTTGACGCCCTGATTATTCGTGCCAACAACGCTAACGGCTTTTGAGTCGGGTATCCAGTTCGCTCTTTTGCTTGTGAATTGACATACGGAATGTCTACCCACCAGTCATTACAAATCATCCCTTCTTCAGGGTAGTAAATTCTTGTTTTTCCTGCATCTTTACGAATACGACATCGTCTTCCCAATGTGTCTGTTTGTCGATAATGACTATCTAAGTATTTTTGCGAGACTGGAATACGATAGTCGCTCCAATAAACCCCATTGGATTTACTATAGAACAGTATTACATCATGTTTTGGTGCAAAAAATCTCTTTCTACGACCACTAGTTGAATAGCACCAAACAATCTCATTCCGGAAATTTATTTCTCCGAAAATACAGTCCATAACCAACTTCAGGTAGTGACTCATGGTCGGATCGCAATGCAGGTATATCGAACCAGTGGTCTTTAATATCCGTTCACATTCGATCAGCCGAATAGCCATGTACGCCAAGTATGCGAAGTTGTACGGCTTCCCCACGCCCTTAATCCCATTCAAATATTGGTACAGTTCAGGCTGATCTTCTTTGATTGTTTGGAGCCATTCGTCCTTGACATCCTCCTCGCGGAATATGTCGCTAAACTCGGCACCTTCTGCACTACTCCCAATCGGAGCCGTGAACTTCTTGTTCTTATTGAACGGAGGGTCAAGGTAAATCAGATCGATACAGCGCGAATTAAGACTTTGTAGTATCTCTAAATTGTCGTGGAGAAAGATCGTGCGATTCTTACAATTTAACTCATTCATAAACCGAGATTGTGTTTATCCCAGTGATTTTGTCAAGTTAAATGTATAATTCCCTAAATCTGACTCAGCCAATTTGAGCAATTAGCAGCAAAACGCGAAGCCAACTCGCTATTAGAGTTGCTTGGACCTAAAGAACCATCTCAAGACTGTGATTGTTTTGTTTTCGGAGACACGTACGGAACCCGCTCTAGTACCATTCTTTTTTTGGGTCCAAACTCAATAGTTGTGAATGAACAGCAATATGGACCTCAAGCAGAAGTAGGAACGTTGATTGCTGAAGAAATAGTACTACGTACTAGCTAGTACTTTACCCACACCGGCTTGCCGGAGATGACTACGCACGAATTCTACGATCTGGGTCGCGTCGTCCATAGCTAATACCTCTGCTAGTAAATGCTGACAGGACTTGTACGATAGATTTCGAATCAACCATTTGACCCTTGGAATATGTGTGGCGTTCATTGAGAGTGAATCAAAACCCATCGCGAGAAGCAACACGGCACCTTCAAACGTCCCGGCCATCTCTCCGCAAATCGAAATAGGTGTATCCGCCCGATGTGCGTCCCTAACGATGGAGTTTAACGCTATTAAAACTGAAGGGTGAAATTCTCGGTAAAGATCAACGACCCGCGCATTATTACGAGACACCGCGAGCAAATATTGTGTCAAGTCATTTGACCCGACTGCGAGAAAGTCGACTTGCTCTGCGATCGAACGAATCTGGAAAACTAACGCCGGAACTTCGATCATTGCACCGACTTTGGGGTGTCGTACGGTAAATCCTTCTTCTTGGATTTCTTGAAACGCTTGATCGATTAGATTCTTAGCGAAACAAACTTCTTCGAGATTGGAAATCATCGGCAACAAGATACGCAATTCGCTTTGTAAATCGTCACTTGCTTTCAGCATTGCACGTACTTGCACGAGAAAGATGTCCGGATGATCTAGAGTGACCCGAATACCGCGCAAACCGAGGAACGGGTTTTCCTCTCTAATAGGAAAATACGGTAATTCCTTGTCCCCGCCAATATCAAGTATTCGCATCGTTACGGGCTTTGGTTTAAACGCCAACATGTGCTGGCGATAGATTTCTCGTTGCTGCGCTTCTGTTGGAAAGTGCTTTTTTGACGCGAACGGGACTTCTGTTCGAAATAGTCCAACTCCTTCTGCACCATTGTCGAGAGCTTGCTGAATCTCTTCTAACATCCCGATGTTGACTTGGATTTGCACTAAGTGTCCGTCCGTCGTTTCGGCCGGTAGTTCGCGTAGTGCTTCAAGTTCTCGATCAAAACTCGCGCTTTCTTGAATGCGTGCCTGGTATCGGTCGAGGGTCTCGGCTGTCGGATTAATGTAGATCTCGCCGCTCGAACCATCAAGTGCTATTGGGGCCTCTTCTGCTTCAAACAGTGGTAGATCCATAGCACCCATTACAGCTGGAATTCCCAATGCTCGAGCCAAAATAGCTGTATGTGAGTTCGCAGAACCGGTCTTCGAGACGATGCCGATGATATTCTCGGGTACGACCTCTGCGATCATTGTCGCGGTGACGTATTCGGCCATTAAGATCGCGCTAGCAGGTGGATTGTTGCGATCGCGACTCCGAATATTCTGAAGTTTCTCTAACAGTTGATCTGCGATGTCGCGTAACATGTCTCCGCGTTCGGCGAGATAGAAGTCTTCGATCTCCTCTAGAGTTACGATATGCCGGGCGAACACTCGTTTGACAGCACCAGGTGCCCATTGCTCCTGTTCAAAGATTTCACACTTGACTTCTTCTACCATAGTTTCGTCGTCGAGAATATGCAAATAAGCGTTGAATATCTCCTGATGCAATGGATCGAGTTCGTCAAACGATTGTGAAATCTTTTCGTTGTGGTCTCGAACGGCTTTGAGCGCGACCAAAAATCGCTGAAATTCTGCTTCTGGTTCTTCAGTCTCCCGTTCTGGAACATCATCAAGCATTAAGTCGTCGTAGAGTACAAATCCGGTGCCGATACGATATCCAGGTGAGCTAGGAATTGCTCGAAACTTTTTCTGTACCCTATGGCGATGATAGTTTGGGGTAGCCGCGATTTCCCCAAACTCAATGGCATGTGCGATGGTGGACGCCAATGCTGTAGCTAGCGAAGTGAGAAACCCTTCTTCTTCGTCTGTGAAGTTTTGACTGTCTCGACGGACCGTGAGCACTCCAACACATTTTCGGTTATGGACCATCGGGACCCCAAGAAACACGTTGAACTCTGATTCTGCGATGACTGAATTCTTCACGAAAGCGGGATGAGACGTCGCGTCAGGCAAATTGAGAGGTTCAGCACGTTGAGCAATAAATCCCACTAAACCTGTATTCTCGGGTAATGACAATTGATGAATTTGATCGGAGAAAGGACCTTCGTGTGCGATTAAACGAAAACTATCGGTTGTGTGGTCGAGAGCATACAACGAACAACAATCTACACCGAGGTTCATACCGATTCGAGCTACCGCCATGGCAGCACCCTTACTCCAATCTGGTTGCGCAAGGATATCGCGGGCAAGCCGTACCATAGCCTCGTACACTTTTACTTCACCTCGAACCGTAAATAGGCAACTAGTTCTGTCATTGCACGATCATACATGTCGCGCTTAAACTCGACGATTAGACGCAATGGTTCCCAATAGTCCACCCACTTCCACGCGTCAAATTCCGGCTTTGGAACGTTTTGAACGTTAATGTCCTCATCAGAGCCGAAATATCTTATGAGAAAAAACTGAACTTGTTGCCCAGCATATCGCCAAGTCTTACTCACATTCAATTCTTGCATCACACTAGGAGGGTAATCATACTGTAGGTACGTTTGAGTGGTCCCTAGAATTTCCACACTTTTTTGATCAATACCAGTCTCTTCCTTTAACTCACGAAGTACTGCTTCGTATGGGGTTTCGCTTGAATCAATTCCGCCTTGAGGGAATTGCCATTGATTTTCCATGTCGTTGCGTCTTGCTATGAGCACTTGACCATGCTCGTTGACAACAATGATCCCAATTGCTGGTCGATAGGTTCGAGCGGTCAAGTTAGTACAAACCTCGCAACGCTAGTACGATAGTGAACTACGCCTGAGCGATACTCTCGAATACGCGTAAGGTCTATACTGATTGTGTGACTCTATCCCTCAGTCCCAGACCAGCTCAAATCTAATTCGCGTGCTGCGCGTACTTCATCAAGTCGTCGGACTACTTGATTATGCGGGGCTTGTTTCACGTAGTCCGCATTTTCTTGCGCTTCCTCCCGAATCTTACACATTGCAGAAACAAATTCGTCCAACACGGCTTTGGTTTCTGTTTCGGTGGGTTCGATCAGAAAACACTCGGGTACGAGGAGAGGAAAATACGTCGTTGGTGCATGCATATCAAAGTCGAGCAACCTCTTTGCGAAGTCCAATGCTCGGACTCCAAGGTCTTTAGCCTCTCTATTTAGAGTGATGAGAAATTCATGAGTTGCACGCCTTGTCGGGTAGGCGAGTTGAAATCCAGCTTTTGATAACTCTGCCGCTAGATAGTTCGCGTTGAGTGTAGCATATTCAGCGACTCGAACCATACCTTCCCGGCCCAGCATAAGAGCATACGCCAAAGCGCGAATCAAGATCCCTGCGTTACCCATGAAAGCAGCAAGTTTGCCGATGGTCAAAGGGAAGTAGTTTTCATCAAGCCATATATATTGGTCGTCCAATTTTCCCACCATGGGAATAGGCAAGTAAGGTTGTAGCAAGCTATTGACTGCGACGGGTCCGGCACCGGGTCCGCCGCCACCATGAGGTGTAGCGAAAGTTTTATGTAGGTTCAAGTGCAGTACATCAAAACCCATGTCTCCAGGACAAACTTTGCCAAGGATAGCGTTCAAGTTAGCACCGTCATAGTAGAGTAAGCCGCCAGCGTCGTGCACGATGTCGGCAATCTCCAAAATTCGGCGTTCAAAGACTGCGCAAGTGGATGGATTCGTAAGCATTATTCCAGCAGTCTTCGGTCCAACCATGCGTTTGAGGTCTTCTATATCCACGTCACCATCTGCAGCAACACCAATTTCTCGAGTTTTGTACCCACACATCGTAGCAGTGGCTGGATTGGTCCCATGGGCTGCTGTTGGAACGAGAATCTCATCCCGTTCAAAGTCGCCGCAGTCTTCATGGTAGGCGCGAATCATGAGTCCCCCGGCTAATTCACCTTGCGCCCCCGCCATCGGAACCAACGATACAGCTTCCATTCCAGTGACCGTCTTGAGAGTTTCTTGTAGATCCCAGAAACAACTAAGCAAGCCTTGGCTGGCGAACGCGGGAGTCAATGGATGACGATTTAGAAATCCAGGTTGCGATGCGGCTCGATGAGCACCTCTCGGGTTGTATTTCATAGTGCAAGAGCCGAGAGGATAGAAATTTCCGTCGATCGAAAAATTCTGTTGTGACAACTTAGTGAAGTGACGTACAGCTTGAAGTTCTGAGACTTCCGGTAAAACAAGCTTTGACTCACGGAGCAGTTCGTTGGGTAACCCAGTTAAGTCCCCTTCTTTCGGTGTTTGACCACCTGCCAAGCGACCGGGTTTTGAAGTGTCAAATATAGTCGGTATCGTTGACATGACCTATCCTTCCTTTAGTGTGCGGTTAAAGAGTTCGACAAAGTGATCGATTTCTTCGTGAGTACGTCTCTCAGTAGCACACAGAAGTAAGCAGTCATCAAGTGACTCATCAAATTCGCCTAAGGGGAGACCGGCTAGAATGCCGTGTTCGGTAATCATGGTTTTTGTCAAGGCACCGACATCACCCACACACCTAAGGACACACTCATGGAAGTACGGCGAATGAAAAGCTCGTTGAGCTCGACCTGTTGCTTCGAGTTGCGCGACGAGGTACCTGGTGTTTTCGTGACAACGGGATGCTGTATTTCGCAGTCCAGAGACTCCCATGATCGACATGTAGATTGTGGCCGCGGTAACTAAGAGCCCTTGGTTCGTACAAATATTTGAAGTTGCTTTGGCGCGTCGAATGTGTTGTTCCCGAGCTTGCAAAGTAAGCGTGTACCCAATAGCACCATTCGCGTCTACTGTCCGGCCAACGATCCTGCCGGGCATTTGCCGTACATGTTTCATTTTGGAACAAAGGAACCCAAATGATGGGCCGCCTGAAGCCATAGGTACTCCCAGCGGCTGACCATCCCCAATGCAAATGTCGGCACCAGAATCACCCCACTCACCCGGCGGTTTTAATACCGCTAATGTCAGAGGATTCACCACCGCGATCAACAATGCATTGCGTTCAGCAGCCCAGTTTGAAATTGCATCAACGTTCTCTAACAGTCCGAAGAAATTTGGTTGTTGTACGACTACAACGTTTGGGTCGTCAATAGGGCATTGTTTTGGGTCAAATACTCCGTTCTCGTGGGGAACGTGTACCAATTCGATCCCTTGATTAACTACAAGAGTATTGGCGGTCTTCACGTAGAACGGATTCACCGCTCCGCCGATCACGATCTTGCGGTTGCCAGCACTACGGTTACTTCGTACCGCCATGAGAATTGCTTCTCCCAAGCCCGATCCCCCGTCATAAACTGAGGCATTAGCGACATCTAATCCTGCCAACGATGCCATCATTGTTTGAAACTCATAGAGAAGCTGTAACGTACCTTGACTCGCTTCGGCTTGATAAGGTGTGTATGCAGTTAGGAACTCACCCCGTGTAGCAAGATCCCACACAGCTGCAGGGATGTGGTGGTCGTAAGAGCCTGCACCGAGAAAACAAGATCCAAGTTCATCTCGTTTCGCGCGCTCTGCAAGACGATACACCATGTCCATTTCTGTGAGCGAATTTTCAATCGCTCGGAAATTCGCTACGGGAACGCTACCTGGAATCTCGTCAAACAATTCATCGATGTTCTTGACACCGATGCTTTGCAACATGGTTTCGACCTCAGACGAAGTGTGGGGTATGAAGGGCATGAGTACTTTAACCTACTGAGTGCTTAGTGCTCGTTACTATCTGTTTCGCAGAATTCTTGGTACTGGTCCGCGGTCAGCAAATCCGCGTTGGGATCGTCAGACAAAGGCTGAACCACAAAGATCCAACCGCCTTCGTACGGCTCAGAATTTACCAGATCCGGCGCATCCGTAAGTTGGTCGTTCACTCGTACGATCTCACCTGAGACGGGACTGTAAATGTCCGAGGCCGCTTTTACGGATTCGATTACTGCAACCTCGGCACCAGCAGCTACTTCGGTACCTGTCTCTGGCAGTTCAATAAACACAACATCACCAAGAGCGTCTTGGGCAAAATCCGAGATTCCTACGCAGACGGTACCATCGGGTTCTGTTCGTGCCCATTCGTGGGTATCGGTGTAACGTAATTCCTGTGGTGTTTCGCTCATTTGTGTACTTTTTCTCCATGTCTAACAAATGGTGGTCGAACGATTCTTCCCGCTTTGTGTTTGTTACGGATTAAGACCGAACACTCTCCAGTGCTGGTGCGGGGAATTCGCGCTAAGGCGATACTATAACCGAGAGTCGGTGAAAACGAACCGCTGGTTATGGTCCCTAAACCTGCGTTGGATTGTACTTCGTATCCAGATCGCATCACTCCTCCTTGTAGCACAATGCCGGTGAGTTTTGTTGCGATCCCATGTCGATTTGTCTCTTCAAGTGCTGTTTGACCAACAAAGTCGCGCGACGGTTCAAGATCTAGTACCCAAGAAAGGGCACACTCGTAGGGTGTGTGGTCAGGTGTCATGTCTTGACCGTTCAAGTTCATTCCGGCTTCAAGTCTCAATGTATCGCGCGCTCCTAGACCACAGGGAAGCGCGCCGGCGTCTAAGAGTCGATTCCAAAATTTGGGCGCGTCCGCATTAGGACAGACTATCTCCACGCCATCTTCACCGGTGTATCCAGTGCGACCGATAAAAAGCTCATTGTGAAGAATTGCAGTAAAAGGTTGAACTGAAATTAACTGAGGGCAATCAAGTAGTTCGACGACCGTTTGAAGCGCATTGGGACCTTGTACCGCAATGATGCTCAGATCTCGTCTGGGAGTGATCGACACTGAATATGCTGTTGTCTGTTGCCAAGACGTGACCCACTCTAAGTCAGTATCTGCTACACCAGCGTTAAAAACAATACGAAAGCTTGTCTCGTGCAACCGATAAACTATTAGATCATCAATGATGCCACCTCGTTCATTGAGCATCACTGTGTATAGTGCTTGGCCATCTTTTGACAGTTTGTTCACATCACTGGCTAACAGTTTTCGCAAAAACAAAGTACTCTGTGGACCTTCAAAGTCAACCGTTAGCATGTGAGACACATCGAACATTCCAACATGTTTCCGCACAGCGTGATGCTCGTCGATGGTAGAGCTGTAACGCATGGGCATTTGCCACCCCGCGAAATCTACTAGTTGTGCATCTAAGCGAACATGATTTTCGTACAAAGCTGTTTTCAATTCACTTTAGTCATGGGTCCGAATCCCATTGCCTCCCTGATGATTTGTTTCTTTATTGTGGGTATGTGCGAAAAAGTCCGAACACCTATGTTTCGCAACCAGTGTGAAAGAGGATTCTTCCACCGCCAAGTGCTGTCGAACAACGACATTAACTGTTGCATGATAATTGCTTTAGCGCGACGACGTTGTGCCAGTGTGTGTAGCTGAGTCGGAGAAATCGCTTTACTATTCGCACTCGCTCGCAACACAGACTCAAGCGCCCTGACATCCTCGATTCCTAGATTCATCCCTTGTCCTGCTAATGGGTGAATGGTATGAGCTGAATCCCCTAGGATGAATATCCAAGGTTTAGGTAGAAACGTATCCGCGAGTCCGTGATTTAAGGGAAATGACAATCGCTGATCGACTTCAAGCACGGCACCGCATATTCGGTCGCTCGCTAGAGTCATCCGCGCTTTGAATTGGTCGTCATCAAGAGATGCTAGTTCCTCAAACAACGGATTGGAGACACTCCAGACTACAGCGTGAGTACGAGGGTTAGTAAGTGGTAGGAATGCTAAGATCCCCGTACCAAAACGTTGCCAAACAGTATTGTTGTGGGTGAGTTCGGTCTCAATTACCGTTACTATCGCGCGTTGTCCTAGACTCTGTGATACCCAACGAGTTCCAGCCAATTCTCTCGTTCTGGAGTTTGCACCTTCAGCAATTATTAGAAGTTTGCAAGACACAGTTTTGCCGTTAGTGAGCGTGAGGTATTGCTGAGCCGCATCTATATGAGTGATTGCCTCTGTTTCAATATTTCCAACATATGTTTCACACTTCTTTTGAAGTGCAGCCACGACTTTAGAGTGTTCTGCAATCCACGCTAACGAATCAGAACCAACTTCCTCACGAAGAAAGTCAATGGTGCTCGTTCCTAGTTGTTCCCAGACGTGCATCCGATCAACACGTTGCCGCGGAAACCGCTCGTTTTCGTGTAGTTCGTCCAACCAAGTTACAGATTGCGGGGAAAGTGCCAGTGTGCGTAGATCGAAACCAAGACGTCCGATCGAGTGTTGCTTCGCAGGTTGATCCAATAGTAACCAGCGGTACTGCAACCGTTCGCAAACCAAAGCCATTGCTGTCCCAATTGCACCACCACCGCTGATTACGATGTCTACATCAGCCATGCATGAGGGCTTCGATTTCGTCAGGCTTTTTTGGCGCTCTTTTGCTCAATACACGGTTACCATCTGCAGTGATGAGAATATCGTCTTCAATTCGTACTCCAATACCGCGCCAACGTTCCTCCACGTCATTCATCTTTTCGTTGTCCGGAATGTATATACCAGGTTCTACCGTTAGTACCATTCCCGGTTCGAAACTTCTTGGTTTGCCGTTATGAGCAGTTCGGCCAACATCGTGGACATCGAGTCCAAGCCAGTGCGAACAACCATGAACGAGGAAGCGACGGTCGAGGTTTTGCTCTAGTGCTTCTTCTAAGGTATTGTTCAATATCCCCAAGTCAATCAGTCCTTCTGTTAGAACTTTTCTTGATGTTTCATGAGGATCGCGAAAACGATTCCCTATGGAAGCCGCCGCAATCGCTTGGGTTTGCGCGTCCAGAACTATTTCATAGATTGTGCGTTGCGCGTCTGAAAACTTCCCACTGACAGGGAAAGTTCGCGTAATGTCAGCTGCATAGTGATCAAGTTCACACCCTGCATCAATGAGCACCAAGTCGCGTGCTGTCATTTGACGAGAATTTTCGATGTAGTGCATGATGCAAGCATTTTCACCACTACCCACAATGATAGGATAGGCGGGCGATCTTGCTCCTCTACGCAAAAACTCCGACTGAATTTCGGCGTCGAGTTGCCATTCGAACAAGCCGGGCTCGCAAATCTGCATAGCTTGAATCATTGCATCTGCGGATATGTCCGCGGCGCGTTGCATCTGTTCCTGTTCACTCTCCGATTTAATCAGGCGTAGTTCATGCAACGACAGGGCTAGATTAATCACGTCTTCTGGTGCTTCTCGTCGTTTCCGTTTTAGAGCGTGAAGCCAGTCTGGAATGCGCTGGTCGAGCTTGTTATTCGCGTTCCACAGTGCATGAACTGCTTCTCGGCCCGTTATGAATTCGAGAATCTCAGTGTCAATCTCCTGGATCGGAAATGCCGCATCGACACCTAAAACTTCGCTCGCGCGTTCAGGACCGAGTCGGTAACCAGTCCATTGTTCGATATTGGGATCGCGCGGATTGAGAAAAATTGTGGTTTCTCCTTTCTCATGGAATGGTGCTAACACCAACACGGCATTCGGTTCATTAAATCCTGTCAAGTAGAAAAAGTCACTGTGTTGACGAAATGGGTAATGCGTATCACCATTTCTTGGTACTTCAGTGTTTCCAAACACGATCGCGACCCCATTTGGTCCGATCGCGGCCATCAAACGACTTCGACGTCGTTGAAATTCCAAAACGTTCAAATTTCTTCGTCCTTAACAATTTCAAACATATTTAACACTCCGATACGAAGAAATTCTAAGATGCTTGAAAGCGCTTCTTCAATTTCCTCTAGATCGTCTTCTTCGGAGTTATCAATATCTTCCATGTCTGCTACTTGTTCAAGGTCTGCGTGAAATTCATGGAAGAAGTCCGCTTGTGGTCCTTTTAGCTTTCGTTCAGCTAAGGGTCGTACGGCCTCCAAAAAACCGAGAAGCCAGAGGCGCAAACCAGTTACTCTGGAACTTAATTCTTCTTCGTCAGTGGGAAGCAATAAGCGGTAAGTACAGTCGGGGTCAATCAAGTCGTCGAAAACGACTTTTGAAAATTGTTCGAGGGCGTGTCTATCACAGAGACCAGGGCGCACTCGATCGACGAGTCGCGCGATAGCTTCCTCATCACCATTCGGTGTTCGCACAATCATGCCTGACACCAGTCCGTGTAGTTCACTTTCATGTAGAGAAAGTGAGGCGAGTAAGGCTAAAGAGCTCAAGTCATTTTCACTCATATTCAATCAAGCTACCGTGTTAACAATAACAAAGAAACTAAAATCAAGTTCTTGGCAGAATGGGATCAAATTCTTATGGCTGACGAGTCTATTGTGCAACTCGAAGAAGTCGTTTACCGACTAGTCGATAAATGCCGTATTTTGCAAGAACAAAACACACGGCTCATCCAAACGCATGAACGGTGGTTAGAAGAACGTAGAAACATGATGCAACGATTAGAGAAGGTAGAAAATTGTATCGACTCCTCAATCTCGCACTTACAAACGATTCAAGGAACTGAATAGCCATGGAAGTCAATCGAGATGTAACCGTTACTTTTGAAATTCAAGGTAAGCAACACGTCTTGCGCTGTACGGAGGCGGAAGCAGAATCGCTCCAGCAAGCCGCCGAGAAGTTTGGTGAGTATGTTGATGACATGAGTCGCTCAACATCGACCTCCTATCTCTCTACCGACAGAGTGATCGTTGCAGTCGCCGTTAATGTGCTCGATATGCTCCTTAAAAAGGAACAACAGTTAGCTACACTTCAGAAGCGCATCGACAGTTTGAACGATAAAGTCTGTCAATTTGAAAACGATCTGTTTCGAGAACCAGACTGAGCTGAACGCTCCCTGTGCCTCGTTCTAAGACTTCAGCATTTGGCACTACGAGCCGGGCTGGACATGATGCGAGCAAATTCTATGCTCAACGCATGTACCAAGACCTAGCGGGACTGTCGGACCAAGAAGCACTAACTGAAGAAAATGTTCCTGACCAGCTTGACGTAATTCATTGCGCAGACAGTAGGTCTATGCATCACTTGCCTGATCGCTCAGTGCACTTAATGATTACGTCGCCTCCATATAACGTTGGTAAAGAATATGACCAAGATTTATCGCTGCAGGAATACATCGCGTTACTTGGTGACGTGTTGCGCGAAGTTCACCGGGTATTGGTTAGCGGCGGTAGGATGTGTGTAAACATAGCAAGCGTCGGTCGAAAGCCCTATATTCCTCTCCACTTATATTTGATGCAAGTTGCACTAGATACAGGTTTTCTTATGCGCGGTGAAATCGTGTGGGATAAAGGCGCGAGTGCAGGAGCGTCCTGTGCGTGGGGTAGCTGGCAATCTGCACGCAACCCTACATTGCGAGATGTGCACGAGTACGTCTTAGTCTTTTCTAAAGGTAGCTTTAAGCGCACTACCGGGTTCCAGGACAGTATCGGTCGAGAGGAGTTCTTGGAGTGGAGTAAGAGCGTGTGGCGCTTTGCTACTGTTCGCGCCACAAAATATAAGCACCCAGCCCCATTTCCTTTAGAGTTGCCAATGCGCTTGATTCACTTTTACTCATTCGAAGGCGACGTGGTATTAAACCCTTTTATGGGATCTGGGACGACCGCCGAGGCTGCTTTGTTATCGAATCGTCGATACGTTGGATACGAAATCAATGAGGAGTATGTACGAAATTCCTCAGAACGTCTAAGCCTCTTACCGATTTCAAATAGCTGAGACCTCCAAACATTTTTTTATAATCAATCTGTCGCGGAGTATTGTGGGGTTGGTTTTTGGCCCGATCCGTTAATACAGACTCAGGAGACCGAGTGGATCGTCGGTGTGCAGGCCGGTCCCGCGACCGGAAGCCTAAGGCCGATCCTAGGTCGCCGCCTTGAACCCCTACGGTTCAGGGTCTAACCACTCCATAGATACTCCGGACAACTCCTTACTCACCGCGAGAACGTCACTATTCAATCATCACTCGCTAGTAATAAGCAGATTCGTACTGCTATGCGAGCACGACGAAATTCTCAACCCTTTTCTATCATCCAGGAAAAGTCTGAAGCCGTAGGACAATACATCAACTCAAGGTTGAATAAACTTGACCTAGAAATAGTTGCGTGTTATCGGGCACAGGATGGCGAGGTAGAACTTGAACCGGTCATCAAATCCTTGTTTCGTTCTCACATCAAAGTTGTCATACCGGTAGTTCGGAACCAAAGTATGCAATTTACGCTAATTGAAGCGGACTCTAAGTTCGTAACCGGTACGTTCGGTATTGAAGAACCTACTAACTTAGACTGTGTCGACCCCAATCAGATTGATCTCGTGCTAGCACCATTAGTCGCTTTTTCTTCAATTGGTCAACGGTTGGGGCGTGGTGGCGGGTACTATGACCGGGTGTTTTTGGACAACGACAAAACGGTTATTGTGGGAGTTGCGTACGACTTTCAGCTGTCCGATGAATTCTGTTCAAATGCGAACGACAAACCGCTTGATGCCGTGGTCACTGAAACTGGTTGGCGAGTGTTTTGCAGCGAAAAATTAGTGTTTGACTCGAGAGTTTGTGATGGCAGTTAGAGAAATAATTCGGATGGGACATCCGACACTTCGTAAGGTTGCTCGACAATTGCACAAAGAAGAAATTGTTGGAAGGGAAATTCGTACTCTAGTAGATGACATGGTCGACACTCTTCACGCTGCTGGCGGTATTGGACTAGCAGCTCCTCAGATAAACGAAAGTGTGCAGCTAGCGATAATTCAGATCCCAAAACTCGGATCTAGGTACGGGGAATTAGAAGAACTACCATTAACAGTTTTCGTTAATCCGGAGATTTCTGTGGTCGCTAATGCCTGTTCTGCGGGAAACTGGGAAGGATGTCTATCTGTCCCTGGCTTGCGTGGTTGGGTGGAACGCCCACAACACATTAATTTACGTTACCAAGATTTAGAAGGTGTCCAGCACCAACGTGAATTTACTGGATTTCATGCTACTGTATGCCAACACGAATTTGATCATTTGACCGGACACTTATTTGTCGACCGTATGACCGATATGACAAAGTTAGTATTCGAAGACCTGCTCGTTCCCGAGAATGTGTATCACGACTAGACTGAAGAGTGATGTCACCTGACGAGCTTAAGCGGAAGGTTGCTGAAGCAGCGTTTATATATTTAGAACATCTGGTCCAAGCAGATTGGGTGCTTGGTATCGGTACGGGTTCAACCGTGAATCGTTTCATTGATTGTCTCGCAGAGTCGAGTCAAACTTTCGTGGGTGCAGTATCGAGTTCAGTACAAACCACCGAGCGGCTAAAGACTTACAACATCAAAGTAATAGATATCAACGATGTCTCCGAAGTTATGGTGTACGTCGATGGTGCCGACGAAGTGGATCCGAGGTTTGCTTTGATTAAAGGTGGAGGCGGGGCACTTACAAGAGAGAAAATAGTCGCTTCGATGGCGAACAAATTTGTATGCATCGTAGATGAGAGTAAGTTGGTAGATTGTCTTGGTGATTTTCCTGTCCCAGTTGAAGTACTCCCGTTAGCAAGTCACACAGTTGCAACACAGCTCAGCAAACTGGGTGGACACCCTAAACTAAGGTCGGGGTTGACTGACAACGGTAACTGTATCCTAGACGTGAGTGGGCTTGAAATAGACGAACCCGACTATTGGGAACGAACCATCAACGACATACCTGGTGTGGTTACCACTGGTATTTTCTCGTTACACCGACCTCAGGAAATATTTGTAGCAAGAGCTGACGGCAGCATAGATCACAGAGTGGGTCCCTAAGAGGTTTACAACACAGTCCACGAAGACGAAGAGCCATTTCTATGGATCCGAAATTTCGGTAATGGGAATTGAATACAACGTTTACAACAACAGGAACGAGCATCTGTGATCGGTAAGAATTTCAAAAATCAACTGAGTAAGAAATATACGCTCGTCGGTTTCGTGCTTTTAGCGATTGGTACCCAGCTAGGTCTTGTCGGTTGGTTGATATTTTCCGCTGTTTATCCAGTAGGAGTATTTGTTGTTCTTTACCCTGTCGTTGTAGTGTGTAGTTTCTTCGGGGGGATGCATGTGGGAAAGCAACAACACAAGCTCTCTTGGCTCGTTGGAATTCTTGTCTTGTTGGTGACACTTGTTGTCGGTTTAAGAATAGTTAATCTCTTCGGTTACGGATTGAGCACCATCTACGCCTTCTCGGCATTTTTCTTCGTACTCGGCGGTTTACTCCTACAGAAAGAAGAACGTTTGTCGGCACGCCACAACACTTAACGTTTTGCTAGCAAAAACGCGAGAACTCACGTCCGATCAACTATCGACTATTTTGCGGACAATGCTTCTATTGCAGGAAATTTTCGACCTTCGATAAATTCGAGAAAGGCACCACCACCAGTAGAAATGTAGTCAAACTTCTTGGCAGTACTGTACTTCGAGATTGCTGCTATAGTTTCACCACCGCCGACAACGCTCAATCCACTGCAAGTGCCAACGGCGTTAGCTATCGCGCGCGTTCCTTCGCCAAATTGATCGATCTCGAACACTCCCATTGGCCCGTTCCAAAGAACCGTGCCGGCTTCATTGATGATCTTCGCAAAACGTCGGCCAGTTTCGGGACCGATATCGACAATCATGTCGTTGTCGGTGATTTGATCTAACAGTCGAAATAGCGCGTTTTTATCTGGTGTAATTTCATTGCAAACCATCACATCTACAGGTAGCTCAAGCGACGGATTGGTCGCAAATCTCTTTGCGGTCGAGACAAGTTCCGTTTCCGTTAGTGATCGACCCACCGAATACCCTTGGGCGAGCAGCACTGTATTTGCGATACCACCGCCGACTAGTAGTGTGTCGGCTATTTTTCCGAGTTGCTCAAGCACTTCGAGTTTTCCCGACACCTTTGCCCCTCCGATAACGGCGACAAGGGGTCTGGAAGGTGTATGCATCACTCTAGTTAGCGTCTCGACTTCTTGAGCGAAAAGCAGACCTGCAACAGATACAGGTGCCGCTTTGATCGCTTCATCTGTCGAAGCGTGCGCTCGATGAGCGGTTGCAAATGCTTCGAAGACATAAACGTCTCCTATCGTGCCTAGTGTTCTCCCAAACTCCTTGCTGTTCGCCTCTTCGCCAGCGTCAAAACGAAGATTTTCCAAGAGTGAAATCTTGCCCGGAACGAGGATGTCAGTGTTCTGTAGCGAGTGAACGAAGTCATCCAGGTTCTCAATGAATTCAACTGATTGGCCTATCAGAGCTTCTAGTCGCCGGGCTACCGGTCTGAGAGACAGATCGGATTTGACTTGCCCTTTTGGACGCCCAAGGTGTGACAATAAGACGATTTCCGCGTCTCGTGCTTGGCAATATCTAATCGTTGGGATAGTTGCTTTCAGGCGTTCGTCATTACTGACCGTACCATCTGAAATAGGCACGTTAAAGTCTACGCGGACGACTACGCGCTTGCTGTCAATTGAGACCTCACTTAGTGTCAGCATGATCGGACGATACGGTGTCGCCTAGAAGTTCTTGTGCGGCGTCAATGATGGCTTGAGCATGAATACCCATGTGATTCAGTGCGACATCACCAGGTGCTGAAACCCCAAATCGGTCTATCCCAATTACTCTTCCGTCTAGACCCACAAACTTTCTCCAATAGTCCGGATGAGCTGCTTCAATTGCAATGCGTGTTCTAATTTCCGAAGGCATAACTTGCTCGCGATATGCTTGGTCCTGTGCGAGAAATTGATCTGTACTTGGGATAGATACAACTCTCGTACCAAATCCTGAGCTTTCGAGTACTTTACTTGCTTCAATTGCTACACTCACTTCTGATCCAGTTGCTAACAAAATCAGTTGCAGAGTGTCTGATTCCAGTTTGAGGATGTATCCACCTCGCTCAATTTGGTCAATTTGATCAGCTGTTCGAGTTTGGTGTACGGTGTTTTGTCGGGTTAATACCAATGCTGTTGGGCCAGATGTCCGGCTTAATGCGAAACGCCACGCACACAGTGTCTCCACACCATCGCAAGGTCGCCACACTGAAAAATTCGGAGTAGTTCTCAAGTTAGTTAGTTGTTCAACGGGTTGGTGGGTTGGTCCATCTTCGCCAAGACCTACTGAATCGTGGGTATAAACGAAGATGTGCTGAAGTTCCATCAACGCGGCGAGTCGCACTGCATTTCGCGCATATTCCATGAAGACTAAAAAAGTTCCTGTATAGGGGATAAAACCGCCATGAAGTGACAGCCCATTTGCGATCGCGGTCATTGCAAATTCACGTACGCCAAAATTTATATATCTTCCACCATTCATGAGTTTTCCGGCACCTTGCCACTCTGTGTTGTTGGATCCAGTGAGGTCGGCGGAACCTCCAATTAGTTCTGGCAATAAAGGACCGATCACATCCAGACACGCTCCCGACGCTTTTCGCGTGGCTACCGCTTTCGCTGTCTGAGAAAGACTCTCTAAGTATTGGTTCATAGTTGTGTCAAATTCCCGCGGTAACTGGCCGTTCATTCGTCGTCGATATTCTGTGGCAAGTTGAGGATGTGCTTCAGCGTATTGAGTAAATTGGTCATTCCACGCTGCTTCTAATGCGGATCCGCGAGCACTCAGATTCCATTCTTCAACAATTTCTGGTGGGACACTGAATGGTTCATTCAGCCAACCTAGATTTTCTCTCGTCGCTTGAACCTCTTCTCCACCGAGTGCGGCACCATGAGTCGCCGCGGTACCAGCCTTTGTAGGTGCCCCATACCCGATTGTGGTCATAAGGTCTATCAGAATCGGCTGGTTGCAAGAGTTAGAGGTCGCGGCATCTAATGCCTGCTGGATCGCTCCGGGGTCATGACCATCGACGTTTGCGATTACTCGCCAACCGTAGCTCTCAAATCGAGCGACTACATCTTCCGTGAACCAACCGGAAGTTTCACCGTCGATTGAGATCCCGTTGTTGTCGTAAATTGCGACTAATTTGCCGAGTTGTAAAGTACCTGCTAAAGACGCGGCTTCGTGGGAAATACCCTCCATGAGACAACCATCACCGACAATAACCCAGGTGCGATGGTCGACGATGGTGTGTGTGCCTGTGTTAAATGATTGAGCTAGCTGTCGCTCTGCAATCGCCATACCGACGGCGTTCGCGAAACCCTGACCGAGGGGTCCTGTCGTAGTCTCTATGCCTGGTGTAATTCCAAATTCCGGATGGCCTGGAGTCTTGGAATGCAGTTGTCGAAATTGTTTGATGTCCTCAATGGAAATATCATAGCCCGCGAGATGCATGACAGCATACAAGAGCATGGACGCGTGACCGTTCGACAATACCACACGATCGCGGTTCACAAACGCTGGATTTGTTGGGTTGACGTCGAGATACTCGCGCCAAAGAATTTCCGCGAAATCGGCTAATCCCATTGGCGCACCTGGGTGTCCAGATTGTGCGAGTTCTACAGCGTCCATCGCTAACGCGCGTATAGCATTGGCTCGGTCGATTCGAGAAGTTTTACTCAACTATTTTTTCCCTATTGGCTCGGTTCTGTAGTAGCGAATAGTTTCGTTCTATGCACAAATATTAAGTTTAGAATCTGAAAAAAGCTTCTTGGAACATAGAATGAGCACCTAATTTCTCCGGAGAATAAATGAACGGCTACGATATTTTTACGTCTGAATCGGTTTCGAATGGACATCCAGACAAGCTAGCAGATCGGATTTCCGATGCTGTATTAGACGCCTACCTAGCCGAAGATCCAGAAGCACGTGTGGCTTGTGAAACATTGGTCAAATCAGAGCTTATCGTGGTCGCGGGCGAAGTAAGTTCTACTGCTGAAGTCGATGTTGAGCACATTGCACGCAACATTGTGCGCGAAACAGGTTACACAGAAGAAACAGGGATGGATCCCGATGGTTTTAGGGTTGAAGCGGTACTCAATGAACAGTCTGAAAAAATAGCCAAGGGCGTAGATGAAACGGATGAGCATCCTCAGGGTGCTGGCGACCAAGGCATGATGTTCGGTTACGCGACGACCGAAACAGAGGTGTTAATGCCTGCACCGATTACATATTCTCATCGGCTTATGAAGCGACAGGCAGAAGTTCGCGGTAAGGATTTAAGTTTTTTGGGACCGGATGCTAAGTGTCAATTGACTTTTAGGTACTCCAATGGAACACCCATCAGCGTTGATACTATCGTATTTTCCACCCAACATGCTCCGAACTTGAAGCAAGCCACAATTGAAGAAGGAGTTTGCGAATTAATCATCAAAAAAGTGATTCCTGCAGATTGGCTAACACCCGATACTAAGTGTTTAATCAATCCGGCAGGTAAATGGGAGTACAACGAAGGCGGACCACGCGCCGATTGTGGTTTGACCGGTCGCAAAATCATCGTCGATACATATGGTGGTATGGCACACCATGGTGGTGGTGCATTTTCGGGTAAGGATCCATCAAAAGTAGATCGATCCGCCGCCTATGCAGTACGACACGTCGCAAAAAATATTGTCGCAGCGGAACTTGCTAAACGATGTGAGGTTCAGGTAAGTTATGCGATTGGTCGCCCGGATCCAACATCGATTTCTCTCAATACTTTCGGTACGAGCAAGTATTCAAATAAAGCAATCTTAGATCTCATCCATGAGCATTTTGATCTCCGGCCGAAGGAATTGATCCAAAACCTCAAGTTAAAGCGTCCTATATACAGCTCAACTGCGGCGTTCGGGCACTTCGGCAGAGAAGAAGACTTGGACATTTTCACTTGGGAACGGAAAGACTTTGCTGACCGACTAAGACTCGAGTAGCAAATAGGGATATGGGCGGAACTGATTTTCATTTAAGCTTTGAGTTTTTTCCTCCCAACACACCTGAAGGCTGGTCAAAGTTGTTGCGCTCTGCACGACGACTACAAAATGAAAACCCCGATTTTTTCTCTGTCACTTACGGCGCAGGAGGATCGACAAAACATCGCACGTTTCAGACTGTAAAAGATCTTCGCGCTGACGGGCTTAATGTCAACCCACATCTCTCTTGGGGTGATGTGTCGCGTGAGGAAATCTCTCTGACTGTGCAAAGTTTTTTAGAACTCGGGATCGAGGGGATGGTGGTACTGCGTGGAGACTCTCCTTCGGGCTCCGTGCCTAGCGTGATGCACAACGCTAGTGAGTTGGTACGACTGATCAGGTACGAAATCGCTTCTGAGTTACAAATCTACGTCGCCGCCTATCCCGAAATGCACCCAGACGCTCAGACTCCTTCACAGGATCTACAATTTTTGCTTGAGAAAGTACAAGCAGGTGCGAACGCTTGTATTACTCAGTATTTTTACAACGCTGATGCGTATCTACACTTCGTAGAACGTTGTCGAGGTTTTGGAATAACAGTTCCTATTATTCCTGGCGTCATGCCGATTTATAACTACGATCAACTCGTCCGTTTTTCACAGAATTGTGGTGCCGAAATCCCACGGTGGATCGAAAGGCGTATGCACGAATATCGAACTAACAAGAAAGCGCTAGAAGCTTTTGGTGTCGAAGTAGTAACAGAGTTATGTGAGCGTTTACGTATTGAAGGTGCTCCTGGGTTCCATTTTTATACACTTAATCGCGCTCTAATTCCAAGGCAGATTCTGAAGAATCTTAGTTTGCAACGAGAACCTTCTTAAGCTTACCAAATTCGACGTCTCGAGCGAACGATGTCAACTCCAGTGAATCATTTTTCATTTGTTTAAGAGGCTGGGCTCGATCATCGACAAATATTAACACTCGTACCTTCGGTGTCGGCATCACGTGTACTATCCGCGATAATGCGTCAACCGCACGAAATTCGTCTAGTTGGTCTTCAATGACTAAATAATCTGGTCGAAACTCCTGAAGTTGCGATAGAGTTTCTGCTACCGTTTTGGTATGTCGTACTAATAATTTATCGGAATCGATGCACCGACGGATCTTGTCGTCTAGTGGCTGAGACACATTGAGGCACAAAAAGTGGTTGCTGCTGAGGTAAACAGAATCTGAGTTGTTGCCGTTGTTGCGAATCGGACGCAGTTCCGATGGGTCCAACAATAGTTTTATTTTTCTCTCACCGAAACACTTATGCCCATGATGAATCTCAGATACCGAGGGAACTGAAATTTGAAATTCTGGTTCTTTGATAGACTCTACTTCGAGCGCGAGATTTTGCTCCTTCGTATCAAGCAAAAGAGTCCAAGTCGGTGCGTCCCTCGTTGGTTTGATATCTTCGTCTATAACGCAATATTGGAAACTGTGGTCTTCATGTTCGATACTGGTTTGGGATTCATTCCAATGGACTTCGGTCGAATTCAAAACTGCAGTTAGGAAGTGTGATTCAAGCAAAAACAAATCCGAACCAACTACGATTGGAAGAGTGTGCAACGCTCGCGCTTCTGAAGGTAGGTTAACCGTCACAGTGAATCGATCGTCATCACTACTCTCGATTTCCAATCGACCATGAGCACGATCGACGAATTGCTGAAACTCCACTAAACTGTGGGCGATCCGTTCTTTGCGTGTTTTTGCTGTTGAACTTAGTGCTTTTTCACTGAGTTCGTCTTGCTCAGAGAGGGGGAAATCCTCGAGTTCTAAACTCAGTTCATCCATTCTAAGACTAATTAAATCAAACGCGGTTCGCAAACCGACAAAGTTGACCGTTGCAGAAATGTATGACTCACGACAACTGATCTCTATGAGGATTTTCGCGTCGGCTCTTGACGTGAGTTCTGCACCGATAGTGACTACTAGATCTCGCAACTTCCAACGAAGTACTTCGGCAAGACTCCGATACATAACGCCACTGGAAACTTCATAATTCACGAACTCAACAGGTTCGCTAGTAGTTTCTGAGAGCGAATCGGAAATGTCTTTTGTAAGCTTTGTTGCAAACGCCTTCAGGTCGATCTGAGTGTTGTGTTTTACAGTGTTCAGACAGTAGTTGGCTAGCGCGAGTTGTTCGAGTTCTAGCTTGTTCTTCTGGTTGGATTCGCTTGTTTCGAATCCATGTGCCGACAAGATAACCTGTAGAGACTCTAACCGTTCGGCAACTTGTAATACGCTAGGATCTTCAAAGTGTTTTGGTAGATTTATTGGAAATTTCGGTACATAGGAAACCAGCTCAGCCACTGCTTTTTTTTCTTGCACTCTTGGCACTTCATCGTCTGTTCCACCAGACGCGACAAAGTCTAAGCGTTCGAGCAACTCATCCAGCTTCGTGGATTCATTCTCTAGAACCGTGACTGTTTTTGAATCAACTAGGAAAGTAACAACATCGCGTAAGACATTAGCAACTCCACTGTGCGATTCCACGAGCTCAAGTTTCAGGTTCTCAAGAACATTCTGAACTGCATTGAATAGTTCCTTTGTTTTTCCAGTTTTTTCGCTGCCATGTTGTTGAAGAACCGATAGTAGTTCGTTGAGATTTCCTTTTAAGCTAGTGTCTATATATGCAGACATCGCACGTAAAACACTATCAAAATCCGTTCTTGGATGTTTCACGGACGTTGCTCGCTTCCAAAGAGTTTTTTTATTCGCTTGTTTCACACGACTTTAAGGTTAGTTGTTTCAAATTTAGTGTTGGACTTTCGAACGAATAAACATAATATTTTCACGGAACGTAGAGACTTCGGTAACTGTCGGGGTCTTTTTTTTACACTTTTTACGGAATATGAGGGCTGACTTTATGCGCATTGGCGTTCCTCGCGAAATCAAAAAAGACGAGAATCGCATCGGTTTAACTCCGACCAGTGTGCGCGAACTAACAAACGCTGGTCACGAAGTTGTCGTTGAGAGTAATGCAGGACTCAACATTGGTTTGTTTGATTCGGACTATGAAGCCGCTGGTGCTCGAATCGCCGATGATGTAGCCGAAGTCTTTGACGCAGAGATGATTGTAAAGGTAAAAGAGCCGTTAGCTGTCGAGGTAAAACGACTAAAACAGGGTCAGATACTGTTTACGTACTTGCATTTAGCTCCGAATCCAGAGCTTACACGAGGATTAATGGAGAGCGGTTGCACTGCGATCGCGTACGAGACGGTAACTGACGCGAACGGGCGGCTCCCCTTACTGGCACCTATGAGTGAGGTAGCGGGCCGGATGTCCATTCAAGCAGGCGCGCATGCTTTAGAAATCGCTCAAGGGGGCAGGGGTACTCTGCTCGGAGGGGTTCCAGGCACTCCCCCTGCCCGGGTAACGGTTCTCGGTGGTGGTGTAGTCGGAACAAATGCCGCAAGAGTAGCGATGGGTATGGAAGCCGATGTAACAATATTGGATGTTGACTTACGACGCCTAGCAGAACTCGACTTGTTTTTCGGACCAGCGTTACGGACAATTTTCTCAACTGTGGACGCTGTAGATAACTATGTAACCGATTCAGATTTAGTGATCGGAGCTGTACTGCTACCCGGAAAGACTACGCCGAAACTTGTTTCAGAAGATCTGATTCGTCGAATGCAACGCGGGTCGGTGATTGTGGATGTTGCTATTGATCAAGGCGGTGTGTTTGCGACCTCTCGCCCGACTACCCATACGGATCCCACTTATATCGAACACGACGTCGTACATTATTGTGTCGCGAATATGCCTGGAGCGGTCGCGCGAACAGCAACATTTGCGTTAAATAACGCTACGTTGCGCTACACCGTAGCCTTGGCAAACAAGGGATTGAAGCGAGCATTGACAGAGGATGTGCACCTCCGTGAAGGCTTGAACGTATTTGACGGTAAGGTTACTTACTCAGCGGTAGCCGAAGCAGTGGATGAGTCCTTCCATCCGGCGGAAGACTACTTCCCAATATAGAAATTTTTGGCGCGATCGACTAACTCTAATCGTTCAAAACCAAGGGACTAAGAACGAAACACTTTGACTAAAATAATAGACCGTGAAATCCTCTCGCGCTTTGCGCGTTGAATAGTCCATATTTGCAGTCCTTTAACTGCGAGTCATACAAAAAAATTTTTTCGTGCGTGATTATCCCACGACGAAACGACGTATTCTTTTGATTAATTTAAGAACTAACACTTAATGCGTATCGCATACATCGCAGTAATACTTTTTTTGGTTACAGTCGGTTCGGTCGTGTTCAATTTCACAACACCGTTCCATTTTGATGCCATCGGGTCAAACTGGGAATTGATTGATATTACCGTTTATATCACTTTCATAATTTGTGGCGCGGCATTCGTGGTACTAGGTCTACTCATGGCTTGGTGGGTGTACAAATTCCAATACCAAGAAGGTAAGTTCGCAGAGTACGAACCAGAGAACGCAACACTTGAAAGTCAGCTGACCATTGTTACGACAATTGGTGTCGTGGTCATGCTCGCACCAGGTTTGGTAGCATGGAATGACTACATCAATCCTCCGAGTGATGCCTACGAACTAGAGGTCTACAGCAAGCAATGGAATTGGATGTACCGCTTCCCCGGTGCGGACGGAATCTTCGGTGCGGCTCACAATAAATACGTTGATTTAGACAACCCCTTTGGAATGAAACCCGGTGACAAGTATGGGGAAGATGACATTCTGATTGTGGATAAAACGGTAAAAATTCCGGTCGACAGACCAGTGAAGGTACTGTTACGCTCCCAAGATGTGCTTCACGATTTTTGGGTACCAGCGATTCGAGCGAAAATGGATGCGGTACCTGGAATGGTCACCTACTTTTGGTTCGAACCGATAGTGGAGAGGGTGTATGAAGTGCTGTGTGCCGAACTTTGTGGTCGAAATCACTTCAATATGCGTGGTGAAATGCACGTCGTTTCTATGAATGAATACAGCACGTGGCTAAATGATCAGGTCACCTGGGCGGGATTGCAAGCAGGTGCGGTACCCCTTTCACCGGAAGCGGCACTGGGACGAGATATAGCGAATGAGGCCGGCTGTTTTGCGTGTCATTCGGATGACGGAAGAGCACTAGATACCGGTCCGACGTGGCTTGACATTTGGGGTGGTACTGTTGAGCTAGATGATGGCACCACTCGCGTACGGGATGAAGCTTATATTGTCAAGTCTATTCTCGATCCTCATGCCGAGATCGTGTTAGGATACACTACGACCATGACGACTGTAGAACTCACTGAAGAAGAGTTGCAGTCCATATTGGATTACATGAAGAGTTTAAAGAGTGAACCGGCTAAACAAGAAACAACAGAAGAAAACGATTCCGAGAGCACAGCACCAGCTCCTGAGGTGGATTCAACGACGATCCCTGATGAAGAACCCTAGACACATTAGTCCTTGATGAGTAAGTAGAACAGAGAAGAAGAGAGTAGATGGCGACAGTAGAAGTACCCTATCAGGAAACAGTTCCCCTTCACCATCCAAAGACTTGGATCGGGAAGTACATTTTCAGTCAAGACCACAAGATCATCGCGGTGCAATATGGCATTACTGCAATGGCGGTGGGTTTGGTTGCATTAATCCTGTCGGAGTTCATGAGACTTCAGATCGCATTCCCAGGATGGGAGTTCATGAACTTCTTTACTGCGGACCACTACTATCAAGCGATCACCATGCATGGAATGATCATGGTTATTTATCTCTTGACGGCCTTTCTGCTTGGTGCATTTGGGAATTTTTGCGTGCCACTCATGTGTGGTGCACGCGACATGGTATTCCCTTTTGTAAACATGTTGAGTTATTGGGTGTACCTGCTATCGGTCATCATTTTGATGATCAGTTATTTCGTTCCAGGAGGACCCACTGGCGCAGGTTGGACGCTCTATCCACCTCAGACCATAACTCCCGGTACTCCGGGTGTTGATTGGGGTATCGCAACAATGTTGATCTCGCTTGCCGTGTTTATTGTTGCTTTTACGATGGGGGGCCTCAACTATATCACCACGATCCTCCAAGCTCGAACACGCGGACTAACCTTAATGCGCATGCCGCTCACTGTTTGGGGAATATTCATCGCGACATTTCTCGGTTTAATTGCGTTTCCCGCGCTTTTCGTTAGTGCAGTGATGATGCTGTTAGATAAATTCCTGAAAACGAGCTTTTTTATGCCTGCTATCGTGTCATTGGGTAGTAAGTTAGAGTATTCTGGTGGACAACCTCTGTTATTTCAGCACCTGTTTTGGTTCTTTGGGCACCCCGAGGTCTACATCGTAGCACTACCAGCCTTTGGGGTGATCTCTGATCTAATTTCCGTCCATGCCCGAAAAAATATCTTTGGATACCGGATGATGGTGTGGGCAATCGTCGCGATAGGAGCACTTTCGCTTATCGTGTGGGCGCACCATATGTACGTTGCTGGCATGCACCCTTCGTTTGGATTTTTCTTCGCGACGACTACGTTAATTATTGCGGTACCTACGGCACTAAAAGTGTACAACTGGATTTTGACACTATGGCGCGCTAATATTCGGATCACCGTTCCAATGTTGTTCGCTCTTGCTTTCGTGCTGACTTTCATCGTTGGAGGAATCACAGGACTGTTCTTGGGTAACGTGATCATCGACATCCCACTATCGGACACCTACTTTGTGGTAGCACACTTCCACATGGTCATGGGAGTTTCACCCATTCTCGCTATTTTTGGCGGGATTTACCACTGGTATCCTAAGCTCACGGGGCGCATGCTCAATGACACTATAGGTCGGATTCATTTTTACTTTACGTTTATTGGAACGTACGCGATTTACTTTCCAATGCACTACTTAGGGTTTATTGGAGTTCCGCGACGTTATTACGAAACTGGAATATCAGAGTTTTATCCGGTTGCAGCCCACAATTTGAACAAATTTATTACGATTGCAGCTTTGATTGTGGGTGTATCACAGATCTTGTTCATTTTCAACCTCGTGCACAGTTATTTCAAGGGTAAGAAAGCACCGGCAAACCCATGGGGTGCTAATAGTCTCGAATGGTGTACTCCAGAAACTCCACCGCGACACGGAAACTGGGAAGATCGCTTGCCGACGGTACATCGCTGGGCGTATGACTTTGGCGTGCCTGGGGAAGAGAAGGATCATATCCCGCAAACAGTTCCTCGTAGAAAAGCAAGTTAAACAAACACAACACTAGTAGCTAAGGACTGCATTTACACCGCATGACTGATACGACGTTATCGACTCAGGAAAGTATCTTTACGAGTACGGCCAGGGATTGGTCTTCGGACATGACCACCTTCAAGGGCGTACCTTGGGGCAAGGCGATGATGTGGATTTTTCTACTATCCGATACGTTCATATTCACCTGCTTCTTAGTGGGTTATATGGTCATGAGAATGACTGTGACGGAAGCATGGCCTGTGGCCAGCGAAGTGTTCGCGTTGACGGTGTGGGGTGTATCGGTACCTTTGCTGCTCATAGCCATCATGACTTTCATTCTGATCACTTCCAGTGGAACGATGGCGATGGCAGTAAACATGGGCTACCAACGACGTAAGTGGGCAGTATTTTGGCTTATGCTTGCGACAGCCTTGCTCGGTGCATCGTTCGTTGGGATGCAGTGCTATGAGTGGTCTAAATTAATTATTGATGAAGGCATTCGACCCTGGGGGTATGCAGAAAACCATGACTTAGGAGCTCCACAATTTGGTTCGATCTTCTTCATGGTGACTGGTTTTCATGGCTTGCACGTTTCCGTAGGTGTGATTTACCTAATAACAGTTGCAATCCGAGTGGTAAGAGGCAAATACGATCACACTAATTTTGAGATTGTCGAAATCACTGGTTTGTATTGGCACTTTGTAGACCTCGTTTGGGTGTTCATTTTTGCATTTTTCTATTTGTGGTAGGAATCGGAGACTAAAGCTGCATGGCTACTGAAGGACAACAACACCCCATAAAAATTTATTTTTTGATTTGGTTGTTATTGTTTGTGCTAAGTTTTTTCTCTTACTTAGTGGATTTTTACCACTTAGAAGGAAATCTAAGATGGTTTCTAATTGTGTTTTTTATGCTGTTGAAAGCAGGCTTTATCGTCGCAATTTTTATGCACATGAAGTGGGAACGATTTGCACTAATATTTGGAATACTAACACCGCCGTTAGCTTTGGTAGTTTTGATGTTCTTAATGGCAATAGAGTCGGATTACGCGTGGTCGACAAGAGTTGTTTATATGGGCGAAGATCCCGCACCAAAACCTGAACGCCCCGCCCACTATAAAAAAGAATCAGAAAAAAAAGACCTTTAGCGCGGGACTCAAAGCTACAAATAACTCCGTCACGACCCTAGTTTCTATTACCTAAGTTTCATGAAACTGAAGTTGCCTCAGTTTGATAGACA
>JAAXGW010000013.1 GCA_012267385.1 OMG group bacterium
AGCTGTAGCGGATCAAATGCACAATACAGGTCTGCACCGTCGTCTTCGGAAACGCGGTCTCTAAGGCTTCGGGAAATCCCTTCCAACCCTCCACGACCGCGCTCAGAATATCCTGCAAACCCCGTACTGTCAACTCGTGCAAAACATGGAGCCAGAACTTCGCACCCTCATGCTCACCGAGCCAGAGGCCGAACACCGATTTAGGACCCGTCTCATCGATTCCAATCGCTCAATCGACCGCCCGCGTGGTCACCGCACCGGCGTCTCGAACCTTGACGTAGATCGCATCCAAGTACACGATCGCATCCGTATCAGCATACGGCGGTGCCCGCGAACGGCCGATGCTGCCCTGCGGTGAATGCGTCCATCACCACATCGGTGACGCGCGCTATTCAATCCGCCGACACCGAGACCCCATACCACTCCCGGACCATCTCGCGAAGGCGCCGAGTGGACATCCCTCGCGCGAACCAGTGAATCACCTTGTCATCAAATCCCGGCCAGCGCCGAGCGTACTTCTCGACTCACTGCGGTGCCAACGTACCCGGACGATCGCGAGGCACTGCTCACGGCATTGAGCCACGGTCCGTCAGAACCGTCTGCGCATTGTGTCCATGGCGCACGTTACCCGATTCTGGTTCTCCCGACTGCGATCAAGGCACGTCCCTCTCCGCATCCAAGAGCCGCTCCGCTAATGTTCGGCGCAGCGCCGCCATGAACTCACCACGCTCAAATAAATCGGTCCGATCTGCCTCCCCTACAATCTGATCCAGCAGCTCGTCCGTGATGCGAGTTTTAGGTTTGGATGTCGTCATATATTCTCTCCTTTAAAGTCCAATTCTGGCGACGACAGTCGCCAAGTACTATCGATTAAATTATCCAACCCATACACGTAATTTATGACACACTCACGCGGAGTTCAGGGTTCGAGCCCTGCAGATGGCGGTGCGCACGCGGCATCCTGCGCAAGTCATTCATCATTCTGATCATGGCTCGCAGTACACTTCGCCAAAGTTTCGACAAGCTTGTGCGACCGCGAACGTGAAGTTGTCCATGGGAGCCGTCGGCGATGGCTATGACCACGCCATGGCATTGTTGGCGACGTTGGCGACCGAGCTGATCGATCGCCCACCGCGACCACGATTTCGCACTCGAGCGGAAGCGAGTCGGGAGGTTTTTGCCTACTTGGAAGGGTTTTACAATCCACACCGAGTGCTTTCAGCGCTGGATTATCAGTCTCCAGTAGCTTATGAACGGAGATATGCGGTGGAGCATGGTTCTACAGCAAATCCCAAAATGAACTGTCCATCAAACTGAGGCAACTTCACCGTGCCCCGAAAAAATAGTGTAAAATTCAGTGCAACAGAATCTTGTAATTTGTAATATTCACTGGAGAAAGTTATGAAAATTAAGCAAAAAATTGCGATTGGTGGAATAACTTTGGCAATGATGCTAGCAACGGCTATCTTCGCGGAGGTTCAATGGAACTTAAAAGTTCCTGGGGCGACTATATCCTGCAGTTCGACGAACGCTTTTGGATGGTTCGGTCTAATAGAGGTTAGTGCGCATAAATGTCATGGTTGTTTGGTCGCGAACGACGGGGCAATGGGTAGCACCATAGCGATTAATTCATCAATCTCACACGTAGACGACGTAAATGAAGAGTATGAAAAGTGTACAAAGAAAGGCAAAAGAACGGAAGGGGATCTTTATGAATGGACAAACCCTGGAACTGGAGGGACTCGGGTAAAGGCTGAAAATATAGATTGTGTGGAACGATAACGCTCTGTATGTGTGATACTGCCGGAGTAATGTCGAAACAACAAACCTAGAAGTGCTTGCTACACAATAATCGCTTCCACCACTGCTTTGACGATGGAGATTACGAATGTGATACCCCAGACTAGCAAAAAGCCTAGCACTACCAGAAAAACGCCTGTAAAAATTGCTAGTTCAACTCTTCTAAGCTTATTGTGCCCTTTCTTCATGTCCTCACTTTCTTTACACAGGAACGATGGCACCTAGTGGCCTAAATCGGCATTTCGACTGTAAGTCGAGACAGCCTTCGTAAAAAAGTACCACAATCAAGAAGTTGACTATTCAACCGGCGTCCACCGAATCGCATCGGCAATCGCAACTCCGTCGGTCACTTCAACGAGGGTTACCGTCACTTTTTGTGAGCTAGTTTCGAAGATACCGATCTCGTTCCACCCAACCGGTGCCTCAGCTAGATCAAGCTCGGTCGTGTCAGTCGTTTGTCCGACATCGATCTCAAATTTATGGACCCCTAGGGAACGCCACCCCGGGGTGTACGAATTTATCCCTAATATACTGCTGGGTAAGGGATATTGCCGCCCCCTAGTTGAAGGTACATAAAATTCCAGTTTCCAACGACCGGTTGTTGGAAGCTGAGCAACATACTGCGGTTTCGCTTTGTTACCGCCCATAAAATTGATAGTATGCGTACGGTAGTATTTGCCGTGACTGGTACGTTCCTGCTCACGAAACCAGAGAGATGACTCGCCGCGTAGTGCGAAATTTTTTGCCTCGCGCAATGACGGGAGACCGTGGTTCATAATAGGATTGAACAAATCTGGTTCAGAGAACAAAAAATACGAAAACAAGGATGGTTTCTCTGGTGGGGGATGATGTTCGCGTCCGTTCACTATCGTGAAACCTTCACTTAAATCGTCGACGATGATGGATTCTTCTGCAACCGGAACCCAGTCGTGTTTTTCGACGTAAGGTAATGCAGTTCCCTGAGATATAAATGTTCCCGCATCCTCTTCTAGCCAGATAGTATATGAATTGCGATTGCGCGCAAGGTGAGGATGTATTGTTACGCGTACGAGTTGGCGAGTGCTACGCAACGCGATTCGCAACGTCGTATTTGCTGGAAAATGTACAGTCTCAGACCAAGTGCCTTCTCCTGAACCCACGCGCTCGCCTACTAACTGGGATTCGAAACCTACCGCTCCGGGTACTGGCTCGTTGTTTCTCAGCACTAAAGAAGTTTGATACTCGAATTCACCTTCTTTACTGCTCGGAACCAGTTTTACAATCGGGTCCGGTTCTTGTAGAAGGAACCCTGGGAGATTTGAGCTGTTCAGCCAATCTCCAACCAACCTGTCGAAATCAATATCCGCGTCCCGTGCAACTTGGAAGAAATCTTGTTGTGAATAGTTTCCACCACGGTATTCGGAAACGAGGTTTGTCAAGAATGTATTAATGTTCTTGTGCGGTACTAGTTCTCGCACTGTCCAAGAAATGGCATGAATTTTTAGCAAGATCACGTCGCTTGCGATTTTCGGTTGCATCTCGAAGTCTAGATCAGCGAGTGCGGTGCGTAAAGCAGGCTCCCACACATGTGCACGCTGGATTTCTCCCCCGAGGATTAATTCGAAGAAGTTTCTTGCGAAATAGCTGTTCGGATTGGACCGAAGTTGCAAGCCTATTTCACCGTCAAGTATGAAATAAATTGAAAACAAGCCCGCCCCATCCAATGCTAAGTGACTAGTAAGTTCATTAACGAACGCGTGTAAGGCTGTTGCTCCTTTACCGTGCGGCGTTGCTTGGTAACCCAGAAGCTGTTCACCCAGACTGATCATGGGGCTACTGCCGTGAAGGTCATTCTGAAAGTAATACTTGACATAATCAAACAAAAAACTCCCACTAAGATCATCATCTGGATTATCTGCAGCATTCGCTTCAACATACGACTCGGTTTCGATTAGGGCACGTTCAAATTGCGCAATAGGAAAACCGGACTCGCGAATCATGTGGACACCGGGCGGCGAGTATGCACTCCCCATCTTCCAACCACCACCGTACACGCGCAAATGAGTCGGCACTTCAACAAAGGACAGCATTCCGAACGGGTAATTCAAACCAGCTTCCTGTAGGCTAGCGAGCTGATTTTCAACCCATTCCTGCAATGCTGGTACGGCCGGTTCTAATACAGAAAGATTCTTGGTATGCTTCGGACTGAGCAATATTTCAAACTCGATACCACGTGTAGCAAACGCCCGCCGCTCGAACTTAGAAGTTATTAGCGCAAATTCAGGAACTGGTTGCCTCGGGTTGAATCGAAAACGATTGTCCGGTCCTACAACGGGGTGGCGTGTGCCCGGTCCGGCGACGAGCCAGTCATCGGGTACCGAGACCTCTAAATCTAAGTAAAAAAAGTCTCGTCGATGGGTCTCAAAGATGTCTCTCCCATAAGCAGCACCCGCCGTCGGAAACCAACTGACACCCGGAAGCAAGGCAACGAACTGGGGATGGAACACATACGGTCGCTGTCCGAGTACCGCGATACGCTTCGCCCGAGTCGGTTCCATAGTTTTCCAATCTAATGTACTGTCTAAATATGCAAACAAGGGGTCCGGAACTCCTTGCGCGACAAGATGTACCGTGCCACCTGAATCCATAGTCTGGGTCGGAATACGGAGGAGCCCATTTGTGAACTCGTAATCGTCTTTGCCTAGAACATCATCATCGACCGCGATCTGTGTTATTCCATAACCGGGATTGAGTGCGAACAACCAGACTTCCGAAGGTTTTTCTAATTGTGGTGTCATCAACAGTTTGAGATCGAGTTTGATGTTTTTGCCGGGATGAATCTCTACACTTCCCGTAATCGAGTCAATGTCGGTTTGTTGCTGTGATTTATGTTCTTTGTGGACGGTAGCCCAGTGCGCGAACCGTTGTAGATCAAGAATCTTGACATACCCCAACCCACCGAGAGTCAGTCCCCCAAGAAGAAATATACCGAATCCTGCTCCAAGCCATTTAGGTTTGGTGACTGGACTAATCAATCTTGGATACAGACATGCAGCGAGCACCAGAAAGGAAGTCGCGACGAGCACCACACCGGTACGATTGAGTAGGATGTCCCACGACAGAAATTGCGGAGCTAAGTCAGAGGCAAGAAACGTCGTGCCTGTATACGTCGTGGATAACGCGGTTTTGAGATACAGTGGCATCACGGCATGGAGCATGGAGTAGAATGCCATAATGCCCAGTACGGTAAAAGCAATCACAATGCGATTGCGTAGCACTACGGATAGCAACATCGTCAGCGCGCCACACAACAGGAAATTCGGAACAATGCCCCAAGTGAGAAAAGACAGCACGCTCACCGGTTCGACCACTGCTCCCATTTCCCACTTCATCACTGGGGCGAGCAAACCATGCACCCCGATCCAAGCTACCATCAGTACCGCTGGAATGATCAGTGGAAGAGCCGTTCCTAGTAATCTCCCCGCTACGAGTTCAAAATTTGTTATAGGGCGAACATTGACTACTTCGAACATGTGATCGCGAACATCGCGTGCTCTGACATCAAATGCTAGGAAGACAATACCGAGCGCGAACAACACCACGATAGGCTGCGCTATTTGAACAATCATATAGCGAGGGCCTAGGACGCCGGCGATGGGTGATTTTAGTGAATCACTTACATAGGATCCTGCTAGTATAAACCAATTTAGAATGCAAAAACTAACGGCTAAAACGATAAGCAGCCAAGTTCGCACCATTTTGGTACAACTTCGTATCTCTGCAAGAGCAATATTCCAGATTTTGTGGTGCACTTTTCGTTTTGAATGAGCATACCCGAACTAGCGTTGTCACCTCAGACTATGTCTTTTTCGAGATATGCTATTAAAGACAATAAACCGTATCGCCTATTTTTGCTTTGCCATTTTTCTTATCTTTTACCTCGTAAGTGGGGGGGGATGCTTCGTGCTCTGCACAAGTTGCCTCTTTTTCTATTAGTTCTTTCGTTGTCTGCGGCCCCGTTATCTTGTACTTAATGCCATCAGTATCTGTCACCTTACACACAGCAAACGGTGTGTAAGTGCCTAACCCAGGGACAGGAATTTTGAAATCATCATAGCAAGTAATAGGACGGGCAACCAGACCCTCACCGCCTTGCCCAAAATCAGGTCGTGGCGGGTGCATGTTCCCCGAAGCGGGAGAAAGTACAAGCATACATAGAGCTATTGCTACGAGTGAATGTCAAAGGTAGGAAGTGGTTTTGTGTGAAATATTCATTTCAATCTCCAGGGGTTTCCAATTATCCAACATAGTGTAGGGCACATCAAATTTTCACTGGATAAAAAAACTGCTATTTACCCCAATCAAGTTCATGACCTCAACTTTGGGTCAGGCTGTTGTATTCACAGGCTACCCGATCCCGGGTGTCTAGTGAAAATTTGAACAAAAACATCTTACAGCATTCGCTGCATTTTAACAAACCGCTACCTCCAAAATCTTTTGTCTATCTCTCGAATCAGACAATAAGTTATCCCCAGAGTCCACGCTGAAGTGCACGTTTGATCTTAGGTGGTCAGTTTAGCGTAGTGTGCTTAGTACAGTAATTGAGATTGGTGGTTAGGGTACTCTAAGATTTCGTAAATATTGTAAGAACGGAAGCGCGTTCGAGGACTTGGTTTCGGTTGCGGGGTGCTGATTACGGTTCCAGGTCTGCGGTTTCATCTTGAGTTGACTGTGATACCGCGTTTTGGTTGTTTTCGTTTGCTTTGGATTAGCGTTTCGGTGGTCCTTATGCTTGAATCGCCTCGAAGACTTCTTGTGGTGTCTGGTAGCCGAGGCATTTGCGAGGCATGTGATTGAGTTGTCGTTCTCGGTCGCGTTTCTTGCGATAGGATTGTCGTAACGTGGGTACTTTGTGAGAAGTTCCGGAACTCGTGTTGGAGTCGTTGTCCTGAGGGGGTTAGCATCGTTTTCCTCAGGTCGAGAAACCAGTCTCTTGGCTTCCTGTTCGATTAACTCTTCGAGGCGACGAATTTCCTCGTCAAGGAAATCAAAATGACGCAGGGCCGATGCTAATTCATGCAGATGTTCGTCCCGCCAATTACCTTCCAAACTGCGAGCCACATCGGCCTCCGAAGCTTTGACGCGCCATCGCGGAGCTGAGCCAAGACATAGGGGGGGCACGCTCGCCTGCTACGATCGCCCGAAAAATCGCTAGACCAGTTTGGCCAACGATATTGAGGAGTACATTATCTAATTGCACGTTCATTTGCATCAACGCCTTTTGCATGTGGAGCACCTGACGACTGCGGTCTTTGATCACCCGCTCTCGTTGTCGTACATAGGAACGTAAGGCGCAAAACGCATCGGGAGGCGATACGCACCCGATAACAATCCCATACTCATCAATTGCCGAATCCATTGACAATCCAACACGTCTGACTTGCGACCGTCGGAGCGCTTCGTCGCCAGCGGATCACCAATCGCACCTCAAAACCCCAGCGTTCTAAGATTTCATAGACTAGGATCCAATAGACTTCCGTGGCTTCCATCGCCACTTGTTGCACGCCACAGTCGCGCAACCAACGCGCCAGCTTCTTTAACACTTCGGCATAGATACCAAAAGTACGAACGTTCGTCTCGGCCGCCTCTTCCGCGACCGCAACGTACAATTCTTTCTTGCCGACATCAATACCGGCACTATGCGGATAACGCACCGTCAATGGGGCTTCGCGACGACGTTCTTTTTTCATGTTTTTCTCCCAAATGTTATTGCTTATAAGTCAAGGAGCGCGGGACACGCAAGCGAATAAACCCGTCTTCCATGCGAGGTCGAAAGAGCAGCAACATACACTGCTCGCGCGCTATCAGTAAAGGACGCTGAATACGTGCCGGACCAGGCTAACATACGGGTCGCAAGCGACACCATTGTGGAAACGGCCAATAGTCTGCCATCGATAGACTGGAAACAAGCGACCCCAGATGTCCTCTTGGAGCGCATCGCAGAAGCGGAAGTCGTTGGAATGGGAGGTGCTGGCTTCCCTACCGCTAAGAAAATTTCACTCACTCAACAACATCCTCCTAACTTCGTTATCGCGAATGGCATAGAAACCGATCCCGGAGTAAATGCAGACAAAGTACTGTTAGAACGACACTTGAACGATGTGCTCACTGGCTTGAGGATAGTTGCAAAAATTCTTTCAGCCATACAAAGTTTTGTCGCGATATCCCACGAAAGAACCGTTCAGGTTGCACAAGGTCTGTTAAACGACAATGAGACTGTGCGGTACCTGAAACCGACATTTCAGAACGGTGCCGAACGAGAACTCATTCAAATGCTCACAGGTCATGTAGTGCAAAACGATAGCTTTCCTGCATTCGACGGATATCTAGTCTTAAACGTGCACACGCTGTATGCCGTCGCGGAAGCGATCGAGGGTAAACCATTAACTAAACGCTTGGTAACCGTCAACGATGAAACTCGTTGGATCGATATTGGCACGCCTGTTGGAGAGATTTTGGGATCAAGTGATCCCATTCGCGTCGGTTGTTACGCGACTGGACACCGTCCCGAAGTAAATGAAGTATTAACAGCCGAGGTCAACGCTATTTCAATCGATAAATCGGTGCACGCACTACCGTGTATCCATTGCGGTTGGTGTGATCTAGCATGTCCTCGCGACATACCAGTAGAGTCGCTGTATCTAATAGCCGGACAACTAGAGCCGAACTTGGCGGCACAGGATGCGTTGAACCGTTGTAATGACTGTGGAGCTTGCGTTGTGGCTTGTCCAAGCAACATTCATCTCCTCGACTACCTGCGAGAATTACGTCATCGAAATGACATTGAACGGGAGCGAATATCGAGAGCAACGCAGGCGCGATTACGCGTCGATGCGCGAGAGCAACGCAAGCGTTCAGAAGCCATCAGTTCCGATACGAAACGTTCCGAACGTATGCGACAACAACACAAGTGGCAGTAACCGACCGCCCTAAATTCCAAACTACAGGGATCATGGTCCACGTAGTCATTGCACTTCTACCTGGTCTAGGAGTCAGTGCTTGGTTCTTAGGTCCCAAAGTGTTTTTAGTGGTGTTAGTCTCGATTTTTGCGGCAGTAACCACTGAAGCGATTGGTACTCGGTCCGTTCAAATTCTCCGCGACGGAAGTGCAGTGGTAACCGGTATGCTGATCGGGCTCTGTATACCATCCAGTGTCGCATTCTGGGTGCCGATTGTTGCGTCAGCGAGTGCGATCACGCTAGGCAAACTGGTATTCGGAGGACTTGGTAAGAACCTCTTTAACCCAGCGATGGTGGGCTATGCTCTCGTCCTAATCGCTTTTCCAATGCAGCTCGTATATCTCGATGGATTGACCGGCGCGACGGCATTGGATGTTCTAAAACACCAGGAGACGGAATCACTCAGCCAACTCATCAATCATCCTGCTTTTGGTCTAGTCGGCGCAAAACATTTTGAATGGATGAATCTAGCGTTTCTCGTCGGCGGTCTCTATCTAGTGTTACTCCGTATAGTGCCATGGCTACTCCCACTGAGCGTCCTCCTCGGGATCGCGGTTCCAACACTCGTTTTTTACCCTCTTGGCGATGCTACATACAGTTTTGGTTCTCCGTGGTTTCATTTGTTTGCAGGAGGAACAATGCTGACAGCTTTCTTTATCGCGACGGATCCAGTAACCTCGCCTTCGGCAAAATTACCTCAAATAATCTACGGTTTTTTCGTTGGCAGCGTCGCGTTTTTTATTCGATGTTTCGGCACATGGGCTGATGGATTCGCGTTTGCAATCCTGTTGGCGAATGCGTTTTTACCCCTGTTGGAACCAAAAAAGATGCCTAGACCATGAAGGTAATTGTCACACTCACGTTGCTAGCTCTTGTCGCGGGTTGTTTGCTCGCGTTGCTTCACCTATTCACTGCAGGCCGAATCGAACAAAACCAAAGCAATGCGGAGAAACAAATACTGGTAGGTTTGGTGGATTCAACAGATCCAGAGTTTCTCCACGAACAGGGTATTGATTTAGTAATCACCGAAATTAGGGGATATGGCGGTACCATGAACATTGTGGTTGCGTTTCGCGCCGAGGAAATTCTAGGTGTCCGCGTTCTCAGTCATGGAGAAACACCCGGCTTTTCTGATGTATTGAAACCTACTGATTGGATCGGCCGATTCGGCAAGCAACCGGTATATGAAGTTGATGCAGTTAGTGGCGCGACGATAACGACGAGAGCAGTGATACGCGTAGTCAAAGACTCCATGCGCGCGGACAGTACCCCGTGACGCTTACTCAGAGATTTATCGATAGTCTGTGGACTCGAAACGTTGCCACGACGCAGTTGTTAGGTCTCTGCCCGCTACTCGCTGTTAGCTATAACGTAAAAAATGCAGTCGGATTAGCCGTCGCGAGCACATTTGTTTTGGTGTCCTCTTCTTGTTTGATCTCATTATTCAGGAATGGAATTCCTGAGAACATCAGATTGCCCTGCTTTGTTCTTGTCATTGCAACATTCACGACGATCGCGCATATGATCATGCAAGCTTATGCTTGGGATGTGTATCAGCAAATCGCACTTTTTGTACAAATCATCGTAACCAACTGTATGATTCTTGGTCATGTTGAATCAGTAGCATCAAAGAGAGATTTGAAAACATCTGTAGTGACCGCCGTTGGTACTGCTTTAGGATTTTCACTTGTACTCGTCGTACTAGGAGGTGTAAGGCAATTACTCGGATTATTGACACCGGTTGCAACTCAACCAGTCGGTTCTTTCTTTGTCATTGGAATTGCCTTAGCTATGATCAATTATCTGAAGGGATTTTCGCCTAAAAGGCGTACCAATGAACCACAGCATGAACCAGACTATATGCAACAAGATTATGAATGAGGCTCTCAGTCGATCTGACGTCCTTAATGACCTAGTTCGAAGCTACCGCATATTCGGAGCTCTGGGTTGGGGCGACCTGGGAGATGGGCACATTAGCGCGAGAGACCCGGAACACAAGGAGTGTTTCTGGTTACTGAGAAGTGGAGTTCCTTTTACTAAAGCCACTGTTGACGATTTGGTGTTATTAGACCAATCAGGTAACACGGTTTTTGGCGAAGGAGGTGTGAATTCGCCGGCCTTCAACATCCACTGTCCAATCTTCATAGCTCGAACCGACCTGAACGCTGCCGCGCATACTCACACTCCTTGGGGCACACCCTTTTCTGCAGAAGTTCGTCCTATCTTGCCCATCACGCAAGAAGCTTGTATCTTCGTAGACGATTGCGCACTCTTTGATGATGAAGAAGTTCAAATTCGTGCATTGGATGGTGGCACTCGAATCGCTCAGTGTTTGGGACATAAACATGCCATTATTCTTCGCAATCATGGATTATTGACAGCAGGAGTGTCCGTACCCAGTGCAGTCGTACGGTTCGTCACCTTAGAGCGCGTCGCTGAGACGCATTTGAAGGTACAGAATCCGGTACCAATATCCGATGTGTCTGCAAAGCAAGCACAAGATGGGTTATTTCGCGAGAGTCGTGTTCGCGCTAAGTTTGAATATTTGGCACAGTTTCATGGAATCGAAGATTCCTAGCCGCGGTCGGAATGAATCACGATAAACGTAGGCAAATATTCGAGCGCTTTCGCGAGAAAGACAATGAGCCGGACACCGAACTCCATTACCAATCTCCGTTCCAATTATTAGTCGCAGTAATACTCTCAGCACAAGCTACCGATGTAAGTGTCAACTTAGCGACCAAAGAGTTGTTTTCCGCAGCACCTACCCCGAGCAAAATGCTCGCACTTGGTGTTGAAAGTTTGAAGGAGTACATTAAGACCATTGGTCTCTACAACGCTAAGGCAAAGAACGTGTACGGTACATGCAAAATCCTTCTAACAGAACACGATGGTGAGGTACCTAGAACTCGCGAAGAATTAGAGCGATTACCAGGCGTTGGTCGAAAGACAGCCAATGTCGTACTCAACACAACATTCAACCATCCGGTGATAGCAATAGACACTCACATCTTCCGCGTCTCAAATCGTACGAAAATCGCTCCAGGAAAGAACCCCAGAGAAGTGGAAGACCGATTAACCAAATGGATTCCAGATGAATTCAAGAAGGGAGCGCATCACTGGTTAATACTTCACGGTCGATACATCTGTACGGCTCGTAAACCTAAGTGTTATATGTGTGAAATCGAGGACCTCTGCGAATTCAAGGACAAGACACCTTTGCTTGACTAATATCTATTTGTACGATTTAGCGAGTACGAACCCAAATTGACACGACGTTGCGTATAACGATAGAGAAGCGTCGCGCGGTTCTACCTGAGACTCACCCACTGCGCGTGAAACAAATCTTGTTAAAAAAGTTAAAGACCTATGGAGTTAAAAGATCGATTTCGCGGCTACCTGCCCGTTGTACTTGATCTCGAAACCGGCGGGGTTGATCCCTACAACCACGCAATCATAGAAATTGCTATCGTTTTTCTTGATTGGCGCGACGACATGTTGCACCCAAGCAAACGCCGTCGCTGGGCGGTTCTTCCACATGCAGACACGCGCATAGAAGACTCGTCGCTGGAATTGATCGGTATTGATCCTTTCGACCCTGAACGCGGTGCCCAGCTGGAAGAAACTTGCCTAAGAGAGTGTTTTCGGACTGTTCGGAAGAGACTAAAGGCAATGTCGTGCACTCGAGCCTATTTAGTTGGACACAACGCATATTTCGACCACAACTTTATTAGAGCAGCCGCGCAGCGCAACGATGTTGGGCAAAATCCCTTTCACCTTTTCACCGTAATCGATACCGCCTCATTAGCAGCAGTAAATTTCGGGCACTCGGTGCTATCCGTGGCCTGTGCCCGGGCCGGAATCGAATTCGACGATAAAAAAGCGCATTCTGCGTTATACGATGCGGCAGTTACCGCCCAGCTATTCTGTACCATCGTAAATGATTGTGATTTCAATCCCGATTGGATAAATCTCAACACTAGCGACTAAATACGACGTTTCACGTCGTAACTTAGGGCGAACTTTGATCTTCGGTCGCAGATTCCAAGAGCGGTTGTAATTCACCTTGCGCGTGCATTTCACTCACAATGTCGCACCCACCTATGAGTTCTCCGTTCACGTACAACTGCGGAAACGTCGGCCAATTGGCGATTGCTGGAAGCGTTTGCCGGATCGCCGGATTGCTAAGAATATCCACATATGAAAAACGCTGATTACACTCCATCAAACACTGCACTGTCCGCGCTGAAAAACCACACTGTGGAGCATGGGGTGAGCCTTTCATATATAACAAAATTGGATTATTAGCGATTTGCTCTTTAATTGCGTTAGCAATGTCTTCAGTCATTCGTGTATCTCGTTATCCTTTAGTGGTACGTCTATTGTAATCTGCTGTCGGTACTCAATAGGTTCCGGGAACTGGGCACCGGTGTCTGTATTCTCTATGATTCTTCTTACTTTCATAGCCCCTACTAGTGGTTTCAATGTCCGGAGTACGCCGTTAGACTGACGAAGCACGGTTCAACTAGAGTACTTTCTTAAACTTTCCGTCTGATTTCTAGGGAACACAAACATTGAGCTTCAACTTTGATCAAGTAATCGACCGACGCGCTTGGCACAGCATCAAATGGGATAAGTATCGCGATCTCGACGTTTTACCGCTATGGATTGCAGATATGGACTATCCAACCCCAGAGTTTTTAGTTCAAGCAATACGTAATCGATTAGAGCATCCAATTTTGGGATGCTCATCAGTCCCGGATGACCTTATAGAAACTTTCATTGAATGGGCAGCAAGAAAGTTCAATTGGCAGATCAATGCCGATTGGCTAGTTTGGATGCACTCGGTGATGACGGGTGTCGACATTGCCGTTCGCGTAATTGGAAAAAGTGGCGATACATGTGTCATGCCCGTGCCGACATATCCACCCTTCCTTGCTGTACCAGAACGGCAGAACAGAGTTCGAGTGTATTCTCCACTAGCTCAACATGATGGTCGATGGGAGATGGACTTCGATGACATCCGTCGTACTACAACGAAAGCACCAACTTTTTTATTCTCCAATCCACAAAACCCTACGGGCCGAGTTTACACCCCACAAGAATTAAGCGAACTAGCATCCGTTTGCATGCGAAACGACACCATATTGATATCTGACGATGTTCATTGGGGGTTAGTGCTTGAACAGGATTTAACCTATACTCCAATAGCAAGCTTGGACACAGAAATCGCGGGTAAGACCATCTCATTATTTTCACACACTAAGACTTACAACGTCGCAGGAGCTTCGGCCGCAGTAGCAGTGGTTCCTGACCCTGCAATTCATCAAGCAGTCAAATTACAAGCTGCACGAATTCATCCTACGATCTCACCCTTAGCGCTTGCCGGCGCAACAGCAGCGTACGGTGATGAAACGACATGGCTACAGGAATTGAATTCCTACCTTCGGCAAAATCGAGATCTACTACAACACGCGATTGAAGATTCGCAATTGTTGCGAGCGACAAACGTCGAAGGTACGCATCTCATGTGGATCGACGCGACGCGACTACCGGTCTCAAATCCATATAAACATTTCGAATCGTTTGGACTTGGACTGTCGGATGGAGTTGAATTTCAGGGACCGGGTTTTGTTCGTTTGAACTTTGCGATACCGAGATCTTTGTTGAACCAGTGTATAGAGCGCCTTCTCGATGCAACAACTCCTTACCGTTAGAGATCTTAATAAACAAACTTCACTACAAATTAATACTGTAAATGTGTATAATATAAGGGCGTCGATCAAATAGTGGTTCTCATCTTTACAGGTTCTGTTCCTAGGTGTGCTCGTTTTGCTAGTCAAATACCGAGGTCTCCTGACGCGGAACACGGACAACAACAAGTCAAATTTGAGATGAACCGTCAAGAGGAAAACTGATCACACTCTAGCCAGCTAAAGAATTAGAAAAATTTGTACTAGTTAAAATAAAATAAATTTATACATATATTCAGTAATATAGCTATTTTTTCATTGATACCAGTGAAATATCCGATTCAAGAATCTGATCAGATCACAAAGGAGACTTAGTTAACTCTAAAGACTGTCCGAACAAAAACAGGAATCTGAGCACACTCCAGTCGGTCGATCAAATTCTATGACGGTGCAACTTTGAACTGCCGCCTATACTCTGAAATAAAACAAATCTGGCAACAATTCTTGGAACGAAGTCTCTCCGATCGATTTGTTAGTAGAATGTCACTTTATCAATTCTAACAAGTAGATTAACCTGAAGAATTTCTGATTTTTAGCACGTTTTTTCGCACAAAAACGACAAAAAATTTGTAAGATTATGACTTGTTAGAAAGAACGCTACTGCTTGTACCGGATTTGCTAGAACCAGGCTGGGTAGCGACGGGATTCGCCTCATAACGGATGGACTGGAGCCGTCAAGGAAAGGCTAGACCCAGAAGATTATCATGGAAGATAACAGAGGAGAGTGGGAAAATTGAACGAAGCAGGAACTCATCGAGTCATCAAACGCGACGGTAGTGTCGTACCCTTTGACGAAGCAAAAATTCACAATGCCATTTCAAAGGCTTTTGTCGAAGTCGAAGGTCCGGCATCATCAAGTTCGCAGAAAATACGAGACCAAATACACGAGCTTGCTGAAAGTGTAACTTCTCGGATTCATCGAGGTAATCCAGAAAGGGCTGCCGTCGATATAGAAGATATTCAAGATCAGGTTGAACTCGCCCTCATGCGGGCTGGTCTTCAACGGATCGCGCGCGCGTACGTAATTTACCGAGAAGAACGAGCCCAGGCACGGAAGCAAGAACAGGTAGACTCTTTTGAGCTCACTGATACGACTATCAACTACCTCCGTTCTGACGGTGTTGAAGTGCCTTTAGAACAAAAGTCTTGGTCTATCGTGCTGGACCAAGTTTGTAGTGATTTGGAAGACGTAGACCCCGAACGACTGTTCTCGCAAACTCTGAGTGACGCTTTCAACGGGATCACTGAAGAGGAAGTGCTGCAATCGTTGACTCTGGCAGCGAAAACACTCATCGAAAACGAACCTAACTATGGATACGTGGCGGCACGACTGCTCATGCTACGTCTCCGCAGAGAGGCTACGGCCTTCTTGTTTCCTGAGCTCGGTGAACAGTCGATTATGTCTCTACCGGCTGACATGTCGAAACTCTATAAAGAAACATTTTCGGTCTATATAGACAAGGCCGTAGAACTTGGTTTTTTATCCCCTGAACTCGCACAATTTGACTTCGTGAAGCTGGGCGATCATTTGGTCGCTGAACGCGACAAGCAATTTTCCTATTTAGGCATTCAAAATCTGTACGACCGCTACTTCCTACACTCCAACGGCGTCCGCTTTGAATTGCCACAGATCTTTTTCATGCGGATCGCAATGGGATTGGCAATCAATGAAACCAATCGAGAAACCAGGGCGATTGAGTTTTACAACCAATTGTCGTCTTTCGACTTTATGAGTTCGACACCGACCCTGTTTAACTCAGGTACAGTGCGACCTCAGTTGTCGTCGTGCTATATCTCCACAGTACCAGATGATCTACACGGTATCTTTTCTTCGATGCGCGATAACGCGTTGCTCAGCAAGTGGGCCGGTGGTCTGGGGAACGATTGGACCCGAGTACGGGCAATGGGATCTTACATTCAAGGTACTAATGGTAAATCGCAAGGAGTCGTACCGTTTCTCAAGATCGTTAACGACACTGCTGTTGCGGTCAATCAAGGTGGCAAGAGAAAAGGAGCAGTGTGTTCTTATTTAGAAACGTGGCACATGGATATTGAGGAATTCCTCGATCTGAGAAAAAACACCGGTGACGATCGGCGCCGAACGCATGACATGAACACCGCAAATTGGATTCCTGACCTCTTTATGGAACGCGTCATGCAAAAGGATCAATGGACACTCTTTTCACCTTCGGACGTTCCTGAATTACACGATCTTTGCGGGAACGATTTCCGCAGTGCTTACGAAGCGGCGGAGGCAAAAACACGTAGTGGTGAGATTACCAATTTCCGTGTCGTGAATGCGGAAACGCTTTGGCGCAAGATGCTGGAATCGCTGTACGAAACTGGGCATCCATGGATGACTTTCAAAGACCCGTGTAATGTACGTTCGCCACAACAACATGTTGGCGTCGTGCACTCATCCAATTTGTGCACCGAAATTACTCTAAATACATCCGACAACGAAATTGCCGTCTGTAATCTGGGTTCGATAAACCTATCAAACCACGTCACAGAGAACGGAGAAATTGATCATGATAAATTAAGATCAACCGTACGTACCGCTATTCGCATGTTGGACAACGTAATTGACATTAATTACTACGCGGTTAGAGCGGCGCGAGACTCGAACATCAGACATCGACCAATTGGGTTAGGACTCATGGGCTTTCAGGATGCGTTGTATAAGAAACGTGTTCCTTATGGTAGTCTGTCCGCGATACAGTTTGCTGACGAAAGTATGGAAGCAGTCTCTTACTACGCGATAGAAGCATCATCCGACCTTGTAGTTGAACGGGGTGTATATTCGACGTATCAAGGTTCGCTGTGGAGTCGAGGAATCTTACCTATCGATTCACTCAAGGTGCTAGCGGAACAAAGGAGTTCGGAAGAGTTCGCGACCTTTGACTTTAGCACGACCTTGGACTGGGATGAATTACGCGAGAAAGTGAAACAACAGGGCATGCGCAATTCCAATGTCATGGCTATCGCTCCTACAGCAACGATTGCAAATATCGTTGGCATCACCCAGTCTATTGAACCAGCGTATCAAAATCTCTACTCAAAACAGAACATCTCCGGAGATTTTGTCGTGTTGAACCCCTATCTGATCGAAGACTTGAAGAAACTTGGGGTATGGGATCAGTGGATGGCTGTCGACTTGAAAGCGAAAAACGGTAGTGTTCAAGAAATGGAGCGAGTACCCGCAAACTTACAGGAGCTTTATAAGACAGCATTTGAAATTGAACCCCATTGGATCATTGCCGCAGCAGCGCGCCGACAAAAATGGATCGACCAATCACAATCTCTCAACCTTTACATGGCCGAAGCCAGCGGTCGCGTACTAGACCAAATGTATCGTGAAGCATGGAAGAGCGGTCTAAAGACGACCTACTATCTCAGGTCACTTGGAGCAACGGATTCTGAGAAATCCACAATTGAAGAAGATCACGCGCTAGCGGCAGTACCACGGCATCAATTACATGCCGAGAGTACTCCGACGCCAACGGAAGCACCAACAAGTAAAGCGCATGCGCCAGAAGAGTTTGCTTTAGGGACGGCTGCTCCCGTTCCGGATGCGTGCGACATCGATGATCCGGATTGCGAGGCATGCCAGTAAAGATTCGATTTTTCGCAAAATTTTTGACGATATGTTAGAAATTGTTGATAATAAGTTCCTTGAAAGGAACTCAACTTAACATACCTAGGGAGAGGTAAATTATGGGACTGCTTTGGGACGAAGACAAGGATCTGACGACCAAACCAACAGAGTCTGACTCAACCAGCGCGACCGCGCAACCAACAAACACAACTACACAACAAACACCACCGGGTTCAGATACCACCACGAAGTCGTGGGTAACCGAACTCAAACCTTACGACGAAGGATTGCGTCTAAACAAGCAAACCGAACAACATAGAAACGTAACAGGAATCGCTCCTCCGCAAGGAGAAAGTTACGATCGTGTAACGGTTGATCAGAAGAAGATCATTAATTGTCGTGCTGACTTAAATCAGTTAGTACCGTTTAAATACATGTGGGCATGGCAAAAGTATCTTAACGGGTGCGCGAACCACTGGATGCCGCAAGAAGTGAGCATGAACGATGATGTGGAACTTTGGAAGAGTCCAAACGGCCTGACGGAAGACGAACGACGCGTAGTAAAACGAAGTCTCGGATTTTTCTCAACCGCGGATTCTCTAGTCGCGAACAATCTGGTGCTAGCGATTTATCGCTTGATCACGAATCCGGAATGCCGGCAATACCTTTTGCGACAAGCGTTTGAAGAAGCCATTCACACGCATGCATATCAGTACTGCATTGAATCTCTCGGCATGGACGAAGGTGAGATCTTCAACATGTACCATGAGATACCATCAGTAGAAGCCAAAGCTACTTGGGCGTTGAATTACACCCAAGAATTATGCGATCCGAATTTCACAACCGGAACTGTGGAAACCGACAAAATCTTGTTAAAGAATTTGATCGCGTTCTACTGCGTGTTGGAAGGAATTTTCTTTTATTGCGGCTTTTCTCAGATCCTGTCCATGGGCCGACGTAACAAGATGACCGGGACTACGAAGCAGTTTCAGTTCATCTTACGCGATGAATCCATGCATCTCAACTTCGGTATCGACGTGATTAATACGATTGTCGCCGAGAATTCGCATGTTTGGGACGATGAAATGCAACAATTGGCTACCGATATGATTATCGAAGGAACGGAGTTAGAAATCGCCTACGCCGAAGACACAATGCCTCGAGGCATTCTTGGGATGAATGCACGAGAAATGACTAAATTCCTTAAATATATCGCTAACCGACGACTCAACAGTATTGGGTTGCCGAAGCACTACAGTGATGCTTCCAACCCATTCCCCTGGATGGCTGAAATGATGGATTTGAAGAAAGAAGAAAATTTCTTCGAAACCAGTGTCACGCAGTATCAAGATCGAAGTATGCTGAACTGGGACTAACCTCGGTCCCGAGTAGTCCGCAACGACTACTAAATGAGAAACTGATGTATTGGCGCGCTCGTACGCGCTCAGTTGGACTATCTCCAACTAACGCACGCGTAGTCGACAGCAAAGTCAGGAATATGACAGTATTTTGAGCGCATAGATGATGACTCACGATATTACGATAGGGTTCACTTCAAAGCAGCAAGGAATTCACAATACAATGCGAAATCTCGCTTAATTTCCCAAATTAAATTTACCGAGGAATTAACAATGGTTCCCGATTGGGAGTCATGTCCGGCGGTGGAACGACGACCAGAAAGAGTCAGCGGTGCGTGGGTGTTTACTGGGACTCGAATTCCTCTGGTAGCGTTGTACGAAAATCTTGCAGATGGAGCTACTATTGACGACTTCGTTGAGTGGTTTCCTGGAGTCGATAGAGAACAAGTTCGCGCAGTACTCAAATTTGAAGCACAAGCATCGCATTCAATCGTGGAGCACTAGAGGTACTACCTGATCGAGGTACCTCAGCTTCTTAGCTTACGTACATCAAGGATTTACAGAGACGGCTTGACCAACAAGTCTCCTCGTCTGGCAATCTACCGCTTTGCTACACAGAAGATCCGCGGCTATTATGCGAAACATTTTGTAATAAATTGACATAAAACACGAAATTTTGAGTGCGAATGTTTCTAAAAATCCTTCTGTCGTAGCGCAGAAAGATTAGAATTCATTCTCCTATAAATAGCTTCCAGAAATAGATAGGGGCGAAGCCCCAATATGCTCAAGAATCTGTTCAAACGCAAACCAAGCGTTGACGATCCAAATCCTGCCGTTCGTAAAGAGGTAGTCGAACGGTCGAAAGATCTCTCACGCGACAAATTCGCAGAAATCGCGCGTACTGATGCCGATGTCGAAACGCGAAAGTCAGCACTTGCTCGCGTAAATTCCGTCGACTTGTACGCTGAATTCTTAGATCATGACCAACTAGGAAATTTCTGCCGTACAAAGATTGCAGAAAAAATTGATGAACAGCACCATTTAGCACGCGATTTAAGAATCCTTCCACTTCGGCTTTCCAAGCGAGCCGACCCCCAACAGGTGCTTGCAGATTTGAACAAAATCGAGTCTTCAATCGATCAAGCTAGAGTTCTCGTGGCTATGCCACTTCGTGCGTTGCGATTGGATGTAACCAATTTAATAAATAGCGAGCGCACACTTGTCGAAATTGAAAAATCTAGCCGTGCTAAAGATAAAAACTTAAACCGACTCGTTCGAGATAAATTACAGGATCTGAAGACTCTCGAAGGATCACGGGATGAATTATTGGAACGAGCAGAACGAGCGATTAACACGGCGCAGAGCATCAACGTTGCGGATGCCCATTACGACACGCAACGGACCGCGATTGAACAAGAATGGGAAAACTGTCTCCAAGACGCTCGTTCCCTCAATCAGCAGTTAACCAAATACCAGCGTGACTTAATTGCCATTGAACCGCTGGAACATCGTTTCCCAGCGCGACTTACCACCGAGCAAGCAGACTCCACTCAGCGACCACAATTTGAGGTGATTCTAAAACACTTGAAAGAGAGTCCAGTGAGCGATAGTTCGATCGAAGAATGTGAGAAAGCTTGGTTAGATGCTCTAAAGATTGAACCCGCGCCAAAAGCCATCGCAGACCAGTTTTATCAGCTAGCTAACGCGAAACGGCGTGAACTGAAAAAGATCAAAGATCAAGACAGTGAACGCACCGAAATTGAGAAATTAGTCTCTCCGCTGAAATTTCAAGAACCAGATGCTCAAACTCGAAATTGGCGATATGTTTGGAGAATCCAATCAGAGGCTAAGGTGCGTTTACGCGACATTCAACAATGTCAACGAAGACTACGGGCTCGACCGACCGACGATGAAACAGAGGAGTTGTTGAAAAAACTGGACGATGCAGAGAACCATTTGACTAACGATGTCCTCGATCGAATCAGTCAGCTTCGTCAAGATATTGTGGTGCAAATCGAAAGTAATTTCGCTTCTTTGCACAAATTTTTAGAAGGCGGCGAACTCCAGCGCGCGCAATCAGCCGAACGCAACATCGCGGCCATGATTCAACGATTGCCTCGTCCGACCCAAGGAAAGTACAAGACTCAACTCGCGCCCATCTCCGCTGAGATCAAGCAACTCTTTGGATGGCAACAATTCGCCGAATCACCAAAGCGACAGGTGCTCTGTGAAGAGGTCGAAGAACTAGTCGAAAACCCACTAGCTCCACAAGAACAATTTAACCGAATTCGTGATCTACGAGAGGCTTGGAACCAGTTGGGACCGCCGAGATCTAGGGAAGACCGAGATTTTCAAACCCGCTACGAAGAGGCGGCCGCTGCAGCTTTCAAAGTTTGTGAGGCTTGGTTTCAAAAACTTGCCGAGGTGCGAGCCAAGAATCTTGAGGAACGAACGTCAATTTGCGAGTCTCTGGAATCCTTTTTAGAAGAGTACGATTGGGACCATGCTGATTGGAAGGCGGTTAATAAGACCCTACGCACTGCGCAAGGTGAATGGCGCAAACTGATCCCGATCGATAAGAGATACGCCAAGAAAATCAATACTCGCTTCAGACAAGTCACTGGGGAACTAGAGTCTCGCTTAGAAGCAAATTGGATTGCGCGTGCTGCAGAAAAACAAGCACTTATCGACGAAGTAAAAGAAGCTCTAGCCGATGAGAATTCCTCGGTTGGGGAACTGATCGACTTTGTAAAGGCAGCTCAAGAACGCTGGCGCAATATAGGATCTGCTGGAAACCAGAGAGAACAACCACTTTGGGAAGAATTTCGAAATTGTTGTAATGAAGCTTTTGATCTACGTACGACTCAGCGCGAGCAGCGTCGATCGGAAATTAACGAAAACGTTGAGCAAGGTGAGAAGATCGTTGCCGACCTGGAATCAAAAGTATTCACCGACGACGCGACGTTAAACGATCTCGATATGTCGCACGTCAATCAGATTCGAAGCCAGCTCTCTAAGTTAGATTTACCCCAACGTGTACAAGGACGTTTGAATGAGAAGCTCAAAGATATCGCCGGAGAGTTAAAGCGTAAAGTAACTGTGTTGGAAACACAACAAACAACGACCACTCTACGAGATCTCCTTGACCTCGACGAACAGATTGCTCGATTAGAACAAGAAGGCAAACAAGTAAATGACGACCTAGTTGATTCGATTCCTGGTGCATCGAATTTGTTTCGTACTCGCAGTTCTGACGTTGCTGACAAGAGTGCTATCACAATTCACGAACTAGTGCTTCGCGCCGAAGTACTCGCAGATGTCCCATCGCCCACCGAGGATAGCGGCAAGCGTATGCAAGTCCAAGTAGCTCGACTTCAACACGGCTTAACACGTGGTGGAGAGTCCGAAGAACAACGTGTAGAAAATTTAATTCAAGAGTGGTGCAAACTCGCCTATGGAGAGCAACCACTGCGCGAGCGTTTTCAAACGGCGATCCGTAAACACCTAGACTCTTTAGTCGCTTGACTCTGCTGATCGGGGGGGCCGATCAGAACTGATATGGGATTGCCCGACGTCCGGTTAATCGGGCTAAGTTCTTTTTTGGTCTCGTTTCGATAGTGGATACTGTGTAACGATCCCATAGTCCGGCAAAGAATCGAAAATGCGTTTCCCGTAGCTTCTCTTCACTACCCGAATGTCCAAAATCGTAATTTGACCAAAGTCGGCTTCGTTCCGTATCAAGCGTCCGCAAGCCTGCTTGAGTTTCAAAATGACCGGAGGTAGTTGTAATAACATGAACAGTTCGTTTCGTCCGACTCCGTCTTCCTGAAGTAATTCTCGCTTAGATTCGATTATGGGGTCGTCAGGTACGTCAAATGGGAGCTTCGCAATGACCACGTGACGACAGTAGTCTCCGGGTAAGTCTATCCCTTCACGCAGACTTGCGACTCCAAACAGATAACTTCGATCACCCCGGTCTATTCTTACCCGATGTTCCTTCAGTAGCGTTGGGACTCCTGTTCCTTGTTGGATCAAGCAGTGACGTTGGAGCTCTTTGGGCAGTTGTTCGTAGACGTCCGTCATGGTCTTCCTCGCAGCAAATAGGACAAGGCCACTCTTGTGCTGCTTCAGAACTCTAGGCAACATACCGACTAATTCTCTAGTATGAGCTAAGCGCGCTTGATCCTGCGACGACAACAGGGTCTGCATATTGGGTATGTGTAGTGATACTGCTCTAGCTAAATCGAATGGACTGTCGATCCGAAGTGTTGCAGGTGCTTTTTCTCCGAGACCGGCTGATTCGATGAAGTGTTGAAATTCGTCTCCTGCATATAGTGTAGCTGATGTACATATAGCAGCATGGACATCATTCCAAATCAACGGATTGACGATTTTGTCGATCTCTATGGGTACATTGTGAAGTACCCACTCTGGTTGGAGTTCATCCGTAGAACGAGTGACCCAACGGGCACATGCGCTCAAATTTTCTTGAATGGAATAAGCATCAAAGAGCGAGGTCGCCTCGTTCAAATGATTGCTTGCACCACCCAATTCATTTAGAAGCTCAACAATTCCTTGAGGCATTTTGTTTGGCTCTTGCGTCTCAACGATTTTCTTCAGTTCGGCGATTACATTCGACACAGTGGTTGCTAAACCACCATAAAAAATAGAGAGATGAGTCGCTGCTTCGCGGATTTCGTTGTTTGGCTTTCCAGTTGGAAATCGATACTCGGTCTTGTTCTCTTTAGAGTTGCGAAAAAGGTCCTTGAGGTATTCTTTCAACTCCTCCAATTTTGCGAGAAGTCCAATGTACGTTTCTTTGAAATTACTGACTAGCTGAGCAATCACATCGTGATCAGATAGTCCGCGCTGCAAGCGATCCAACGAACCGTGAACCCTCATGATCAAGGCACGAGAGTCATTGACCGCTACCTGTGCACTGAACGTAGACATTACCTTGCTAGATAGATGATGTGCCTCATCACAAATTAGGACAATGTCACTGAGCGGTGGATAGATGTCCGTGTCGGCTTGGAGACTCCGTAGTAGATGGTCGTAATTAGTAACGACAACGTCCGCAGTACGAATGTTTTGACGAGAAAGAAAGTAAGGACATCGACTAAACGAAGAACAACTCTTCCCAGTACAACCTTGAGAATCGGTGATGATTGGAGACCATTGCTCCTCTGTCAGTTTGATTGGTGTGTTGTCTCTATCACCATCCCATTGCATGTTGTTAAACGCGTCAAACAGCGTTTCAAACTTTTTTATTGGTTGTTTACTGGAACCCGCCTGTTCGTCTAGACGTTGAAGTAGCGATGAAGATATGTCGGGTTGGACTATTCGTTCCAAACGCATCGGACAAACATAGCGTTGCCGACCTTTCGCTAAAGAAAAAGTAAATCCAGTATCACTAACTTTTCTAAGAGACGGTAAATCTTGCTGGACAATCTGTTCTTGGAGAGTCACAGTTGCCGTAGCAACGACAACTTTCTTATTTTGTTCTCGCGCTAGTGGTATCGCGGTAGCGGCATAAGCAACTGTTTTCCCAGTACCGGTAGCTGCTTCCACAATTCCAATTTTTGCACGACTCTGGTTGATAATCGATTCGATAAACGTCATCATTTCGATCTGACTCGGACGTGACTGAAAGTCGTTCTGACTCAACCACTCCTCGTAGAGTTGGCGGACTTGAGGCGTCAATGTTCGAGGCATTTCAAATGTGGATTCAGATGAGTGAAGGAAGTATGGTCGTCAACATTATCGTTCTAGCATTCGGTATTGCGAATCAATCAGTCCAAGAAACTCGCGAGACCCAAGTATTGCGGAACTCTACAATATTCGTGCAAAGAAAGTTTCGTTTTTAATTAACACTATTTTTGGAGGAGAATACATGCGAACCTCGTATCTGGTTCTCGGTTTATTTCTGATATCAAGTGCCAATCTAGCCTTCACTGACAGTGTGTCGATTGTAGATGACGACGGTGAAGTGTTTGAGTTGACGACGTACGCGACGGTTCCTAACGCACGACAGCTTGCACAAACAGAATCTGGTATTTTGTTCGTTGGATCGAGATTTAGGAACACTTCAATCCATGCGATCGACCCCAACAATCCTGAGGAACCTGTAGCAGTAGGCACTGGTTTGACGATGCCATCTGGGCTTGCTTTGCTTGATGGCGATCTCTACGTCGCGGCTCACAATCGCATATTGAAATATGAAAATATTGAAGAACACTACAAAGAATCTCCAGAACCAGTTCTCATCTCCGACGAACTACCAAGTGCGTGGCATCATGGTTGGAAATATCTTTCTATCGGACCAGAGAATTTTCTTTATTTCAATGTCGGTGCCCCGTGCAATATATGCCTTCGTGAAGAGGAGATTTATGCCACGATCGTGAAGATGGACCCAGAAAATGGAGACTCAGAAGTGTACGCTCACGGGGTTCGCAACAGCGTTGGCAGTGCATGGCATCCAATTACAAAAAAGATGTGGTTCTCCGATAACGGCGGAGACAATCTAGGGGATGACATCCCACCAGAGGAGATCAACGTTGTCGATCAACCTGGCAGTCACTACGGCTATCCTTTCATTCACGGAGATGACTACGAAGACCCAACCTATGGCGAAAGACAACCGGAAGACTTTGAGTATGTCAAACCAGTAGTAAAAATACAAGCCCATTCGGCAGCATTGGGAATCGCGTTTTACACCGGGAATCAGTTCCCCGACAAATACAAAAATGCTTTATTTATCGCCGAACGTGGTTCCTGGAACCGTACTTCTAAAGTCGGTTATCGTGTTAGTGTGGTTCTCTTTGAAAATGACAAACCCACATACAAGCCATTCATTGATATTTGGCTAGATGGCGACGAATATAGCGGACGGCCAAATGATGTGCTCGTCGCTAACGATGGTTCATTGTTGATCGCTGACGATTTTGCAGGGAAGATTTACCAAGTACGGTATAAGGGCAGCGACTAGTTTGTTGGCTAAGATGCGTCACCGACGGCGCGCGGGACCTCGGTCGCAGTCCTCCAACTGAGTTTCGAAAAGTTCAGTATTGTCGCTCACCTTGGTCGCGGCCACCAGCAGCTTCTTTTTACTTTTCCAAGTCCCTTCTAGGTATCCAGTGATTCCTTCGTGGTACGTTAGATAAAGATTTTTCGCATCGTCGCGAGGTACGTTTGCTGTCGTTGCGGCCATATCTAAATACCAACCTACAAAGTCAATCGCGTCTCTAAAGTTTGTTCGATTTGCGTGCGGGCGTTTGTTGCGTTCTTTGTAGTCGTTCCAAGTTTCATCAATCGCCTGCGCGTAGCCATACGCCGTAGTCGGTCGCTTCCAAGGGATAATACCGAGTATCCGCGATCGAGGAGGCCGCGCTGACCGAACAAAACTTGACTCCTGCTTAATCACTGCCATGAGTATCGTTTTATCAATGTTCCACTGTTTTTCCGCATTAACCGCATGCCGATACCAATAACTCTTCTCCGCAAAAATCATGCAGAGATTGGCAGTATTACTCGGTTGTCGCAAAGACATACAGCTCGACACTAAACCAACCAACATAAGTGAACAAACGATCGCAGTACCCACTAGTGTGAAGATAGTTCGGCGGGGTGTTTTAGCTGTTTCTAAACTCATTCGAAATGGTTGATTGATAGATTTTTTTGATGACCGTACGCAATTCTAAGAACTGCGGTATCGACAAACAACGAACGTTCAATCGATTCTGTATACTCTTTGAATTTTAAATGGATTTTAACTTGTTATGTCTGTAAACGAAGGACAAATCGCACCAAATTTCTCACTCAGCGACACCACGGGAAAAACATTCTCGCTTGACCAACTACGAGGTAAATACGTAGTGTTGTACTTTTATCCGCGCGACGACACGCCTGGATGTACCAAGGAAGCATGTGGATTTCGAGATCTTTGGGATGAAATCAAAACACGGAATACTGAAGTCATTGGAGTCTCTCCTGACACTCCGCAATCACATCAGAAATTTGTCGAAAAATACAACCTGCCCTTTACTTTGCTGTGTGATACTGACCGTGCCGTCATGAAGATGTACGGTGCTTTTGGAGAGAAAATGATGTACGGGAAGAAAACGATGGGAGTGATTCGTTCAACCGCGATCATTGACCCGGACGGTGTGATTGTCAAACATTGGAAACGCGTACCGAAAGCAGCTGACCACCCAGCCAAGGTTTTGGAATTTTTGGAGCAGTTCTCAGTATAGCGGGTGAGGAGCTCTAGCCCATTGACACCGTATTGGTCAGAGTACCAATTGGTCGAACGGTTACGGATACCACGTCTCCCTCATCCATGAACAAGGGTGGATTCCGTTGCGCGCCAACCCCTCCCGGAGTGCCGGTGACGATGACATCGCCTGGTTCCAATTCAGTGAACGTCGAACAATAGTTCAAAATTGAGGCAAAATCAAACACCATGTCCGATGACCAAGCATGTTGAACTAGTTCACCGTTTAGGTGAGTCAATAACTCCATATCCTCGAGATGGTTGATTTCTTCTGTCGTCATGATCCAAGGTCCGAACCCACCAGTCTGAGCGAAATTCTTGCCTGGAGTGAATTGACTGGTATGGCGTTGATACTCGCGTACGCTCCCGTCGTTGTAGCAGCTAAAACCAAATACGTGGTCTAGACACTTTTCTAACGGAATTCGACGTCCTGGTACCCCAATCACCATTGCAATTTCGCCCTCAAAGTCTAACGAATTCGATTCCTGTGGCCGGAGCATGGCGCCGTTGTGCCCAACCTGAGCTTCACCGAATCGTATAAACAAAGTGGGCTGATCTCCGCCCTTATTACCAGTTTCTTCTTGATGCTCCAAGTAATTTAATCCTACGCACAACACTCTTGAAGGATTCGGTATCGGCGGTAGATACTCGATAGCTTGCAAAGGAATGCGAGGAGCGCGATCACGCAGTACCTGCCGTAGAAAGTCAAGACAATCGGATTCGAGCGCAGTCTTTAAGTCAGGTAAATTACATACGGCGCCGAGGTCGACTACATTCTCCTCTTCAACAAAGCCGAAAGAACTACGACCCTCAGAGACGAAAGACAGCCAACGCATAGAGACGCTGTGACCTAATTATTGGAGCTCGGATTGAGCACTCACCGACCCAAAGTTCCAGTTACTAAAGTAATTGCTGCGTCAATAGCTGCGATGGTACTGCGATGATTAGCAATTCCGCGACCTGCAATGTCGAATGCGGTACCGTGGTCAACTGAGGTTCGGACGAACGGTAACCCGAGGGTAGCTGAGATACTTTGATGGAAGTCATGCACTTTGATTGCGATGTGCCCTTGATCGTGATACATCGCCAGTACCACGTCGAATTCCCCAGCGATCGCGCGATTGAAAATTGAATCGGCTGGAAACGGGCCCATGGCTTTGATCCCTTCTTGTGCCGCTTGTTCGACCGCGGGACGAATTTGATCAATCTCTTCCCGACCTAATAGACCTCCTTCGCCACCATGCGGGTTTAAAGCAGCAACACCTATTCGAACGGGTGAAAGCCCCCACTCTTCGAAGCATCCTCGTATGAGACGTAATCTCTCTAAAACAATTTCACTTGTTATAGAACGTGCTGCTTCTATGATCGATAAATGGGTAGATAAATGCACGACTCTCAATCCCGTGGTCATCAACATGGTCGCCGTGGATTTCGCGTTTGAAAGTCTAGCGAAGATTTCCTGATGTCCGATTTCTTGGTAGCCAGCCGCGTGTATTGCCTCTTTATTGAGCGGGCAGGTCATGAGGGCGTCCAACTTCCCCGAGATTACGTCTTCCGCCGCAGACTCAACAGCTCGAACTGCTATTTCTCCACATGCAGCCGAAACTTGACCAAAGGTAAAGTCAGATGGTTTTGGAATCTTAACATCAATGAACGTAGAGACATTCAAAGTGTCTAGATCCACGCCGGCTATACTACTCCCATCTCTCAAAGACCAATCAGACCCATACAGAACTGGATTGCATCGTTGCTGTACTTCAGGCAACGCTTTGACAAGGATTTCACTCCCAATCCCAGCTGGATCACCGAGAGTGATGCCAATCGTTGGCTTTTCAGGCATGAAATTGCTCAAATTGCTTGTGAAAGTCCGTTCGATCCTTCAAGACAGGATTTCAGTTCCCTGTACTTGGAGTCCAAACCCTTCGAGACCGACATAGTCGATCTTTCGACCAGCGAGAATCTTGATCTTCTTGAGTCCAAGATCAGCTAAGATCTGCGCACCCACGCCTATCTCCAACCATTCCTGAGTTCGCTTGGTCTCACGGCTTGCACGAGCCGTATGGTGTAACTGCGCAAAAGGGACACCCTCAATCCCAGCTCGAAGGTAAATAAACACTCCCCCACCCGCCGCGACAAGACGTTCGAGTGCGAGATCTATGAGTCTCTTGTCGTGTTCGAGTTGAGGACCGAACACGTCCTCGACTAAACGCTCTCGGTGGATACGAACAAGTACCGTTTTGTTCGGTTCTACTCTACCAACTTTGAGAACCAAATGTTCAGCTTCCTCAAAGCTAGTTCGATAAGAGAAAGCTTTAGCTTCGCCAAAGCTAGTAGACACGGTAAATTCTTTGATCCTTTCGACCAATCGCTCACGACGTTGTCGCCAAGCGATCAATTCTGCGATTGATGTAATCTTCAAAGAGTGTTCCTGTGCGAATTCGACAAGTTCGGACAACCGCTTGACGCTACCGTCATCGTTGACAATCTCGGCTAGTAAACCTACCGGCGCACAACCTGCAGCGGTGGCTAAATCGATCGCTGCTTCGGTGTGCCCAGACCGTACAAGAACCCCGCCACGCATCGCTACTAGAGGAAAGACATGCCCAGGACGCACAAAATCTGAAGCTTGAGTGTTATTACTTGCTAGAGCAAGAATCGTGTTGGCGCGTTCCTCTGCTGCAATACCTGTCGACAAACCATGCTTGTAGTCTATACTCACTGTGAAAGCGGTACTCAATGGTGCATCGTTTCTTGCGACCATCGGCTGTAGTTGTAATCGTTCTGCTTGCTCCAATTTTATCGGAGTGCAAAGAATCCCGCTAGTATGACGAACCATAAACGCAACCCGTTCGGGCGTCGCTTTAGCTGCTGCCATAATAAGATCGCCCTCGTTCTCCCGATCGTCGTCGTCCACGACAATAACTAACTCTCCTCGCCCAACTGCTTCGATGGTTGCTTCGACAGTATCAAAGTTCATGTCAGCTTACTATGTCGTCTTTAAGGAAAATTGTTTGTTCGGGAGATCGTCGAAGGACAGCGTTGTATTTTAAGAGGTACAGGTCAATATTTTTGAGGGTATTTTCACCCGAGACAACCAAGTGCGGGGCTTTGTCTAGACTCGTAATTGCTCGTGAAACGCCGCAGAGGGAGATTGGCACTACATCTCACACACTTATAATTTTTTGCTTATTTCAACTCAGCGCTCGTAGCTCAACTGGATAGAGCACCAGGCTTCGAACCTGGGGGTTCGGGGTTCGAGTCCCTGCGGGCGCGCCAGTGGAAACGTACGTACAGTTTCCAAGAAACTGGCAACATAATCGAGTGCGCTTCTCTCTTTTTTACTTCGAACAGACAAAGTATTGCTTATTAAATGAGAATGATTATCATTATTAAATGACTTTATTGAGCATGCTCAAACAAGGAGAATCTGCCAAGATTCTTCGCTATCAAACACTACCCCCACACGCTGATCATTTACAAAGTCTTGGACTAGTGCCTGGAACAGTTGTGTCTGTACTTCGGGTTGCGCCTATGGGCGATCCTGTTCACCTCAAATTACGAGACTATGACTTGTGTTTGCGGCGCGATGACCTCACTTGTATCAGCGTCGCGCCAATAACACTGTGACTTCAACTATCGCGCTGGTAGGTAATCCAAACAGCGGCAAAACAACTCTATTCAATTTACTAACCGGTGGTGTACAACGAACCGGGAATTGGTCCGGTGTAACGGTCGAAAAGAAGATTGGTAGAGCAAGTTGCGGTAATTCCTATGCTGATGTAGTTGACTTACCAGGTTTGTACGACCTACGGCAGCCTGAAAGCACGGACAAAATCGACGAGACTATTACGCGTACCTATTTGCAACAACAGCGCGCTGACGTCATCGTCAACGTAGTAGACGCAACGACGTTAGCTCGTGGACTATTCCTTACGACTCAATTACGCGAACTTGAAACACCATTGGTAGTGGCACTCACCATGGCTGACGTCGCCACAACACAGATGCTTGAGCTTGATTGTTCAGAACTCAGTACTCGGCTTGGGTGTCCCGTGGTTCTGCTCAACGCGACTCAAACCAAATCTCGAAAAGTCCTGTCGAATGCGATCGAAATAGCGTTATCCACTAAATCGGAAAAACTATTTGACATTTCTGATAGATACCAATTCGTGGACGGTTTACTCGAAACAGTTGTAACAAGGACAAGTCAATCTAAACATCTAACACAATCTATCGATTCATGGTTGCTAAATCGTTTCCTAGCCATTCCGATTTTTTTAATCGTGATGTATTTGATGTTCTTTTTCTCAATCAATGTAGGGTCGGTATTTATAGATTTCTTTGACATCATGGGTGGCATGATCTTTGTTGAAACCCCGCGTCTCCTACTGCAATCGATAGGTAGTCCGTCCTGGCTTACAGCATTCGTCGCCGATGGTGTTGGTGGTGGCATGCAACTTGTTGGTACTTTCTTGCCTGTAATTGGAGCGTTATTCCTATTCTTGTCATTTCTCGAAGACTCTGGATATATGGGACGGGTTGCTTTTATCATGGATAAACCGCTGCGCGCTTTTGGTTTACCGGGTAAAGCGTTAGTTCCGTTGATTGTTGGGTTTGGTTGTAACGTACCAAGCGTCATGAGTACCCGTGGCTTAGATAGTAAACCTGATCGAATCTTGACCACGATCATGGCACCATTCATGTCATGTGGAGCTCGATTAACGGTGTATGTGCTATTTGTCGCTGCGTTTTTTCCAAATCATGGTCAAAACTTAGTCTTTCTGTTATACCTTATCGGCATCGTAGTTGCGTTAGGAACCACATGGACAGTAAAAAACCAATGGGCAAATCCATCTTCACGCGCATTTTCACAGGAACTGCCGAAATATCACTTACCAACTTGGCGAAACTTGATAAAACACACATGGCACCGCCTTAGAGATTTTGTGCTTCGCGCAGGACGCGCAATCGTGTTGGTTGTGGTTGTCTTAAATTTTGTCAGTTCTGTTGGTACGGACGGTACCTTTGGAAACGAGAATAGGGAACAGTCGTTGCTTGCGGAAATAGGTCGAACGATTACTCCCCTGTTTGCACCTATGGGTATAGACGAAGAAAACTGGCCCGCGACTGTGGGGATATTCACTGGCTTTTTCGCGAAGGAAGTCGTAGTCGGAACACTTGACGCACTATATACGCCGGATATAGGCAATCGTCAGGCGTTTGACTATGGAACGACGGTGACCGCAGCAGTGGTTTCTATACCGCAAAACCTGCATGCGCTAGGCGCGTCATTGTGGGACCCACTAGGTTTGAAAATCGATCACACCGATACCTTGGAAGGACGAGCTGCGCAGAACGATGTTGACATCAACACCGTACTAGCGATGCAAGCATTGTTCGACGGAAAATTAGGAGCGTTTAGCTACCTAGTGTTTCTCTTGCTTTACGTTCCTTGCGTTGCGACAATTGGAGTGATCTTAAGGGAACAAGGTAAGTATTGGGCAACATTTAGTGTCGTCTGGAGTGTAACAATAGCGTACACCATGGCTGTTTGCGTCTATCAGGTAGGACAAATTGGAACACAACCGCTTATAGCAGCATCGTGGATAACAGGAATGATCTCCCTTGCGGTGATCTGCATGTCATTACTGAAATGGTGGGGACGTCGCGAAGAACAAGCTTCGAAACGCTTAATAGACATAGTACAACTTGACTAGTCAAGTTCCTACTACAACGTTTCGACGAACAACACCTCAATTTGTCCATAGCACTTGTAAAGTACAGACCGTCCACACGCTAGTCAGTACGAGTGAAAGACTATTCGTGCATTTGCTGTTCTAAATAACTTTCAACACCTATGCGCTTGATGAGATCTAATTGAGTTTCGATCCAATCAACGTGTTCTTCCTCATTTTCCAAGATACTTGCAAAGAGATCACGAGATACGTAGTCTCTAACTGATTCGCAGTATTCGATACCGTCGCGTAAATCCTGAAGTGCCTGCATTTCGAGTTCTAAGTCGCACTTTAGCATTTCCTCAGGTCGTTCTCCAATTCTCAGGTGCCCAAGTTCTTGTAAGTTCGGCACTCCCTCTAACAACAGGATACGTTGAACCAACATGTCAGCATGTTTCATTTCTTCGACTGACTCTTCGTATTCATGGTGCGCGAGTCGGTTCAATCCGAAATCTTTCAGCATTCGCGAATGAAGAAAGTACTGGTTAATAGCAGTAAGTTCATTTTTCAAGACTGAGTTCAAGTGAACAAAGATTTGAGGATCTTGTACTTGCATAGTTTTTTCTCAATGTTCTATAGGTTGTATAGTTTACTTATTTTGTATTTCCAAACAAAAAACAACAATATTGTTTGTACTATCTGTGTCTAACTTATTGAAATTGTAAATAATAATCATTATTATTTACAATAGTATTATGTATGTATGTCTTTGTAGCGCGGTGACAACAGATCAGATAATCCAATGCGTACGATCGGGTTGCAAAGACCTCGATGCTGTCACAAAACAACTAGGGGCTGGATTGAACTGCGGCTCGTGTATTCATATGATCTCAGACCTGATCACGAAAACTGAATCGCAAGACTGCTCTCGAGCAGTAGACTCCGACTGTTACGAACCTAAAGACGTCTAACGTATTACTCGTGCTCTAGCTCACGCTTGATGGATAAGTGCCGCGCCGCTTTGACTTCATTGCCGAGTTGATCGTATATTCGAGCCAAATTGTGATGTGCCATGGCCATATTTGGTGCTCGTTGATAATAACGGACAGCGAGATCAAATTCATCCAACATGTCGAACAACGTTCCTAGGTTGTAATTTGCTAACTCATTCTCAGGTCGAAGTTGTAAGACTTTTTCGTATAGTTTCTTTGCATCTCGAAACTTGTCATCAAGCTGAAGTAAACGACCGAGATTAATGTAGGCATCAATATTGTTTTCATCTAGTCCGATCGCGTTTCGATATGCACTACGAGCTCGCACGTTTTCGTTGAGTGCTTCGAACTGAATTCCTAGATTAAACCAGTCATCGCTCGTCAATTCATCACTATCGAGGATGCGTTCTAACTCCGTTTCCGACAGTGTTGCAGCAAAGGAGTGAGTCGGTGGCGTATCCGAGTGCAATGGAAATTGCAAGACGTTTGAACGTTCCCCTTCGTGATCCATATTGAAGTTCAAAAACGTTTGTCCTGAAATGGCATGTTGATAGATTCCATCGACTTGAATTACCAAGTACGGACCGATAGTTGATACGTTCAAAGCAGAGAGTGGTTGATCTGGGGCTTTGTTCGCATGAATATCAGACAACTGTCGAAGAACTGAAGAAAAGGAACAGTGTGAAGAGATCAACTGCCCAATCTTGCGTAGCGTGAGGATATCCTGAAAGGTCAAAGGATCCGACTGATCGTGCTTTTTTGTCAGCGGACTAATAAGTCCTCGTCGGGCTACGCTTTGAATTTGGCGCTCGGTTAGACCACTGATTCGTTCAATCTCACGAATATCGAAAGCCGTCATATTTCTATGCTATGGAGTCTTCCGGAAACCAAAACTCCAATTCCTATTTACCTCAATCGAAGACCTTTGAAATTTTAGTGCTTCGACCTAAAGCATCGAAGTGTTTGATCCAGAGATTGAAGGACGAATAGCCGTTAAAGTTTGGTTTGACAATTGTCTCCGTTGGATCTGAATCGATTAGAAGCATTGTGAGGCAACAACATCTGAAAAATAGCTTCGTCAACCCATTGAGGAAGTGAACTAATTAAACTTGTCGGTGTTTAAAAAGTTCCTACAACTCTCCAAATTTTCGCTAAGCTGAGCATCAATCTCCTGTGCTTGACGAATGGAGTCTGCACGTTCTGCATCAGAAATTTCTTTGCTCGCAGCGCGCGAGACTAGATCAGCTACCGAGATGAACTGTTCACTGATTGTCACACTCAAATCGGTGCCACTAATCCTCTGGGCAGCAAAGTAATCACCAGCTTGACGCCGCGATTCGCCCCAAACCATACTGCTCCACCAATGTCCGTGTTTGTCATAGGACCCTGAATCTAACTTTGCCACCCATTGCTTCCAAGCATTGGGTCCAAAATAGTACTCTGAATCCTTGGGTTGTTCTATAAGTTCGTGGAAATCAACTGCACTCTCTAATGCGTTCAGCAATCGCTTTGATTGTGGCGAAACGGTAGTTGGAGAAATAGTGAACCAAGCTGTACCAGGAAAGTGCTTCCCTGCAATTAGGTCAGGAAAAGACAGTTCAGGAACGCATGTTGGAACATCTGGTCCCCATGGCATCGTAAAAGTCATCTTCTGTTCATCTCGACGACAGAGTAACTGAAACTCAAGCCCCACCATGCAGAGGATGGAATCGGTACCGAGAGTACAAATTTGGTCCAACACATGCTTACGATGATCAGATGATTCACAGTCGAATGGACTGTCTAACCAATGCACGCAGAGTCCCATTGATTCTATGTTGTTTGCAATGGGTCTATGATTCCAACAGTACGGACCACAGGGCTTAAGATCGCGTTGGATGTTGATCGCGGCAAAGTAGCCAGATTCAACAAACAACTCGGGAGCTGAGTATCTCAAACCAAAATAATCCGCCGCGCCAGCGATCGCACTCATATAGGTCGAATTCCAATTTGGTTGCGTTAGATCAAAACACAATTCAGTAGACCGGTTCAATTAATACTCTCTATGTATGGGTGAATGTGAAAATCGCTGGGACGTAAAGCTCAGAAAGCTTTTTTGCTCAGAGACGATCAGCACGCAACGACTATTAACATTGCGCAACCGACATTACTCGACGCGATTGGACGTGAGACCTCGTTCCAGTTGCAGTAGCTGCACTTTGGTAATTTTTTCTAGGGAAGGGATTCGACAGCTAGCATGCGACAAAACTTGACCCCCAAGACCGCTATCGAGAGGCATAATATCGTCGTTGACACAAAGTCGCCCAGCGTTTCCGTTCTGCATACTGAATGATAGTGAACCATTTTTTTGAAGTCCTGGACACTTCTGCTCAAACTGTATTAGGTAGAGATCGTCTGACTGCCGCATTTCAAAAGAAACAAACCGTTGACTCAAAACTTGATAGTGTCGCATTTGTCGCGTCTGTATGCAACGTGTGTCGTCAGAGTATTCTCGGTCGGATTCGTCGCTCTGTTCTAAAAGCTGTTGAAACGTTAAAAGTCTTTCAAGTAACTCTTCGTCTGAATCTGGTTTTTCTTCCTCTGTAGTCTCACCTTCTTCATCGAGCGGACTATCGTCGGTTGTTAATGGGTCTTCTTCTTCTGAAGGATCATTTGCATATGAGACATACGCTACGCCAACGTAGGTGAGAACGCACACGACAAGCACACGCAAGAACACTGACAAGTTGCGCGAGGGATTAGTCACTTACACTCCGGTATCAATGCTGAGATTAGAGTTTTCACTTCTCGTATGTTAGACAGAAAACCTTATTCTTAGTTCCTGTGAATGAAGTATAACAATGGAAATCTCTTTCTTGGTTGCAAACAGAGCATAATTCCACTCCAAGTATCATTGATTGAGTCCAAAAGCTTCGAAACTCACCCAAATGCTGGTACTTTACATTGGTGTAGAGATATCGATTAACATGCTACCACCTAAGATAAAGGAATACTCATGAGATTCATACAAATCCTCATTTTTACGGTAGTATTGCTTGCTATTATCCTCGCGATCGTGTTTTTGCAAAAACAAAACAAACCCAAAGACAAGGACGCAAACCAGCAAAGCGACAGACAAGTTGACATCCCAGCGAAACGTACTGCAAAGATCTTTATCGGGGTCATTGGCATATCAGTTGTCGCACTATGTACGACTGTGGTCGTCTTCCATTTCGTGGATTGAACGGTACGTTGTCCGAATACGATGATCGTTAAATTTTCGTTTCGTGCGTGGGTTGACACCTACCGAATCAACTGAAGTGTCGAAATCGCTGGTGGTGTAAATCAAGTCATGATTGACACACCATTTCGACGGGAACAATCAGCGCGCCTCGTTTTGTAACTTGAATAGCTCAATTGTGTTTTCTTAATCTTTGTTACCGTAGTATCAAAGAGTTCGATAGTCTTTAAAACTTCACGATTTCAACTACTGGCAAATTCCCGACGGACCATCTTATCATCGGGACGCGCTGAATTTGAGCGCGCGCAATCGAACGAGCTGGTGCTCCGGATATCAGACAGAGAAGAACAGTTCATTCCAATACGTGTGGGGGGTTAGTTACGACCGTCCTCGATGTCGCGTAAACAGCAGAATTGGAGCAAGAGTGGCTAAGACTCTGCTTCGCTACTGAAAAGAAGCTCTTCCGTAGAAGACGCTAGAAAACAACCTCATTGGCGTCTGGCTTGGATAACCCCCGAATCGATGCCACTAGGACATACGCTAATAACGCTAAAGAACAGAGAGACAGGAACAGAGCTGCGATAGTTATTGATACTAGACCCACGCCAGCTGTTTGACTCATGCTAATGTTGAAAAAGACAATTAGCATGAATGTAGCTACGACAATTCCACCAAGGAAAACGCAAAAAAAGCAAGTCCAGAAAATCCGTATTTGCTTGATCAAATGAGTGAGAATGAACGATTCGGATGCCTTGCCTTTTTCTATATAGGCAAGGATCACACCTACGACCATAATAGGCCAAACAAAAGCACCAATGATGTAAAGAATGTAGACGATCCTAGTTTGTTGGAAGGACTTAGATTCCATCGTGATCATGAACCGAAAGAATTTGAACAAATTTTATCTGAGGTTTTGTCCCGTACCAACCGTTCGAGTACTTTGGGAGGGTGCAATTGAGCACGACTACATTGGACCCAGCACTTCCTAATTTTTGGAATTCCATGACTCGCAGAAACATCGTCAAACCTCTAATTAAGGAAAATAACTCGTAAGTCTCAGCGACAGACATGTACGCAACAAAGTTCCAACGAGAACGTCAAAATGACTCGATCCAATCACCTCGGTCTAGACTCTTAAGTGATCGGATAGAGGTGATCAGCACGTATAGAAATAACCCCAATGGTAAGAACACATAAAGCACGAATAAAACCCCTAATCCGGCGAACACGCCTATTGAAGACTCCCCCCACGAAAAAGCAAACAGCACCGGAATGAAAAACGCGAACACCCCTACTGTCAGCACGACTACGAATATCAACCAAATCCAAAATATTCGAATCTGTTTCTCAACATGACTTTCGAGCCAATGGTCGGTGATCTTACCACGTTCAATGTAAGCTAGAATAACTCCCACGAACATTATTGCACCGAAAAACGCTCCTACCATATAGAGAATGTAGACAATACGCAAATTTTCGACTGACTTGGAGCTCATTTCAAAGCGACTGGGTACTTGTTAATAGTCTTAGCTTGTTCGTAGAGCATTTTATTGAGGTTGATAGCGTGTCAGGGGACGTCATCTGCCTAGGTCCATTTACCTTGTATACTTGACATTTCGTTCTTTGAGGATTACCGAACATCATGGGCTTCTCCATCCACTCAAAACTAGTAGCTGACACGATCAATTTGGGTTCGTTTCCGCTATGTGAGGTACTACTGATGAACGATTGCCGCTTTCCATGGATCATTTTGGTGCCAAAGATTCCTGACTTACAAGACTTTCACGAAATTCCAGCCCAACACCGAGACGTTCTGTTCCAAGAAATTGAAAAAGCGTCGGAGACGATCCAAAAAAATTGGCAAATCGACAAAATGAATGTTGCTGCGTTAGGTAATCAAGTCTCGCAGCTACATATCCACGTTATCGGTCGACGTAGGACTGACGAAGCTTGGCCCAACCCAGTATGGGGATACGGTACGCCAATCTCCTACGATACTGCAGACTTGTCAATCTTGATCCAGTCGCTCAAGTGCCAGCTTGCGATTGCGACCCCAAAAACCTAGTCTGCCTCGATCAGAATCTCTTCGATGTCATCATCTGATTCTGCGTTAGGTTCAAGTTCGATTGCCTCGTCCGGTGCAAGATCGGTGAGACCCTTGACTAGTTGTGAACCTATGTATGAAGCAACACCGTATTGACTCCCACGGCGATCGCTAACGGCTACCCAGTCGTCTGCGACATCGAAATGATAGATAGAGAGCAAAAAGAAACCTTCGTCATCTTCGATAGCAAACTGTGTTGTAGTGGTCGCGTCAGCTAGTACGTTGTCGCTGAATTCAAACACTGACAGCGACTCAAACCGGTCCATGTAACTGCGAACCTTTGATTCGTCAAGTTCAACGTCGGAATCTGTCGTCCACGTTCCCTCTTCCTGTACCAATTTGTAAGCACCGATAAGTTCAAAGGACTTAATTGGTCCAGATGGTTGCAACAAACGCTTGTCTAACCAAGCACTAGGAGATGTCCCTGCTTCAAAATTTGAAAATTCAATAGAGTAGATATCGTTTTTATTGGCTTGCCGTGCATGTACTCGGCGAAAGCTCGGAGAAGTACCAAGATACAAGTCCGCTAGTAAATCTTGACCTGAATAGATCGAAATCTGCTTCTGAAATGACTCTTGTGTCACTTCAAATCTTTTCGCCGCACTCTGGGATGTTGCCACGGGCCAATCCGCACCGCTGTCGGCGAGCTTTCCAATGACGCTGTCCACTTTGCTTTCATCCGCGGGATTACCATCAGGAAGAACCCATTGTTCTCCGTCCTTAGTCAATTCGATTGTTTCATCTGTACTGGCTATAACAAACCTATCAACAGTTGCAACATCAAACTCTAAGAATGCTTCAGGAGTACGGACACCACCAGATTGAGACACCAAAAACAAGGTAATTACTAGTACCTGTACAACGAAAAGACTAATAAGAAAATTCTGTTTCATCGATTCACTCCAAACCACTGGCTCCGTCTGTTTCCAACCACTCGCCGAGATAAGAAGCTAACTCCAGCGACGAGCAAAAGACCCAAGATCGCAAATCCGTAGTTCACGAATTCCAGAGTTCTTTGTTGTGCGGTGGTTAGTGGTGGTAATGTACGGCTGAAATGACCGCGTGAGCGAATCGACAACAGTGATGAGTCTTCCATGGATACATCAATGACATTTGCCGCAAATTGCATCGTGTTAGCATAAAGTGTGCCTTGGGTTTGGCTAACCATGTTGATCAATGAATCCGACAGACTCTCTGAGGACCCCAAGACGACCAAACGAGCCGACTCCGGAGAACGCGAAATTACCGAACCGATAACTCCAAGTGTGTCTTCGTCCACCTCAGACTCGTCCCCGCTGTCTTGAAGTTCTCTCAGATCAGCTAGGATCGCTTCGTCGTCGAGGTCTTCGCTTTCGACGTTTTCCTCATCAACGTTCTCGTCTTCGGGAACATTCGATTCAGCGGATTCCGATTCTGATTCCTCTGCTTCTGCTGCTGCTTGTTCGCGAGCTTCAACCAACAGGGGAGATTCTTCGAAGAAACTTGTAAATTTGCCCTTGACGCTCACGGCCAATAATTTTGATTCGGTGTCTGTACCTGGTACGTATACAGAACCTCCGTTTGCGTCGTACTTCGGCATTAACTCTGGGGCAGAATCGGTCCAGCTATCCTTCGAGCTTCTCATGATTTCGACTAATTCACGCTCGGAGTTTAGCTCCGCGTCGAGCGTCAATGGAGAACCCCATGCGAAAGTCATCTGGTCTAAGTTTCGGACTATAGGATGATCGTCAACGAATCCATTGGCCCGCACATCGACCAAAAACGGATAGTCAATCATTTGAATTTCCTCGAAAATGTATCCACCCACCTCACGTGTCACTGGGATTGGGAAACCACCGTTATTAACGTCCAGTACCATAGATTGTTCGACACGTACGCCGTGATGAGCAAGCCAGTCTTCAAGTCCACTGTAAGCACGGTTAGCCAACAATGTCCGATTCATTAGAGAAGTTGTAAAAGCTGAAGTTGCAATGATTACAGTCCCACCACGCATGAGAAACTGATCTATCTCGAACACTTGCTCTGGATCCAAATCGTTGGGACCTATAACCATCAATATGTCAATGTGACTTGCAACAGGTCTGCGTAAATCTACCGTTTGTACTTCATAGTTCCCGCGAAGGTACACAGAGAGATCGTTATAGCTTGCTGTGGGTACGGGTTGTCCAGTGTACTGAGGTGCGCTCGGCGCGGGAGTGTGCATCGCTACCGATGTTAGTAACCCTTCGGTGAAACGCTTAACACCCTCTTCCAAAAGGCGTTTAAACCCTTCAACATCTTCAGTATCTTGCCAGCGCATGCTAACTATGGATTTTCCGTCTGACAGTGTTAAATAGAAATAAAATTGGTGCTCGTCAAACATACTCGCCACCATCGGTGTGAAGCCATAATTCTCGGCTATTTGCCGTTCTAACGAACCGTCTCCAGCAGATGGATCTAGTATTTGCCACGAAAACTTACCCGTGGAACTCTCTTTTACTTCGTCTAGTGCTTCGATGAGTGCGTCTTGAATCTCGATCAGTTGGGATGGCAACCTATCGGCGGCAGAGATATAACCAGTGAACGACACAGGCTGTGGCACCGAGTCAAAAATCGATCCGCTGCTTTGAAACTCTGATCGTACTCTGGCGATTGCTCGAGTGATGTCATATTCTGGATTGCGTAACTGAACATCGAGCTCCATTTCACTCTCAGCCTTAACTTCAATCAGATCTCGAAAGTTCAATACTTCGTACTCGTCGCCATACCGGATTAAGATATCGAAATAGGAACTCACCAGTGCGCTCTGATAGCGATCAGCAACTTGAAACGGAACCGGTCGGATTCCATATTTGGTATTGGCTTCGTCTTCCTTATCGGGATGTAGAACTGGGTCAATAAATTCCACCACAACGTTGCGACCACCAAAAATCTCATACTCTTTGATCAGATCGCGTAATTGTGGAACGAGCGGTGCAAGCAAAGGATGTGTTTTAGCACTAAAGTACCCGCGAATAAGTAACGGTTCTTGCAGTTGCGAAAGCTCTCTTTTGGTCACTGAAGACACCGTATATTGTTGCCCTGCTGTAACGTCCCAACGTAACGGAGGTAACTGAGCAACCCAAATGTTTGCAACTACTATGTTCAGGACCACTAACCCACAAACAAAAGACCGATTTAGGTGCCGCTCCTGTGCGCCCGTCTTCGTCCACCCGATCATTTCTACCGCGAACACATTTAGTACCAAAAACGATGCTGTGATGGATATATAGAAGTAGAAGTCTGCGATGTCAAGCACCCCGCGAGTTATCGACTCAAACCGCGACCCGGATCCAAGTTCACTCAAAAAGTCCGCGAAATTTGTACCCACGAGTCCGGTCAGAAACGTACTACCCAGCATATAAAACACACCGCACAACAACACCGAGATGATGAGGGTCACGATCTGATTCTCGCTACGCGAAGAGACAAATAAGCCGATGCTGAGGTAAGCGGCACCGAGCAGTAACGCCGCAGCGTACGCGGCTCCCACCGGTCCCCAATCCAAATTGCCAACGGCCGCGACGCTAATCGGTAACGGTAGCGTCAGTATGAGAGCCAATATCAGTAGTGCCATACAGGCTACAAACTTGCCAAGGACGAGTTCCCAAGGTGTCACCGGAAGAGTAACAATGAACTCTAAGGTGCCTGTGCGTCGTTCATCGCTCCAGATTCTCATCGTGAGTGCTGAACACAAGAAGATCAACAACACTGGTAGCCATTCGAACATCGGTCTGACATCCGAAATATTTCGGGCAAAAAATGTTTCGACCCAGAAAAACACAAACAGTGTGAGACCGAGATAGGCAGCGATGAACAGATAGCCTATCGGTGAACTAAAGAACAACCGAAGTTCTTTTGCTGCGACTGCGAAGAGAGTTTCAGAGTTCATCAGATACCTCCCTCACTGACCGAACGGAAGAGAGCTTCTAGGTCTCTTTTTTCTGGTTCAATGGAATTGACCACGATATCCTTTGCCACAAGCTCGCGCACAATCGAGGGGATATCGCACTGAGTGTCATCGTCCTTCGAGGAAAGTAAGTATCGACCATCAATTCTTTGGACTGTCGTAGAAGTTTCGAGCGCAGCGCGCACGTCGGCATCTTCCGAACTACTTCGTAACCAACAACGATTGCCTTCCTTTAAGTCTTCCAACAACTCGTCGACCACGATCTTTCCATCCCGCATTATGAGAACTCGATTACAGATAGCTTCGACTTCCTGCATGATGTGCGTAGACAACACCACTGTTGCTTCCTTCGCCAGTTCGCGAATTAACTCTCGCATGTGCTGTGTCTGTGATGGGTCTAAGCCATTGGTAGGCTCATCCAATATCAATGCTCGAGGCTGGTGCAGAATAGCTTGTGCGACACCCACTCTCTGTTGCAGGCCTCGAGAAAGTGTCCCGATGTCGTCTAACGCTCGATCTGAGAGATCGGTATCTCGTACGGCCCGTTCAACGCTGTCGCGCCGCTGACTCTTCGGAATACCACGCACGGTGGCAGAAAACCAAAGATAATCGACCACACTAAGCTCTCTATACAAGGGACGATTCTCCGGCAAATATCCCAAATTTGCACGGGCGGCGACTGGCGACTCTTGGACGTTGATCCCATCTACAGACGCGGTTCCCGAATTCGGTTCAATGAATCCGGTAAGTAACTTCATGACCGTGGTTTTGCCCGCGCCATTGTGTCCGAGTAGTCCAACGATTTCACCCTGTGATATTTCAAACGAAACGTCTTCTGCTGCGACTACAGTGTCATAAGTGCGAGTCAGTTGGTCCGCGTTGAGCACAAATGTTCCTCCATAAATTATTCGCTAGTTGTCTAAATAGATTGACTGTACCAAAGCAATAGTTTCAATTACCCCAAAAATCTCACTGAATCTGACTAGCAGTAGTGTATGGACAATCTTGAAACTTTCAATCTATTGGATGTCCAACCACCACACAACACGTTTACTGATCCGTTTAGACATCTACGTGCTGCTTGGCTTGGAGCCTTGTGAGACAAATCTTATCGCCCACGAGGTATAAGTCATTGACCTTCTTGTACATCGGTACTTTCATCTAGGACGATTCGATATGTCTGATCAATAATCGTCAGCGGTTCCATCTTCTTTCGTTTAGCCTTCAATGCTAAGATTTCTTCTTTCTTTTCTTCGTTGATCCAAAACAACCCGCCACTTGAATAGCCTTGAGAGGTCGCTTGACTGTTGATCAAACTACCCGATGTTTCCGTACCCAACCATTCAGGGAGTTCTATCCAGCGCCACGCTGCATCCCGGGTGTAAGGGACTTGATACGTGGGTATTACTGCACCATGATCATGAACCATCCGTTCCAATGTATGTGCTAAACCAATTCGTTCTTCTAAGTTTGCCGATGCTCGGAACTGCATGATCAGAGGATCCATTTCTGGGATTGATGTATTGGTCACGTTGTTATTCTGAGGTCTATTGGCGTTATCCGAGTGAAAGTGTTCCCAATACCTTGGTGCGAAACCGGAAGAACTCCACGTGAGCCATGCTATTTCATGCTTTTTCTCCAACATCTTTTTGAAAGACGCCGATGAATCCAACAATTCCAATCTCAGGTCGACTCCTGCTTTTTTGGCCTCTTCCCTTAACACTACCAAGCGGTCCTCATGTATGGGTGTGCCATAAGTAACTAGGAATGAAAGTCGCGCGATTACGTTGCCGTCCTCATCTTTCTTCACTCTAATACCGTCTCGACCTCTAGTCTCGAAACCTGCTTTTTTAAAGTACTCTGCCGCTTTCTTGAGATCAAATTTTCTTGGTCGAATTGATGTATTGTCGTAAGCACCGAAACCTAGCTGGAATGTCGGTAACCGTTCATAATCCCCTCGCAATACGGTTTGAATTACTCTTTCAATATTCATTGAGTGTGCAAGACCATACCGAATATTTATGTCATCGAGGAGTGGTTTCGAAGTGTTTAGATACATACCTGCCGAGGGAACCGGTAATCGGTGGTAAAACCAGTACTTCGCTACATAACCTCTTTTAAACACTTCATGCTTAGATTTGTCGTGCCAGTACTCGGGGATCGTCAAACCAAACGAGTCCAATTCGCCGTTCAAGAAATGTAGCCAAGCGGTACTCTCGTTCCGAATAACCGTAACACGAATCTTTTCTGGATTAAACCGGTTGCGAACATAACGTAAGTCGTTCGCCCACCAATTTTCTGTGCGTTCGAACTCAACGTACTTGCCATCTTCCATGGTCGCAACATGATAAGGTCCAGTAGTTGGTTCGGGCTTCCAGTTATAGTCTTGCACCCAGGTATCAGTGAGTTCGTGAAAATGTTCGGGACGAGCACCCACTGCGTAATTGGCGAACATCTCTACCTCTGGTTTAGCATCTGCCCCTAGTACCCCGTAGGTTAATTCGTCATATTTTTTCACATCCTTAATTCGTTCGGTATAGTAATTGTTATACCAAGGAGCAACGATTTCCTCAGAACGCATGAAGTGTAAATTAAATACGAAGTCGTCAGCAGTGACACGTTCACCATCGGACCACTTTGCATCAGGATGTATGCGAAAATAAATTGATCGACCATCGTCCCCTAACGCCCAGTGAGTCGCAAGCATAGGTATAGGTTGCCTGGTTTGAGGATGAAATGCAATTGGACCAAATTGAATCGGTCGCAGAAAGCCAGCAAATCTACCATTTGAATCTGGTCCGACTGTTCGCATTGTGAGTGGATATGCCAGCATCCACGTATGAAACGTCCCGCCACGAATCGCATCCGGCGAAGCAAATTCTGGGTCGTCATTGTTTGTTTGCCAAAATAAATTTGCAGGTAGTTCATCGGGGAGCAAATCTTCCGGCACAATCTTGTTCGCATCGACTGCATCTTGGGCGAGCAATGCACCAGCCAAACCTGTAACGACAAACAGTATGAGTAATTTAATAAGTCTTTTCATAACGTCTTCAGTCCTCATTCGAAGTATGTGAATTTCTTGGGATCAAACGCTTCTCGAATCGCTTCCCCTATATAAGTTACCATAAGTAAGATCAAGATGACCGCAACTGCTACCGAAGCTACAATCCAAGGTTTGTCAAGGCTTTGTGTACCTCGCCTCAAAAGTTCGCCCCAACTAGGAGTCGGCGGTGGCAAACCGAATCCTAAATAGTCTAATGCTGTTAAAGCTGCCACCCCTCCAGCAATCGAGAAAGGGATAAAGGTCACAATAACTGAAATTGTATTGGGAAGAATGTGGACTCCTACCACTCTCGTATTACCCGCACCGATAGCACGGGCCGCATTCACGTACTCTCTAGCTTTTTCTTTGTAGGTAGACGTTCTCATATTCCAGGTCATGGAAGTCCATCCAAAGATCACCATTACGATCACCAGGGTCCAAAAGTTCGGTACGACCACGCTTGCCACAATCATGATAACATACAGGAACGGAATCGTGTTCCAAATTTCGATGAGTCGTTGAAACAAAAGATCGAACGCACCCCCCCAATACCCCATCGCGCAACCGACCGCAATGCCTGCGACGTATGAACACACAAGCAAGACCATCGAAAATCCCATGGCGATTCGAAAACCATAGACTAGCCGAGCTAGTATGTCCCGTCCTGTTTGGTCAGTTCCAAGATAGTGTTTCGTTGCGAAAGACGGTCCGGCTGCACCGTACGTTGTCGAAAAGTCATTCTCGAAGGGGTTGTACGGAACCAATGGCATCAATATCCAATTGTTTGCATCCTGTTCCTCGAAATGCTGTTGTAATTCTCGGTAATTTGTCTCGTAGTCGTAATCTAACCCGAAGGTCTCGCCGGAAATCACACCCCCGTAGGTAGGAAAGTACCATTTACCTTCATAGGAAACAATTAACGCTCGGCTGTTTACGAATAGTTCGGCAAAACAACTCAACACTAAAAGAAGTACTAATATGACTGCCGAGTAATACCCGCGTTTTATGGAACGAAAGCGCTTCCATTGCTTAATAGTTTGTGGGTCTAGTGAGAGTTTAAACAACTTACTGATTCGATCCGTCAGCACCGAACTTAACCCTAGGATCGACAATCGCCACGCAAATGTCCGAAAGGATGTTGCCCACCAAGAACAAAAGGGAAGAGATTACGACTATACCCATTACGACCGGGTAATCACGTTCCACTAGAGATTCAAATCCTAGTAGACCAAAGCCGTTGATATTAAAAATTGTTTCGATCAGGAACGATCCCGCGATAATAAGTGAAAGATTGTTACCAAAGGAAGTCGCGATCGGAATAAGGCTATTTCGTAAAGCATGATTGAATATCGCGGACCGGAAATTGAGTCCTTTGGCGATCGCCGTTCGCACATAGTCGGCAGCAAGGTTGTCCATTAAGGAATTTTTCATCAACATCGTCATGAAAGCAAAACTTCCAGCGACGTAAGCCGCAAGTGGCAAGACCGCGTGGTGAAGCACATCAAGCACTTTTTCCACCGGAGATAGCATCTCAAAATGCGAACTCACAAAACCGCTCAAGGGAAACCACTTGAGCCACGAAGCGAATACAGTCATCAACGCAACTGCGACCACATAACTTGGAATGGCATAACCAAAAAAAACAAGAGCCGAACTCACATTATCAAACACGGTTCTGTGTTTTATAGCTTTGACAATTCCGAGCGGAATACATACTCCATACGTGAGTATTAGTGTTGCGATACCGTAGAACAGTGATATCGGCAAGCGATCGCGTATGATATCCCACACCGGTTTGTTATATCTAGTTGAAGTTCCTAGGTTTAACCTGCAAGTCTTGCCCAGCCATTCGACGTAACTACAAAAAACGTTCTTATCAAGGGCGTAATGCTCTCTAATTCTTGCGAGCTGTTCGTCAGAAAGCATAGAACCTCCTTGACCCCCCATTTCCGAGTATGCACTTCCGGCTCCGTCCGAACCCATCGTTTGTAATTCGTTCAACATTCGTTCGATTGGACCGCCAGGTACCAATCTAGTCAGCGTAAACACCAGAATGGTTACTCCCAAGAATGTGGGAATGATCAAAAGAAATCTTCTGATGAAATAGGTAGTCAACTAGCTACTCCGGTACCTGAAGTACCTAAACGATCCATCACGGTATTGATCTGTTCTACGTTCCAATTTGGTTCCACTCGTAAATGATAAGAGTTTTGAAAATAGATCACATTTACTGGAGTGATACATGGCGAACTACTCGAGACAGTCTGTGATTGCTGCGTGAAATTAAAAGTAGTAATGCTATTCCACACTAGTTCACGCGTTCTCCAATGTCTAACTTTAAAGACCCACACACATCACCGATGTAATACACTAAACTTGAACCTAATTCAGTGTACACGGAACCGGAGTGATTGGGAATCCAGACTCATGCTACAGATGGTTGTCCAACAGTCGATCTAGTGAAGCGGGCGATTTGAGAACGACACACAGGCGTTGGTTCGACAACGCTCGGAAGAGATGATCGAGCAACAACGAAAGGCACTGGTCGAAGTGTGGCATTGTTAATGAACGACAAAAACTAAACAGATCCGACCTAAGGCCAAGGGATATTGATTGATGGTATGACCGATGGAATTGGAGAGGGAACCGAAAATAGTGGATTAGATTCTATCGCGACAAAAGCACCTTCGTAACGTGCGGTCAAGGCGCGCATCAACATCGCAAATCTATTCCCTGATCCGCCGACCATGTTCCAGAATCCAAGGGCGTGAATACGCAAACTGTCCGCTCTGACGGATCGCGATCGCACCTTTCTATCGATTTGATCCAACAATGTTGTAAACGACCCGCCCGAGTATTCGTCTCCCACAACGACAATCGCCATCTTTATATCGTCTCTATAGAGATCGCCAATTGCTTCGACGATGCCTTCCGCAGGGCTGCTGTTAGAAAAACTATACCAAGACTTCATTTTGTGTAAAGCAGCTTTTCGTGCGACAGTGCTATCGGGAATCCAACGACCACTTCCGATTCGAGAAAGGTAATGGCCGTTATCGTTCATGATTTGAAAGCCTTTTATGTCCGGGTACAACAACCAAAATCGTTCCATTTCTTTGATCACGTGGTCCCAAATCGACTGCATACTACCTGAGGTGTCGACGACGAATGCTAAGTATTCGGAATCCACCGGAATACCAGAAAGTTCGGACTCAACCTCCTGTGATTCTGGAGTTTGTGGTGCAGGTTCAGACAGGATTGCAGCAGTCGCAGCTAAGGCACTCTGCTGCGTATGGACGGCATCAAGCTGCGTAATGGTTTGTTGAACCGCCTGTTTTGCTTGTTCGGTCGTATCTTCTATGGATATCGCTTCAGATTCGATGCTCGTGAGAAGATCTTCGTTTGTCTGCAGTTCTTGTGACAAGGCTTTTATTTCTGCTTCAACTGTGTCGATCGCGACAAAGAGTCTTCCCGTTGCACCAAAATCTACACTCTCTGGTTCCTCTTTCGCCTCTTTGCCTATTGGAAGAATCAAAATTAATAACACAATAGCACCGAACGCACAGGCGATGACATCTAGAAAGCTCAGGGATGTTGGACCAGCTCGAGAAGTAGACATAGTCTTATCGCTCGACTAAATTGGCGGCCAATTCGGGGCGGGCGTTAACACGCGACCGCCGGAATCGGACGCGAACGTCCAATATTTGCGCATTGCTCCTGCATCGCCTTCCAACGGTAGCAGAATCGTGCTAATTTCAGTCTTCGGAAACTCCCGTTCAAACAATTTGACCGCGCGATCGAAAATCCGCCCACGGCACACAGGAGACAGTCGTGCGGGCGAGGAACATCCACGAATCGAACGAAGTCGAGCACTTCCAGGTACTGTCGGTAATCCATCCGTAATCAATATCACTTGTTTGGGTTTGGGATCTAAGGTTGAGATTACCTCAAAGGCTGCTTCCAAGTTTGTCGGTCCATTTGCTTCGGTCTTTAGTATGGATTGTTGAATCTCCTTAAAAGTGTTTCCCGGATCTCCTCGTGTCAGCCACTTTAATGTCGTACCGGATGCAATCTCTTTACCAGACACGTCAGTCACTGAATCGCTAAACGTGAGCACTTGAAACGAATTACCAAGATCGACATGTTTGAAAGCCCAACCTACTGTGTTACGGGCGACCACCCACTTTGCTGCAGTGTTCCGATAGTGGGGGTGAGCGGCGCGCAGCCGCACAATTTCAACCAAGGAATGGTCGAGCATGCTCGCAGAGCGATCCAACAAAATGACAACGCCGTCAGATCGCACTTGGATGCCTCCTAGTTGTCCGGTTTGACCTGCGACTGATTCGGCTTCCTCTGCTACAGCTCTTTGAGCTTCGCGCTGAGCTTGTAAGTCAGTCACGGTTTCTTTTGCAGTCTCTAAGTCCGAACGTGCTTGACTCAAGGCGCTGAGTTGTTCCAACAGTTCTTGCTGGCTGTTTTTCTGTTGTTCAGTTAGGGTTTCTCGATTTTTTACTGCTTCGCGCAGTTGATTCTGTGAAACTAGCAAATCTGCTTCTAAAGCTGCTTTCTCCGCTAGTCGATCATCCAGTTGTTGTTGAACCCTCGCATGCCTTGCAGCAACATCCTGCGTCGAGTCTGAAGCTACTTCCGCAACTCCATGTTTAAGTATCAGCAACAGTAGGATTGAAGCACCGAGTCCGCAACTCAATACATCAAGGAACGATAACCCAAATCCTATTGTGTCGTCCCGACTTACCTTGTTCCCGCTCACTCTTTCTCAACAGCAATACTTTCACTTGGAACAGGCGAGTTCATACGCACACTCAACACTGGAATAAAAGTCGACGATACATAGTTCTTGAACTGCGCGACGAGTCGTTCCTCGCGACCGTGCAAAGAATTTGATATGAACATGAGGAACAAACTGAGTGCCAATGCAACCCAAGTCGAATTGAATGCGACACCTAGACTCGCAGCCACTCCAGTGATTTTTCCTTCATCCAGAGCTTCGTTCGCGAGACTGAGTGCAACGCCTATACCTCGCACCGTGCCCAAAAAACCGATCGATGGAATAGCCCACAGAATGTACTTAGAAATCGCGAGTTTCGAGTTTAACAGTTCCAAGTGTAGATCACAAACTTCCATTGCAACGTCGTTAGCCTCTTGAAAGTTTCTGTTCAACCGAATCCGTCGCACGGCTAGGTCGAGCGCGTTGACAAGCTGAGAATCCGTGAGAGTGTCCTTTAACTGGGAAACCCTCTTCTCTACAAAGTTTAGCGTGTTCTCACTACTCTCTTCATCCATTTGTTGCATACGGTCTAGATGCAAGATGTCCAAGTCGAGTAGGTAGCTATCGCTCTGAAAGATTCGGTACCGAAAAAACCATAACCACAGACACCACAGAGTCAGGACAACACAACTGGCTTGTTCCCAGTCCTTGACCAAAATGTAAAAAGTTCGAGGAGGTACGGTACCTTGGGCTTCTGCGACTCTTAGGATTTCCTGTGCTTCTGGGTTAATCCAGAGTAAGTAAATGAGACAAACGACCCCAATACTCAAACACAAACCTGCGAGATCTATTGCTAAAGTGAAGTGAGTTATCGACTTTCTATTTTGCGACATGGTGTTGAACGTTACAAGCTGATCCTAAATCAAATGTCTTGGGGGAGATCTATATCGTAATTTACTGGAATTTTGGTCGTTACTGGTAATCGCTTCCAAGGAGTTGTCGGCGGAGGTGGAACTGCTTCCTCGGTTTCTTCTGTTTCCGCTTCTACGACCGGTTTGGTCTCTTCTGGGTCTTCAGTTTCTTTTTCAGTATCAGACTCGGAGTTCTCTTCTTCAGAATCTTCAATGGGAGCTTCAGAATCTGACTCGGGTTCGGGTACTTCCTCCTCATCCGCATTGATTCCAAACGCAAGGAAGACTATTAATGGGAGAATAAAAAATGCTAGAAGACTCTTCACAAAACCCACCGTGCGATACGAAAACCAACCGTTTCATCTTTAAAACCGACAGTACGACGGAAATTGATTGCTGCTTCATGTAGTTTTGTAGTCTGAAAATTTGCCCCCTTAACAATCCGGTCGATGCCTCGACTGGGTCCCATCGGATCAATCAAGGGTTTATCCCATCCCTCGTAAGTGGATCCGAAATAATCAAACACCCACTCAGCGGCATTACCTACAAGATCGTGAATCGCGTTGAAGTTACGGCGATAAGAACCGACTGGTGCGAGTTCTCGATGACTGTCAGCGTAGTCCTCGATATGGCCGCGCAAAGCGCTACGAGTTTCAAATCCAGCTAGGTTTCCGACTTGCGACGGAGGTTTCGTTCCCTCTCCCCACACAAACGGACCTACGGCTTCTTCTTCCGCGAAGTGGTAATAAGTGATCAGTTCCCATTCTGCTTCCGTTGGAAGTCGGTACCCGTTGCTACCTAAGTCAATACTAACGCTCGCTCCACTACCGATCGCATAGACGGGACTTAGACCTTCAGACGCACTGAGCCAGTTGCAAAACTTCGCTGCATCCAGCCACGAAATATCTGTGATGGGGAGATTTTCATCTGCCTTAGTGGTCTTTAGAGTAGTGTCATATTTCGCATATTCTTTACGGCGAATTTCATGGACTCCAAAGTAAAACGGACGAGTGATTTCAAACTCTCGAACGCGTTGGCGATCGTCTTCCATGAGGTACCCAGGTACGAGTAAGCGAAATTTTGCTGATGGAAATTTCTTGAGTTGGATTGAATCTAGGGCACGGACGAGTTCAGGTGCTTCGTTGTACTCCTGCTGTGCCAAATCGACAAGTTCAAAATAGAGTTCCTCTGCTTGATGTTCTTTTTGCGCGATCGAAATCGACTGAGACGCGTATCCCTCCTTACTAACTACAAGAACGTCACCAGCAGTCACATTCACGGTTTGCGGGGTCGAACCAACGTGTTTGTCATTCAAACCAAGGCTCGCTTGTGGATGCGCGGAGACTTTCACATCGAATCGAATCTCTTCAAGTTTGAATTCTCTGGTAATCGTATCGCCAGGGACAATTTGCACAGTACTGATTTCCGTGTGAAAGTTGGGTTTACGAAGTTCCACCTTCACGGACGACTTGTCAAATTCGAGCTGTGCCGGCGTACTACCAACAAACTGACCATCGACAAAAATGGAAGCGGCAGTTGGCTGAGATACAAAATTTACGGTTCCAGGTGCGCTAGCTAAATTTACCGTACCTAGATCTAGATGCGAATTCGCTTCGACGGCAAAAGGTAATCGTTTGCTAACATAACCCTCCAGCTCGAACTCCAGTAGATGACTCTTTGCTACGACACTCTGTCGCACTTCTCCCGTTCCTACTGAAGTTCCATTGAGCTTAATGTCAGCGGTAACTGGTAATACCTTAATCGAAAAAGACCCTCGAGGGAGTGCTGCAAAACTAACGACTTGCTTCTCTCCGTAACCGATAACTTCGACGAATTGGGTACTGTCGTACTCGTGTGGTCCTTGTACTCGCAACTCATGCTGTCCTGCTGGTAACTCTATAGTCTCTGGTGCTACTTCGTACCGTTGAGTGTTATTGGTTATAAGTGAGTACTCGCCTCTAGATTCGTCATGAAGAAAATTTAACTCGATCGAAAGTGATCCTGGTCGTGGTTGTAGAGTTACGCCGACTGGCGACTCTGTTGTGCGATCTAAGACCAACGTCTCAGGATAAAAGCCCTCAGCAACAGCTTCCACTTCGATAGAACCGAAGAAGTGTACATTGCGACCTAGTGCTATACTGAACCCTTTCGTACTCACTAAAGTACCGCTGTCCAAGGCGCGTGTTGGTGCGATGTTGACCGTTACGGTCTTCACTAACAATAGCAATACAGTGAGTAATCCCACTACGAAAATCGCGAGACCGACGATAGTTATGGTACGCCGACGTGCTCGCCGAATGTGCAGAACGTCTGCTAGTTCATCCCGAATCGTGGTTTCAGAATCGGGCACGACACTCGACCTTAATCTCGATGGGTTCTGATTCCGGTTTAATTTCTAATTTTTGAGTAACTTGCTTGAATCCTCGACGGGTGCCGACAATCTCGTACGTACCTGGAAGCACCTCTAATGTCTTTGATCGAAAAGACCCAATTTCTTTGCCAGGACTGATACGCAATTTCGTTCTGTTGTCCGAACGAATAGTCACTTCTACTGGAGTCGAATATTTTGTGAAAGTGTCCGCAAGTGACTGACGTATGGACTGGGTGCGGTCAAATTCGTTCAAGTGGTTTGTTTTGTCAAGTAATAGTTGAATATCTTGTCGTTTGCGATCGTTCAGATTACTAAAGTCGAAGTCTTTGTACTCGATGAGCTCCGCTTCCAACGCCAACAATTCGTCCATTTCTTCGACGACTATCGTGAAATCATACTCTTCATTAACGTCCAATTTTTCTACTTCTTCAATGTTAACAAGAACATCTTCCCATTGTTCCGTATTCATAGCATCCGCCATTTTTTTAACGAGTTCGTCCACTGCGTCCAATCTCTTATTTTCTTTTACGTCGTCCAACAGTTCTTGCGCGACGGTTGAATCTGGTCGAATAAGTAGCGCGGAATTAAGGACTTGCTCAGCTAAAAACCACTCCTCCGCTTCGATACTTTCGTATGCGGCAGTCATCGAAGAATTAAACGAAGTGTCCTGACGATGTACTTCTAGAGAAGCTCGGACTTGCGAAATGTCCTCTTCGTAGTAGCCATCCGGAAATTGTGGCAATAGCTTTTCCACTTCTTGGAAGTTTCCTGTTGAAACGTAATCTTGAAGCTCTTCAACTAAGGGTTTGAGTTGCTGGCCTTGCGTTGCTTCTCCGTGCCGTTTAACTAAATCCAAATCTTCAGGAAACCACTCTAGTAGGGTACTCAATTCGGTGACCGCAATCTCATAGGACGAGTTCTCGAAGAGCGTGTCGATCGTTGCGAGTTTGTCCTCCACTGTCGTGTGAAAAGTTTCCTCTAGCTCCGTGAAAGTGTCTAAAGCTGCTTTGAATTTTGGTAGAGCATCACCGAAGTATTCATCGCGGTAGAGGTCCACACCTTTATTGAAGTTGGTTACCGCTGAGAGAAAGTCCTCTTCCTCCCAAGGAGGTGAGGACAAATCTTCGAGCGTGGGGTATAGTAATTCAATACGTGCTCGCAATTCAAAGGCTTCTTCTTTATCGATGCAAAACTGAGTATTCGCAGCTTCTCCTTCACAGTCGATTAATTCTTCCTCGGTCTCGTCCGCTAGCAAGCCACCAACGGTTACCAGACCGAAGAACCAACACCAAACGTATGGTTGAGAAACTCTCATGTTCTCAGGCGCTTAGTTTTAGTCGTCCTCATTGAGTATGGTGACTGCGTCCGAGTCTTGAGACTGAGCGTAAATGTCAGCAAGCATTGAACGCCATTGACCAAATTGGTCTTGCACGGTACCAGTGAGTGTTATTATCTTTCCGTTCAAATCAATGCGGGTAGGTCTAATGGAGTTGTGCAAACTACGACTCAGCTCGTTTACTTCTTCAACGGCTTGTTTGCGCAAGTGATTATCGCGAAACGCCCCGGCGATCAAAGCGCCACCACCTAGGGCACCAGCCGCGACAGCATTTTCCGCGGAGTGATCGCCGTCTTTCGCCGCCCCGTCCTCCGCGGCCGCAATCGATGCCGCTACCAAAGCTACACCAACAATCGCTTTAATCGCTCGACCTCGTTTCGCTAAACGTACTTCTCGCGCAACAGGGAAAGTGTCCTCTTGCCAGTTCTCGTAGTCCTCCTCGATCTGGTCGCGGAAGCCTTCATAATGGTCTTCGATGACCTGCGCGAATTCATCTTCGCGGTACATTATCGTCTGAATTCTACGCCAGCTTTCGGATTGCTCATCGGGTGCAATTTGAATGTCCAAATGACTTCCCTGAACCTCTAAATAGTCGTTATATTCTGGTGAAACGAAGCGAGCAAATGCTAGATCACGAGTCGTAGTGATTTTCTGTAGTTCAGAATATCTTGCCTTTTCTAGTCCGACTTTTTCGTTTTGTTCTAAGCGTTCCACGTGTGCTTTACCGCGCTCTTTGAGTTCTTCATAAACATCTTCAGCAATCTCGTTATACAGGGAGTCAAATGGATCTCGATCTGTGTTTCCATATCTTTCATGCCAACCCAATTCAACACGGTGTTTTTTGGTACGCTCTTCGGTCCAGGCAACACCTCGAGCGTCAACAACTTTATAGGCGATGCGCATGGTTTCACTGTCTGATTCAACGATACGACCGATTAGATAAATGTCTGCACTAACCGAGGTGTCCGCAGCGATGACGATGGATTCAAACTGGTTGTACCGATGCATCCATTGCTTCAATTTAAACGCACTACGGACTGCCTCCGCCTTCCGCAATTCTGGCCAAATTCCCTCTTCTTGTTGAACCTGTGTGCTCTCCGGAATACCGGGATCGAGCACTGGGATCGCTAGTTTGAGATCGGGAATGTTCATTTTGGTCTTAAAAAACTCTTCCTCTTTCTCAACATCCAGAGTCTCTGGTGCTGGGCTTGGTCCAACACGAGGTCCTACCGAAACACCGAGAGTAAATTGCGTTATCGCTAGTGAAAACACCAGCGGTAATAGGTAGAAAGTCCGATTCATCGTGAAAATCCTCTCCTGTTAATCATTCTTTATTCGCGTACTCGTAATACTGGTCCCACAATGCTTGTTTAGTAGTGGGGTCGGTTTCAATCTCCGCAGCTTCTCGAATCGTTTTCAATATGATGTCTTCATCTTTGGGATCGAGGGGAGTGCGCTCACTTGTATCTTCGTGTTTTGCTTCAGCTGATGTCATTGCCGACTCGTTCAAGAGAGATCCTTCGGACTCTTCCCCGCTAGTTACTTCATTAGTGTCTTGATCGTCCGAAGTCACTTCCAAAGGAGTCTGCGCAATGTCGTTAGTAGCTTCCGCTTGCTGCTGAGCTCGATCTGCGTCAATTTCCTCTTGCATCTGCGCAAGCATCTGATCGAACTCTTGTATACTCGACTCAAGGTCGTTTGATTGGTTGGAGGGGTTCGCGCCGGTCATCCCCGTTTGCGTTCCGTCACCAGTACCGTTTTCGCCCGATTGGGAAGCAGCGCTGCCCTCACTAGTCCCTGTACCTCCACTTTCTCCGAGTGTACTATGGATCGACAACGTGACCCCCTCTCTCCTCAAGCACTCATCATAGATGCGAATACTCTCTTCTAATGACAGCTCTGGCTCATAATCGTTCTCTGTCTCTTCGTCCGTCGAACCACTGGTTGCTTCTTTCAACTCATCGAGACACATTGCAAAAGAAGATTCTTCGGGTTCTTCTTCCTCCGCCGCCCATACTACCAAAACAAGCACAAAAAGGATTGCCAATAGAGGGTACTTCAATGTAGCTTGCCTAGCTCTCTTCATCGTCTTTAGTCACAGTGAATGGTGTAGCTTCTTGTCCTTGTCGTTTCATCCCTAAGTGAAACCCTAAAAGACACACTGCAGAAACGACAAACACAGTAATACAGACACTTAGCACTTGCAACACTAACAAAGATGTAACCATTCTATTCCACCCATTTGCGGTTGAACGTGATTCCACGATTGCAAGAGCCCCTTCGAGATTAATCAAATACTCGTCACGAAACTTGAAAATTGAGTCAACAATGGCTGTCGTCCGCACATCGACATCAGCAATTCGTTTTAACAGTTCATCCTGAACCATGGACTCGGTGTACAGCTTCAGTTCAAGCAGAAAGTCAAAGTCATAGTAGTTAGGTTTTTCAAATTCCTCGAACGGTTCTATAAGTGTGTTGTAAAACTGTTGCAAGTCATGCGTTTCACTGAATTTCTGTTCCTCTCTACCAACGAGCTGGTACAACGAGTCTATAGTTTCAATAGTCTGGTTCATTATGGGAGGTATTTCCGTAGCATCCGACCCAGTACGTACTCCGGAAGGAGGACGCCACGAAGCATCAATTGACTCGTACGATGGTACTAACAGAATGTGCTTGTAGTTTATCTCTTCAGGTTTTGTCAAGGTAAACCCTAGCCAAACGAACGCACCAGGAATCGCAAGAAAGGAGACTGTCGCTAACACGATGAACACGACTCGTGCAACTTTGAGTACAAGCACTTCGTAGCCAGCGAAAAAAGATCTTCTTACGTTCATACAGATATGGTTCTAGACTAATTCGTAGTACTATCCGAGGTTGAACCGGACAATGGAGGTAAGGTCGGACCAACACCTACTTCAAGTTGGATGATGCAATCACTATACCCATTAGTTTCTAAAAATCCAACCAATAATGCTCCCTCTAATCGAGGATCTCGTTTGGGTTGCCAACAAAAGTAATCTCTGCCGTTGTGAACAACATGCTGCATAAACGCAGTTTTGAAAGAGTCCCTGAGATATTCCAAGACTTTGGAGGGTCCATCGGAGTCTTCGTTCGTGGGACAGTTGAAGGTTAGGTGCCGAGTTCCAGCATACGCTTTATCCGTGAAAGGCAAATTCGTAGGTGAAATCGATACTGTGGTAGTTAGTTTTAGTGGATATTGAAAACCGACATCAAACTCAACCTCGACCATATGCGCGTGCCATCCAGGACCGTCCGACTCAAACTCAAGAACAAGGGGACCGGTACTCAATTCCTTTTCTTTCACATTCCCAAAAACTAGTTCTTCGTGCCAAGTAGGACCTTGTGCTTCGATGCTGTCTTTCTTACGTAACAATCGAAAGTCTCGCGCAACTGGATTGTGTGCACTCCACATACTAATCTTCGATACTTGACCACTAATTTGATCTATTTCGACGGTTGCTGAGTCCGTCCATTCCCATTCAAAACTTGGAAGTGGTAGCGCGTTTTGAATTAACCAATGAAAAGTTGCAATACTCTCTACGACATCTGTATGTTCTAAGCTGTGATCACTATTGGGCACATAACGCAAGAGTTTTACACCTTTAAGATCATCCCAATAAAACTGCGTCGAGTCAAGTAAGAAAAATTCGTCGCCCGTAGCGTTGACGCTGAACTTTGGCATTGTCAACCTATCGAGATAACGATATGGATCGGCTATTTGAAAGAATTTGTCAGCTTGAGAAGCATCGATAGTACCCAGCAGTCCCTCGGCAAAATAGTCGACAATCGCATGCGACCAATAGCCGTACGCCTTAAAGTGATGTTGCATCGATCTGGCAGAATTCAAGGCATCAAATACTGCTGGCACAATAGCAATAATGCGTTCGTCAGCAACCGCAGACAACCACGTAGTCCAACCTCGTTTTGACCCGCCGGTTACTACGAACTCTTTAATCTGGGGGCTCTGAATTTCGTCTGAAGCCGTAATCTCAGTGATCGCGTCCATGGCACGAACGACACTCTTCACCATAGGCAACAATGGGATCCAATGTGGGTCATCGTGCGCGTTGAATTGCGTCCAGGCATGCGCGAGAAGTCGATCTTCCCGACGTTCGATCGCGTCTTTGTTGAATATCAACTTTTGATTTGGAACTTGTCCGAGTAATCCGACAACACTTTGGGTCTGCAGAGCGATTGTTGCCTCTAACGAGTTTTCGAATTCTGGCGCTGGACGGCCGTTGCGCCCTCCCCCGACATACAACAACGCGATTTCGGACTCAGCTTGTTTTGGTATATATAACTCTAGCCAGTGTTGCCATTGTGGGCGATTCACCTGTTCTGGCGAGAGCCACTCGAGTGACTTCAAGTCGATGACCGCAAACGTTAAATCACCGTGTGTTTCCACTTTCTGGATCTTCCAAGAATAATTTTCGTCCTCGAGGTTAACGTATTCGGTTAATAACGAATCTGCTGTACTCCCAACTGCCCCGGTACAGGCAATAACGAGCAAGTACAGCATAAATCCGAAAGAATTCAATGTCTGGTGGGTTGGATTCATAAAGTGTTGTCGATCTTAACTGGTTGAGCACTAACCTTTCGCTCTGCTCTAACCAGAGAATTTTTCACAGTGCCTTTTAATATAGTACCCGGTGAAGGCGGTAATGCTAAAGTTCGAGTTGAGTAGATAAACTGCGACACTGAGAAAATTGTGCATGCTAGGTTTGACAAATCGCTAGGTAATCCGTTCCACGAACACCTATTCGGAACGATCAATTTAACTTGGTACGCGGATCTTGGGTATTCTTGGCCTCGAATGATCTCTACAATGAGAGTGTCGCACATAAAGAGACTCTGTACTCTACTTAGGAACAGTTGTGGTGCAGGTAGAGTGGTGTTTTCTAAGGAATCGAAGTTAACTTACAAATGACAGACTACGAAGGTCTAATCGTCGAACAAATCCTAATTGGACCTATGGCAAACTTCACCTATATCATCGGTTCGTCAGAATCACGCGAGGTGGTGTTGGTCGATCCAGCGTGGGATATCGAAAGCATAATCAAACAAGTCGAAGACAAGGACTACACCGTCGTGGCCGCATTGGTGACGCACTACCATCCAGATCACGTCGGAGGCCACTTTTTTGGACATGACATCGCCGGTGTCGCCGATCTTGTGAGCACACACCCAGTCAAAATTTACGTGCATAGACTTGAAGCCGACGGGCTGAAACAAATTACTGGGTTATCTGAATCTGACTTAGTAAGAGTAGACTCTGGGGATTCGCTCGACCTTAGTGGGGTTCAGATCGAGTTTCTACATACTCCCGGTCATACACCGGGCTCACAATGCTTTCGGATCAAGAACACGCTAATCGCTGGAGACACTCTATTCATTGACGGGTGCGGTCGAGTAGATTTACCTGGATCGGATCGAGATGCAATGTTTCATAGTTTGCAAAAGCTCAAATCTCTCCCTGATGACACGATCTTGCTACCCGGGCACAATTACAGTAAAGAACCAACCGCATCGATTGGTGATGTGAAACAATCCAACGCCTACCTACGTATTCATGATTTGAACACTTGGCAGAACATGATCTGATTAAGATTTGTTTTTGGAACTTGCTAGTTTAGTCCAGTTTCGATCATTCAACTGATCAAATTCAACCAAAATATGTCGTAAAACCTGAGTGGAGAAACTGAAATGTCCTACGACTTAAATAAAGTAATGCTCATCGGACGAGCAGGTAAGGATCCAGAGACGCGATTCACTAATAACCGTGTCCCCGTTACCTCGTTCTCGCTCGCTACTACTTCTCGATGGAGAGATAGTCAAACACAAGAGACGCATGAAGAGACAGAATGGCACAATATCGTGTGTTTTGGACGGTTAGCAGAAATCGCATCAGAATACCTTAAAAAAGGACAACAATGTTTCATTGAAGGACAACTGAGAACTCAATCTTGGGAACGAGATGGGGTGCGCCATTACAAGACCGATGTTCGCGCTAAAGAACTAATCCTTTTGGGTGGGGGCGAAGGTGGTAGCGGCCAACGAGAAGGTGGCTATAGTCGAAGCACCACGAAAAGCGGAACCGATTCACGCAAACGGCAAGAAAACGCACCTCAAAGCAAGATCGAAGATCAAAGTAAGGAGCTCAGCGCGGATGAGCTCGATGACGATATTCCGTTCTAGCACATCGTCTACCATACCGAAACAGAGCATATCAACGGTGGCTGATGTGAAGATCAGCCTTTTAAGTCACATCGACGACGGGTGAATCTCGCAACGCTTCTTGAATGCGCGGCTGGTCTAAGTCTGATTGGTATTCGCCAATGCGCTCAATACTCTAACTTTAGAGCCCGTTGACATGCTAGCCTCCGACGAGCTGTCAGCATTCATTCTTGCACTCGTGCAAGGAATTACAGAATTCTTGCCAGTGTCAAGTTCGGGGCACTCAATCGTTCTTCAAAATTGGTTCGGTTGGGAAGACCAAGGACTGGCACTAGATGTGGCCACGCACTTTGGTACTCTCGGTGCAGTGCTGATCTATTTTCGTAGAAGACTGTTCGAGCTCAGCACCGCAACTATTCAGTATGCGAGAACGCTAATACCCTCGGAGAACTCTCGATACGCTTATTACCTATTGCTGGCGACCTTACCGATCATACCGGCTGGATGGTTGATTAAAAGTGTAGCAGCGGCTGAATTTCGATCGGTAGTTCTGGTCGCCTCTACTACTCTGTTCTTTGGTTTTCTACTGTTGGCAGCTGATCGCTTCGGGCAGCGCACGAAACAAGACGCAAACATGACAGCATGGTTTGCATTATTGATCGGTATGGCGCAGGTACTGGCGTTAATCCCAGGTACTTCGCGCTCTGGTATTACGATTACATGTGCGCTGTTCTTGGGGTTTGCTCGTACGGCTGCTGCACGTTTTTCCTTTCTTTTAGCAATTCCTGCCATAGGCGCAGCATCGGTCTTAACTCTAAGCGATCTTATCAGTGCGCAGGAACCAGTTAATTGGGTTGCTCTAGCGATCGCAGGTGGTACCTCCTTTATCGCTGCTTATCTATGTATCGATTTTTTCTTAAAACTTGTAGAAAAAATTGGAATGGTGCCGTTTGTAGTCTATCGTATTTTCCTTGGGGGAGGACTTCTACTGTGGATCTTGTGGATGTAATGCGAAGTTCCTTGAGTTTGTACTAATGGTTGAAGTCCCCCTGTTCCCACTAAAACTAGTCCTATTTAATCGTAGCCTGTTTGAACTTGAAATCTTTGAACCGAGATACTTGAAAATGGTAAGCCAAGCTTTAGCCAATGACACTGGTTTTGGAGTCGTGTATTTAGCTAGCGGTTCGGAAGTTTACAAGAATGACGATGATCCTATCGAGTTGGCCAAAATCGGTACATTGTCTTCCATCAAACACTCGGAAGTAATCGACGAGGCACGAATCCTTATAGTGATCGAAGGTGGAGCAAAATTCCGTGTGCACTCGACTTGGATTGAAGAAGATCACTTGAATATGGGTCTAGTCGACTTCCTTAGAGACGACGCGAAACTACCGCTACGAACAAAAGACGAAGAACTAGCCCAATTATTCGATCAGTTGAACGAATTTCGAAGTACTGAAGGACATCCAAAAATGACATTAGAAATAGACAATGCATCGGCGTTAAGCTTCCGCCTTGCGGAGATGCTTCCTATGGCGATGGAATTCCGACAAACATTGTTAGAACTCGACCATCCGTACCGTCGACTCGATAGGATTCAGCGCTGGGTACAAACCGAAAAAAGACGGGATTAAGTTTTATTGAGTCCAGCGTTCGAACAAAACCACGACCTAAGACATAGATGACGGATATGCAAAAGTTGGTGACGGAAAGCTAATTTGATTCTCTTTGGAGGGACGTTCGATCCGGTACATCGCGGGCATCTACACGCCGCAAGGATTGCAGGTGCACAGCTCTCTTGTACCATCCATCTACTTATCGCACCAAGACCCCAATTACGACCACCATGCGCCGCTAGCTACGCAGATCGGTGGGCGATGTTGCAACTCGCGTGTCAACCAGATTCCACTCTCATTCCCTTTGATTTTGAAACGAGTGTCCCAGGTCCAACGCACACTATTGCGACGTTAGACCGTTTGCGCCAAACTACTGACGAGAACTTCGTGTGGATACTCGGTAGCGATGCTCTGATGAAAGTTCACTTGTGGCACCGAGCGGAGGAGTTGCATGAAAGGCTTAGCTTTTTTGTTTTTCGACGACCAGAATTTATGACGGTAGATCTACCTCAAAACTTTCTTCACTGTCATGATGCTTGCGAACTGTTACTGCGACCAGGATTGATATACGTCTCCCCTAGTCCAATGATAGATCTCAGTGGTACCAAGATTCGAGACATGCGGAAACAAGGAAAAGAAATCGAATCTTTAGTTACTGCTTCGGTTTATGACTATATAATTTCTAAACACCTCTACGAACCGAAGGATTCTTGCTGACTTACGACGAATTAGCTGATTTTTTAGTATCTACGCTAAACGAACGCAAGGCACAGGAAATTGCAGTCTTGGATGTGCGTAAGCTCACTTACCTTACAGACCTTATGTTAGTTGCAACTGGGACTTCTCGGCGACATGTTGTAGCGGTTACGGAGTTTCTGGTTTCAGAAGCCAAACGCTACAAACTTTCGATCTTGGGCGTAGAAGGGAAAGAACGCGCGGATTGGGTCTTGGTCGATCTAGGAGACGCGTTGGTACATGTGATGCGGGCTAGCGTAAGAGACTTTTATCAACTTGAAAGACTCTGGACCCCTATGTCCTCAGAGGAACACGCTATGTGAACTTTCGGGTTCTTTTCTTTTGGTCACGATGTACGCATAGCGTACCCTTCTTTATTTGTCGGTGACCTAATTGAGTAATGGATGCTTTGCAAGAACAATCGAACCAATGTTTCATTTATCCCCAAATACACGTGGTTGGTGTATCAAACTTGATCGATGTATTGACTACCATTAACGTGAAGCGAAAAGACCTAGACTTCACACCCTTTTATAACGTCACACGCTGTCGTTCTCCAATCCCAAAATACCCGTTTGAGTACGCTTTAGTACGCCCGCGCAGATTACACTGCCACAGAACTGGGTCAACTTTAAGTCATTCTTATCGACAAACATGAGCACTAAGCGAGCTTACGATCCAGTACCTTTGGTACTGTCAAAGACGATCGTGTATCGTGCGAGCTCTGCTGCCGTAGTAGCCTCAGTTCTCATATTGCTTTTAGTGGCTCGCTTATTTCAGTTGCAAGTCGTGGAACACGAGCGATATGCGACACAAGCCACTGAAAACCGACTGACGACCCAAACAATCCCACCACCACGTGGTTTGATTTTTGATCGTAAAGGCAACTATCTCGCTTCCAATCGGATTGCGCCGTCGTTAGCGGTGATCAAAGAAAACGTTGACGACATTGACAACTTGTTGACAAACATTCGCGCCTTGGTCGACTTTAGTAATGCCGAAGAGAGCAGTCTTCGAACACGACTGGAAAACGCCGAAGACGATGAGAAAGTGATCATAAAACGGGATTTAACCGATGAACAACTAGCCATCGAAGCAGTTAATCGCCATCGATTCGGAAATATTCTTGTGATCACTGAAATTTTGCGAGAGTACCCCTACAAAGAGCTGGCCTCACATGTCGTAGGATCTGTCCGTCAAATTACCGTAGAAGACCTGCAACACTTAGATCCTGTGCGATATCGGGGATCGAAGTTTGTCGGTCGGCGCGGTGTTGAGCATTACTACGAAGATCTGCTTCATGGTGAAATCGGTATTCGACAAGTTGAAGTCAACGCAATTGGTCGAGTAATGTCGGAAATTTCGGTAGATCCGGCAACCCGTGGGCAGTCGATCACACTTCACTTGGACATCGAACTGCAACGGGTTGCGGACGAAGCATTAGGCGATCGACGAGGCGCTGTGGTTGCTATTGATCCAAAAACTGGTGGCATCTTAGCATTGGTGAGCAAACCTTCGTACGATCCGAATGTGTTTGTCACCGGCCTTGAAGAAAGAGAATATGACCGCCTTTCGGCGCGTGCGGACGCACCGTTGTTTAACCGCGCGACACAAGGAAAGTACCCTCCAGGATCGACCATCAAACCACTACTCGGAATGGCCGGTTTAGCGGTTAACGTTATAGACTGGGAACTAGAATTTGACGATCCTAGAGGCGAGTTTCAACTCCCCGGATCCGAATATGTCTATCGGGACTGGAATTGGCGCAAAAGTGGCGTCGGAGGTCAAGGTCAAGTGGACTTGTTTCGAGCGATTTATCGGTCTTCGAACATCTATTTTTTCCATCTTGGCGCTGTCCTTGACATAGATACGTTTTCAACGTTCCTAGGCCAGTGGGGCTACGGTCATAACACTTCTTTAGACATTCTCGATGCGGATCCGGGAATACTTCCAAACGATACTTGGAAAAAAGAGAATACCGGAGATTCGTGGTATCCCGGCGACAACATGAACTTTGTGATCGGGCAAGGATTTACACTTGTTACCCCTTTGCAGCTAGCGACGATCTCGACAATTTTTGCAAACCGCGGTAAATGGGTACGTCCAAGACTGCTGCTTTCGAGCGAACAACCCGTAGAACTAGGGGAAGACTTCCCACCCGTGCAAGGAGTTGTCGAGAGTGATTGGGAACGCATGATAGAAGCTCTCACTGCTGTTGTGCACCGAGGGAACAAGGGATATCTTCAGAACGGGTTAGCCTGGGCATACATCGGAATGGACATTCCTTACCAGATGGCCGGTAAATCTGGAACTGCACAGGTAGTCGCGATCCCGCAAGGTGAAGAGTATGACGAAGAATCACTTCCAGAAGAGCAACGAAAGCATGCGTTGTTCTTTGGGTTCGCACCCGTCCATGATCCGGTCATTGCCGTCGCTACAGTGATTGAAAACGGTGGAGGAGGCAGCGAGAATGCAGCGCCGGTAGTCAGAGAGGTAATTGATAGCTATTTGGCAGATTTCGTAGCGACGAACGATGAATGAAGGATTCGGTGGCCGCTCGAATCGAGCTCACCATCATTTTTTCTCGGGTAGCTACGGTCAAACCTTTAAGTTCGACATCGTTTTAATTTCGCTAACGCTGTTGTTACTTGGGTTTGGACTCATCGTGCTTTACAGTGCGCTGGGTCAGAGCTGGAGCGGAATACTGAATCAGGGTATTCGGTTATGCTTCGGCTTGGGGTGCTTGATGTTAGCGAGCCAGCTACGCGTATCCACGTACTTTCGCTGGGCTCCAACAGTGTATGCAGGCACGATCCTGTTGCTCTTTGCTGTCGAATTGTTCGGTGTTGCTTCCAAGGGTTCACAACGTTGGTTAGACCTTCCCGGACTGCCTAGCTTTCAACCATCCGAGTTTCTAAAAATCTCTCTCCCACTGATTGTTGGATGGTACATTACAACTCGAAACTTCAAGCTCAAATCTCTCGATTACTTAGCATTGATTCTGATCGTCGGATTACCTACGGGTCTGGTCTTTCTGCAACCAGATTACGGAACTGCGCTAATTTTGTTGATTGGGGTAGCAGCGATGCTGTTCTTATGTGGTGTGCGTTTGCGATGGTTTGCAGGAGGTCTAGTACTCGTGGCAATCTCAGCGCCGATAATTTGGAACTTTGTATTTCGCGAATATCATCGAAAGCGTATTATTACGCTCTTTAATCCGGAGCGCGATCCTTTAGGGGCAGGTTGGAACATCATTCAATCGAAAACCGCAGTAGGATCTGGAGGATTAACAGGAAAAGGGCTGTTTGAAGGTACTCAGAGTCATCTCGACTTTTTACCAGAAGGACACACGGACTTTATCATCGCCGTCATCGGCGAAGAATTGGGCTTCGTTTGGTGCGTTACTCTACTTTGTTGCTATCTATTGATCTTCTCTCGCTTGATGTATCTAGCCACTACCGCAACAAATGGCTTTGGTTATGTTGTAGGTACTGGTATTACGGTTATCTTTTTCGGCTACGTATTTGTGAATGTCGCGATGGTTTTAGGATTATTACCTGTGGTGGGACTACCCTTGCCCCTCGTTAGTTATGGTGGTAGTTCTGCGATCACGACGATGGCTGCATTTGGGGTTGCTTTAGCTGTGTGCACGCACAAACAAGATTTGGAGAAATGATGAATAGGAAATTCACCCTCGTGACGACACTCATTTTCACTTCGTGGTTTGCACTACAAGCAGACTACAGCGAGCATGAAAAGGTAGCGGTTTTAGTGGATGAACTCGTCACAGAATACTCGTTTGACTCCGCAACGCTAATGTCAGTGTTTAAGAAAGTCAAGAATAAGCCCAAAATCATTGAGATCATGGAACGTCCGGCAGAATCTAAGGATTGGTTTGAGTATCGAGAAATCTTCATGCAAAGAAAGCGAGTGAATGAAGGCGTGAAATTCATTCGCAAACACAAAGACGATTTAGACAAGGCTTTCGAAAAATACCAAGTACCCGCCCATATCATCGCGGCAGTCATTGGAATCGAGACAAACTACGGCGGAAATATGGGCAGTTATCGAGTCATTGACGCCCTTGCGACATTGGGTTTCGATTACCCACGTCGCGCAAAGTTTTTCCGGGCGGAACTGAAACAATTTCTAATTCTGGCGTGCGAAGAACGCATCAAGCCATTTGACACCGACGACGCCTGTGACCGAAAAATAGATAACGTGTCCAGTGGAAAGGGGCGATCTATCGAAGACCTATTGGGCTCGTACGCCGGCGCGATGGGATACGGCCAGTTCATCCCGTCCAGCTATCGGCACTTTGCAATCGACTTTGACGAAGACGGTATGCGTGACATCTGGTCCAACATCTCCGATGCTATCGGTAGTATTGCAAACTATTTTGCCAAACATAGATGGACTAAGGATGGATTATTAGTAGAGTTTGTTGAGACTGATGCTTCCCAAGGTTCGCCCGCAGAATACGCAAATTTGAAGCTTGAAATCCCATCAAAGACGGTAGCAGAGTGGCAAGCTTTAGGTATCAATAGTTCGGCACCAAGCACTCAAAAGGCAGCGTTATTTGCGTATAAATTAGACGATAAGGACCCCCCTACTTTGCAATACATGCTTGGATTCGAAAATTTCTACTCGATTACTAGATACAACCACAGTAGACTATACGCTAGAGTCGTATACGAACTTGCTGACGCAATTCAGAATAAACTATAGGGCTCGTAGTCGTTCACCTCGCACTTTCAAACCTAACACATACTAATAGATTCAGGAGGAATCTTTCAATGACAAGGAATAAGTTTTTCTGCTTAATAGTTACTGGTTTGCTGGCTTTGAGTGGTTGGAGCCAGTCATTTATCCCGGATCCTCCTACTCTGAAGGCAAGAAGCTTTGTTTTAATGGATGCGGAGTCGAAGACCGTGCTAGCCGAGGGCAATGCACATTTGAAACTACCCCCAGCGAGCTTGACCAAAATCATGACCGACTATGTCGCAGCCGCGGAAATCGAAGCAGAACGCCTTCGGATGGATGAACTCGTTGAAGTCAGTATCAACGCTTGGAAAACGGGAGGATCCAAGATGTTCATCAAGGAGGGTACCAAGGTTTCCGTCGAAGACTTGTTGCGTGGCATCATTGTCCAATCGGGGAACGATGCAAGTGTCGCACTAGCCGAACATATTGCAGGAGACGAAGTAGAGTTTGCCAAAATCATGAACTCTTACGCAAAAGAACTTGGATTAAATAACACTCACTATGAGAATGCTACAGGTTTACCACATCCAGAGCACCTGTCAACGGCCTACGACAACGCGTTGTTAACGCAAGCTTTGATTTCGAGATTTCCATCCCAATACAAAATCTACGCAGAGCTCGAATTCACCTACAACGAAATCACTCAACCGAACAGAAATAGACTCTTGACGATAGATCCAACCGTCGATGGTGTGAAAACTGGTTTTACTGATGACGCAGGGTATTGCTTGGTAGCCTCAGCGGAACGCAACGGACTCCGACTCATCACCGCTGTCATGGGTACATCTAGTGACCAAGAACGTATAAACGATACCAGAAAATTATTAAATTACGGTTTTCGCTATTTTGAACGAAGGCTAGTCGCGGGGAAGCAGAATAGGTTCGATCGTCTTTATGTGAAAAAGGGTGCTGGTAAAGGGCTTCAAGTGCATATCAAGGAAGATCTATATCGCCTTGTACCCGCAGGGGGTGATGATAGTACGAAATATCAAATATACTTGCCAGAACCCCTTGACGCTCCAATCAAAAAAGATGCAGTTGTGGGGTCGCTGATTGTTTCTATCGACGATAAAGAAGTTGCTCGCAGTGACGTTTACGCCATGTACGAAGTCAAGAAGATCAATTTCTTCACGGATATGTGGAACGGAGTCAAATCTTGGTTCTCAACGGTTCCGAAAGAAGAAGAGGTCGAAGGACCTCAAACTATCACTGTGTCGACCACGATTGAAAGTGAAGAGAACTAAGCGGACTAACGTACTGTGGAACTGTCCGTTCGGGACTTAAAGACTACCGACTACGTATCCGTTTGGGATGCCATGAAGGTGTTCACGGACTCACGCGACAGTACGACTAATGATGAATTGTGGATTACAGAGCATCATGCCGTGTTCACTATGGGTCAAGCCGCGAAAAGTATGCACATTCTCGACCCTCAAAACATTCCGGTAGTCTATACCGATCGCGGAGGTCAAGTGACTTTTCATGGTCCTGGTCAAATCGTTGCCTATTTGTTACGAGATTTACGACGGGTAAAAGAGAGCGTCCACACATTCGTAGCAAACTTGGAAACAGTTATGATTCACACTCTCGCCGAGTATGACATAGCAGCCACTCGACTTGAGGGCAATCCCGGTGTCTACGTGGGAAACAAAAAAATTGGTGCCCTAGGTCTGCGAATCAGGAACGGTCGATCATACCATGGTATCTGTTTAAACGTCGATATGGACCTTAGTCCTTACCAGCAAATCAATCCCTGTGGATTGGTCGGTATGGCGGTAACACAAATCGCCGATTTCGTCAAGAATACAAGCATGGAAGATGCTGTATCAAAGCTTGTTAGTGCATATCAAACAGTTTTCTTCTACGATAAGGTCACGGTCCACACTCAGGACGTGAAGGATTTCGCTTAAAGCGAAACTTTCGACATTCCATAAATTTGTCGTCAGAATAGTCTTCCCATCCTCCCTAGATAGGACGATACTCTTGGGTTGAGCACGCGGATCGCACCCTTTTACACAGTATCGAGAACTCTAGGTTGCAACGCTACGAATTATGGATCGGCAGAAATAATCTTGACCGCGTTCGAACTCTTCGAAGCTTCGTAAATATCGGTGATCATTGATCGCCACGCCGCAAATTGCGACTGAACACTTCCAGTAAGAGTGACCACTTTACCGTTTACATCGACTCTTGTGGGCGTTATTGTGGTATGCAATCTACTACCGAGATTATTAATCTCTGTGAGTGCTTCTCTCTTGTCTTCCTCGATACGCAGTTTACGAGCTATTGGAAACGCATCCTGTTGCCAAGTTCGATAGTCCGGTTCTATTTTTGTTACAAACTCCCTGTAATACTTTTCAATGACGCCGACGAAGTCCTCTTCGCGAGTCATAACTGACATAATGCGTGACCACGATTCCGAAGTGAATTCTGGCATATACTCAATCTTGAGTCGATTTCCATCGTTTTTTAGGCAGTCATGGTATTCGGGCGACACATACCTTGCGAACGCCAAGTCTCTGGTGATCGTGATTAACTCTAACTCTGATCGCCGCGATAAACGTGGCCCGACAAACTCGTTACGCTTAAGTTGATTAATATGCGAGCTGCTTTTGTTAGCTAGCTCACGATAGACTTCCTCGGCAATTTCTTGGTACAACGGGTCGAACGGATCTTTGTCTGTTTTGCCGTAACGTTCGTGCCAGCCAGCTTCTGCGCGATACGTTTTTGTTCTCTCGTCGGACCAAATCACACCGCGTGCATCGACAATTTGATAAGCGAGACTCATTACTTCGCTATTGGACTGAACAATGCGCGCTACTAGGAACAAATCCGCACTCACGGAGACATCTGCGGAAACAATGATGGAGTCGAATTGGTTGTATCGCGTTATCCAATCTTTCATCTTAAAGGCAATACGGACTGCTTCGGCATTGCGAAGTTCAGGCCAAATACCCTCGTTCTCCTGTTTCTCCGTACTCTTGGGAATACCGGGATTGAGCACTGGTATGGCCAACCGCATTGAAGGGATAGATAGTCTCGGTTTAAGGACCTCGGACGGATCTTGAATACCTTGAGCGTCCTCTGGTGACGGTCCTTCTAAACGTGGACCAACTCGCATCCCCAAAGCTCCAACCGAACAGATTAACGCGACAATGGCGACCAACTTCCAAATGTACCGATACGTGCCAGCGAAACTCGCGAGCTGTAGCGCTGCGGCTTTAGTACCAGGAATTAAACGATATGTTATGCCTCTATATGACATGGTTCTATTATAATTAGTTGCCTTGTTGTGTAGTGTCGAACATACGTCCCTAATCTTGCGACGTTGCACTTTGCATTTATATCCAACAAAGGAACCGCTAAATGAAAAAGCTTATATGTGGGTTGGTCTTGCTCATAATCACGATTCCGTCTGTTCAAGCTGTCGAAAAACCCTGGTACGTGTCCTTCGGATTTTCTTCGTTTGTGGAAAACGAATCGTCGGGTGTTGGGGAAGGAATTGGGATACCATTGGCCATTGGTCGGGACATAAATAACCTGTTTGGCGTTGAATTCCAAATTGACATCGCCCCTTCGGCCGATGAATTTAGCTACGTCGAACGTATCGATGCAGATTTGTTCGCGCAAGCTACGAGCTACGAAGTAGATTCTCCTGGTATTTTCTACACTTCACTCTCGGGGAAGTACACCCGTCCTTTAAATAATACGTTCAATTTGGTGCTCAAAGTAGGGCTGGCTTACTTCGACGATTGGGCTGAAGTATCGGTAGAAACGGCGAACGGTCAAACTACTACAGCTACGGTGTTTAATGACAAAGGCCGGATTTCTGTATTTTCTGCGGGCGTCGAATTCGCTCGCGATCAAAATTGGAATAGTCCAATCTCTTTATCGTTTACGCACTACTTCGGATCGGCGCACGACGCATCGAACTTTTCGGTGGGCTTGAAGTTCAAATGGTGAGACATCGGTCCTCACACAGCATGGTTCTGGTTTCTATTACTCTCCACACTCAGGACACAAAGGATTTCGCTTAAGTCCTAATTTTCGCCATTCCATCCTTTTGGCGTCGAAATAGTGAACCCACCCTACTGAATCGTGAGATAGTTCGCATATCACCTTAAGCGTCTCCAACGCTTGCAATGCCCCAATGACTCCCACCAAAGGTGCGAAAACACCGTTTTCAGCACAATTTTGTGGTTCCGTTGATGGTGTTGGATACAGGCATCGATAACAGGGGGATTCTGCTTTACCTGGGTCTAGTACCATGACCTGACCTTCCATTCTAATAGCCGCACCCGATACAAGCGGTAGGTTAAATTTTCGAGATACTGCGTTGATCGCGAAACGAACCTCAAAATTGTCGGTGGCATCAACAATAACTTCAACACCTGTCAAAAGCTTCTCGAGTGCTACACCGTCAACACGCATTTGTACCGTAGTTACTCTCGTCTGAGAGTTTAGTCCTCGTACGGTGCGCCGAGCCGCATCTACTTTAGCAACTCCAATGCTATCCTCTGTGTGTGCTATTTGTCGTTGTAAATTTGAAAGCTCCACGAGATCGTCGTCCACGAGTGTGAGCTGTCCAACACCGGATGCGGCTAAGTACATCGCCACTGGGCATCCAAGACCACCCAATCCGATAATCGCTACATGGGACGAATTGATTTTTTCTTGACCTAATACATCAATCTCAGGAAGCATGATCTGACGACTGTAGCGTAATAATTGTTTATCGTCCAAGTGCTTGTCCCCACATCACCCGTGGTGTATCTGTATAGTCGCGTCGTTGTTGAATGTTTGCGTATCCTCGATCTGAAAATAACTTCTTGACACTAGCTTGTTGATCATAGCCGTGTTCGACAACAAGCCAGCCACTTGGATTCAAGAAACGCATTGCCGAAGAAATTATTTCTTCTAAGTGTTCAAGACCGCTATGCCCGCCCACCAGAGCAGCGGGTGGTTCAAATCTTAGATCCCCTTCGTCTAAATGTTGATCATCTGCCGCGACATAAGGTGGATTTGACACAATAGTGTCAAAGCGTCCTCTTACGTTTTCGAACCAATTTGAACGAACCATCTCCACTTTAGCCTCATGTTCTTTGCAATTTTCAGCGCAAACTTGCAATGCCCGTTCGTCGTTATCTACGGCAACGACTTGCAATTCTTTAGTCTTGCTGAGAGCAATCGCGATCGCACCAGAACCAGTCCCAAGATCCAACACTCGACTTCTGTCGGAAGAGACATCTAAGACTACATCAACCAGCAATTCAGTTTCGAATCGTGGGATCAAGACATCAGGTGAAACACGGAGACGTAGTGTTCGAAACATCTTGTAGCCGGTGATGTATGCGATCGGTTCCCCGCCACACCTCCGCTGAACTGCACTATCCAGTTTTTCGACATCGGCGAGAGAGAGTAGACGTGCCCGCTCCGTGTATAGCTCCGTGAATGACACTCCGAGAAGCTGCGTTGTTAACAGCATTGCTTCGTCAATGCCGACTTGTGCTTTCGCGCGATCGAAGCACTGACCCAACTCAAGCTCGGTAGAAGTACTACATGACTGAATCTTCAAGTCTGAGCTCGCGTAGCAAATCGGCTTGATGGACCTGAACGAGTGGATCAATCACTTGGTCCAGCGAACCAGCCAAAATTTCATCGAGTTTGTATAACGTTAAGCCGACGCGATGGTCAGTGAGACGTCCTTGAGGAAAGTTGTACGTACGAATTCGCTCAGATCGATCACCGGAACCTACTTGTAGTTTTCGATCCTTTGTACGTGCCTGTTCTTGATCACGCTTTTTTTCATCAAGCAACTTTGACTTCACTAGGGCCAGCGCACGCTCTTTGTTTTGATGTTGAGATCGTTCTTCCTGACATTCAGCGACAACCCCCGTCGGAAGATGAGTGATGCGTACAGCCGAGTCGGTCTTGTTGACATGCTGTCCTCCAGCTCCAGAAGCTCGGTAAGTGTCGATTCGTAGGTCTGAGTCTTTCACTTCGACCTCTGTGAGTTCCTCAATTTCGGGCAAAATGGCTACGGTACACGCGGAGGTATGCACACGACCTTGCGACTCGGTTATTGGAATGCGCTGAACCCGGTGAACTCCTGATTCAAACTTTAAGCGGGAAAAGACATCGCTACCGGTGATACGAAAGATAGCTTCCTTAAAACCACCTTGAGGTGTAGGCTTTACGCTAATGAGTCGAGCTATCCATCCCTGAGTCTGCGCATAGCGTTCGTACATTTTGACCAAGTCTCCCGCAAACAAAGCGGCTTCGTCGCCTCCGGTACCCGCACGGATCTCAAGATATACATTCGCATTATCATCTGGATCAGTGGGCAACAACAATGTTTCGACATTGTTGACCGCTTCTTCCAGCAGTGGGGACAATTGGTCAATCTCATCTTGGGCGAGGAGTCGCATCTCTCCATCTTGCGAGTTGAGTAATTCTTTTGCGTTCTCGACGTCAGTTTCAATGGTTCTCAACTTTTCGTACGCACTGACGATTGGTTCCAGTTCCGAATATTCTTGGGAAAGAGATTTAAACTGATCTTTGTCGTCAACAACTTGCGGTTCTCCAAGCAATGCTTGAATTTCGACATACCGATCCGTACATTCCTCTAAACGCTGTACGATGCGCTCAGCTAAAGGCATTCCTCAAGTCCGTAAGCCTCATGTAAGTGACGTAGCAGTTCGATGTCACCATTAGCACTCGCGTTCCGCAGCGCAATCGTCGGCGGATGGGCTAACTTCATAGTGAGCGTGCGCGCTAAACTCGCGATGACTTCTTGCGGATCTTCACCAGCTTCTAAGCGCGCGATAGCGTCCCGGGCTTCTTGATCTCTAATGGACTCCAGATTTTTTCGAAATTGAGCAACCACATGCGACTGACTTCGAACTCTGGCGTTTTGTTCTAAATCTAGACCACCTTCAAGAATAAATTTTTCTGCTTTGGCAACCTGCTGCTGACGTAATGCTAGGTTTGAACGAACGATTGATGACAAATCGTCAATCGTGTACAGGTAGACGTCTTTTAATTGATCGACAAAAGGATCTACATCTCGAGGTACGGCTAGGTCAGCGACAAAGAACGGTCGGTGTCGGCGTTTTTTATATGCTTCGGCAACAACTTCTCTACTAACCACCGGCGTTGGGCTGTTCGTTGAGCTGATAAGTAGGTCATACTTATGTAAGTGTTCGCCAAATTCTGTTAGTGGAATCGCTTCACCACCGTGTTCTGCAACAAGCTGTTGCGCATGATCAAGCGTCCGGTTCGCGACCCCTATAGACTGAATTCCAGCTGCGCGAAGATGTTGTGCCACCAACTTTATGGTCGCACCGGCACCGATTAACATCGCTTGTAACGATTCAAAGTCCGAGAAAATCTGTTGTGCGCGTGTTATTGTTGCCTGCGCGATGGACATGGAGTGTTGTCCAATCTCTGTACTAGATCGAATTTTCTTACATGTCTGAGTAGTCGTAAGTGCTACTTGGTCTAAGTATTTGCCGGTGGTGTCAGCAACCTGCGCTTCTTGGTAAGCAAACTTATACTGGCCAAATATTTCGGGTTCTCCTAAGATTTGAGAATCCAAACCAGCAGCTACACGCATAATGTGCTGTACCGCAATTTGATCCCAATGAATATAGGTCTTGTTCTCAAGTTCCGATAGCGCGATATTGCGATATCCCGCTAACCAGCGATTTAGCTGATCGCCCAAAATCGATTTGTTTGGTGGAGATTGCACAGCGCAATGCACTTCGGTACGATTGCACGTAGAGAGTATCATAGCTTCTTCGACACACGAAATAGATTCGAGTAGATGATGCAGTGCGCCTTGAAGCTGCTGAGGCAGAATGCTCGCTCGCCCACGTAAATCGATGTCCGCATTCCGGTGATTAAGACCGAAGGCAACAATCGACATTATAGTATATATATGTACATTTCAATATGGAAAATCGTTAAAAAATTATACGAACACTGGGGTGTATCGAAATCGCGTAATTTTCAGGGAGCTAGTGGCTTGGTTCTTAAATCCCTGACGGTTGGAGCTGGTGTTCTCTTGATCACTTCCTGCCAGTTTTTTCCAGAATCCGAGTTGCTACCACAAGAAGAAGCAACGAGAACGTATCAAGGAAGAATCGCGTTCAAACAGCCGGATCAATCCTTCGTAACAATTTTTCGGTGGCTGGAATCTGGTTCTGCTTTTCAACTGACTCTGCGTGATCGACTCGCCCTGGGTGGTGTGCGTGTACAGGGGAACGAGAGTCATGCAACGATCGAATATTCCAATGGAGACAAAGAAGAAGATGTAGATTTGGACGATTGGATCGAGTCAAACTTAGGGATCTCTTTGCCCTTCGAAGAACTGTGGAAATGCCTCTCCATGACGTGTAGGCTCATTGACGAGGCGAAGCAACGAGAGTACGACGCGTACGGCAGATTAGAACATTTCTCCAGTGATCAATGGACCTTCAAGTTTTCGTACAAAGAAAAAGACCCAGACTCTACAGTGCTAAAAAAACTAGAAATGAGTAAAGACGACACCGAAATTAGAATTTTTTTCACCAAGTTCGAGAACTAGTTGTGCTTTCTGGTGCTGTTTCTCAAACGCCGAGCGAACACTATAGTGCTACAACACCGTTTAATCGAATTGACTGCGTATACTGCCTAGTTAAAATTCCGCGCTTTCTTGGGGTGTGGCCAAGCGGTAAGGCAACGGGCTTTGAACCCGTCATTCGCAGGTTCGAATCCTGCCACCCCAGCCATTTTAGATTCCGATTTCTTAGAGAGAAAAAACATGTCAGAAGCACTCAGCTTTAATGTTGAAAAAAGAACAGGACTAGGTAAAGGGCATGCTCGTCGATTACGACGACAAAACGACAAAGTGCCCGGAGTCGTGTATGGTGGAGACCAGCCAACAGTATATTTCTCCATCGACTATCGACATGTAGCAAAAGCTATACAATCCGAAGCTTTCTACTCCCAAGTGCTAGAACTTGTTGTAGGAAGAAAGAAAGAGCGAGTTGTGTTGCGAGAATTGCAACGAAATCCAGCATCCGACAAGGTGTTGCATATTGACTTTCTACGAATTCGTGAAGACCGCGCGATCAATATTTCTGTACCGATCCACTACTTAAACGAAGATAAGTGTCATGGTGTGCGTTTACAGAGCGGGGTAATTTCCAAGAATCTAACCGAAATCGAAGTCAGTTGTTTACCCAAAGACTTGCCTGAGTATATTCCAATAGATTTGGAACATGTCGAACTAGGCACAACTATTCACTTGTCCGATTTGGAACTATCGGAGGGTGTAGACATTGTTTCGCTTACCCATGGAGACGAGCACGATATCCTTGTGGTTTCTGTTCACCTGCCAAGAGGTGGTGCAGTTGAAGAGGAAGAAGAAGAGGTAGAGGAAGAGGAAGATATCGTTGAGGAGGGTGAACCCACTCCCGACGAAGATGAATCATGAGTTAGTTAGGTGTTGTCGATTTTTGACAAGCTAAGAGAGTGGCGTCTTTCCTCCAAAGAACAACAATCAACACAACCGACTCCTTCACTTCAGCTCATAGTTGGACTCGGTAATCCGGGATCAAACTATTCGAACACGCGGCATAACGCTGGCGAACGTTGGGTCCGAGCACTCGCAGCTGAACACGCGATTCCACTCAAGAATGAGTCTCGTTTCAAGGGAGAGATTGGCCTTGGGAAGATTCTCGACCGCGATGTTCGTGTATTGATCCCCACCACATTCATGAACCTTTCTGGTCAAAGTGTCTCGGCACTCATTCGCTACTTCAAGATTTCACCTGCGAAGATGCTTGTCGTACATGATGAGGTAGCTTTTCCAACAGGTGTATCGAAGCTGAAGGTTGGCGGTGGTCTAAACGGACACCGAGGACTGGAGAGTATTGTGCAAGCACTCGGTGGAGACAAAGACTTCGTACGACTTCGAATTGGTGTGGGACATCCAGGTGACCCTAATTCACTGTCAGCATATCTAACAAAACATCAAATGCCGAGTAAGGAACGCGAGCTCGCTACAGTCTCAGCCACCATTGAAAACGATGCTTTCGAAGCGTTACTTGACGGTGAAATGCAACGCGCGATGGGACTGTTCCACTCTAGTAACCCTTAGCACAAGTCCCTCTTGAGTGCCTGAAATCAACTGATGGGCTTTGCTTGCGGAATTGTCGGGCTACCAAATGTTGGTAAATCCACCCTGTTCAATGCGCTCACTAACGCTGGGGCTTCTGCACAACCCTTTCCGTTTTGTACGATCGATGCAAATGTTGGCGTTGTCCCTGTCCCGGACCCTCGACTAGACCAGCTGAGTGCGATCGTACAGCCGCACCTTACTACTCCAACATCAATGACGTTTGTGGACATCGCAGGACTGATCCAAGGTGCATCTCACGGTGAAGGACTAGGAAATAGATTTTTAGCTCACATTCGGGAAGTAGATGCTATCGCCCATGTAGTACGTTGCTTTGAGGACGAGAACATCGCTCACGTGTCCGGATCTGTGAATCCAAAAAGAGACATTGAAGTCATTAATACGGAACTCATACTCGCAGACCTTGAAACCGTCGACCGAACGCAACAGAAATTAGCAAAACTAGCAAAGGCTGGGGACAAAGAAGCTCGGAACAGTGTCGAATTTCTACATTGGCTGAGTCAGCGATTGAACGAAGGCACAGTAGTGCGCTCCATGCAACTTGAATCCGTGCAACTAGAGGCTCTTCAGTCAATTTCCTTGCTGACATCCAAAGAAATTTTGTTTGTGGCTAACGTGGCTGAACAAGAACCTGACAATGATTTTGTCAGCGAAGTTCGAGAACTTGCATCTGCAGAAAATGCAGAGTGTGTCGTGATCTGTAGTGTCCTAGAGGAAGAACTACAAGCACTAACACCAGCTGATCGTACAGAATATTTAAAAGAACTCGAGATTTCAGAAACCGGATTAGACAAAGTGGTGCGAACTGGATATTCACTATTGCACCTTCACCATTTTTTTACCACTAACGACAACGAAGTACGTGCTTGGACAATACCAGTAGGGACCAAAGCGATAAAAGCCGCAGGAAAAGTCCATTCCGACTTTGAACGTGGTTTTATTCGAGCAGAAGTCATTTCCCATGCAGACTTTATTAGTTCAAAAGGCGAACAAGGCGCAAAATCCGCAGGCAAATTGCGTTTAGAAGGCAAAGACTATGTAGTCGCCGATGGTGACGTGATATATTTTCGCTTCAATGTCTAGGTAAGTTTACAGTACAGACTAGTCTCCATCTACACTAGGTTCGAACGTTTCGTATTTTGTTTTCATGTAGGCGACCGATTCCTTAATTAGATCATAGAGTACTTCTCGATCGACATCCTCCAGTTTGTTCAAGTACAAACAAGAACGCCCTGTTTTGTACTTGCCTAACTTGGACATAAGGTGTTCGAAGTCTGAAAAACCCGGCATGATGTATACGGTCACATTTCGAGCCCGAGGGGACACGCTCACCAATGCCCACTCTCCTTGTCGACCACTACGATAGTGGTAGCGATATGCGCCATAACCGATAATACTTGTACCCCACATTTTCGGTGACGAACCAGTAACTTCTTCCATCATACCCATGATGACACGGGTATCCTGCCGTTTTTTCTCGTCTGATATGCTCGCCAGAAAATCTTCAACGCTAGCAGAGTTTGGTTTGGTTTTATTTTCTGTCATCGTGAGTTAATTTCCATCTATTGAGTCCTTTTGAAAGCCAGAAATCGACACTAACATAGCGACCACCTCCGAAGAAAAAAAGCACTAGTAGCATGACGAAGTAAGTAATCGCAAACTGCATTCCATTGTTCAATAACGTGATCCTACCAGAACTAGTTAGTCGTTTGTAATCTCCATGTTCTTTGACGATTCGAATGATCTCCGCTTTCTTTGGTTTGGCTTCCATCACTCGTTCGTTTGCAAGCCACGAGGAGCTGTCAGACAGAGTTAACCAACCATAGTCCCCATGCACTAAGAATGCAGCAACCAGCATGGTGATCATCAATGGTATCGTCACCAATCGAGTGAACCAACCTATCAACAGCAATATAGCCCCACCAAATTCTGCTAAGCCAGCAAGAACAACCATCAACCAAGGAAAGGGTAGTCCTAGTGAGTCACCGAACCATTCTAAGTGATATTCAAAAGCCGCGAATTTTTTCCACCCAGACTGAAGCAAGATCGGGAACAAATATATGCGTAACACCAACAAAGGTAGGCCAGAACCATGACTAATAGTTCCTAAGAACCAACTGTACCCTCTTTCAAACGCGGAAATTATCTGTCGAACCATCACAAATTCCTCCTACACAGCTCTGTCTTAAATGTGGTACATTGCATTGTAATAGCACCGAAGGTTAGACTTTTTCTTGGCTAAGTTCGTGTCTGTTTGGTATGAGTCGTTTAGCAAGTTGTGTTAAATCGTTTTTAATTACTACCAGAGCTGGTACCAAAAATAGGATCACAAAACTCGCAAAAATTATGCCAGTTGCAAGGGAGACAGCCATAGGAACCAAGAAACGCGCCTGAATACTGGTTTCAAATAACATAGGAGTCAGTCCCAATGCTGTCGTAATGGTAGTTAGAAAAATAGCCCGGAAGCGAAGGCGCGCAGCTTCTACAATCGCATCCAAAACCGAGAGCTCGGGGGCTTCAATCCTAAGCCGGCGATATCGGTCGATTAACACAAGGGAGTCATTGACGACCACACCGCTCAACGCAACTATACCAAACATCGAAATCATCGATACGTCAAAGCCAAGTAGGTAGTGCCCGATAACAGCACCAGCCGCTCCGAATGGGACCCCACTTAACACTACGAGCGGCATCACGTAGCTACGCATCAATCCCGCAATCATTGTGTAAATCACAATCAATGCTACTATCGCTAACGCTTGTAGTGATGCGAAGTCTTCAGTTTGATCGCGACTGAATCCTGCGGTGTTTATCTCCAACCTTGGAAACCGGCTCTTCAGCTGGGGCAAGACCTCTCTTCCGACGGTCTTCGCAGCGTCCCCTGTGGACATATATTGGCGGTCAACCTCGGCAGAAATCGTCGCAACTCGCACACCGTCAATTCGATCGATTGCAGAAAAGCTTCGACTCTCAGTCACCTGTGCCACCGTAGTTAAAGGTAATTCGGTCCCGTCTGGCAATCGAATTCTTGAGTTAAAGAAATTGCTTGTGCTTCTCCGCGCCTCCGCAGGGTATCGCAGCATCACTTTAATTTCATCGCGCCCACGTTGAATGCGTTGAATCTCTTCACCAAAGAAACTCTGCCTTAGCTGTCGAGCAACGACTGCTTGTGTAAGTCCCGCGGCGATGCCAGCCTCGGTCAAAGAGATGTCAAACTGGCGCTTCCCATCGCTGAGTGAATCTCTAATTTCGGTGATCATTGGAAATTCGGTGAGCGAAGCATTCATCTGTTCGACGGCAAGTCGGAGTTTATCGTCGTCTTCATGAATCAGTTCGTACTGCAGTGTCACTGATTCCGCGAGCCGATCCGACACATAGTTCACCGATTCTGCCCCGGGAATTGGTCCTACCGTGCGACGAATTCGGCGGGTCAGTTCTTCTCCGCTCACGGTGCGAAGTGGTTCGTTGTTGAGTTGTAAGCTAATACTCGCGATATTTCTGGCGAAATTCATACTCGCAGCACCTCCGGGACCGTCGCCTTCAGTTACTCGCGCACCTGCCGTCATCGTTACTGCACGTATTGCAGTTCCGCCCACTGCATCGTTGACTTCGTGGACCGCATCTTCGATCCGGCGAATCGCGTTTTCGGTTACATCGAAGGGCGTTCCTACTGGAAAGTCGACGTGAATCTCAACCTGGTCGGTTTCAATCTGAGGGAAGAACTCTATTCTTACGGCACCGTTCATAATCAACGCCACTGCTACTCCAAGAAACCCAAAGCCCCATACCATGGATATGTACCTATGACGGACTACCAAGCGTACTGCAGCAGTAACGATGTTGTCGCGGAACCATTGAATCTTGCTCGATATGAAATCTTGGATAGTGTCGAGCGGATGAGCGCTCCATCGACGAGTGTGGGACAAGTGAGCTGGCAAGATAAAGAAAACTTCGACCAATGAAATCGCCAACACTGTGATGACGACTATAGGTAATACACTGAGTATTTGACCGAAAGTCCCAGTGAGAAACATGAGAGGCGCGAACGCTGCCATCGTGGTTAAGACGCCGACAAAGACTGGAGAAAAGACACCTTTAACACCAGCAATCGCAGCTTGGGCACCACGTAAGCCTTTTTGTTGTTCACTTCCTATGTTCTCGCCAACCACTATCGCGTCGTCTACAACTATTCCCAGCACGATGATGAGTGCGAACATTGAGATCATGTTCAAAGTCACACCGAAAAAGTCTAGGAACAAAAACGCTCCAAAGAATGAGATGGGAATTCCCATGGCTACCCAAAATGCAAGTCTCAAATCCAACATGAGCACCAAGAAAGTGAACATGAGCGCAAACCCTAGTGCTCCGTTGCGGAGCAACAAACCAAGTCGCTCGCGTAAATAGTCACTCTCATTCGACCAAATCTCGACCGACACATCGGCTGGGACCACATAGGTCTCTAAGAACTCCAACACTTCGTTAGATATGTCGAGAACGTTCTGATCTTCGGACTTCTGAATTCGGATCAAGGCTGCACGCTGCCCGTTCGATTCAATCTCCAGTTCATCGTCGGCATAACCATCTGTTATGATCGCGATATCGCCGAGAGACACCACAGCACCTCCTGGAAGAGTACGAAGTACTATATCCTCAAATTCCTTACCGCTGTTGCGCTTTTGATCCGTACGCAGTAACAGATCGCCTGAAACCGATCGAATTTCACCAGATGACAAATTTAGTGATGATTGGCGAATCGCTCGCGCTAACTCGTCGAAGGTGAGCCCGTAGGTTCGCAACGCAGTTTCGCTCACTTCGATAGAGATTTCATAATTTCGAATACCCTCAACTTCAACGTGTGAAACAGAGGGTAAATCACGTAGTGCTTCCTCAAGTTCGTGCGTGGCAAAATCTAAGTATGCTTCATCTCCTGGAGTTGTCGCGAGCAAGGTCATGACAGGTTGTAACGGTTCAAATACTACGACCTCTGGTTCTTCAGCATCGGCTGGTGGAAAGTCAGCTAACAAATCGATTGCAGCTTGTACATCGTCGCGAATAGTCTGAGAGTCAGTAAATTCTTTTAATTCGACCGTAATGAGACCAAACCCCTCGGATGCTCTACTCACGACACGTTTCACTCCGTCGATGCTACGAACAGCTTCATCCACCCGCTGAGTAATACTCTCAGCAACTTCAGCAGGAGTCGCACCTGGATACGGTACCGAAACATTGATGATACCAGGATCTAAAGTGGGAAATAATTCGGTGTTTAACTGACGAGCGATCATCGCGCCACCGATGATCAGCAAGAGCATTAAGAGGTTCGCAGCAACCGGATTATTAGCGAAAAAAGCAACTATAGACAACCGCTGAGGGGGCAACCCTTGTGGTTTATCGGTTGTGCTAGAAATTTCGGCCACGGCTACTCCGATGCAATCGCGACTTTCTGACCTGGATACACGCCGACGAGCGAACCGATAACAATTCCATCGCCATAATCAAATGCAATAATTGTTAGTTCTTCGTCGCTACGTTCAATTATTTGTGGAGTAATGCGTTCCAACAAACCATCTCGAACAATCCACAGTGTCGAGTTTGCTTGTTCCGCAATTTCTGGGATGCGATATACATTGCTTTGTTCGCGACCGAACACCTTAACCGACACAAAATTGCCTGGCACCAACGTCGTCGATAACGTTGGAAACGCTAAATAGAGCGACGAAGCACGACTCCGCAGATCCGCTGACGCGGACATTCGATCCACGGTCGCAGGAATCTCTAAACCGTTGACGAACACAAACGCGTTGCGCTCTGTCACAGGAGATAGTAAATTTAATTCCGTCCCAGAAATCGGTACTTCAACTTCTAGGGAACTTAGGTCAAACGACGTGCCAAATGGTTGACCTTTACTTACCCATTGACCGACACCGATCTGAGACGACAACACGCGACCGTCAAAGGGTAGAGAGAACTCTGTGCGAGCTAGTTCCAATTTCGCTGCCGATAATTGTGCATTCGCCACGGCGATATTCGCTTTTGCCTGGTTTATCTGCGGGAGCTTAGCAACTAAGTCTGGTACATCCCCTTCGTGTAACAGCGTCCAATTCTCGCGCGCGGCTTGACTTTCAGCTTCCCGCAATTCAAGATTTGCTTTAGCAACAGAAAGATTTGCTTCAGCCTGCGTGACGAGCAGCGCAGTGTCTGCTGAGTCGATTCTGAGCAGTACTTCATCTTGTTGAAACGCGCCGCCGGTTCGAAGGTTGGGTGAAACCCACGCAACTGTTCCCGCTATTTGAGGTATTAGTGGCACAACGTTTCGCGCCACGACAGAACCTGTGGTTTCGAGGCTGAGTTGTCGGGTTTCTACGCCGGGCTGGATAACAAAGACACTGCGAACCGATAAGTCAGCTTGACCTATATCCGACTCTTCCGATTGAATCTCTTCGACCGTTGGCGCACGCGAAGCATAGTAAACTAAGCCTAGAAATAATACGATGACGATGATCTGGATGATTCCAAATATGACGTTTCTCATGGATCCTTCTAATGGAGTAACTTGGTCTGGAGAAAATCGACCAGTAAATTTCTAGCAATAGCGTTTGATTGAAAACTTTTTGTTGGTAGCTACGGTTGGACTTGAACCAACGACCCCAGCATTATGAGTGCTGTGCTCTTACCGACTGAGCTACGTAGCCTAACTTTCGCGAGTAATTTTAATAACGAACTTTTGATAATGTGATCTAATCAGAGTTCTCGGCCATTACCGTTTCTATGGATTGGTGCCCAAAAATTTACCATCGTCGCTAACTTCTGGGAACTCAATTTTCGCCTCTTCCTGAAAACCGTTTTCATTAGCCTCGTCGACAGCTTCTCGGTATTCAATCATCGCTTCAGCTTTGCGATCTCGTAATTCCTTAACTTGTGCTTTCGCTTTTGTAATATCAGATTGCAAATCAGCACCTTGGTCGCTGAGTTCGTTACGTTCGTCCGTATCCCGTTCTCTTTCTCTTTCATTAGCTCCAGCAAACGATAGATCTAAGATTTCGTCTCCTTGAATCTCCCAAAGCCTAATCTCCTTGGCTTTTTCGCTTATCTCGCTGTTGAGAGTATTGATAGACTCTATCGCGGAGTAAACTTTGTAGCCAAACGAGTGGCCCTCTAAGAAAAGTTCCTCTGACGTACCAGAACAAACATTTTGATACTCTCTACCCTGACGACCTTCAGAATACCCTTTACTGCGAGTACAAAAGAACTCCAATCCTTTCGTACGGCCCTCAGAATATTTCGCAAAATCTGGAACCACGTCATATTTCGCACAAGTGTCCACATATTCATCAAACCGCGCCGAATCCATCCCAGACTCTCCGTCACTGAGACCAATCTCGAACCAATCGCCTTCCAAACATTGTGCTTTGCTGAGCGACGCACAACCAGCGAACATCAGAAGTACAGGCGCGACAATTCCTACAAGTGTTACCGAGCGTATCGCTGTCATAAGACACAATGGATTCTTTTGATTCATGGTCCTTGGCTTATGCTGTTTCTATGGGTTAATGTCGATTCCACGAGCTTCATCGCCAGCTTCTGGGTATTCAATTATCGCCTATTCCTGAAAGCCTTTTTCATTAGCCGCTTCGATAGCTTTATGGTACTCAACTATCGCCTTAGCTCTGAGTTCTTGTAATTTCTCAATCTCTTTTTCAGCATCGATAATGTCTAGACTCCGCGCTGCACCTATTGCGTTGACTTGTTTGATGATTTCCGGATCGACGCTCAGCAGGTCCGAAAGTGAGTCAATAAGCTCTGCTCCTTCGTTTTCGTCTATTAGCTTCTGCCACATCCGAATTTCTTCGTATTTTTCATCTACCTCGCGTGTGAGGTCTATGATAGTCTCTTCCGCGGAGTGTATGTTGTAGCCTAGCGAGTGTCCTTCTAAGAAAAGTTCCTCAGGCGTTCCTGAACAAACATTTCGGTACTCTCTACCCTGAAGACCCTCAGAATAACCGACGCTGCCAGTACAAAAGAACACCAAGCCTTGCGTTCGGCCCTCAGAATACTTCACAATGTCTGGAAGCACGTCGTATTTCGCACACGTGTCCACATATTCATCAAACTGCTTTGACTCCAAACCAGACTCTCCGTCATGTAGTCCAATCTCGTACCAATCGCCCTCCAAGCATTGTGCTTTGCTGAGCGACGCACAACCAGCGAACATTAGAAGTACAGGCGCGACAATTCCTACAAGTATTACCGAGCACATAACTGTCTTACTATAGACACGTTTCTTTTGACTCATTGTTCTTAGCTTTGCTCTAACATTTGTTGAGGCTTTACTTGAATTGTATGTGAAAAATTCAACAATCTCGAAGGAATTAAATTTTATAATTTGTCTTGACAATTCGCCCTCTCTGACTCTACCGTGTTACTCTCGTCCTAATTCACTGGACCCTAACGTTGGTCATGCTCAAGTTATCCTGATTATCTCACGTCGAAATAGTGTTTATACAACCAATATATGAGTGAATTGCGCCAGTCAAAACCGACGATGAACTCGCTCGACGAATCGTTCGCTCAAATGAGTCGGAATTTGCTTCGATCTGAAAACGAAGTCGTCCACGAACTTATCGAAGCTTTTGCCCCGACAGACAAGCAAACTGAACAAATATCAAAACACGCGTCGATGCTGGTGTCCCAGTGTCGTAGCCGCAAACACTCAGTCCCTTTCGTAGAGAAATTTCTTCATCGATACGGACTCTCCAGTGACGAAGGCGTAGCGTTGCTTTCATTAGTAGAAGCGTTATTGCGCGTTCCGGACAAACGAACCGCAGACATTCTCACTCTTGAGAAATTTCAAGAAGGGAACTGGGGAAAACACTCGCAAAGAAGTGGTTCTATGCTAGTGAATCTTGCTACTTTGATGATGGAGATGACCAGTCGTATTTTCCCGAGCGACACACACGGGAATATCGACAAATTGGACAAACGTCTTTCCAGTGTTCCTGAAGCCGGTTTGCGACGAATAATGCTAGCTGTAGTCAATTTTCTCGCTCTTGCGTTCGTATCTGGCTCTACTATTCAGCGAGCACTTGCGCGTGCAAAAGAACCAGCGTCCTTTGATATGTTGGGTGAAGGTGCGCGAACGTTCGCTGCAGCCGATCGGTACTTCGAATCCTACATGAACGCGATCGACGCGATCGCGGCAACTCAAAAGAAACATCCCTCATTGGATCATAGTCTATCGGTGAAGCTAACTGCGTTGTATCCAAAAGTACATCCACTCAACGAAAACGAGGCAGTCGAGGCGTTGGTCTCAAGAACCGAACAATTGTGTGTACAAGCAGCCGCAGCAAATCTCGATGTCACTATAGACGCAGAAGAAAGTGATCGTTGCGAAATCAATTTAAAGGTTGTAGAAAGACTCCTTGCGAGTCCGCAACTAAAAGACTGGGACGGATTGGGAGTGGTCGTGCAAGCATACGCTAAGCGGGCATTAAGCCTGGTAGACTGGCTCGCGGATCTCGCTACTCAATATCGTACCAAGTTCAACGTTAGATTAGTAAAGGGCGCGTATTGGGATACCGAAATTAAGATTGCTCAGGTAAATGGTTTCGATGCCTACCCTGTATTTACCCGTAAGGAGAACACCGATCTGTGTTTTCTAGCCTGCATTCCACGTCTGTTCAAGCATGCCGAAAGGTTGTATCCGCAATTTGCGACACATAACGCGCACACAATCGCAACCGTTTGTACGCTAGCGCCGCAAGGTCAGGCGTTTGAGTTTCAGCGGTTATTTGGAATGGGAGAACTGTTGTACGAAGAAGTTGCTCGGCACTACCCAGAGAGTCCGAAGGTGCGTGTGTATTCTCCGGTCGGTGTGTACGAAGATCTAGTACCCTATCTCATGCGTCGCTTGTTAGAAAACGGCGCGACCGCAAACTTCGTCTATCGCATTTTTAATGAAGAATTGAGTGTGGCGGATGTTAGCCAAAATCCCCAAGCACAGGTATTGACGACAAAAGAACACCAACATCCTAAAATTCCTTTACCTATTGACATCTATGGAGAACAGCGGAGTAACTCAATCGGAGTGGATTTTGGGAATGAAATAACGCGTTCTCGCTTTCGGGAACAAGTGGAAAGTTGGTTGATCAACAGCTGGAATATGAGCGACTCCAGTACAGTCGTAAAAAACCCAGCTAATACCACTGATGAAGTCGGTTCCTTTGCTTCATTTGACGTATCAGATATCGCCCCGCTACTTACGACGCTGTCTGAGTCGGTTGAGGATTGGTCTCGATTAGAAGTTGCAGATCGCTGTCAGCGAATTGAGAAGTGGGCGGATGCGATTCATGAACATCGTCCTGAACTCACGGCATTGCTACAACGAGAAGCTGGTAAAACCGTAGAAGACGCGATTACAGAACTGCGTGAAGCCGAAGATTTTTGCCGCTACTATGCTGCGGAAGCTCGAACTATGCTTGTACCTCAAGAGCTACCGTCCCCAACAGGAGAGTCAAACCATCTTTTACTCTGTCCACGAGGATTGTTCGTTTGCATTAGCCCTTGGAATTTCCCGGCGTCGATTTTTGTTGGTCCCATTGCGGCTGCGCTTGCTACCGGAAACACTGTAGCGGCAAAACCGGCACCTCAGACTAGCCTGATCGCACTCAGACTCTCGCAACTAGCAATTGAATCCGCGGGAATTCCACCGAGTGTTTTTGCAGTGCTCCCGGGCGGAGACGATGTTGGTAAAGAGTTAGTAGCGAACTCACGAGTTAATGGGGTTGCTTTTACAGGGTCTGAGACCGCGGCGCGTGCGATTAATAGGTCATTAGCAGCAAAGGACAGCGCTCTAACTCCACTCATTGCCGAAACTGGTGGAGTGAACGTCATGATTGTTGACTCTACGGCGCAGTTTGAGCATGCAACCGACGACATTATTCACTCGGCATTTAAGAGTGCTGGCCAACGCTGTTCTGCTTTACGTTTATTATGCATTCAGGACGACATCGCAGATGCGCTACTAGAAATGATTTGCGGAGCGATCGATACTTTAAAACTCGGAGATCCAACAGATTGGTCAGTCGATGTTGGACCAGTTATTGATCCAGAAGCGAAGCAAAGACTTGAAGACGCCACAGCCCAGTATGAAGTTCTGCATTCCCACCAGTCAGACATCGATGCGGACGGATTTTTTGTACGACCCACGATCGTAAATGTTGAGGACATCACAAAATTTAATTCAGAACTCTTTGGACCCATCTTGGGTTTTCACCGATATCAACGGGGCGATGTGGCAACAGTAATCGATCAAGCGAACTCACTAGGTTATGGTCTAACTTTTGGGGTCCACAGCCGTCTTAACTCCACTATAGAGCGATTCACAACAAACATGAAAGTCGGAAACATGTACGTGAACCGGACGATGACGGGAGCGGTCGTAGGAACTCAGCCGTTTGGAGGCGAGGGTTTATCTGGAACGGGGCCAAAAGCAGGAGGACCACTATATCTGACCAGATTTGTAGTGGAACGAGTCGTCACGCGTAATGAGACTGCGACCGGCGGCAACCTAACGCTCATGAAACTCTAACAGACAGCCACAATCTGACCAATTTGCTCACTGACGCATCTCTTGAATTTTCAAAGAGTAGACATAATATAGGTGAATAATTGACAACAAAACTCTATAGGTCCCAAATATGCCATTAATAGCTGCTTCTCAGGTTATTCGAACGAGAGAACAGGCCATCGAGGTCAATAGTGTTCTCCGTAATACCTACATGTTGCTAGCGTTGATGATCGCAGTTTGCGCGGGGGCAACAGTAATTGCGGTTCAAATGAACTGGCTACCGCCTTTTTGGGTAATGTTGGTCGGTATCTTCGCGCTACCCTTCGGGATCCAGGCAACAGCACGTAGCCCCATTGGGCTTCTGCTGAGCTTCGTCTACGCGGCATTCCTTGGTTGGATAGGAGCACCATTAATTGGTGAGATACTAAAAATCAACCCTATACTAATCACACAAGCATTGGGGATAACTGCAGCTACATTTGTCGGGTTGTCTATGTACACAATCGTCAAGCGCGCTGACTTCAGCTGGCTGGGGCAGTTCCTCACTATTTCTTCTTTTGCTATCATCGGCGTGATTATCTTAAAGTTTCTGTTCGGCGTAGACTTTTCGCCGTTTGCCATGTTGATTAGCGCGTTCATGATCATTTTTGCATCAGCATTGATCTTGTTTCAAACAAGTCAGATAGTGCTCGGCGGCGAACGCAACTACATCATCGCCGCGACTACCTTGTTTGCGGGATTGTGGATATTGTTCATGTACATTCTTCAGTTTCTCGCAATATTTTCCGGGAGAGAATAACTCGCCAGTACAGACCGCTGAAATGAGATACTAAGTCTGACACGGTCTGTTCCTAAGCTCTAGGTGTCAAAAATTGTCCATACCCCTGGCACCGTTTGAACCTGTGTATTCGGTCGATGTCCCAGTAGGACACAAGTCGTGCTCTGTGAAGGTGCTACCTAACAACGAATTGTGTCTTTATGTCGCGAATTGTTTGCGAAAAAAGAGTACTCTCGACGATAGCTCAGACATCCTGTATGTTTCGAGCAACATTGAACTATATTGGGAAGAGCACAGCTATGTCGAAGCGCGTTACGACTGTGTGAAACATACTCTGCAAGTAAGAGTAAACCACCAAACCGTATTCGAACAGAACTTACGCTAACCGCCTGCTGGAGCCGCCACCGTGCTTACTTCTCGGCTGTGGTCTTCGTCTAAAACTAAGTCAGCGTCCTTAACGCGCGCGACGTCAGCACCGATTCTCAACAACACAGGAACCAAAACTAAGGTGATGAGTGTTGCAAACAGAATTCCAAACGCCAACGAAATCGCCATGTTCGCAACGATCTTTGCTTGAAGTGATTGTTCCAAGAGTATTGGAACCAATCCAAAAAATGTCGTCAGAGACGTCAGAATAATAGCTCGCAGTCTCGCTTTACCAGCGCGTAGTATCGCGTGTAATACTGACCTGTTTTCCGTTCTGCGCTCGCGATTGAAATAATGAACCAGAATCAAACTGTCGTTTACTACTACACCGGTCAGCGCGATACAACCAATCATTGAGACCATGTTAAAACTCACGTTCAAGATCACATGACCTACGACAGCTCCGATAAACCCAAAAGGAATCACACTCATGATGACTAATGGCTGGAGATAGGACCGAAGTGGGATGGCTAGCAGCACGTAAATTGATAACAATGCTACAAGAAACGCGACACCTAACTCCTCCAACGCAAGCATCTGATCTTGAACTGAACCAGCTTCTTGAATATCGACACTAGGAAACTGAGTTTTTAAGAAGGGAAAATAGTGCTCCTGTAAGTCTTGATAAATAACGAATGGATCGATTTTTGCTCTGTCCACTTCTGCAGAGACTGACACAGTTCGTTTTCCGTTGATTCGACGTATAGTCCCGTAGCCAGGTTCAATTGAATAATCTGCTACCGAATGAAAGAGTGTTGAGGTCCCATCAGGTAGTCGAACCCACATGTTCTCAAGATTACCTATCGAAGTTCTTTCGGCTTCGGGATAGCGCACAATAACGCGGTACTCGCTTTCGCCGCGTTGTATGCGTTGAGCCTCGATTCCAAAGAATGCCTCGCGCACTTGCATTGCTAAGCTACTCAGTGTTAAACCAGTTGCCTTACCGTCTGGTTTGACTTCTAGTTTTATCTCGTCGGGGCCGGTACCAATCGGCGTGCGAATTTCGTACACTCCGTCATATTCAGCTAGTTTCTGCGCGAGTTCCTCCGCAGCCGTATCGAGAGCGTCGAAGTTCTTCCCAGTTAAATCAAACTCTAGTGGAGCACCACTGTGGAAGCGCTGTTCCGCAGAAAATTGCAACTCCGTAGTACCAGCGATATTCCCTACATTCGCGCGCCATCGACTTGCAATGTCAGTAGGTCGTAGTGTCCGGTTTTCTGGTTTTGCAAGTTCCGCGGTCAGTCTCGCTGAAGTATCGTTGGCAACAAAAGCAAAAACGTGCTGTATCGGCTCTTCTTTCGCGCCCGTGAGAGCCACTATGTCGTCGTTAGTCGCATGCATTGCCGCCATGATCGACTCGGTTACTTCAACGATGTAGTCTTCGCTCAATCCATCCATAACGGTCACGTTGACAAACACAAAGTCATTCTCAAACTCGGGAAAGAAGCTCTTCTTAAGAAATGGGCTTAAATAGAAACCGATAGTCAGTAGTAGAAGTGCAAGAAATGCACACAGAGTGGCATAACGATACCGGAGCAATAGCCTTAACGAAGGAAGATAGATATCTTTACTGAATCGCTTTAGGAAATGATTCGTATAGTCCGCGATGCCACGGCGTTTTCCACGAGAGGATTGCATGAGAGCCATGTGCGAAGGCAGAATGAGCTTCGATTCGACTAACGAAAACAATAGACACATGATGACGACCCAGCCAATCGACTGAAATAACACTGTGAAACCGCCTCGGGCGAATAACATTGGTGCAAACGCTGCGACTGTAGTGAGAACGCCAAATGTCGCTGGAACCGCAACTCGACGGGCACCGCGAATAATGCTATCGACGTTATAACCGCGTCGTTCAGTTTCCGCATAGGCACTCTCGGCGATAATGATCGCGTCGTCGACGACCACCCCAATCACCAGTATGAACCCAAATAAACTGACAAGGTTTAGTGTTACCCCTACTAAGGGAAGGACGAACAGAGCACCGAGAAAAGCAACGGGCAAACCAACACACACCCAAAATGCGATACGTAAGTGTACGAACAGCCCCAAGAGAATGAACACTAATATTGCGCCAAACATGATGTTCTTCAACATCATGTTCAATCGGTCATTTAAGTAATGAGTGGAATCACCAAAGTAGTCAAGTTGCACTGACGGAGGCAGAGTTTGTTTCCGTTGATCGACATACTCCCTTACGGCTTTAGAAATTGCCAAAACATCTTCGCCATCTCGAGCATCGACTGAAATACCAATGGTCGGTTGACCGTTAAAGAATGACCAAAAATCAGTCTCAGAGTAGTTATCGACAACCGTACCAATGTCCCGCAACCTGAGAACGCTACCATCCGAGCGAGTGATTAAAGCAATGTCTTCGTACTCTTCAGCTGTATTTGCTTGTCCAGTCGCTCGGACGCGCACGTAGCCGCCCTCCGTTCTAATTCCACCTCCTCCTAAGTCAACTGACCAGAGGCGAATTAATTGGGCGACTTGGCTAAGCGTTAATTCATACTTCCGCAAGTTCTCTTCTGGAATTTCGATACTAATCTCGGAAGAACGTGCGCCTTGAATGGTGGCTTGGGAAACTTCCGGAAGTTCCAAAATCTCGTTTCGAATGTCCCCTGCAATATCTTGCAGGGTGTAAAAATCTAACTCACCATAAATCTGAACATACAGCACTCCGGACCGAAAGCCTTGTCTTTCTCGAATGACTGAGCGTTCAGAGTCGCCTGGTAAATTTGAAATAGAGTCAACGACGAGCTTCACTTCGTCGATCACAGCATCGATCTGGTAGTTGCTCGCAACTTCGACGAAGATTCTGCCCGCGCCTTCGTAAGCTTCCGAGGCTACATCACCGACACCCTCCACCGAGCGCACCGCTTCCTCGATCTTATACAGGATACCTTCTTCCACTTCTTCTGGACTCGCACCACGAAACGGTACGTAAATAGATATCTGCCCGAAGGACCATGAGGGCATAGTTTCTTTTTGCATGCCTGTAAACAGCATGTACATGCCCGCCCCAAGAATTGCAATCATCAGAAGATTCGCCGCAACATGATTACGCGCAAACCAACCAATAATGCCTTCAGATGGTCGAACTAAATAGGTCGTTGAATCCGAATCTGCTGTCTCAGCTGGCAAATTGGATTGCCCTTTGGTTACGGGGAGTTGTTGGTTCAGATCACTCTCGGACGAGTCATCATGACCATCATTAACCACTGATCTTCACCTTCATGCCGGGTAACGGACGATCAATCGGCGTAACACAATAGACGTCCCCATTCTCTAATCCTTCTTTGATATACGCGAAGTCGTCGTCAAAACGAACCACTGTTACAGTTCGCGGTGAAATGGTGTTATCCTCATTAACGATCCACACTTGCAATCCCTGATAGACCGCATGCCGAGGAACTACAAACAGTTCACCCGCGTCATTACCCTGAATTGTCGCATGAACGAATGTACCGAAGCGCAATAATTCTCTACCCGTACCAGCAAAATCGTACGGATCCAAGACTTCCGCGACGGCATGAATGACTCTCGATTGAGTATCAACCACGCCTTCTGTCCGCACGATCATCGCGTCCCAATAGGACACAGTCCCACCTATGGTCGCGTGAAGTTTTACTCGTACTGGAGAACTACCGGGGCGTTCAGGGAGAGTAAGATACTCCAGGTCGTTTAAGGAAATTGGTAACCGCACTTCGGCGAGGTCTACAGCAACGGTACTTGCGAGGGGGGTTCCCACTCCGACATATTGCCCAACGTCTACATTCTTTTCCAATATTAAACCATGGTATGGCGCAGTTATGGTGGTACGAGCGAGATCATCCTGTGCTTGCTCCATCTCCGCTTCAGCGACGCTAAATTCTGCTAATACTTCAGCGAGTTGCGGTCTTCGTAAGGTCAGTTCGGTAGGACTGTTGGACGTATCGTTGTCTGCAATAAACTGTTCCCAATCTTCCTTAGCGTATCCGGAAAGAGCTCGCTCGGTATCCACTCGAACGCGCGCACGGGCTAAGGCAAGTTCAGCTCGTTTGAGCGTAGTCTGGTAGTTACGAGAATCTATACGGACCAATGTTTCGTCAGCTTCAAAAAAGCCACCCGAAACAAATTTCTGCGAAATCTCCACCACTCGACCTGCAACCTCTGACACTAGATTTGTAGAAGTCTTCGGTTTTACAGTTCCTTGTGAAGCTAATTCAAACCGTACCTGTTGTTGCTGAGCGGTCTGAACAGCTACCAAATACGCAGGAGGTTCTTCGTTCGCAGTTTGCAATTCTGGTTTGATCGCGCGCAACGAAAGAAAGCCAAGAATGCCTACGGCGAGAATCCCGATCGGGAGCAGAACCCGCAAGCTCAGGCGCAAGAGTCTATTTAGACGCAACGAATCACCTAATCAGTTTAGTAACGAGAGTTAGCGATAAATGTTACTTGAAGGCAACCTTGTTTGGTAAATGAAACAAAGAAGCGATGTGTGTAAACTTCTTGTGTTAAATCCAAGTGCATTGAATACTTCGTACCAACACTGAAAAACTGGTCCCCGATACCGATATGTCAGACAACAAACGTTCTATATTCGAACAAGAACTTTCAGATGTTCAAGCTTTAGTAAATACTCCTCGAGCGGAAGTAAAGAAGCAATCTAAGAGCGAACAAAAAAATCGAGTACGCGCACGTACGAATGCAACTACTGAGTCTTCGACTGATGATTTACTAGAAGCACAACCAGTCGACCTAGACTTCGTCGAACCTCACGACCACTTAGAGTGGAAGGCTGAGGGCGTACAACCAGACAGTATGACCAAGCTGAGAAGTGGTCGATATCCAATCCAAGACAAGTTGGACTTACACAACGTTCGAGTGACAGAGGCATTCCGTCGGATGTTACAGTTTATATCAACAAGCTTGGAGAATCGATTGCGTACCGTACTCATCGTACATGGCGTAGGGCTAAGAAGTACCCCTCCAGCACAATTGAAAAGTCATCTAGCACACTGGCTCAAACATCATCCAAAGGTTAACGCCTACGTTTCTGCACCGAGCCACCAAGGAGGCTCAGGAGCTACGCTCGTGCATTTGAAGAAATCTCGAGCCGCTAAAGATGAAACCAAGGAACGAATCGCTCGTCGCTTAGGCACGTAGCGTAACCGTGTTGAAATACAGAGAGTTCTAAGGAAACCGTTAATAAAACAGTTCTTCTATCCGAACCAAAATCGTAAAAAAGCGATATTTAGAAGGGCCATTAAGATCACTGCGAGAACAAGAATGATCAGAGAGTAGTATAAGATTCGGTCCTTACGTGCTAGTCGATTGATATAAGCAATAACAGCTTCGCTACTCTGTACGACAATCGATGAACGCAACGCGTACAAATTTGTGCCGCCCGAACCGCTCCTTGGAACTTTGAGAAAGAGCTCTGGTGTATTCGACAAGACTTTCATCACCTCTAAGGTGTGCATGCCATTTTCTCGACCGATTTCTAAAGGATGCAATTGACGTTTTGACGACGTCAGAAAAGTCTCGTAAATCGCAAGTATTTTGATGCGGCGACGATGAAAACGAAAAAATGAAAAACCTAAGAATATTGACATTTTCTTAATCGGAGTGCTGTCTTTTATGTCGTACAGTTACGTCTATTGTATGCGTGAAAGGGTCGCCAAGACACCGAGGCATCTGTAAAAAATCTTTCACATCGGCTTGGTTGAATTCCCACGCGATTGTTAAATTTGATGTCTTTACAGCAAGCGACCAAGTGTCGCTACAGACTTTAATATTATAGAGACTCAATCCAAATGTTGTGTTGTATTTGGTAGGTTGTGCTTTATGTCAATGAGAGTAGCCTACTCGAATTTTTCCCTAAAATCAGTTGGTTGCTAAATATCCGAAAGCCAATCGTTCGACCGATTCAGGAGGCACATCGACCGGGTGTTGGTGAGTCGCCGTTCTTCGTTTGGTCGATCGTGGTTCTATCTAGAAGTGATCCCCTCAGTCCACGACGAGGTAAGGGTTCATATTCGCGTATTATTAACGTGCATTTGAGGTTTTTTTGAACGAAACTGAATTCGACCGACCCGAATTATTTATTAATCGGGAACTGTCTTTACTTCAGTTTAATCGACGCGTACTCGCGCAAGCCCAACGCTCGAGCTATCCCCTTCTTGAGCGCTTGCGATATCTCTGTATCTCAAGTTCCAATCTAGACGAATTCTTTGAAATTCGAGTCGCCGGACTCATACAACAGGTTGAGTACGGCTCTACTCAGCGCGGTCCCGACAATCTTACACCTCAGGAGCAACTGGCTCAAATATCGATGGAAGTACAAGATCTCGTCGACGAACAATACCGAGTATTGAATGAACAGATTATTCCAGAGCTACGTGCGGAAGGGATATATTTCCTCCGGAGGCACGAATGGGACGATAAACAAAAAAACTGGGTTCACGACTATTTTGTACGAGAACTCTCTCCGGTTCTAAATCCGATTGGACTAGATCCCTCACATCCCTTCCCTAGATTGTTGAACAAAATTCTTAATTTTGTAGTAACACTTGAGGGACAAGATGCATTCGGGCGTCCTGGACGGATGGCTGTCGTCCATGCACCTCGGGCGTTACCAAGACTCATTCGCCTCCCAAAAGAGATTGCTTCTCACGAATGGGACTTCGTCTTCCTCTCTTCGATCATCCATGCACACGTAGACGAGCTGTTTCAAGGAATGACGGTGTCTGGATGTCACCAATTTCGCGTAACTAGAAACAGTGACCTGTGGGTAGATGAAGAAGAAATCACCGATCTTCGTCACGCGCTTGAAGGAGAGTTGCCGGGGCGACGATTCGGAGACGAAGTTCGACTTGAAATCGATAGCGCATGTCCCGAATACGAATGCGATTTCTTACGTTCGCAATTTGGACTTGCAAAGAGTGCTGTCTATTCGTGCGAAGGTCCCGTGAATCTAATGCGTTTGAATCAGGTCCCAGACTTAGTCGACCGACGGGACCTCAAATTTCGCGAGTTCACACCAAGTATCCCCAAACACATTCGAAAGGCGAACGATCTATTTTCGGTAATTCGCAAAAACGACATTCTTCTACATCATCCGTTTGAGTCCTTTACTCCAGTTCTTGACTTTCTCCGCCAGGCTGCGAACGATGCGGATGTGATTGCAATACGCCAGACTCTATACCGTACGGGGGTAAATTCTGCCGTCGTACAAGCTTTGACAAACGCGGCCGCAAGTGGCAAGGAAGTGTTGGTCGTGATCGAATTACGCGCTCGCTTTGACGAAGCCGACAACATCGAACTTGCCACTAAACTTCAAGCTGCGGGCGCACAAGTAGTTTACGGTGTGGTCGGTTACAAAACACATGCCAAAATGTTGCTGGTAATGCGGCGTGAAAGAGACGGTTTACGGCGGTACGTTCATATTGCTACGGGGAACTACCACGCAGATACCGCGCGAATCTACACAGATTTCGGATTGATTACTTGCAATCCTGAAATTGGCGAAGACGTCCAACAACTGTTTCGACAGATTGTCTCCACAGGACACTCTGATAAGTTGAAAAAGCTCCTCCAATCGCCCTTTACTCTGTACGATGCCATGATTACACACATTCGCCAAGAAATTGCGCACAAAGAAGCAGGTAGACCGAGTGGAATCATTGCCAAAATGAACTCTCTCGTCGAGGAGAACATTATCAAAGAGCTTTATCTCGCGGCACGAGCCGGAGTTGAAATTAAGCTCATAGTGCGAGGAGTCTGCGCGTTAAGACCACAAATGCCGGGAATTTCGGAAAATATCGAAGTACGTTCTATTGTTGGTCGGTTTTTAGAACATTCGAGAGTTTTTCACTTCGAAAACGGAGGCAACCCACAAACCTATCTGTCTAGTGCAGACTGGATGGCTCGAAACTTTTTTGCGAGAGTAGAAACCGGCTTTCCCATCCTCGAGCGTGATTTAGCAGAAAGAGTGTATAACGAGAGTCTACAACTCTACTTACAGGACAACACTCAAGCTTGGATATTACAAGCTGATGGTACCTATTTACCTTTAAAAGAGGAAGCAGAAACGGAACAACTTAGTGCCCAATCAGAGTTGTTAGCACAGCTAGCTTGAATGACGATTTGATACTCACTTGGAATTGTTTGTCAGCGAGAGTGTAAGCTGATAAGGAGCAGATCGCATGTACGCAACTTCTCGTTGGAGATCCATTAACGTTAGTCGATGATCGCGCAACCAGTCTCGTGGTAATTTCAACTCTAGACCAGAGTCGTTAACTTCTAGGAGATAAGGGGGTGCAACGTCGTTTGACCGATTCCTCCTAAGCACCGCAGCGAGACGCAACAAACTCGCGAGCTTCGATAGCGTAGTATTCTCAGCGAAGAGCTCTAAAGGAAAACGTCGACGATGGGCGCGCACTAAGATCGCCAACCGTCGCTGTTCGCTCTGAGAAAAACCTGCTAAGTCAAGGTGTTGCAACAAATATTCACCGTGTCGGTGATATTTTGAGTGTGATATGTCCATACCAATTTCATGCAGCAACGCAGCCCAACGCAAGAGATTCTTTTCCTCTCGCTCATCCAATGCCCAAGCTTGCTGTACCTGCTGAAACAGATCCAATGCGGTGTCCGAAACTCTCTGACTATGTTTTGCGTCAATGTGAAAACGGGAAACGAGATCTTGGACGGAAGTCTCGCGAATGTCGTTGTGTTGAGATCGACCTAGTAAGTCGTACAAGACTCCCTCTCGCAGTGCTCCGTCGGTTACATGTAGCTCGTCCATACCCAGAGTCTGCATTATCGCATCCACAATCGCGACACCACCGGCGAATACCGGTGCTCGATTCTGATTACAGATGTCTTCAGAAATCTTTTCAACGTGCCCGAGGTCGCAAAGTTTTTGTATTAGTTCCGCAAGTGCAACTTGAGTGATTAACTTCGCGGAGTACAACCCGTTAATAGCAAATTGCACTGCTTGGAGCGTACCACTCGTCCCGACTGCAACTTCCCAAGGTTGTGAGCGAAACATAAACCGAAATGGTTGTAATTCGTCGAGTGCGAGATCTCTAGCGCGACGAAAACGTTTCGCCGAGATCTTCCCATCAGCAAAACACCTGTCCGTCATGGAGATGCAGCCGATATGAAAACTTCGCAGCACAATAGGCTGGAATTGAGTACCTTGTACGATCTCGGTACTGCCCCCGCCAATATCAACAACTAGCCGATTCCGGGATCGGTGTTCGAACGAATGAGATGCTCCTAGATAGATTAATCGCGCCTCTTCTCGGCCACTGATCACTTCGATCCGATGACCAAGAACAGCTTCGCCCTGACGAATGAATTCACTCGCATTTTCGGCAGTCCGAAGAGTATGGGTACCAACCACTCTTACGTTGCTCTTGGGTAGACTTCGAATGCGTTGACTCACACGTTCTAAAGCACGAAGTGCTCGATTTAATGATTGCCGACTTATAACTCGTGTTTCTTCAATACCCTGCGCAAGTCGTGTTAGTTCTTTGTGCCGGTCAATAATCTGCCAACGATTGTTAGGTCGTTCCATCGCGATTATTACGTGAAAGTTATTCGAGCCTAAGTCGATCGCCGCAAACGGTTCTAGGGTGCCGAGTAAATCCGGATACTCGCGTGTAATTTGGTCTTCAATCAATTGCAAGTACTAGCTCAACGGATAAAAATTAGGAGGCAGTATAACTCTATGCAAAAACGCCCGTGGACTAGCACGAAGGAATCCTCCACTTACAATGTTAGTTTTTGTGTGCAAGACTTTCTTAGACATCACTTAGTGACTCGGATTCTGGCTACGGTTTCTGGCACTTTGATTGTGCTTTGTAGTTGGGGTGTAGCTGAGCCACTGCGAATCGCAGCTTGGAATTTGGAACACTTGAATGCGGACGGATCCGAAGGTTGCATCGACCGCACCGCCGCAGACTATGAACTCCTGAAGCAGTCTGTTCGTAAGCAAGAGTTTGACGTAGTTGCGTTTCAAGAAGTCAAGGATTTAGCGGCCGCAGAGAAGGTCTTCTCACCGACTGAGTGGAACCTTGAATTGTCGAAACGGCCGCAGCAGGAACCGACCTTGGAGTGCTTTGATAAGCCGGGTCGCTTTCGACAGCACATTGCAACAGGTTTTGCGATCCGCAAGGGTATTGATTACGAACGACATAATGACTTGAAAAAACTGGGGCTCGGTCACGATTTTCATCGATGGGGTACCGACATTTCGATTAAATCAGATTCAATCCTGCGTTTACTTAACGTTCACTTAGTCCCAGGCTGCTGGAGCAACACGGAAGACGACGATGAAGCGAAAGACACTGAATGTGCGAACTTAAGAACTCAGTTCGAGATATTGGTCGAATGGCGCGACGCCCGACTCGATGCGAATGAATCCTTTGCAGTCTTAGGCGATTTTAATCGCCGACTCGCTTTGCCAAAGGACTGGGGATGGACTATGCTCAATACCAAAGATCAAAATCTAAAATTGTTGACGAGTGCCGGCGGTTCAAAGTGTCATCCACTCTTTTCCGAGTTTATCGACCACATTGTTGTTGGGGACTTAACCGGGGCATTGTTGGTAAAAAATTCTTTTCGCGAGGGACCCCGAATCGCGGACCACCCTGATCATTGCGCAGTTTTTGCAGATTTTGAACTACAGTGAAAAGGACTTTTTTGAATGTTCGCGCTATTCTTCGCCAGTCATGTCCATGATAGCTCAATGAGCGATTGTTCGTTAACAGCCTTGCTTTAAGCACAATACCCCATATGAGTAGCGTACTTCAACTAACAGCGACCAAGATCAACTACTCTCGTTGGTGTTGTACCAATAGTCGTACCCCACTTCATTAATGGCCCTTTTACAAGTTCAGAATCTATCGGTTTCGTTCGATACTGATGAAGCGACGGTAGGGGTTCTAGATGACGTCACTTTTCAGTTAGCACAAGGTGAGACTTTAGGTGTTGTTGGAGAGTCTGGATGCGGTAAGAGCGTTACCTCATTAGCCATCATGGGACTACTACCCAAACCTGCCGGACGCGTCACTGGTGGTGAAATAGTGTTTGGTGGCGACGATCTCCTGTCATACCGGCCCGAGCAAATGCGAAATATCCGAGGTCGCAGGATTTCGATGATCTTCCAAGAACCGATGACTGCGCTTAACCCCGTACAGCGCATTGGGCGACAGTTAATGGAAACGTTACAACTCCACCGCCCACAATCTAACAAGTACGAACAAATCGAGATCTGCGTCGAACTGCTAGATCGAGTTGGTATTCCAGAGCCTCGACAACGACTAACGGAATACCCGCACCAACTATCAGGTGGGATGCGCCAACGAGTGATGATAGCGATGGCTTTAATTCACGTACCCGACATCCTGATAGCAGACGAACCCACTACAGCACTAGACGTCACGATTCAAGCACAAATTCTTGAACTAATTGAGGAATTGCAACGTGAAAATGGGATGGCGGTAATTTTTATTACACATGATTTGGCAGTCATTGCTGAAATCGCCGATCGCGTGGTAGTGATGTATGCTGGTCGAGTCGCAGAAGAAGCGACGGCGTTGGAATTGTTTTCTCAACCACTTCATCCCTATACGCAAGGACTGCTCAATTCGATTCCATCGTTAGGTGGCATTCCAAAAACACAACTGAAGACCATCAGAGGAATGGTGCCTAGCTTTGCTAACATGCCGTCGGGATGTCGTTTTCGTAATCGTTGTGAGCGAGCGCAACAAATATGCGCACAGGAAATACCTAAGTATTTCGGAGCAAAGTATGCGAGAAGCGTCGCATGTCATTTTTGGCAAGACTCGGTGGTGGATGTCAAATGAACGACATCAAAAAACGGAACGAAATCGATAGCGAAAACGTGACCGAAAACGAAATCTATATCGAGAACGTTTCGTATATCCCGCCACTTCTCGAGGTTCAAGGACTCACTAAGTTATTCCCAGTAAAACAAGGAATTATCCCACGAACCGTTGGGCAGGTTCACGCCGTGGATGATATCTCCTTCACACTGGAGCGCGGCGAGACTCTAGGTCTCGTAGGTGAGTCGGGTTGCGGTAAGAGCACCGTTGGGAAGAGCCTGCTAAGACTTGTACAGCCAACTCACGGATCAGTAATGTTTGAAGGACGTGATATTGTTGGGATGAATCGCGGAGAACTACGCGCTTTGCGACGAGACGTGCAGATCATATTCCAAGACCCATTTGAATCTTTAAATAGTCGACACACGGTGCGCAAAATTCTGTCTGAGCCTTTTATCATTCACCGTCGAGGTTTGAAAGCCGAGGAGAAACAAAAGGACGAACAAGGTACAGAAGCGGAGAGGAAACAAAACGAGACACTCAGTCCGAAAGCCGAGCGAGAAAAAAAGGTCTGCGAACTATTAAATCGAGTTGGACTGGATGAATCTGCAGCAAACCGTTACCCACACGAATTTTCTGGAGGACAAAGACAACGTATAGGGATTGCTAGAGCGATCGCGCTTAAGCCAAAACTTATCGTGTGTGATGAAGCTGTATCTGCACTCGACGTATCCGTTCAATCACAAATAGTTAATTTGTTGCTTGACTTGCAACAAGAAATGGATCTTGCGCTAATTTTTATCGCCCACGACTTAGCTGTCGTCAAGCACGTATCCGATAAAATCGCAGTCATGTACCTTGGACAGATTGTGGAAACCAGTACTTCTGAGGACATATACCGAGCACCCAAGCATCCATACACGGAGGCACTGATCTCCGCGATTCCAGTTGCAGATCCAACTCGTCGACCCGATCGAATTGTCTTAAAAGGTGATGTTCCTTCGCCGATCTTTCCCCCGAGTGGTTGTCGCTTTCACACCCGCTGTCGTTATGCCCTACCTCGCTGTTCTGAGGAGACTCCTCTACTTGAACTGGCGACCGATAACTCCTCTGGTGGTAGTGCTGCGTGCTTTTTCTGGGAAGATTTAAAGCTACCTCACTCTCAAACAAAAGAAATCGCTAGTAAGTAAGTCACAGGTATATCGAGAATCTCAACGACACGTCGTAGGAATCTGTAGAGAGACTTGACGGCGTAGTAATGTCATTTGTAGACTCGTCCCAGCTGTCGTCATCTTCACTAGAGTATCGCGCTTCAAAGGAAATGGATGTTTTTTCTCCAATAAATTTTTCTATCCCAAGACCAACGACCATCTGGCGAAGCGAGGGAGTGCGCCGCTCTGTGGTTGTAGTACTTTGTTCCCCCGGTTTACAAACAAGTTTAGTACCGCAAATTTCGAGGGTGCGCTCGAATGCGACCTCCACCTCTCGCACACCAGCGATTACATATGGCGAAAAGTCTAGCAAACCTAGAAAACTGACAACCGTACCTACGCGAGCAACCAGAGACCGGTCTCGATCAGTTCTTAAAGTCCAGTTCTGTTCGAGTAGATTCGAGATTTCGTAGCCATCTGCAGTCTTCCCTACTCCCGCTAGACGTCCTTCAACAACATCGCTTTTCAGTACTGTCTCGGTCTGTACACCGAACCAGAGACCCCTCTTATGTAGACCGATTCGAATCCCGGTGAATGCGTTAAGGCTGTAGGGGGTACCATCTCCGCCATCGCGGTCGCTGAATACAAGGTCGCTGAGCGATAATGTAGGAAACAGGTCTGTATCTGCTCGCTTGTCGTATCTTGCTTTGAAGTTTTCGAGCCCAATACCGCTACCAAAGTAAAACATCCCTTCGGCACACGCGGAGGATGCTAGCGCGAACAGCACCACGCCAATCGTTAGTTGTAGCTGGGGAGTTAAAGAGTGAGTTTTCATATCTCCTCCGTGAGTCAAGTCGTCGATCCGTGACAGAAGACATCGCACATCAGACCCTGCTCAAGAGTTGATGGGTTAGATGCACAACGTTGTTAAACTGGGATTTTATCCAAGAAAATGTTTAAGTGTAAAGAGATACTGCCAAATGAGCCCAAACTTACAGTAAATGTTTGATGGCATCACGTTCTTCCAACAGTTCTTTTTCAGTCAATCGCATTCGGTCAACGCAAAAATCGTCCAAGGTACGACTCTTATCAATCTCTAATTTCCCAGCACTACAGGTAACTGGGAATGAGTACACGATCCCTTCGGTAATGTCATAGTCCCCACGGCTAACAGTCCCCATGCTAGTGACGGTGTTCGTACCCAGACTCCAGAGTCGCATGTGTTGGATGGCGGCGTTGGCGGCCGACGCTGCACTTGAACTACCTCGAGCACGAATAATTTCTGCACCTCGCTGTTGAACTGTCGGGATAAATTTGTCTCGATACCATTCAAAGTCGACAAGTTCCAATGCGGGCGTACCACCAACCGTTGCAGAAAGGAGCTCCGGAAACATTGTCGCCGAATGGTTTCCCCAAACTGCAAGGTTTTGGACCACGTCTATATGGACACCAATACGCTCTGCCAACAGCGCTACAGCGCGGTTATGATCAAGAATAGTCATCGAACTAAATTGTTCCGGAAGTAAATCTTTGGCATTGTTTACCGCGATAAGGCAGTTGGTATTCGCAGGATTCCCTACTACGAGTACTTTGACATTCTTTGATGCGTAGTCGTTGAGAGCTCTACCTTGTCCAGTAAATATCGCACCATTTGCTTCCAATAAGTCTTTCCTTTCCATACCAGGACCGCGAGGACGAGCACCAACCAAAAGCACAAAGTCTGCACCCGAAAACGCCTCCTCGGGTCGTGAAGTAGACACTATCCCACGTAGCAAAGGAAAGGCACAGTCTAGCAATTCCATCACTACGCCCTCAAGAGCGTTCATAGCCGGAGGTATTTCGAGAAGTTGCAGAATTACCGGTTGATCGACCCCAAGCATCTCGCCAGAGGCAATACGAAACAGCATAGCGTAACCTATCTGTCCGGCTGCGCCAGTCACCGTTATGCGAAGTGGTTCTTTCATTTGTACTCTACTGTTTGTGAACTGTGAACAAAACGTTAGCACATTCTACGACTCGTCTGTCTTGTAATGCGAGACTTCGTGCTTCGAAAGTGCCCCACTGAGTGTCGTGGCGTCCCGAGGGAGACCACCGGAAGAACATGTTGAAACAAATGTACAATCTAGATAGAGATCGATGGTTCGATGGATTGACGATGTACAGAGCACGATCATGAAAAACGTTTTGCGTTTCTCTCTTGGTTTGTCTTGTGTCCTACTAATACTATCCGGATGTCAATCTGTTCAATTAGAAGCACCAGAAGAATCTGATGGCGAATGGGTCTTCGACTGGGACACGCTTGAAGCTAGAATCATTGAACTAACCAATCAAGGCATACACGACGAGAGTCCAAGCGAGCTATACCGACTAAAGTCGCAACTAGTCAAAATTCACACCAGCGCAAACGATGCAAAAGCTTTAAGCCGAGAATATTGGACCGCGGTATTGAATACCAACTTAATTTTCCTAGAGCAGGAAATTGGGGACGATGACCAAGTGCATCGCTTGATCGACGAGTCCATTGTATTGTTAGAGCAAACTGACTACGCGATCGCGGAAACAAACTCTCTGCTAGCTTTGTTATACCGTGCAAAAATCGATTACGATCAAACACGGACGTTTGAACTCTTCTCGAAGATGCAAGATGCCTTAGATCGCGCGATCGAAGCGGATTCCACAAACCTACGAGTTTTATTTGCTCAGATTTTTATCGGTGTTTCACCGGTAACAGGATTTTCCATCGACATAGATGTTCAAGCCAATATCGATACGGTGCTGTCGTTGAATTACGAGACTGAGGGCGATGCGATGACACCTACGTGGGGACTTCCAGAGATTTATGGGATTGCTATCGGTCGTTTGATGGAAGCTGAAAAAATAACAGAAGCGAGTGAACTAACTGCAATGGCGATTGAAAAATTTCCCAATGATGCGACACTTAGTTATTTCGCCCGACTGTTTCAAATCGAACACGACAATGTTGCACCCTAAACAATTGTCCTAATTAAGGAGATCGAATAGACAACCGAGAGACCTTTCTGGACATTTTTATAAGGGCACACCGTTCAGTTAGGACATGTCGATTGGATCAACATCGATCGACCAACGAATCTTAGATCTCTGCATAGGTGCTCTTGCGATTATTGCAAGAGATTCGTGTAGTCTCTTTCGATTGGAGTCGACCAACGCAGCTTGACATCGCCATCGTTTGTTCAATCGGGGGATCGAGGCGGATATAGGTCCAAGCGTTTCTGTACTGGTGAACTGAACCTGAGTCAACAGCTGCTCTAAGAACGCGCTCACTTCGTCTGAATTAGTCCCTTCGGCGCGCAACAATGCTAAGTGCGAGTACGGTGGCCAGTTCGCGCTCTTTCGCGAAATCAACTCAGTCTTCACGAATCCTGTATATCCCGATTTTGCAAGAGACTCCAAGTGAGGGTGTTCTGGATCATAGGTTTGAATCCAAACTTCACCTTCCCGTTCAGCTCGACCTGCTCGACCCGCTACTTGGACGATTAGTTGAGCTGTTCTTTCCGCAGCGCGAAAGTCCGCACTAAAAAAACCAGCATCAGCTCGAAGTACTGCGACTAGCGTTACGTTAGGTAAGTGATGGCCCTTTGCTAGCATCTGCGTACCCACTAATATGCAACGATTTGGACGTTGCATGTCTTCAATTGTTTGTTCTAGCTTGCGGTTGGTGTTAACTGCATCTCTATCAATGCGACGGACAGGCACTTCCGGGAAAGCTTCGCTTAACGTTTCGACAACCCTCTGCGTGGCGGCGCCGACTGGTACGAGTCTTGTGCTCGAACAATCGGGGCAAATTTCGGGTAGTTCATAACGGCGGTCACAATAATGGCATCGCAATTCTCGGCGCGGGTACTCGTGCAACGTTAAGCGTACATCACAGTCTTGGCAAGTCGCACGACGCCCACAGTCATGACAAATCAACGACGGAGCGAAACCCCGACGATTGATTAGCACGAGCACCTGTCCGTTCTTGTCTAAATGGCGTCGCATAATCTCAATCAACGAGTGGCACATCCCGCCTTGAAGAATCTGGCCTCGAATATCTAGTAGTTGAAACTTCGGAAGTTTAGCAACACCTGGTCGGGCAGACAGTCGGTATCTTCGATACTTTTTTCGATTGATGTTTTCGACCGTTTCCAACGATAGTGTTGCACTTCCAAGTACCACAGGGATGTTGAGATCGTGCGCGCGAACGACAGCTGCGTCTCGAGCCGAGTATCGCAACGAATCTGCTTGCTTATAGGATGTGTCATGCTCTTCATCGACGACGATGAGCCCTAAATCTTTGAACGGTGTGAAGATAGCGGAGCGCGTACCCAATACTAAGCGTTGTTCACCGTTAGCTACCCTACACCAGACTTCAAATCTCTGAAGATTTGTGCGCATGGAGTGAAGCACCGCGACACTACCAAACCTGTCGCGAAAGTGGTTTGCCGTCTGGGGTGTTAGGGCTATTTCCGGTACTAGAACTAAAACCTGTTTGCCTTGCTCAAGTATTTCTTTAATAACGCGGATGTAGACTTCAGTCTTTCCACTACCAGTAACACCGTCTAAAACGTGAACACCGAAACAATCTAATGCCGCAAGAATATTTGAAATTGCAGTGTGTTGTTCTTGGGTTGGTCTGATACCTTTTTCTTTAAAGTTGTATTTTGGAAGCAACGGTACGCGGCGAATCAAACCTTTACGTTCCATCGTGTTGAGAACGCTTCTTACCCCTCCCCATTTACGTATTGCAGCATCGGACATTGCTCCGTGTTTGGTGAGAAGTTCCCATACTTCTTGCTGACGCTTAGCGCGCTTGAATTCCACCTCTTGCTCTTGCGTAACGACCATCCACTCAAAGTCAGGTTCGACAATCATAGGCCGACCGTGTAAGACTTCGGTCGGTAGCATGGTCTCTATCACTGTACCAATTGGACAGTGATAATAGGTTGCTAACCAGCGCGCAAGCCTCAGTAAGTCTGGAGTAAGCATACATCGCTGATCAAGTACCGTCTCTACCGACTTCAATTGACCAGTATGTTCCGACTGCGTTGCGAGCTCAATTACAATGGCAACAGCAACCGAGCGACCAAACGGCACGCGCACTCGAGCGCCAACGTCAACACTCGGTAACGAATCAGGTAGCAAATAATCGTAAGCCTGCCACACAGGTCGTGGTATGAGCACTTTAACTACATGAGCCATAGTCTATGTTTTATATAACTAACAAAGAATAGTTTGGTGGAAAAACTAAGATTTTATATTATACATATAAACAGTTATTGAACTAATTACAACTTTGGTAGTCTACTATCACTGCAGAATGAAATATCTCTTAAAAACTTACTTACTATTTTTCCATAAAATTATTGCTTTAAGCTAATCTCGTACTGCACGAATATGAAATCTGGAATACATCCAAAATACGAAGAAATTACCGCTACCTGCGGCTGTGGAAACACGTTTAAAACACGATCTACACTTTGTCGTGATATTCATCTTGATGTCTGTTCGCGGTGCCACCCTTTCTATACTGGAAAACAAAAGATTGTGGATTCTGCTGGTCGCGTAGAACGATTCAAAAGTCGTTTCGGACGCCGGACCGCTGGAACACAGAGTTCGTAAATCTGGTAGTGTAGTGCTTTTCTGTTGATGTCCACTTAAGATTTGTTTCTAAATTCACATTGAGGAACGCGTCCTAAATTTTTACTAGTACCTAAATCATCGTCAAATCAAGAGGGAGTTATGAAGTTTTTGAAGATTAGTGTTGTTCTACTTGCTCTGACGACATCAGCTTCCTTGCTAGCTGGGCACGGAGCGGAACTCTACAATGAGTTTAAGGATACGGGTGAATTCTATGACGACGAGAGATGGCAAGAATACGTTGATGCGATTGGTCAACGCTTATTAAAACACTCGAAAGATAAAGATCGAACCTATCATTTCTTCGTTCTAGACGTTCCGACCATCAATGCATTTGCAACCGGGGATGGCTATATATATGTCCACCGTGGCTTAATTACATATTTGTCATCAGAAGACCAATTAGCTGCGGTTATCGGGCACGAAATTGGACACATTGCTCTCCGTCACCACGCAAAACGACGAGTCGCATCGCTACTGAGCGGCGGTGCCGGTCTCGCTGCATACATCCTGACCGGCCGTGGAGAACTGTGGGAAGCTACAGACGCTTTGACCCAGATTTGGATTTCGGGTTATGGCAGAGAAGATGAGCTGGAGGCGGATCGGTTCGGTGCAGAACTCTTAGCTCGAGCTGGTTATAACCCAATGGCGGTCATCGAAACGATTTCAGTTCTGAAAGACCAAGAGTTGTTCGCACGGGAAGTTCGTCTTCAAACACCAAGTTATCACGGTTTGTTTGCTACCCATCCAAAGAACGATAAACGACTTCACGAAGTGGTGAGTTATGCTCAGGAAATGCTACCTGAAGAGTCTGTTTCACCAGTCGGAGACTTTTGGGAGATGATCGATGGTTTACACTTCGGCAGCCCAACGACGTCCGGCACCAGACAGAATATATACTATGACAAGAGTTTTCGACTTGTAATCGAGTTTCCTGATAACTGGCGAGTTCAGAGAAATCAATATCAAGTGGTAGGAGTCGCTCCTCGAGGTAAATCGGAGGCTCAGATCGCCATTTCTCGACACACGCAACAAGAGAAGTTAGTTCCCTCTGAATTCGCTAGAGACGTTATAAGGATCAAAGAAGAAGATATTGCAGATGAGACCAATGCTTCAATCGACGATCGCGAATATTATCTCTTGACACTCAAGACTCCCGAGAACAGTGAGACTAGTACAATCATCGCAATATATACTCGAGGAAACGAACACTTCGTAATGTGGGCTTCCTATGGAGATGACGGTAACGCAGAATCCCTTAAAGCTAGTGTCGAAGAGGTGATATCTGGAATCCGGAGTTTAAGATCTGAAGATCTCACCTATGAAGAGATTCTGAAGATTCACGTTCAAGAAGCAGTTCCTGGTGACACCTACGCGAGCTTAGTGGACGCAAGCTCTCTGCACACCATCGATTACCCAGAGGAGACTCTACGCCTAATCAACGGTCATCACCCACATGGGGAACCGAGAGCCGGTGATAAGGTCAAGATCATCAAAATCAAATAGTGGAGTCTTACCACTTCTCCACATTTCTTTCAAAGCTAACAAAAAGGAACGTAAATGGCGCATGTCATTGACTGTGAAATTAAAGGATCTGGGGGCAATCAATACGTAGTTGTCGATCTCGACCCGCAAGAAACCGTCATCGCGGAAGCTGGCGCGATGTTCTACATTGATCCAGAAATCACGTTTGAAGCCAAAATGGGGGACGGGACGACATCTGGATTGGCTTCTTTGTTTGGGACAGTACAACGAAAACTAGCAAATGAATCGTTATTTCTAACTCATTTCACTAACCAAGGACACAGAAAACAGTCTGTTGCGTTTGCAGGACCCCATCTCGGTGAGATTCTTACAGTCGATTTAGCTAATTATGGGAACACTTTACTTTGCCAGAAGAGTGCATTTCTCGCTGCTGCTCTTGGCACCAAACTCAGTATTGCGTTTACTAGTCGTATGGGAGCAGGATTCTTGGGTGGAGAAGGCTTCGTACTGACCAAATTGGACGGTGATGGTATGGTTATGCTTCATGCCGGTGGTTCACTTTTAAAACGAGAATTGAGGGGTGAGACGCTTCGCGTTGACACTGGGTGCGTCGTAGCGATGGATTCTGGAATCGACTACAACATACAAGCAGCAGGAAATTTGAAGTCGATGATGTTCGGCGGTGAAGGATTGTTTCTTGCAACTCTCTCAGGTCGCGGTACGGTGTGGTTGCAAACAATGCCGTTTGCACGACTAGCTGCAACAATTCAATCGGAATTACCTAGCCGGACTTAGAACCCTCTTTTGAGTTCAAGCTCAGAAGATATCCTCAGGTTCAACGATCTCGGTTTCTTCGCCTTTTTCCTGTAGGGGATTCAACTTTGGTGCAGTTTCCGCAAGAAAGTACTCTAGGATAGCATCAGATTGGTCTCGCGTAGCGACGTTACCAGAATCGGGATCAATGTACACACTAACAACTCCGTCGGGAGGTGTCGGCACATACTCCGGGACGACGTCTAACGCACTCTTCATAAATTCAATCCAAATCGACAATGGACGAGTCGAACCAAACTCTGACTCGCCGAGTGAACGACGGTCGGTGTAGCCCACCCAAGAAGTGGCAACTAAGTTTTGCTGATACCCGTTGAACCAAGTGTCAACGGCTTCGTTAGTCGTACCAGTTTTGCCGGCTAGATCCGAACGTTGTACTTCCGCAGCTCGTCGCCCCGTACCTAAGCGTACGACATCGCGTAGCAACGAGTCCATGATAAACGCGAGTCTCTCGTCTAAAACTCGTTCAGCTTGTGGTGGAATTTCGGCAACTATCGCATTAGTTTCAACTACATACTCAGATGACTCTCGCCAGACATGTGCATTCCACTCGGTGTTCGAGTACCCACAATTCGTGCACACGACTGGATGGATGGGGGCATAGACGATCTCATCTTGCAAATTGACCACTTTATCGACCAAGTGCGGTTCAATCCGATACCCACCGTTAGCAATCACTGCATATGCTGTTGCCATATCCAGCGAAGACATTGTCATACTTCCTCCACCTATCGCTAACTGTGTGCTCTGAGGTAGATCTGATTCTGCAAACCCAAATCGTGTAAGAAAATCTCTCGTTTTGGCAGCACCAGTGTGTTCTAAAACCTTTATAGACACCAAATTAATTGACCGGTACAAAGCCTCTCGTACTCTGGTTGGACCGTTATAGTCTCCACTGAAGTTTCGCGGTCGATACGCTTCTTCTAAGCCCTCGTCGTCATAGACTAGAGGACCGTCTAAGAAAATCGACGCCGGTGTTACCCCGTAAGCAAGTGCTGCTGTATACACGAATGGTTTAAAACCAGACCCGGGTTGACGTTGCGCTTGCGTGGCATGGTTGTACTCGGAAATATCAAAGTCATACCCACCAACCATAGCAGTAATTCGGCCAGTACGTGGGTCAATTGCGACGATCGCCCCTTGAACTTCAGGTAGCTGTACTAAACTCCAAAAACCATCCTCGCGCCGGACTCTAATCATATCGCCAACACTGACAATTTCCGCTGCTTTTGTAGGACTCGGACCTACTCCTCTACCGGCTTTCGGACGCGCCCAAGAAAGCCCATCCCATTCAACTGAGCCCGCACTAGCGTCTTTTAATATGAACTCGATCGATTGTTCCTGGATCGAAGTTACTACCGCTGGTACCATTGTGCCAATCGTGTTCTCTTTAGCGAGTTCCGCGAGGAACACCGAGTTGACGTCCTCACTATCCTCTGGTACGCGCACCTTGCGTATTGGTCCACGATAGCCATAGTCTTGATCAAAATCTTCTAGTTCCTCTTGGACTGCTATTTGAGAGGCTTGTTGATGATCGACATCTATAGTGGTATAGGCTGAGTAACCCGAATAAATTTGATCTCCAAATTCGCGATACAGCTCTTGTCTCACAAGCTCCGCGGGATAAGGAGCATGAACATCAAGTTGCCGGCGATGAACTGTCGCTGTAATTGGTTGTGCTTGTGCAATCTCAAATTCTTCCAGTGTTATGAATTCCTCTGTAAGCATTCGTCTTAACACAAGATTGCGTCGTTGAAGCGCCCACTCCGGACCGTTGATTGGATTTCCTGCCTCTGGTCGCTTTGGAATACCTGCCAGCATGGCAAGCTGTGCTAAAGAAAGTTCATGAACCGGTTTGCCGTAATAAGTGTATGCCGCGGCTTGTACGCCGTATGCGTGCTTCCCGAAAGGCACTACGTTTATGTAGAGCTCCAGAATTTCATCTTTGGTCAGTTCGCGTTCAATCTTGAGCGCTAGAAGCATTTCGCGAATCTTTCGAACAATAGTTTGCTCCCGCGACAAGTCCGCGACGTTTCGGGGGATCTGCATCGTAATCGTCGATGCACCACGCCGCGCAGTATCTGAAAACAAGAAATCGAGAGCGTCATTGGTAAACGAAATCCAATCCACTCCATGGTGGGAGTAAAAGCGTTTATCTTCGGTTGATACTACTGCATCCAAATATTGTTGCGGTACCTCGTCGATTGCGACGGGGATTAACCTACGTTCGCCATACTCTGCTAGCAAAGCCCCTTCGGACGAGAACACACGTAATGGTCGCTCATATTGAAAATTTCGATAACTTTCGGTATCAGGGTTTTTTGGGTCAAAGTACAGAAACGTACTTGCGACCACCCATGCGAGCGAAAATGTTCCGGCTGTTAAGCACCAGGTCCCAACTTTTAGACTCAGTACAAGAACCTTCTTGATCAAGGACCAAATGTCAGAGTCGAAAAAAGACTTGAGGTTCATTTCGTGGTCGTTTGTTCTCCAAAGGATATAGACACGTGTGGTACGAAAATATTAGACTCTGAACTTGTACCGTGAGTCAATTTGTGATACGAAAAACACTATGTTCACATTATCTTCGGATTTCGATCAAAATAAGACTTAGACGCACTAAGTATTGATTGCGTATTTGTGCTGACATCTTTGACCACCAACAGTCAGTTACTTTAACGCTGTCGGTCCAATGCTAGACGAGGGAAGTTATCAATTCAATCGTCTGCTGGAGCGACGCGCTATGCAGAATTTACCTTGAACTACAATAGACTGAACCGTGGCAGGCTGAACGTCGTCTCCGCTCATAAATTTGACAACCTTGACGTTCGAGAGTTTCTTGTACTGCATGTTACTTGTAATTCGACACAATGTACCTACCTTAATGGTTATTAGTCAAGTCCCTCAACATGGCAAAACGAAAAGACAAGCAAAAACAAAATTCGAGTTGGGCACCACCATTTTTGAGTGGAATTGTTCTTGGTGCCATATTGGTTTCCTGTGTGTACTTCTTTGGAGTGAGAAACTTCGATCCAAACACAGAGTTTCTAAAGACATTTCCCGATGTTGAGAAGACGTTTCCGAATACGACTTTTGAATTTCCACAACGACTAGAAGAGACTGACCCAGACCGAGTTGGAACATTTTCGGTACCAGAAGAACCACAAACAGAAACGACTGCACAGCTAGAAGAGGACACTCCAATCACGGTGACCGAGCAAGAAGAGAACGCTGATGAAGCACCGGAGACTGACATGGCATCCGATAGTGCAGAAACAATTACGGGATATGTTCTCCAGGCAGGAGCATTTACTGAAAAGAAACACGCAGATTCATTTCGTGCGTCCCTTTTACTTGAAGGCTATAACGCATATACGACCGAGATTTCAGATGAGAATTTAGATGTGCAGTACCGAGTCATAGTAGGTCCCTATGAAACTGTTCAAGAGAGCCTAGAAGACTCTCAGCGTCTCAAAGAACGAAACGTCTCGACTTTTGTCGTACCGATGCGGGAAGTATCGGATTAACTCTAGTTTACACCCCAAATTTAAGCGAAGAACTCAATTGAAAGATTTCCATGGTACAACTGTAATTTGTGTACGCCGCAACGGAGTAGTAGTGATTGGAGGAGACGGTCAAGTCTCTTTGGGTAACACGGTGATGAAAAGTGGTGCGGTCAAAGTTCGACGATTGCATGACGACACAGTGATCGCAGGCTTCGCTGGTGGTACTGCCGATGCCTTCACACTTTTTGAACGATTTGAGGGTATGTTGGAAAAATATCAGGGTAACCTGTCACGATCTGCTGTGGAACTCGCAAAAGATTGGCGCGCGGACCGAGCTCTACGCCGTCTTGAAGCATTGTTGATTGTTGCAGACAAAGATAACTCCCTGCTCATCAGCGGAACGGGCGACGTCATAGAGCCAGACGACGATCTCATTGCGATCGGTTCCGGTGGTCCCTACGCACAAGCCGCGGCAAAGGCAATGCTTCAAAATACGGAACTAGACTCTAAGGAGATTGTTCAAAAAGCACTCAGTATCGCTGCAGATATCTGCGTTTACACCAACCATAGTTTGACAATCGAATTTCTTTAATTATGACCGTGATGACTCCTCGTGAAATCGTTCACGAATTAAACAAACACATCATCGGCCAAGATCAAGCAAAACGTGCCGTTGCAGTCGCGTTACGCAATCGCTGGCGTCGCATGCAGTTACCCGAAAAATTGCGTGAGGAAGTCACGCCGAAAAACATCTTGATGATCGGCCCGACGGGTGTTGGGAAAACAGAAATCGCACGGCGTTTGGCTCGTCTAGCGAACGCGCCATTTATAAAAGTCGAAGCCACCAAATTCACAGAAGTCGGATATGTCGGTCGAGATGTAGAGTCGATTGTTCGTGATCTAATCGATGCTTCTTACAAAATGTTGCGCGAGCAAGCCTTAGACAATGTACGCGAACCCGCTGCAAGTGCGGCAGAAGAAAAGATTTTGACTGCACTGACCATGTCGCCGAGTAGCAATTATGGGTACACGCAGACGGGGACGGGGAGTTTAGAACTAGCCAATTGGAAAGATGAGATGCGAAAGAACCTTCGATCCGGGAAGCTGGATGACCAAGAGATTGAAGTCGAAACAGTTGCATCCGACATGCCAATAGGTATGGATTTCCTCGCTCCCCCGGGTATGGAAGACATGGCTTCCCATTTAAAGGATATGTTTCAACAAGTTTCCTCGGGTCGAAAGAAGAAGTCCAAGTTAAAAATTGTGCACGCCCGAAAGCGCTTGGAAAACGAGGAAGCAAGCAAACTACTTAACGAAGATGAACTGAAGTCCCAAGCTGTTACGAGCGTTGAACAAACAGGTATCGTCTTCCTTGACGAATTGGATAAGGTTGCAAAACGTACAGATCATGGTGTCGATGTTTCCCGTGAAGGAGTGCAAAGGGATCTGTTACCACTTATAGAAGGATGTACCGTTTCAACCCGCTACGGTATGGTACGGACGGATCACATCCTATTCATCGCATCTGGTGCGTTCCACTTGGCTAAGCCCTCCGATCTGATTCCAGAATTACAGGGGAGACTCCCGATCCGAGTCGAATTGAGTGCACTTAGTGCGGAAGAGTTCCAGCGTATTCTTGTAGAACCAAAGGCCTCGTTGACAGAACAGTACCACGAATTACTCGCCGTTGATGGCGTCTCTCTCACGTTCTCTGATGATGCAATTGAAAGAATCGCCGAGATCGCCTGCGAAGTAAACGAAAATACTGAAAACATCGGTGCTCGACGGTTACACACAATTCTTGAACGTCTGATGGAAGAAATCTCATTTAGCGGTGGGGACACACAACGATCACTTCATGTCGATGCGACCTACGTAGACATGCAGCTCAGTGCCCTCGTGAAAAACCAAGACTTATCGCGGTACATTCTTTAACATCGTTCACTGTCAGTTCCGTGAACCCGAAGTCGATCACCTATCACTCCCAATCTCGAGAACTTGAGATCTGGTACGACGATACTGAGTCTATCGTGTTATCAGCAGAGTATCTACGAGTGTTTTCACCTTCAGCTGAGGTGCGAGGACACTCCTCAGACCAGCGCGTGCTTCAGACTGGCAAAAAAGAAGTTACGATCAAGTCAATTGAACCTATCGGCAACTATGCAGTACGTATTGAGTTTTCCGATGGTCATGACAGTGGTATCTATTCCTGGGACTATTTGCGCGAGCTGAGTGTAAATTATTCGGCGAACTGGAATCAATATCTCGCTGAGTTAGCAGCTGCTAACTCTTCACGCCTCTCGACCATACCTCTAGGTTCTTGGTCCCCACCGAAATAAGCTGAGACAGGTTTGCATGGAAAAGAACCAGCTTGTAAAAGAAGTCTTTGATGCGGTTTCACCGCGCTACGATTTGATGAATGACATCATGTCGCTCGGGACACATCGTTTCTTAAAAGGTGTCTTTCGAGAATCAACTGGTGTGCATCCTGGAAGTCGAGTGTTAGACGTTGCCGGTGGTACAGCCGATATTTCACTGTTACTCGCGCCAGTGGTTGGTTCAACCGGTAGCATCACAATACTCGACATCAACGAGAACATGTTGCTTCGTGGTCGAGATCGTCTCATCGACGCAGGCTTCGCGTCCGTACAGTACGTTCTTGCCGACGCCGAAGCAATGCCCATCTCAAATGAAACCTATGACTGCGTTACGGTGGCTTTCGGAATCCGCAACATGAGCCGTATGGACGTTGCTCTAGCTGAGTGCTGGCGTGTTTTGAGAGCAGGCGGCTGTCTGTCAGTGTTAGAATTTTCTCATCCGGAAATAGATAGTCTGCGTGTCCTGTTTAACATATACCGCCAAATGTGGCCGGTCATTGGGCAATTAGTCGTCGGGGATTCTCATCCCTATCGGTACTTAGTTGAGTCGATCGACCGTCATCCAACAGCTCAAGCCATGGATATGTTTTTGGAATCCGCAGGCTTTCGAGCTTGTGTTCACCACAGTCTTTTAGGCGGAATTGTCACTATTCACAGAGGAATTAAATGACCATCATCGAATCTACTACTTCGAACGCATTAGAAGCATCGATAAAAGCACGACTCGCACTTGATCCACAGGCTCGTGCGGTTGCCCAGGAATTAGACGGTACCTTAGTCAAAATTAATGTTGAAAATCGTCCCCTATATGTTCTGTTTCAAGATGGAACAGCGAAGGTTGCGAGCTATACAGACGAAATACCGCAACTGACCATCACAGGAACCGTTGTCGCCGTTGGAAAAACGTTGCTAACGGGTAGCGTTAGCGATGTGGAGCTAGAGGGGGACGAAACTAAGTTAGAGTCGCTAAAGCACATATTTCGTCCAAGTTTCAACGTAGACTCCATGGCTGACACGCTGCGCGCCACTGCCGAGTACGGAGTCGCTGCGACAAAATCGGCGATTGAAGGTTTAGCAAGTGAACTGACTACAAATCGTCGCGACCAAGCGAGAATCGAAGAGCTTGAGTTGCAGTTGCAAGATCTACAAAAGGCTTTCAACAGCCTTGAAGATTATGTGAAGACACTTGGTAAGTCTTGATCCCCATCCGCACAGTCTTTCGGGTACTTTATGCCGGATTACGATATCGTTTAGATACGATACTATCTGACTTCGTCGCGGATCACTGGTTGCGGTGGTTTCTTCCAGCTACCTATCTTCCGAAGCCTAAATCGAGCTCTGCTACTCGGCTCAAACAAGCACTCATCCATCTTGGACCGATTTATGTAAAGTTTGGACAGACGCTTTCGACTAGACGAGACCTTCTGCCCGATGAGTTTGCCGACGAACTCGCGACATTACAGGCAAGAGTACCACCCTTTGACTCCAAAGTTGCCGTGGAACGGGTGGAGCAAGAGTTAGACGCACAAATAGCAGAACTCTTCACAACTTTTGAACTAGAGCCGTTAGCGTCCGCATCCTTAGCCCAGGTGCACGCAGCTACGTTACTGGATGGATCCGAAGTAGTCGTAAAGGTCATTCGACAAGATGCTGAAGAGGCTATTCACCGGGACATGCGCATGATCAAGGGCGTCGCAAAATTTTTGGAACGGGTATCCGGGATAGCGCGCCGACTCCACATGATCGAAGTAGTTACTGACTACGAAGCTGCGATCCTTGCTGAATTGGATTTAACGCAAGAAGGTAAGAACACCACAAGATTGCGCACAAACTTTGCAAGTTCAGAATTACTGTACGCACCTCGAGTTTACACTCACATCACAACGAAAAGCATCCTAGTATTGGAACGAATTCGAGGCATACCGGTTTCAGATTTGGAAACTTTAAACGCTTTGGGTGCGGACGTAAAGTTGCTTGCCAAACGAGGGGTTGAGACCTTTTTCACACAAGTCTTCGACCACAATTTTTTCCATGCAGACATGCATCCAGGAAACATTTTTGTTGATGTTACCAATCCAAAGAAACCGTCGTATATAGCGGTTGACTGTGCTCTCTTCGGAACTCTATCCACCGAAGATCAAACGTTTATCGCGCGCAATATCATCGCGTTCTTCAATAGGGACTACGGGGAAATCGCACGCCTGCACGTTGAAAGCGGTTGGGTTCCCGATGAGTCAAAGATAGAAGAGTTCGAGGAACTAATTCAAGAACTGTTAGAGCCATTTTTTGAAAAGCCACTTTCAGAAATTTCATTTGGACAGTTTCTGTTGAATCTTTTTACCGCGGCGCGACAGTTTGAAATGGAAGTGCGACCGCAATTAGTGCTATTGCAAAAAACGCTGTTACAGGTTGAAGGCTTAGGTCGGCAATTAGATCCCAACTTGGACCTGTGGTCCACCGCGAAACCGTTCATGGATCGATGGATGAAAACAAAGTACGGACCGTTGAAAACAATTCAAGCAACGCTCGACCATGCGCCAGAGATTGTGCTCGAACTCCCGTTTCTACCAGAGTTACTCGCAACTGCTCGACGGACTATCACGAAATTAAACTACAAAGCCGCCTATCAACATCAACGAATCAATGAACTAAACACAAGCCTTCAACGCGCCAAACGAGCAAGCTTCGCGAGACGGTTTGTTGGAGTACTGTTATTGGGAGGCACGGTGATCGCTTGGAACATTACACGCGCGCCCCCCAATTCATTTTTTACTTCGACGCTACTGGCGGTGATTGGGATCTGTGGTCTCATCTTCTTACTCAGTAGATGAGGAGGCAAGTTATGGGAATTATATACAATGTTAGCCAAAACACGCTTTGATTTCCAATATTGATATTCTAGTGTGATAGAATATGTTTATTCAGTTCGTACAGGATCACCCGGAGTCGGGTTGCCTGTTGAATACAACAATCCGATTGCATGACAGAACTAGCTATTTTGTCAGGGTGAATAAACAGGGAGTTTGAATCCTCTACGAATTGAATCGGCCCGACATTCATTTGTCGGATAACTTTCATCAATTCAAACTGAGGATTCAAAATGAATTTATCAAAACGATGTACACCGTACCTTTGGCATTCACTCGTAGCAATAGCGGTGTGTATGCTCATACTTTCTCCCGCGTCTGCGACCGATTCAGTTCATCAAGGGACCGATCCCGGTGGTGGTGGCGGTTGCGAAAACGATAAAGATTGTGACGGTATTCTTGATCGAGACGATATGTGCGTTGAAGCTGCCGATCACCGATTAGCAGCAGAACTAAATGTATGCGATTCTATGGTTGAGCATCCAGATTCATACTATGGGAGATTTATGAACCCTTATCAAACTTGTTCTAAACTGAGTGAAGATATAACTTGGGCACGAGGCGAGGCAAATTTGGGCGGAGTGATCGCAATTCTACTTTGTTGGTTTTGGCCGGCATCGCTTTTTGCAGGTGTAGGTGGACTCTCTTACTCACTTCATGCAGATCGCTTACAAGAAATGTACGATAACGAGAACTGTGGAGATTCAGCAAGATGAAGACTACGACAACTGACAGTGGAAACACCGAGATTAAACGTATGAGCACATACAAATTGAAAGAGTTTCTTAAACCTACATGGTTTAAGTTCTTCGTCCTTCTGTTTGCTGTGGGCGTATTCATTTACACAACTGGCAAGAATGTTGGTTGGTTTTAACACACGGTAAAGAACTACAAAGATTTAGCCCACTGTATTGTGGGCTATTTCTTGTGTACTTTTAGGGCGCAAACTTAGCGCTTTCTTGCAAAAAATGCGCCAGAAAGGTTGCAATAAGAATTCCAATCGGTATAATATTAGCCAAGAAACAAAAAATCCTGACGATGGGAGCGAACAATATGCCTTCGAGAAAACAGCAATACGAGCCAATCCAAGACATAAGCATGTTCGAGTTTCTGAGCTATATACCTGACGAGGAGTCAGCGGTTCGGTACTTGGAACAGCTACGATGGGCGGGCACTCCACAATGTCCACACTGTACGAGCGAGAATGTCGCGCCGTGTGTCAAGCCTATGCCCTATCGGTGTCGCACTTGTCGAAAGCACTTTAGCGTCCGTACTAATACTGTGATGGCACAGTCTAACTTGTCCTTGCGAAAATACCTGTATGCGATATACTTGCTAACTACGCACAGAAAGGGAATACCAAGTTTGCAACTGGCGCGAGAATTAGGGATCACGCAGAAAACAGCATGGTTTCTCGGTCACCGCATTAGAACCGCGTTACAACAAAAGGGCGGTTTCTTAGCGGGTCCAGTCGAAGTGGACGAAACCTACATCGGCGGGAAGGAAAAGAACAAGCACGAGAAAAAGAAACTCAAAGCTGGCCGCGGTGCAGTAGGCAAAACCCCGGTCGTTGGCGCGCGAGGACGCGGTTGTAAGCAAGTCGTAGCAAAACCGATTGCGAACACTGGACAAGCCGAGCTGGAAGGTTTTGTGAACGGAAATGTACCAAAGGGCGAGATTGTTTACACGGACGACCACAAAGGATATACCGGACTGTCAAACACTCGCAAACACGGCACGGTGCGACACAGTCTCAAAGAGTATGTCAAAGGCGATGTCCACACGAACTCGATTGAGTCCTTTTGGGCACTGTTGAAGCGTGGACACTATGGCGTGTACCACAACATGTCTCCAAAGCACTTGGAGCGATATGTCGATGAATTTTCCACACGGCTAAACATGCGAACATTGGACACTATGTCCAAAGTCGAGAATGTCATAGCCGGTTCGTTGGAAGTGACCATGCCCTACAAAGAGCTTACGCGTGACCCCGCCTAGACCACAGAACATAATCCCGCCTCTTGCTGGTGGTTTTGAAGATGTTGTTTCCGAGCTTGTAGGTGCTCAGGCACTTCCAAAATCGACAAAGTCACCGCTGAGATATCCAGGCGGTAAATCGTTCGCGGTTGATAAGATAAGGGAGTACATACCCCCTGGCACTAAGAGCCTGGTATCGCCGTTCCTAGGCGGTGGAAGCGTGGAATTATCTTGTGCCGCGGATGGTATAGAAGTGTATGGCTCAGACGCCTTCGAAGCACTGATTAACTTTTGGAAACACGCACAAGAAAGTCCAGTGCTCTTATCGGAACGCGTACGCGTCTACCATCCATTAAGCAAGAACAAGTTTTACAGTTTGCAAAAAGGGTTCTATGAGATCGAAGACGACTTAGAACGCGCCGCAGTGTTCTTTGTGCTCAATCGCAGTTCCTTTTCTGGTACAACATTGTCGGGCGGAATGTCCCCCGATCATCCGCGTTTTACCGAGAACTCGATTGACTCTTTGCGGGACTTTCGCACAAGCAATCTCAGTGTTCAATGTTGTGACTATGCGGACACTCTAAGACAACATCCGAGCGAATTTGCCTATCTCGATCCGCCGTACGCGAATGGAGAAAGACTGTACAGGAACAAAGGCGATATGCATGACTTCGACCATGAACGATTACACTCGATACTGAGTGCACGGGACGGTTGGGTTTTGAGTTACAATGATGATCCAACAATTAGATCAATGTATGACTCTTACCGAATTGAAGCCCCCGAATGGTCTTACGGCATGTCTAACGGCACTAAATCGAAAGAGATATTGATCCTCAACATCTAAGCTCTTGCAACGTATATCCCCCGTAGTCAGCGGTAAAGCGTGGGAATACGAACTCGCCTGTCAATTTCGCAGTGTTTTAGGACAAGGCGTCAATCTACGACACACTCCCGCAAGAGTGAAAGCAGAAGCTTACTTCAAAAGGCTTGACTTCAAAGAGCAACACCGCATCCGCAAGGCCGCGGGTGAAGTAGCCGTGTTCCTCAAATACCACGATCTGAGAACTCATACAGTTCAATCAATTGAAATTCAATCAGATCAAAGAGGCGAGATCGGAGACGTGCGAGACATTTTGATCCACACTCCAAACAATCCAATCGGCGTGTCTGCAAAACACCGCCACACAGCAATTAAGCACTCGCGACTATCACAAGGACTTGACTTTGGACAAGCTTGGTATGGCGTACCTTGTTCTGAGCGCTACTGGGAGGCGGTCGCTGAGATATTTAGAGACTTAGAGGCGAAGAAAGGCGGATTGTGGAGAGAATTACAGAATAAAGAGCAATGGTACTACAAACCGATTTTAGACGCCTTCATGGACGAGATATAGACCTATGGAGTGCCTGATCAAATACTGAGATATCTGCTCGGTCGCTTTTCGTTCTACAAAGTGATCAAAGACAATGGAACAGTGAAAATTCAATCGTTCAATTTTGATCGCAGTTTGAAATGGGGAACACCGATTAAACTTCCAACTGAGATCGTCCACATGGAATGTCCGTTGTATAGCGGTCGAAACAAAAGGAAAACAAACACCGCGATTATGTACCTAGACGAAGGGTGGCAAATATCGTTTCGTCTACACAATGCCGAGAGCGAAATCACGCCTTCTTTGAAGTTTGACATTAACCTTGTGGGAGCACCCGTCACGCTGTCCAGTCACGAGATACCTTATGGCTAACATTGTATATAATTCCCCAAGTTATCTACCCATGGTGAAGTAGAAAAAGACCCCGCCGGCTTTGAATCGAAGACTCGAAGAATTACACCACCGTTTTGAAGACTCGACTAATATTTAAGATCTATTTCGCGCCTATGCGAGTTCCTATTAAAGAAGTTGGAAATTTGTATCATATAACGATTCACCTGTTTGGAGGAACGTATGGGTGTTAGCATCCAGCAAATCTTAGTCTTAGTTGGCATCATCTTGGTCGTCTTTCTGATTTTTGGATCCAAAAATATTAGAAATTTAGGTTCCGACCTTGGTGGCTTTATCAAAGGCTTTCGCAACGCCGTGAAAGACGACACTAAGGAAACACAAGAAGAAACCGAACCGGCGACTGACCAAAAAGAAACAGACTCCAAATCCTAATCAATGCCCACTTTTGGAGGATGGGAGATTCTCGTCGTCATGCTCGCGGCTCTCATCATCCTCGGTCCCACTAAATTACCCGAACTTGCTCGAACTCTTGGATTGTGGTTCGGCCGAATTCGCCGTACATTTAACAACTTCAAACTGGAATTCGAGCGAGAGGTGGGTATGGACGAGATTCGTCAGCAGTTGCACAACGAAAAAATTATGGCGGAAATGAAATCTCTGGAAAATGAGGCGCACTCTATTCTCAATGAAACAGATTCCGCGATTCAAGCAGCAAGTTCTGCGGGCTCAGATGAGACAGACGATGTGCTCAGAGCTACCAAGTCTAATTCCTCTGGATGAAGTCCTCAGCTGACCGCAAGGCAGCACGTGAAAAAAAGCATGACGACCAAGTCGACCAAAACGAACAACCGCTTCTTACCCATTTAATCGCGTTTCGAGGATGTGTGCTGCGTTCAGTGCTCGTCGTCGGACTTCTTTGTATTCCATATCTGATTTTTAGTAATCAGATCTGGGAATTTGCTGCGGAACCCTTAGTAGAAGCGCTGATGGGCAACGACACTCAAGAAGACGAGGGTGATGCACAGAAAATGATCGCAGTGCAACCTGCATCTCCTTTTCTGGTACCGATAAAGTTCGCACTCTACCTTAGCCTATTTACAGGCATGCCTTACGTGTTACACCAGCTATGGAAATTTATTGCACCTGGTTTATATTTGCGGGAGAAAAAGTTCGCGATACCTCTATTCGCGTCAAGTGTTCTCCTTTTCTACGCGGGGATTGTTGTAGCATATTTCTTGGTGCTTCCGTTGGTGTTTAGTTTTTTTGTGTATACCACGCCAGCAAATGTGGTGTACCAACCTGACATAAATTATTACTTGTCGTTCATGCTAAAAATATTTTTTGCTTTCGGCATCGTGTTTGAGATACCGATCGTCATATTTTTACTCGTTGTGACAGGGCTCGTTCAAGCAACAACGTTATCCAAAGCACGTCCCTACATCATCGTAGGGTGCTTTGTGGTGGGTATGTTTCTAACTCCACCGGACGTCATCTCTCAAATATTACTAGCTCTTCCTGCGTGGGTCTTGTTTGAGGTAGGTTTGCTGATAGCGCGCACGGTCAGGAAGAAGAAATCAGAATAGTAACCGGACCGTCGTTAACCAAGGTCACTTGCATGTTTGCTCCAAACACTCCGGTCTCAACCGCGTAGTGCAGCCGCTTCAACTCACGAACGAAGTGCTCGTATAACTCCTCTGCACGAACGGGATGTTCCGCTTGAGAAAAGTCAGGTCGGTTCCCTTTCTTGGACGTCGCAGCTAACGTGAATTGTGAAATTACAAGCACCTCCCCACCAGCGTCTTGAATTGATTCATTCATTGAAGAGTGCTCATCAGGAAAGATTCGATGGTTCATAACTTTATTGGCAAGCCAAGTTGCGTCAGTTTCAGCATCGCCTTTTAACACTCCTAAGAACACCAACATGCCCCTTCCTATAGAAACTTTCTGTTCCCCAGCTATGTGCACGCTGGCACTGGCTACTCGCTGAATCAGCGCTTTCATCAAATCGTAGAATTTGTAGACATGGAACAACCAACGACCACCCGCGCGGTAAAAGCGATTGCGCTGATTTCTGGTGGACTCGATTCTTTACTCGCAACCAAAGTTATACTGGACCAAGGTATTGACATCGAAGGAGTGAATTTCTTTACGGGATTTTGTGTAGAGGGCCACACGCACGCGATACGCAAGCGCCAACGAGAGAAAATTAAACGAAACAATTCACTATGGGTTGCAGAACAGTTAGGTATCAAACTGCACATCGTTGATGTCGTTCAAGAATATAAGGATATCGTACTCAATCCCAAACATGGATACGGTAAAAACTTAAACCCATGCCTTGATTGTAAGATTTTTATGGTAGAGCGCGCCTTGAACATGGTTGGTTTTGATGGCCACTCATTTGATTTTGCCATATCAGGGGAAGTAATTGGGCAGCGACCCAAGTCTCAACGCCGCGAAACCATGGCTATCATCAGTCGAGAATCCGGTGCTAACGACAGGCTTCTGCGTCCTTTGTGCGCCAAGAATCTTCCCTCAACTCTACCTGAAAGGGAGGGATGGGTGAATCGAGAGGCTCTACACGACTTTTCTGGTCGTTCACGAAAACCGCAAATGACATTAGCCGCTGAATACGGATTCACCGACTATGCCCAACCAGCTGGGGGTTGTTGTTTTTTGACAGACCAAAATTATTCTTCGAAACTGAGCGATCTCTGGAACACTAGAGGTCAGCGAGATTATGAGTTGGACGACATCGTTCTACTCAAGGTGGGGAGACACTTACGACCCAATAACCGATTCAAACTCATACTAGCGCGCGAAGAAGGCGAAAACAACTTTTTGAAGGGATACCGGCAACAGTACATTCAAATAGATATTGCTAGCCACACAGGACCGCTAGCCTTGATTGACGGTGATCCAAATGAAAACGACCTTCGGGTAGCCAGCCGTATCGTTGCACGATATAGTCAAGGACGCAATGAGTCCGAAGTGTGCGCGCGCGTACGTTTTCCGGATGGCGAGGAGAAAAATATGAGCATCCAACCTTACTCCGCGCATGAAATACCAGAACATTGGCACATTGGAGTTTGAACTCTACGACAATTACTTTAGACACCACGGGATTGCTCTGTCCGTTACCACTAATTCGTGCTCAAGACCTAGCGAAAGAATTAGCGCCAGGGTCTAGCTTTCTTCTTCTAGCGTCCGATCCTGGAGTTTACTACGACATACCAGCGTGGTGCCGTATGCATGGCCACGAAATCTTCCACGTAGAAGAATCATCACAAGAAAACGTTATTCAAATGTGGATAAGGACCGCGGAAACAAGCAACCGCGCTAGCGAATAGTCGTTTCACTGATGTTTCACATCGTTCTCTATCAACCGGAGATCCCTCCAAATACTGGAAACATCATGCGACTCGCTTCCAATACCGGTTCTAGGCTCTCTCTTATAGGTCCACTTGGTTTCACGCTTGAAGACGCAAAGTTGAAGCGTGCGGGTTTAGACTATCCTGAATGGGTAAATGTCAAGGTATATCACACTCTCGACGAGAGTCTAGGCGACACCTCCGAAGACCGCATATTTGCCTTCTCCACAAGAGGCACATTGCGTCTCGACAAAGTGAAGTTTCGTTTCGGAGACGTACTATTATTTGGTCCCGAGACTAGGGGATTGCCAGAGTGTGTTCGCGAACGCTTCGCTAAGACTTGTGTAAGGATTCCGATGCAACCAGAATCACGAAGTCTCAATCTGTCGAACGCCGTGAGTGTAGCTGTTTTTGAAGCATGGCGGCAACAGGGATTTGTCGGTGCAAAGTGAGGTTAGTTGACGACCGGTTTGGAGTACGGAGGTGTGATCGGTTTATTTTGTTCCAAGGCACTCTGAACCACTTCCCGAAAGTTCACTGGAGCAAGTGCGAAAGGTGGTAACGAGGCTTTCACCATGACACTATCTAAGGTCTCTCTAATGTATGGAAACAAGATGTTGGGACACTCCACAGCTAGAATCTGATTGATAGCAGGCGTCTCCTCAATCTTGAAAACTCCAGCTTGAACGACCTTAATATGCACGGCATCGTCCGCGGCGATGGACACATCCAAAGTTGCTTGCAGCCTCACTTCATAGCACGAGTCTTCTAATTCATCATAATTCGAAGCTAACGAAATGTTCACTTTGGGTCGCCACTTCAATTCCAGCAACTGACGCATGTCCTTCGGTTTGAACTCTAACTCGCTTAAGTAAATACGTTCAATCTGCACACGCGCTGTTACGCTTTCAGACATGAATCACTTGACCACAGGCATGTTTTGTGCACGCCACTCCGTGAGACCACCGCGGAGCTTTGCTACGTTCTGAAATCCTGCACGACGCAATATGCCGGTAGCCATACCGGAATGCTGACCCATCTTGCATGCAACGACTACGGGTTGTTCCTTAAATTTGTCAAGTTCTCGTACTCGAGATTGAAGCGCTGTGTAGGGAATGTTCTTCGCATGTGGAATGTGGCCTTCAGAATAGTCCCCGGGATCTCGTATATCGAGAACTAAGGCACTTTGGTTGTTCATCATATTGACTAACTGTTGGCTATCAATCGTCTTACCGCTTCGTTTTGTCTCGTTCCAGATGAATAACACTAGCAACGAAACAAACGCAATAACGGGAAAAGGGTGTTGCGAAATGAAGTTAAAAATGTCAGACAATTCTGCGAGAATTCCGTAGGGTGGCAACCTCAAATTATAGGAATACCTAGTACCTCTTCGTCTAAAATTTCAGTGTTGTACACTGTCTTGATGTGAAACAATTTGAACACCACAGTATTAATAGTTCTTGACGGTTGGGGCCACGGTGAACCGAGTCCTTACAACGCCATCCACATCGCAAACACTCCTACTTGGGACGAGTATTGGGCTAAGTGCCCAACAACTCTCCTAGAGTGCTCAGGCGAGCATGTTGGCTTACCACCTGGACAAATGGGAAATTCGGAAGTCGGACACATGATCATGGGAGCAGGCCGGGTCGTTCACCAAGACTTTACGAGGATAAACAACGCGATCGACGATGGCTCGTTCGTGATGCTATCGGTGATTCGTGGTCTACTTGAAAATCTTGGATCAAGACGTGTCCATGTATTGGGACTGTATTCTCCTGGCGGCGTACACAGCCACGAAGATCAGATAAGTTTCCTTGTAAGTCATCTTCTCGACGCAACATCTAAGGTAAGCTTACATTGTTTTTTGGACGGAAGAGACACTCCACCACAGAGTGCCCGTGAAAGTTTAGTTGGCATAGAACAACTCTTACAGAGAAAATCAGGCGTGGGAGTGGCATCCATTTCTGGTCGATATTACGCTATGGACCGAGATCAACGATGGGAGCGAACAAAGCTAGCTTTCGACATGTTGACCACTTCAACTCTAGGTAGGAGCGAATACACTGCCGTCGACGTCCTCGAACGTTCCTATACGAGAAATGAAACGGACGAATTCGTCAAACCCACTCAAACCAAATACTTTGTCCCGATCAGGGACGACGACATCGTCATATTTATGAACTTTAGAGCAGACCGCGCCCGTCAGCTTAGTAGTGCCTTCGTACTCGATGAGTTCACTCATTTCGATCGAGCGAGTCGTCCAATGCTGTCCGAGTTCATCTCACTCACTCCCTATTCAAAGGAAATTAACGAATCAAAACATACAACACCAGTCAAAACGCTTTTTCCAATGCCGTCGGTGTCGCACTCCTTAGGTGAATACTTTGCAGATAGTGGCTTACGACAATTACGTGTAGCCGAGTCTGAAAAGTACGCACATGTGACCTATTTCTTTTCTGGAGGTCGAGAACTCCCCTTTCAAAACGAAACTCGCAAAATAGTGCCTTCTCCCAATGTCAAGACGTATGATCTTAAACCAGAGATGAGTGCTGAGGACGTAACCGACATCATAGTTTCAGCGATAGAGTTGGGCAGCTACGACATGATCGTATGTAACTTTGCAAACGGCGACATGGTCGGACATACTGGAATATTGAGCGCTGCAGTAAAAGCTGTCGAATGTCTCGATCATTGCTTGGAGCGTATATTTCGAGAGAGTCAGTCGAATTCGGCACACTGTTTCATCACAGCAGACCATGGCAATGTCGAACATCTCTTCGATTCTCCGACCGAACAACCTAACACCGCCCACACCAATAACCCAGTACCATTTCTTTATGTAGGTCCCCTCCTCCTGAAATTTCGCCCAACAGGCGCATTAGCGGACATTGCCCCCACGATTTTGGATGTACTAAAACTACCAATCCCATCCCAAATGACGGGTAAATCGTTACTGGTTTGATAAAGTCAAGAGTGTGATTCCATGCGCTATCGACACTTCGTAGCAGTCGGTTGTGTTCTGCTTTTTGGACTGAGCGTAAGTGCCTCGATCCCTCCAATTTCAGAATATAAGAAACAACTCGGTGGAGTAATTCTTGAGCTTAACCAGAAGGAAGAATGGATTGCAACTGCAAACGAAGAAATTCTTTCAATTGAGGCGAGCATCAAAGAATCTGATACTGAAATCGCTAGCGTCGCTCAGGAAATTACAGATCTCGAATCTAACATCGGACGACTCGAAGAAAGAATAGATCTATTGGAGATTGATCAAACCGCTTACCAGGCAGAAATAGACGATTTAACCGACTCTGTGAGCTGGCATTTGCACGCCGAATATCGGCTTCAAAAGAATCACTGGCTCAAGAATTTACTCGATTACGATGAACCTAAGAAGCGAGCGCGGTTCGTACGTTATCACCAGTATGTAGTCCGCTCCAAATCCAATTCACTAAACGAGTTCAATCTAGCGATGACCGACCTTAATCAAACGAGTCGAGAATTGCGCCAAGAACGTTCCCTTCTTAATCACCAACGAGATATTGCAAACAAGTCGAAACAGCGTTTAGATGAACAAATAGCAAAACGAGAGGTACAAATAGCAAACCTCGAAAGAGAAATTCACAACGCGGAAATCAGAGTAGAAAAACTCACGCTGGACCAGCAACGAATACGGACACTCATCTTAGAAATCGACGCGCTTGGCTTAGATGTACCCAGTGAATTCACCGCAACAAATGAAACTTTAAAAGCACCTGTCGAAGGAGAGGTCGTTAGGGAGTTTGGAGAGAGTCGGGCTGACGGTCGCCTCACTTGGAACGGCGTCGTATTCGCAGCTAAAGATAACTCAGATGTCGTGGCTGTTGCAGCTGGTAGAGTTGTTATGGCTGATTGGTTGCAGGGGTATGGGTTGATCGTAATCATCGATCACGGTGATGATGTCAAAACCATCTACGCGAACTGTAATACTTTGCTTGTTGAATCCGGTGATTACGCAGAAGCGGGTGAAGTGATTGGTAAAACGGGGCAAAGTGGAGGGTCGACGATTCCAGGTCTGTATTTTGAAGTTCTCGAAAACGGTGAACAAATTGACCCAATACCCTGGCTCGAATCACAAGACGATTAAGTTCAAGGAACTCCGAGAAAAAAAATACCGGCGGGTCCCCAAGAGCCCCGCCGGTAATCTACCGTAAAACGGTTAAAAGGACAGTTCGAAAGTTCCGTAGAACTTTCTACTTTTTATTAGATTTGTTTCAAATTTTGTTCGATGAG
>JAAXGW010000037.1 GCA_012267385.1 OMG group bacterium
GCACAATTCCCAAAATGGTGATCAAAAGTCACTAGGGACAGTTAGGTAGCTCACGGCCGCACACCGAATTGCTTTTCCTCACCTTTCGACAAGTTACGCTAAATGGTACAGGGGATCGTTTTGTTTAGATTTGGTTGTTCGGCGCCGTCATCGACCAATATTGACACGAAATACTTATTTGTTGGAGTTTTCTTGAGTATCACGGTCTTGATTTTCCCGAGACAGTACCGATCTAAAATGATTTTCACCAGACCTAATTTCGGAATGTGAATCTTCCTACCCTTAAATTTCACGCCTTGTGGGTAATAACACGCTTTGTTGAGATCATGTTTCGACTTAAACACCGGGGCTCTACTTTGGCCGTTTTTATGGCGGGTATAACCATCCATCAAGTTTTTGATCGCCTGATTTAATGACTGTGCGTACGCGCGAGTCAACCAGCGGTATTCATCCGTCATCTTTAGTCGCGCTAAATCGGTCGTCATCTCCACAAAAGACATACGACGCTCTTTAATTGCGCGCAGATCTCGATTTGCAGCGAGGTAATAGTTGTACGCCCACCGAACCGCACCAAACTCACTCTCTAACACTTCCTGCTGAGATTTAGTTGGATATATTCGATATTTAAACGCTTTCATTTGTACAGATAGCTTAACACAAAACAGAACAGATGAGAAATCAATGACTTTTAAAATCAATCAATTTGAACTTCAGAAATAGTCTAATCAGCTGGATAAGTCCCTATCATTTAGTTTTCTCAACAATGCTTGACAAATTATGAGTTTTTCTGATTTCTTTTCTGTTATTAAGGATGTACCAACGCTGTTAGCTCTAAAAAAGGGTTTGAAACCTCGTCCCGGGCTCATGAAAGACAGCGTCGGTTTGCAGTTCAGTGAAACTGCAAAGACGTATCGAGCACAAACCGCCATCCTTTTTGAAGGTGAGTCTGTTAGCTGGGGAGAGTGCAATAAATTAGCAAATCGTTACGCGCACGCACTCCAAGACGTAGGCGTAGTAAGAGGCGACGCGGTTAGTATTGTCATGCAAAATCGCATTGAGTTCATCGCGCTGGTCGTAGCAATAAACAAACTAGGGGCAATCGCTGGACTCATCAACACTAACCTTCGTGCCACACCTCTTCAGCACTGTATAGTCACAACAGACTCCAAAGTATGTGTATTCGGTACCGAACTCAGCAATGCGATCGAAGAAGTACGCGAAAACGTAAACCTAACCTCGGATCAGCTTTTAGCAATTCCGGACAGAGATGATTCAACACCTGAATGGGCTACAGACTTTCAGCAATTGAGTGCGGACAAGAGTGAAGATGATCCATCTTCCCAGTTCGAATCTACCTTAGCAGAAACGGCATTCTATGTTTTCACTTCAGGTACTACTGGATTACCGAAAGCCGCCGTCGTCTCTAATCGTAGATTTCTTCAGTTGGGTCGGTTAGCAACTATAGCCGGATTACGTTGTAAGGTCGGAGACCGAATTTACCTTTGTCTTCCACTCTACCATAGCACAGGTTTAGTGGTAGGATTTTCTGCTGCACTTTGCTCCGGCGCAGCAATGTTTATTCGTCGAAGGTTTTCGGCGCGTAACTTTTTGAAGGACATCAGAGAACACCACGTCACACACATGATTTACGTGGGGGAGTTGTTGCGTTACCTTCATAACATCCCGAGGCAGTCAACCGACTCCGATAACCCTCTACACACCATAATGGGAAATGGACTGCGACCTGATATCTGGGACGACTTCAAACAACGTTTCGGCATAACGCGAATCACGGAGTTCTATAGTGCGAGTGAAGGGAATTTTGCGTTTGCCAACATTATGAACAAAGACCGTACGGTTGGGCTTACCGCCGCCAAAGTAGCTTTGGTCAAATACGATGTGGAAAACGATGAGATCGTGAAAGATGAAAACGGTCGATGCATTGAAGTTTCACCGGGGGAACCTGGTCTTTGCTTGGGTCATATCAATCCAAATGCGAAATTTGAGGGATACACAGATCCGGAAGCGACCAAGAAAAAAGTATTAGAGAACGTATTTGAGGACGGCGACCAATGGTTTAACTCCGGGGATCTCTTAAAGACTATCGATGTCGGTTTCGCGTTGGGCTATACCCACTTTCAGTTCGTAGACAGGATTGGTGATACGTATCGCTGGAGATCGGAAAATGTCTCTACAAACGAAGTAGCAGAGATTTTGAACGGGTTTGAGCAAGTAGCAGTGAGTAATGTGTACGGAGTCAAAGTCCCTGGTACAGAGGGTCGCGCAGGCATGGTCGCGATCAGTCTTAACGAAGGCGTTGACCAACTCGATACTATTGCATTCTCTAAATTTGTAGCACAAAATCTCCCGCACTTTGCTCGGCCGGTCTTTGTACGCATACAAACGAACGTGGAAACAACGAGTACTTTTAAAGTTGTTAAAAAAGAACTCCGCTCCGATGGGTACGACATTGACAAAATTTCGGATCCTGTCTATGTTCTGAAAAAAGGCTCAGTCTCTTATGAACCTCTGGACAAGGACTTCTTAGAGTCGATTCAACAAGGAACCGCAAAGTTCTAGCGCGTCGAGCTAGCTCTTCCGATAGACATCTCGATCAGGTACGCGACGGAATCGTTTGTACTCCCATTGATACTGCGCGGGGTCGCGTTGTACGACTCGCGCCACCTCATCATTTAGAGCTTGTGCCGCGACTTCGACGTCTGTGTCCTTCACCCCCGGGGCCGCTAACTCCACGTGTACGCGAAATCCCTTCCGTACTCTTTGAATGGTGAACAATACAACTGAGACGTTCTCACGTCGCGCAAGTGCATGTACCAAAGCCGTTGTTTGCGCTTTGACTCCCATAAACTCGACTAAAACATGACTGCCGCGAGTGGGAACCTGATCTGGCAGAACAAGTACCACTTGTCCGTCTCTTACCGCTTGTATTAACGTCCGCAATCCGGTACCGGATACAGGAACCAGATTAAATCCAAATCTTGAACGCGCTTTTTGGACTCGAGCCGCGAAATTTCCTAAACGTCGGCTATCAAATAACGCGGTGGTTGGAAATCGAGCACCAAGAGCTAAGGTGGTGTATTCCCAGTTCCCCCAATGTGGGCACACCGCGATGACAGCCCCTTCCCTAAGTTTCTCTCTCAACAGATCTTCCCCTTGATACTCGACGAACAGTTGCTCTAAAGCAGTTGGTCGCCAATACCAAAGAGGTGCGATCTCTAGGGCTGCGCGGCTCGTCTCGATCAGAGATTTGCGAGCTAGAGCCTTGAACTCTTGAGGACTCCTTTCAGGATAACACAGTTCTAAATTAATGCGAGTCGTTCGTTTGGAGCGACCGTTCAAGAAATACACAAGATTTCCGTACAGCCATCCAAGTACTCGCAGAACTCTTAAAGGAAATAATGCAAGAGTACGTAAAGTGAGCTCGAAGCACTTTAGTTTGATTCGACTGAAAAAGCGAACCTGTGAGGTTGCCATTTGTTCCACTGCGATCCGCGAGACAAACGACTAGTTTAATGACACCGCACGCGACAGTGCGAATCAAAAATAGAGTGCGAGTTGTGGAAAGGGTTATGTGCTAAACATTGAACGCGAACACTTCTTTAAATTGTTCTACCGTTCGTTCATAGCGTTCAACTGATGGAAAAATCTTACCTGCTTTCACTCGAGGAAATCCCATGTTATAAGAGCGTATTGCACAACTCTCGTCCCAACATTGTTCCAGCAGATGAGACAATATGCGCGCACCACACTCGATGTTCTCTCGTGGAACACTGAGATCCAAGGGAGCGCAAAACTCTTCCCAATATTTGGGCATGATTTGCGCGGGACCGATGGCACCTTTATGTGATACCGCGTCTTTCCGAAACGAACTCTCTGTGGCAACGATACTAGTGAGTAATACTTCGTCAATACCGTGCTTGTCTGCGGATTGAACAATCCAATTCGCAAACTCATTTGCTTCATTTTGGGGTATAGGAAAATGAGAAGAAATCTTAACTTCCAACGATCCCACAAGGTCTGGCTTTTCCGGTTCCTGAAAGACAGCAGAAATTGCAGTCTCTATGTCTTGAGAACTGACGTTGGCCCCTAACTCTTCCTCGACGAACACAGCATCCATCAAGTCAACTTTTGGGTCCGTCACAGGTAGACAAACTAGTCCCGCTATGCATAAGCTTGCGCACAAAAGTACTGCAAGAGCACGCCAACGACCATACTGAGCTATTTTTTTCGATTCTCGCATAAACGATCAAGAGTATTGACAAATACAGGTCTAAAGACCAACGTCATTCAAAAAAGTTCCACAAAATTTTACAAAAAATGAAGGAATAATGGAGAAATAATGGAGGTTCGGCTAATAGAGATCCCCCCTAAATTCGTGAACGCTCGAAGAATTAAGCGAGTTTACTAAGTTTCTTGCGTATGGCGTAGTAGTCTTGAGGGGTGAGTTTCTTGCTGTAGATCGAAGTTCGGTCAGCGAAATCACCAAATTTTGTATGCAACCGAGTCGCTACGTGTTGTGGTTCGGCAACCACCGCGAAGTGGTTTAAGTACTCATCACTAAAGAGTTCCCCCATCTCGACCCACTTTCCTTGTTTGGAGAGGGAGTTTAACTGTTCCTGCAAATTTCCCAAGCCCACGCTGTCCAAAACCTGTTTATAAGCCGGTGTAGAGGCATAAAAAGCAAGTTGCTGCTTCACCGCAAGCTTTTCGGAAGCAATTTCTTTCTCACTATGACCTGTTGCGATTAATGGTTGTACTGAAATCTCAAACTGATCTCGACTACTTCCCGAAATCTCAAATCCTCGTTCCAAAGCAGGAAACGTAACGGTTCGTAGATACTCGAGCGTGGTGAAGGGATGTACGATCAAGCCGTCTGCTACTTCCGCTGCAACTTGTGTCATCAGAGGTCCAACTGCGGCCAAAAAGACTCTGGGTGCGCCATATTCCAAATTCTCTGGTGTAAAAAACGGCGTCATCAAAGAGTGGCGGTAAAACTCACCCCTAAACGCGAGTCTTTCCTGCTCGTACCACGCGCACCAAATCGCTCGTAACGCAAGTATGAATTCTCTCATTCGCGCAGCAGGTCTAGACCAAGGCATGGAGAAACGCTTAGTGATATGAGGTTGAATCTGTGATCCAAGCCCCAAAATAAACCGCCCATTCGCGGCGTAGTTCAAATCATGAGCAATGTAAGCAAGGCTCATGGGAGTACGAGCAAACGCGACAGCAATACTGGTGATCAAGTCTACCCGAGTCGTCGATTGTGCGGCTGTTGCTAATGGTAAAAAAGGATCGTGATTCGTTTCTGCCGTAACGATTCCAGCAAAACCACCCGTTTCAATCTTTCGCGCCAGCTGACCTACCTGCTTCAAGTCATGGGGAATTGGGACATCTACTTTCACGATAGTTCAAAAGATTCCTAGTTCGCTAATCCGGGAAAGTACAGCCCATCAAGTGGACCTTCACCGTTAACAAAGTGACTAACGCTCACGTCTGCTCCAGTAATTTCGATGCGATATACAACATCATTACCGGTGCTGAAAGGAGGGTCGGTGGCTATCGATATACCTAGCAAAGACATGATCAACACGCGGGTCACCGCGCCGTGGCTGAGTATGGCGTAACAATGATCGGAATTCGATTCACCTTCAAGTATACGACTACGGATAATCTGTAAACGTGCGAGTAACTCACTTCGACTCTCTCCCCTAGGTGGTTTGAATTGGGCGAGATTATCCTTCCTTTGTTTGAGGTGTTCCGCATAGAGTTTTTTAACTTCGTCGTATTTTCTTCCTTCCCATTCACCCGCACCTAACTCGACAAGGCAATTTTCAAACTTGACCGAAATGGGATGTTCTTGCTGAATGTAACTCAAGGTTTCGCGGACGCGCCCAAGTGGAGACGCATAGATGCGTTTGATATCAAATTTTTCCATCAACGCCGCATGTCGCTTAGCTTGTTGTCGCCCACGCGCGGTCAGCGGAGAGTCTTTCATACCCTGGTACCGACCTTCCGTGTTCCATACTGTTTCTCCGTGTCGAAACAGATAGACTCTCCTGGTGATCATGGGTCGTGTATTGTTTATCATCAAATTTGTGGTTAAGTGAATCTACAAGCTGTTGGTAACTTTCGGTGGTCCCAAGAACGTACTTATCTCATTTTCGGTCCCATACTAGTTTAGTGAAATGATTGAGGAAGAAACGACTTGAATGGTATTCGACAATCGAGCCAAATGGAAATTCACCAATCATTTATTCGTTTCATAGAATTTCACAGATGTCCGATCTAGGCAGACAGAAAGAGAGAGTATGAGTTTTCTAGACGAGGTTGAGTTTCGACCAATTAAAGCAAGCGAACGACGTGAGTTTTTTAATTTAGAACGGTATGTCTTCGCTGACGAACGAAAGCTGAGCGAAGAAGACGAAGCAGCAGATCCACTGCGACCGGAGATGACTACCGTCGCCTTTCACAATGGGCGCATCATCGCTACGTCCGGTGGCTTCCCATTTCGACTAAAACTGAATGGAAACACTATTCGCGCCGATGGAGTCACCTCTGTTGGTACGGACCCACAATTTCGTCGCCGAGGGCTCGTCCGCCGTATGATGACGATCCGTTTTGAACAAGCCTATGAAAACAACGTGGCTGCGTCTATTCTCTGGGCCACGCTAGGTGCAATCTACCAACGGTTTGGATACGGACTCGCTTCGTCGGCCTATAAATGCAAGTTTGATCCTCGATTTTGTCAGTTTCAATTTACTGAACCGGAAGTTGGTGCTTGTGTACGCTCCGATCGAAACTCGTCCGTTCCAATACTCAAAGACCTATACGAAGAGTGCATCGCAGATTCAAACCTACAAATCCACCGGCACGACGTGTTTTGGCAACGTGCATACTTGGACAAAAAGTGTAAATTACACGTTGCCATTCACTACGACGAGAAAGGAGTGGCAGACGGTTTTATCTCATATCGGCTGTCCGAATCCAGAGATAAGATTCCCGGTCCAAACCAGAAGATATTTGTTCGAGACTTCTTTGCGCTCAATCGAGGAGCATACCGCAGTTTGTGGAACTACATTCGGAGTCACGACTTAGTCGTTTCGGTTGAAATGTGGACACCGATAGATGATCCAGCTTTTCTAATGTTGTTGGAACCTCGACAGTTACATGCTAGTTGGGCTGAAGGTTTGTGGTTGCGAGCCGTAAATGTAGAACAGCTAGCTGGCAGTCGCCCTTACCCACACGCAGCGAACGTCGTGTTTGAAATTCCCACGGACAGAGAGTGTCCATGGAATGTCGGTACTTATCTTCTCGAAACTGATGGTAAGAACCATTCTGTGACAAAGACAAATCAAAGTGCCGACTTTCGTATCGACATTAACGGATTTGCTACACTGTTGACCGGTCAGAACAGCCTTTCTGAACTCGAGGCTTGCGGGCGGGCTGCAATTCTCAACCGCGTTCGCGAAAGCGAACTGAATCGCCTGTTCACTACAAAACGCCGACCATTTTGTAACGACGGGTTCTAAAGCAAACCCTCCTAGTGAATTGGCGCTTAGAGCAGTGCCTCTAAGTGAATCTTCGCTGACCTTGCTAGGGCATTTAGTTCGTACCCACCTTCCAAGGTGGACACTACGCGGCCACCGGCATACTGCTTACTGAGTTCGACAATTAAGTTCGTAATCCAGCGATAGTCGTCGTCGATTAGATTGAGCCCCGCAAACGGATCCTCTTGATGCGCGTCAAAACCAGCTGACACCAAGAACAGTTCAGGTTTGTGTTTCTCGATTGCTGTAATCCAATCGCGTTCGATCGCCAGTCGAAACTCTCGACTTCCAGTACCTTCCGGCAATGGAGTATTGACAATATTCGGACGCTCAACCTCTTGCAACCGATAGGGGTAGCACGGATATTGGAAGCTTGAACAAACAAGCACTTCCGACCGGTCCGCAAAGATTTCTACTGTTCCGTTTCCATGATGCACGTCGAAGTCCAATACTGCAACACGGCTAACTCGGTCAAGAGCATAGTCTGCCGCAACTGCGATGCTGTTGAACAAACAAAAGCCCATGAGATGGTCGGTTTCCGCGTGATGACCAGGTGGACGTACCACACAGAATGAACGAGGATGTACATCCTGTAGTGCTAAGTCAACCGCTGTAGTAGTCGCTCCTGCGGCGCGCCTTGCCGCACTGAGAGTAGTCGGTCCCATGGCCGTATCTATATCAAGGCGTACTAAACCCTCGTCTGGCGACAACTGTTTGAGGTTTTCAACATATGCATCGGTGTGCACACGGGTTAAATCTTCGTACGCGACAAGATCTGGAGTGAGTGTCGCGACCTCCTGAAGCAACCCGGTTTCGTTTAGATGTTGCAAGATTGATTGAATTCTTGCACTCGATTCGGGATGGCGACGCGGCACCTCATGCGCGATACAATCTTCGTGAGTTAGTACTGCGGTCAAGTTGGGTCGTCCTTCACTCTTTTATCAGTTTACAAACACTACAATTAGCACATTAGTTTATTGACTAATACCTTCGATCGCGAAAATTCCTTTTCACTTTGGGACAGGGAACAATTGGTTCAAAAGGAGACTTAGATGACAGAGGCAATTCGAACACCGAAGAGTTCAGTCAGTACTAGCTCAGTTTGGCAACTCGTGAAGTATGCGTTACTTGCAATGCTTCTGATGTTCATGCTATTGGTTTGTTTACACGCCGTAACTTTAAGACTCGAAATCGGGTCCGAGTCCAATGCTGCTGTCGATTTTGCGCGAAACTCTATCTCTCTTAACTTAGGATCAGAACCACCTCAACTAGACTCCACCAAGTCCACGGATATGGTATCCGGTCAAGTTTTGGGGCACGTGATGGAAGGATTGATTCGTTACGGACCGAACAACGAAATTCTACCGGGTATAGCAGAATCTTGGGAAGTCTCCGAGCTTTCCGCTACGTTCTATCTACGAAAAAATGCAGTTTGGAGTAATGGTTCGCCAGTCACCGCAGATGACTTTGTGTTTGCATGGCAAACTGCGCTCGATCCTGAAACGGCTTCTCAATACGCGTTCATTTTGTACCCGTTAAAAAACGGTGAAGCAATCAATACAGATGGTGCAGATGTTGAGGATCTAGGTGCTAAAGCTATTGATGACTTTACCCTCAAAGTTGAGCTTGAACAACCGACGCCTTACTTTATCAAGCTATTGGCTTTCTTTACGTATTTACCGATTAATCGTGAGTTTTACGATTCTCGAGACGGTACATACGGTACCAGCGTTGAAGACTTGATTTTCAACGGACCGTTCACAGTTAGTAAATGGCAACACGGCAGTAGTTTACGGCTTGAAAAAAACGTGGACTATTGGAACTCGGAAGACATAAAGTTAGACGCGATTGACTTTGCCTACATCATTTCTGACCCTAATGCGATTATCAATCTCTTTGCAACGAAAAAGATAGTAATGGCTGGGCTACAAGCGGAAAATATTGAACGTGCTTTGGCAAATCGATGGCCCGTAAAGGAGCACGTCGATGGGTCTGTGTTTTATTTAGGATTCAATCATCGAGAGGATCGCCCCACCTCCAATCGCAACCTACGTAAAGCGATTCAATTGGTTTGCGATCCCGAAGAACTCGTCTATAAAGTACTCAAAACTCCAGGTAATCGACCTGGTGAATCTATCTTTCCTGTATGGCTGCGTGGTGTCAATGGCTACTTTAGAGATGAATATCCAGCACCGAAACACAAACCGGATCCCGATTTAGCACGAGAATATCTGGTACGCGCACTGACTGAGTTGGAATTATCTAGTCCCCCACAACTGATTTTCCTTACTGGTGATAGCGAGTTTTCGACTAAGCACGCAGAGTACTACCAGAGTTTGTTTAAAGAGAATTTGGGAATTGAGGTACGGATTGATCAACAAATCTTTCAACAACGACTGGCCAAGATGACGTCAGGAGACTACGACATCGTCGCTGCTGGCTGGGGACCAGACTATGACGACGTGCTCACCTTTGGTGATCTGTTTACTTCTTGGAACGCCAATAACCGAGGCTTGTTCAAGAATGATGAACTCGACCGAAACGTACAAATTGCACAACAATCAAGTGATCCGAAGACTCGCATGGAAGCAATGAACCGAGTTCAGCACATTCTTTACGAAGAAGCAGCAATAATTTTTGAGTACGAACGAGGTAGCAACTACGTCGCGGACGATCGCGTCCAAGGTGTAACCCGTCGTGTGGTCGGTACTGATCCTGATTACACTCGCGCATATATAGTAGATAAAGCAAAAGAATAAGTTTATAGTCATGCCCCGTTATGTCCTAATGAGACTCATTCAAGGCGTTATAACCGTGTGGTTTATCGCGACGGCCACGTTTTTTGTGATGCACAACATCCCAGGAGATCCATTAGCAGACGAAAAAGCGGTGTCCGATGAAATTCGGGAAAACTTAGAAAGGAAATACGGTTTAGACAAGAATGTCTGGGTTCAATATGGTACATATATGTTGAACATGATCCGTGGTGACTTTGGCCTGTCATTCAAACATGAAAACCGACCTGTGAACAAAGTAATCGCGGAACGGTTCCCCGTTTCCGCGATCTTGGGAATACTAGCGATTGTTATCGCGGGTATGGGCGGCGTGCTTTGGGGTGCACTTACAGCGCTCTACCGCAATAGATGGCCGGATGTTGTCATCATCATCCTAGTCATTCTCGGTATCTCGGTCCCGTCGTTCGTGTTTGCTACCGTAGGACAACTCGGAATAGTGGTGGCAAACCGTGTCGTAGGGTTTGAGATTTTGCCTGTAGCAGGATGGGGTACGATCTGGCATATGCTCGTACCCGCGTTAGTGTTAGGCTTAGGTACGATGGCTTTTCTCACTAGGCTGATGCGTACGTCAATGCTTGAAATTGTGAACGCAGACTACATTCGCACCGCGCGTTCCAAAGGGGTTCCAGTCGCCCAAATTTTTGCGAAACATCAGTTTCGAAATGCGATACTCCCCGTTGTCACGGTTCTCGGTCCTTCAATCGCGGCGATCACCACTGGAGGATTCGTAGTCGAGAATGTGTTCGCAATTCCGGGATTGGGTAGAACTTTTGTCGAAGCGGTACAACAAAGCGATTACACCTTGATCATGGGGACAACAGTCTTCTATGGTGCATTTCTTGTTCTAATGGTCATAGTCGTAGATATCGTGTACGCGTTCATCGACCCGCGAGTGAAACTGAAATAATGAACCTGTCGTTTACACCAGCAACAGTTGAGACCGACATTGAGCAGACAAGTCGTCCATCGCTCTCATACTGGCAGGATGCTTGGATTCGATTAGTTGCGAACAAACGCGCCATCACTTCGCTGTTCGTAATCATCTGCTTACTACTTTTCGCATTCGTCGCACCTCACACTATTTGGCGGGTGAAGCACGACATACAAAACTTAGATCGAGCCTCAGAACCTCCGTGGGTGAATCGCAAAGCCTTGGTATTGTCAGACAACGACACTTGGAACGATGTAGTCGTGCCCGATGCCGTCGGAGAACATCGCGCACCGACCAGTCTCGAAGTCGTTGGTGAAGCCGCTACCTCACGCGTCAGACTGATGTGGGATGCCGTACCAAACTCTCATGGTTATCGAGTTTATCGGAACATTGTGGAACCACGCGAGGGAGCTCCACTAGGTTTGTCCATCGGGGTTGTTAACGAGAGTACCTTAGTCAGTTTTGAGGACCGATTAGACATTCGTCAAAAACCATATTGGTATTCCGTCGTCGCCTTGCATGAGGATGGCAGTGAGTTTGACACTGCAAAGACCCTGAGAGTCGTACCTCAACGTTCAATCTACGTGAGTGAAGCGTTAGCGCTGCCAGGTGTCGATAGCGCACAACCAGGGGAGACAGTAGCTCTCGTTTGGCATCCGTTGGGTACGGACTATCTGGGCCGAGATATGTTAGCACGCCTTATGAAGGGTGCACAGGTGTCTCTCACAATTGGTATTGTCGCTCCATTACTGTTCATGGTACTTGGTATCGTCATCGGCAGTGTTTCTGGGTATTTCGGAGGTATAGTCGACGCTGGTCTCATGCGATTTACCGATTTTGTTATTGCTCTGCCGTTCTTGCTATTCATGATTCTGTTTAAGTTAATGTTCGTACCTCCCGAGGGAGAAGCTAACTTTCTGTCGTCAGTGCAAGATTTCTTAGGAATTGAAGGTGGTATTCTTGCAATGGTAGTGGCACTAGTGTTACTCAGCTGGCCAGGGATAGCACGCTTAGTTCGCGGAGAGGTTTTGAAAATCCGAGAACAGGGTTACGTCGAGGCTTCACGGCTACTAGGAGCACCCAATAGATGGTTGATTGGTCGACATATGATTCCAAATACGATGGGTGTGGTTCTGGTTTCGTTCACCTTTGCGGTGCCTGCAACCATATTTACTGAAGCATTTCTTTCATTTATAGGTATGGGAGTAGTACCCCCTACACCGTCGTGGGGTTCGATGTGTAATGATGGAATACGCACGATGGAGACTTATCCCCACGAGTTACTCTTTCCTGCTCTGTTTATTAGCATCACAGTCCTTGCTTTCAATTTACTTGGTGACGGACTTCGCGATGCTCTCGACGCGCGCATGAGATCAAGCGAATGAGCCAATCACTGTTTGAAGTTTTAAATTTACACGTTGAATTCACGACTTACGGAGGCATCGTGCACGCTGTTCGTGGCGCGAGCTTTCACGTCGATCGCGGTGAGACACTCGCTATCGTCGGTGAATCTGGTTGCGGTAAATCCGTTGCGGTACAAAGCGTAATGGGTCTGATTCCCATCCCGCCAGGACGTATCGTCGCCGGCGAAGCATTACTCGATGGACACAGCATAATACAGAATCACATTATCAATGGTCAAGACATCCGTGGTAATAAGGTTGGCATGATTTTCCAAGATCCAATGACTTCCTTAAACCCCACAATGACGATCGGAAATCAGATCGCCGAGCCTCTCAAGTTGCATCGAAAACTGTCGGCATCGCAAGCGAAGAAACGCGCGATCCAACTACTTGAAATGTCGAAAATACCCGAGGCAGCGAAACGCGCTAATCAATATCCGTTTGAATTCTCTGGAGGGATGCTGCAACGCGCGATGATCGCGATGGCGATCGCCTGTGAACCAGATCTGCTCATCGCAGATGAACCAACAACGGCACTCGATGTAACCATTCAGGCTCAGATCCTAGACTTAATCAAAGATCTGCAACAGGAAGTTGGGATGGGCTTAGTACTCATAACGCATGATTTGGGTGTGGTGTCTCGAGTTGCGGACCGCGTTGTGGTGATGTACGCTGGAGAAATTCTTGAGTCCGGTTCGGTCGACGAAATCTTTTATAAACCATCACACCCCTACACGGTTGGACTCTTGAGTGCTATGCCAACGAACAAGTCCGATGTGATTCAAGAGTTGATGCCTATTCCCGGAAGTCCCCCGGATCTTTTTTCCCCACCAGAGGGTTGCGGCTATGCAGCGCGGTGTCCACAGTCCATGGAAGCTTGCCTAGCAAATCGCCCGGACGAATTTTCTATTTCCACGTCGCATTTCTCCAAATGCTGGCTTCACCACGAAGCCTGTGAACAAGAGGTACTCGAGGTACAACAGGTGTGATCGAACCTCTCGTCAAGATTCGCAATCTGACTAAACATTTCAGGCTTGGTATGACGGATGTGGTCCACGCCGTCGACCTCGTTTCGCTTGACATTAATCCAAGAGAGATAGTTGGTCTAGTTGGCGAGAGTGGCTCTGGCAAGTCGACCTTAGGTAAAACGATTATTGGTCTTCATGCGAAAACCCGTGGCAGGGTGACCTTTGCTGGCAGGCCGTTACCTTCTAGATTTTCGGCTTCCCACTTTCGAAGATACGCCAACCGTATGCAAATGATCTTCCAGGATCCTTACTCGTCGTTGAACCCCAGAATGACCGTCGGAGAAATTATTGGTGAGGGTCCAAAGTTACTTGGGTCCAAAGGACGAGAACAAATTAAACAAGAGACACGAGATTGGTTAGAACGCGTTGGACTTAACGCGGACCATGTCTCCCGTTATCCACATGAATTTTCGGGTGGACAAAGACAACGAATTGGTATCGCGCGCGCGTTAATCTTAGAACCAGACTTCGTTATTTGCGATGAACCGATTTCCGCGCTTGATGTGTCGGTGCAAGCACAGGTAATTAATCTCTTGGGCGAACTGCAAGAGTCCCTGGGACTGACACTTTTATTTATAGCCCATGACCTGTCCATGGTGCGTTACGTGTCGGATCGAATCGCAGTGATGTACCTCGGTTCCTTGATTGAACTCGGTCCCGCAGATGAAGTGTTCTTCAATCCAAAGCATCCTTATACCCAAGTCTTAATTGGTTCGAATCCTGAACCAGACCCAAAATTTGAGCGATCGCGTACTTCTACCGAAATCCAAGGTGAAATTCCGTCCCCAGTCAATATTAAACCAGGGTGTCGATTCGCAAGTCGCTGTCCAAGTGTGATGGATATTTGTCGTAAGCAGACGCCTAAGCTACAAAACATCGCCACCAACGGCAAAGAGCGACTTGTCGCTTGCTACTTATACGATGAAGAGTAATTCGTAAAATCAATTGGTTGTGTGAGTTTTTTCTCCACAAACCACATGTAACGGTGGGACGTTTGCTGTGAACAAATTCACCGTCTCACCTATCACCACAAACCTTTCATAGGAGTTATTGTGTTTACAAAAATACCAGACATTTTTGTAAAATTTGTTTGCCTCACAGTGCTTTTGCTACCCGCTAGTGTCTTGATTGCACAGGAGGAAAATGACCAAGGACAAACCGTGGCCGCAAACGACGAAATTGAGGAAGTTAAGGTAGTCGGTTCGCGGCGATTAGACCGTTCAGCAGCAGACTCTCCAGTACCCGTTGACGTATTACAAGCGGATGAATTTCTCGCTCAAGGTGGTAACGATATGGATGACCTTCTTGCAGCCTTGGTACCGTCCTATAACGTTTCATTAGAGCCTATTAGTGATGCCGCGACGTTTATTCGACCCGCAGTGTTGCGTTCGCTATCGCCCGACTCTACGCTAGTACTGGTTAATGGTAAGCGTCGTCATCGCGCCGCGGTTATCGCGCTTCTTGGAGCTGGTGCTGCCGGTGGCGCACAAGCACCAGACCTTTCCGTGATACCAGCAGTTGCTTTAGATCGAGTCGAGGTACTAAGAGATGGTGCATCGTCTCAATATGGATCGGATGCAATCGCCGGAATTATGAATTTCGTTCTAAAAGAAGCCTCCGATGGTTTCTTACTTGACATTAAGACCGGGCAGTATTTTGAAGGTGATGGATCTCAGGTTTCAGTTGCCTCTTATATTGGGTTCCCTCTCAGTGACGTCGGATTCGCGACGTTTGCTGCGGAATGGAAAGAACAAGATGCGACCAGCCGGAGTTCACAACGCACCGACGCTCAAGATCTGATTGATGCAGGGAACACTGATGTACGCCAACCTGCGGCACAAATTTGGGGTTCACCTGACATTTATGACGACTTTAAGATTTGGGGAAATGTCGGAGTTGATGTCGGTGACAACAATGAAGCCTATGCATTTGGGAATTGGGCTGAAAGAGAAGTGGTCGGTGGCTTTTACTACCGAAATCCACATACTCGCAACGGCGTGTTTCGAGGCGATGTAGTCGATGGTTTCAATACCGTTAAAGTTGCCGATTTGACCGGAGACATGTCCGGTAATTGTCCGGTTGTCAGGATCGTCGATCATGTCGCGGATCCAGACGCGCTCGCGGCTATTCAAAATGATCCAAACTGCTATTCACTGATTGAAAAGTTTCCTGGTGGATTCACTCCTAATTTTGGGGGACAAATTGCTGATCTCTCACTTGTCGGTGGGCTGCGAGGAACATTGAACAACGGTTGGTATTTCGACCTTAGCGGGTCGATCGGACGCAGCTATGCGCTGTTCTACATATTCAACACAATCAATCCGCAACTCTTGAGCCTACGAAACAATATCCCAACACACTATGAGTCCGGTGCCTACACAGAAACGGACCGGGTATTTAACGTTGATATGGCGAAACCCATTGAGCTAGATAATGGACTTGTAGTCAACTTTGCGTGGGGCTATGAACAACGACAAGACTCGTTCCGGATAAGCAATGGCGAACCCAATTCTTACTTCATTGATCCAAACTTAGCAGCTCAAGGCTTTGGAATTGGATCGAATGGATTTCCAGGTTTCCCGCCGACGGATGCAGGAATTAACAGCGTTGACTCTACTGCATTCTACGTTGATTTGGAATCGGATGTGTCAGAAAACTTCCTTCTCGCGGGAGCTTTACGGTATGAGAATTACCCAGACTACGGCGACACTTTGGACGGAAAATTAGCTGCGCGAATTGAAATCAATCCCACGACCGCGATTCGGGGTGCGGTTAGCACTGGTTTTAGAGTACCGACGGCTGGACAGGCCAATCTTCGAAACGTAACGACAGAATTCGACATGGGTATGCTTGCAGACATCGCAACGTTACCACCGACGAATGCTATCGCTATTCAGAAAGGCGCGCAGGCACTAACACCAGAGAAATCGGTCAACACGACTATAGGATTCATCGGTTCGGTGGCAGACATCAGCGTCACGGTCGATTGGTATAACATTGAAGTGAAAGACCGTATCGCATTCACAAGCCGTTTCCATCTAACCGACGCAGATATTGAAGCACTCCTTGCTGAGGGGGTCGCCGACGCGTCGAGTTTTTCTAGCGTAAGATTCTTATCAAATCAGCAAACACTTCGGACGTCCGGTATCGATATCGTTGCTACCACTCAGGTTGAGTTCGGAGGGGGAGTTTCTAGTTTCGCAGTCGCAGCGAATTTCAACGACGTAGAGTTGTCCAAATTTAATCCAGATTTCACTTCTGAAAATCGAAAGAATCAGATTGAAGACGGTCAGCCTGCTACACGAATCACCGCTACGTGGAATCATCGAGTGAACCAAATCAACGCGATGGTTAGGTTGAGATACTACGGTGAATATTACGACACACCCACGAACGATGCAGACGCGGCTTATCGCCCAGATGCAGTAGCGATTTGGGATGCTGAAATCTCCTTTCATATGAATGACGGAACGACGATTACAGGTGGCATGCAGAACATGACGGACGTGTATCCGACCGAGAATCCCAACGGAAATATCGCGGGTCTCCTCTACGGTGAGCAATCACCCTATGGTTTCAACGGCGGATATATCTATGGGAGAATTACCTGGCAAAGATAAGCTCAAATAGATAGACTTTTACATCAAAAGCACATAATCGCTACCGCGATTGTGTGCTTTTTTTTGTGCGCTTCTAAAAAATCAGGCTAATTGCGCTCGAATGCGGTGAAATCTAAGAACTTAACATTGCAAGTTGGGTTTATTGAACACGGAAATTCACGGAAATAGCGGAAGTCTTATCACGCGAGAGATCGTCTGAAATCCGTATGGTTAAAGTATGTCCGTTTCAGTTGATTCAATTTGTTGTACTAGACTTCGAAGGCTGAAAAAGCCAATAACGAACACTAGCAAGGTGGTTCCGATCGCGATGAAAAACCACAGCGAGTTATAAAGGACCAGCGCGACTATCCAGCTCAGAATCATCACCGCAATACTCGCCCACAGAATATAGGGTTTGAGTACAACTCTTGCTGCACGCCAAGAGATTTCGTGGGCGTTTAAACTCTTACTAATTTGGTAGTTGTAGAAGATACAGTTGCTTACTGCGAATACGAGGAAGAGTAAAGTTACTGAAATCTCAATCCAAAATGGAACCAAGTCATCTGTAACAAACGCGAGAATGTGCGTTCCCATAACAACCAATACTGCGACAAGAGTCAATAAAAACCACCACCAGTTGGTCTGGGGAGGAGTGAACTGTTCTTGTGGGGAAGATTCTGTCATACCGCTCAGGGAACCCAATATAGGTTAGACGTCAAGGACTAGAAGTCGTACAAAGACAAGCGACTCTAAGAGCTGACCTCAAGACTAAGACTCATCAAAGGACAACCTCAATTATAGGTCGTACTACTAAAGGCAAACTGTGAGGCGTTATTCGTCAAGATGAATGGGCGAGAAAGTTCAAGGGAAGAGTTGTAGTGCGTAGCGCGCACTACGTGCCCCTAAACAACATCCACCAACTCTCAATGAGTATGGTAAGTGCTCACGACCAATTACTCATGATCGAAGCCTGCTATCAAGCGAAAAAATTCGACTGCCGCAAAACTACTTCAGGAATCGACCGTCACACGCCCTATAAAATGGGCTAAATGTTTCTAAAAAGTTATAAGTTGACCAATCCCATTCGCCTGTTTGTCTGGGTTGTGATCATTATTGTTTACTCCACTTCTACTACTGGTAAGGAAGTGGTAGACTTTAGGTCAGTTACTGCAAAGAAGCACTCAGTCTCCGATGTGGAGTTTGCAAATTTGGACTCTTTAGGAAACCGAGAGTTGGTGTTAATCGAAAATGGCTACGCGGGTAATTTAGAGTATGCAGTTTCGATCAGCGAGGTAACCAGCGACTCACGTAGAGTCTTATGGCGCGGGCAAGAACTTCCAACTTTGTCCTACAAAATCTTGGTTGGTAACCTTGACAGTGATGAACAAGAGGAAGTGTTGATACACCGTGCCAAAAGCTCTCTATTCGACGAGGACAGTCCCGATACCGTTCGTTTGATTAATTTTGAGAGTGGAGAATATCGGGAAACTCTTTACACCTCAATTTCCGGTAAGTATGGAGCTCTAATTGACGTCAACAATGACGGTAAGTCTGAAATCGTGATGATCAGCACATTTGGTACTCCCGTGTCTGAAAGTGGTCTAGATCCATCGAGAATTCGAATTTACTCTTTTGACGAAGATCAGTTCGACGTAATTGGTGAGCTCGATTTGGAACAAACGATTCGATGTCTAGCAGTCGGTGACGTCGATAGCGATGGAAAGTCCGAGATTGTCACTCAAGAAGCATCCAACGACGGAAAAATTCTCCACCAAATTAGTGTCTACGATGTTTCGAGTGCTGGAGAAATCACACACCAATTTTCGAAAAACAATGCTTTGACGTTTTCGCGATTCCCGACACGCGTGCGGGAGATGCGGGTATTTACGCACAGTGACTCAAACGCGTATATCGCCACTTACCGAGGACAGTACTGGTTATCGCGTATTTTCTACGAGAACGGAATTGAAGATGTAAAAGAAGTCGAGGGAGATCTTGAACTGAAAACAGAAGCAGTTCGTCATAGACTTCCCTTCAATGGCGAGTTCTATGCATTGATTGAAAATCGGGAACCCCGATTGATGCTGTACAAGCAAGACGAGCTCAGTGAGATAGTCTTGAAGATTGACCAACAACGAAACTAATGACTTAAAGGGGATGTATCTTGAGCTTTTTCGGCTCGATTGAGTAGCAACCTAGTGCTTTCCAGAAGTTGAGTCTTCCTAGACGATTGGGTTGGTATAGATGTGCTCTGTTAGGGTTCGGCGTCGGAAAGTTTAATCAAGGCTTGGAATTTCTGTAGTATCGTACCAGATCGATCAAGGTATTCCACTGTGAAGTTTCCATTCTGCCAGTCCAAGGTTAGCAATCCAAAGTTGTTGACTCGGATGTTATCGTCCTTCACACGATGGCTATTTGTTTCACTCGCACCAAAACCGACTCGGGAAGTGAACGAACTGGATGTGAATTCAATCAATTCGTTTTTTATTCTTGATTCATCATTGGGCAGCAACTGTGACGTTTCAGCGAGATGACGATCGCCGCTCAAGATGATTGATCGCGCCTCTGTCTGAGACAAAAGCTCTAACAATCTATTCCTTTCATGCGGGAAACCACCCCACCGCTCAAAGCAATGCTCTTTAGGAATCACTTGAATCCCAGACACGAAAATATGCATGGCCGCGGGTTCACTCAGTTGTTTTTCCAACCAACTCCATTGATATGTGCCAAGTATGGTTGCATTCTCATCGTCTGATGGAACAATATCTCCAGAAGTACATTCCGTTGCACTAGAGTCTCGCTTCCACGAAGAACGAAAGTATCGAGTGTCAGACAAAATAACCTGAATCTTTTGCTCACCCTCTCCAATCCAAACAGAATCGTAATTGCCCTCGCGTTGTGCGCGTTCACTACTCGGTTCAATGTCCCAGAACTCAAGAAATTTTTGCTTTGAAAATTCTTTGTGTTCGAAACTACCATCGCCATCGCGTTGTCCGTAATCGTTATCGTCCCAGATAGCCAAGATTCGACTGGATCGGCGTAAGGCTTTAAACTGCGGGATTTCCCCTAGTCTGGTGTAGTTCGAGTTGAACTCTTCCGTCATTGCGTCCGCTTTCATCCGTGACAAGTCAAGATATACGTTGTCGCCCATGAATACTGTGACATCTGGATTTGCTTCTTGTAGTTCCTTCCAAATCGGATGATTTGGCCGTTCATCGTTTATGCAAGAGACAAATGCAATTGCGGTGGTCTCAGCTTGCGCGTACTGTATGAGTACAGAGAGGATTCCTAGAAAAACTAGGAGCTTTTGAACGAACCCTAAATCGGGTGTTGCTTTATTGCGGAACATCAAACAAAGACACGAGTTGGTCAATCATTGCGCCAGCTAGCTGTTCTGGTTCATTAATAGTGACCGCACGACTGTAATGATTGGTGACGTCGTGTCCAATACCGATAGCTATGAGTTCGACAAGAGAGTGGTTTTCAATCATGTCGATCGCGTACTTCAAGTGTTGCTCCAAGTAATTGCTGGGATTGGCGAGCAGCGTGGAGTTGTCGACCGGCAAACCGTCTGAAATGACCATGAGAACTTTACGTTGCTCCGGTCTGTTCGTCAGTCGGTTGTGTGCCCAGATGAGCGCTTCGCCATCGATGTTCTCTTTGAGAAGCTCTTCTCGCATCATGACGCCCATATTATTTCGGCAACGTCTCCACGGCATATCGGCAGCTTTGAAAATAATGTGTCTGACATCGTTTAAACGACCGGGGTTTTCTGGCTTTCCAGCAATGATCCAATCTTCCCGAGAGAGTCCACCGCGCCACGCGCTTGTCGTAAAACCCAATATTTCCACACTAACGCCACATCGCTCTAGGGTACTCCCCAAGATATCGCCACAGATCGCGGCAGTCACGATTGATCGCCCTCTCATAGATCCAGAACTGTCGATGAGCATTGATACGATTGTGTCGCGAAATTGCATTTCCTTCTCACGCTTAAACGCCAATGGATTCATCGGGTCAACGATTACCTGTTCTAGCCTTGAAGCATCAAGCGTCCCCTCGTCGAGATCGTATTCCCAAGTGCGATTTTGCTTTGCGAGTAATCGTCGATGCAATCGGTTTGCTAACTTTGCCGTAGCCTGTTTTAGCGGAACTAATTGAGTGTCCAAGGTGGCTCGCAGTTTACTTCTCTCGTCCGCGTCGCACAAATCTGCTGCATTCACTACTTCGTCATACTTCGTGGAATAAGGGTAGTACTGAAAGTCGCGGCTAATGTTGCCAGCTTTGTCTATGTTTGTTTGTGGTAGATCATCGGTTTCGGCATCACCCGCGTCTTCGTACTCCTCCGCATCGATGCTTGTCTCTACTTGAGCGGAACTCGCATCTGTTTCATCTCTTCCTTCTTCGTTATCAGCAGCGATAAACTCATCGACCGAAGCGTCTTGTTCGTCGTCCTGCTCCGAATCGGAGTCGGTTTGTTGATCAGACTCCGAAGTGTCCAACTGCTGCTCCGGTTCCGTAGCTAAGCCCAGGTCCTTAAGAATTTCGCGGCATCGTGTGGCAAACGTTACTTGATCACGGATACATGGAGACAATGCCTCAATGGCGTCTCCAGCTTGTTCGTGCACGTATTCCCGCCAGAATCGGGCGACGTTTTCCGCAGCTGGAGGAAGCTCGCGACCGGTAAGCTGTTCTCGCACGATCAATCCCACCGCGACTCCCAGAGGAGCATCAGTTGCCGCGGTGATGCGATCAAAATTGGCTTGACGACATATCTGATCTAACGAGGCATCAAGATTTTGCGCCACACCTTCCATTCGCAACGCGCCGAGCGACGTGACTCTGGCATCTTCGACCCACTGAAACAACTCTTGAGCGGGTCCAGCGGTAGGGCAGTGTCGAGTATGTACTTGGACGTCGTGAAATCGAACTCGAAGCGCTAGCTCGTCGCCGATTCCACGAATAGCGTCGAGTTCTTCAGCTGAACAACCAAGTTCAGGAGACACGACCCGTACCGTATCGCCTTGTAATTCAGGATTCTCATTACAAAAAGCGACTTCTAGATTGTCGTTTTCCGCAAGGGCACGGATGGTAGCAGTCATTGCGCGCTTAAACGCTTCAATCGGACTATCGGAAAGGGAACTAGCCATACCGTAATCCGGTATTATGGCTCAGCAGAGCAACTAGAGCACGCATTGTTCTCTATGTACGTAGTGTAATTTCGGCACTCGCGTCGCCGAGATCTTCTCCCATGCATCGTTGATAGTATTCGGCGATCGTTGGACGCTCAAGTTCATCACACTTGTTTAAGAAGGTGACACGAAATGCGAATCCCAAATCATCAAATATCTCTGTGTTTTCCGCCCAAGTCAGCACAGTTCGCGGCGACATGACCACCGATACATCGCCATTCATAAAGCCCTTACGCGTGAGGTCGGCGACATTGACCATGTTTGCAAGTACTCGTTGTCCGTCAGGCCGTTTCTGCCATGATCGAGCCTTGCGGTAGACAATGTCGACTTCTACATCGTGAGTCAAATAGTTTAAAGTTGCCACAATGTTCCAGCGGTCCATTTGACCGTGATTAATCTGTTGAGTACCGTGGTACATGCCTGTGGTATCGCCTAGACCAACAGTGTTAGTAGTCGAGAACAGACGGAACCAAGGATTTGGCGTGATCACGCGATTTTGATCGAGAAGTGTCAGTTTCCCTTCGACTTCCAGCACGCGCTGAATCACGAACATAACATCAGGTCGTCCGGCATCGTATTCATCAAAAACCAAGCAAGTAGGGTGCTGCAATGCCCACGGTAACAAGCCTTCTTTGAACGTCGTGATTTGCAATCCATTCTCCACAACGATTGCATCTTTTCCTACAAGATCAATTCGACTAATGTGACTATCTAGATTCACTCGCACGCAAGGCCAGTTCAAACGAGCAGCTACTTGTTCAATGTGCGTGGATTTTCCAGTACCGTGGTAACCTTGAATCATGACTCGTCGGTTGTGCGCAAAACCAGCGAGAATGGCCAGCGTGGTGTCATGGTCAAAGTGATAATTTTCATCTAGATCAGGCACATAATCGGTACGTTCGCTGAAAGCGGGAACCTTGACATCCTTAAAGATGCCAAACGTTTCTTCAATATGTACGGTAGTGTCCGGTTTCATGTCTGAACATAACCCGGACTCGTGAGGCTTCATGAGGATCTAACGCAAGAAAAACCGATCAATCATTCATTCTGACCGGCCGAGAAATGAATCAAGGAAGAAGGAATTTTACGTAAGCATCTAATCTCGGTTGTACCTGCGTTGTCGCCCTAATTCGCCTAGTGGCTTTGTTCCAACACTCTGTCTGATCAAAACGAACAAATTAAGCAATCCGCAACCTAGATCTGTACGGACTAACTAGAAAAACAACAAAGGGATTTATCGAGTGCTTGCAGAATGAAGTTTTTTTGTAGTAAGTTGAGCATTCTGGATCAGGACAGTTCAGGTCGACGCGATGAGAGGTCCCTCGGTGACCAAAGTACTCATGGAAAATCTCGCCTGACCCGGGATCAACGCTCCCCGTTGCGATAGCTAGAAGAAGCCGGTCTAACTAAGCTTCGATGCTGTTAGTGATTTGAGACTCAGCGGCACGTGCGATTTGCCACAGTTTGATCCTTCTGAATATGTAACCAAAAAGTGTTCCCGCACTAATCATAACCGTGCAAAAAAATGCCCTTTCCCAAAGTGTTGGAGGAGGCTCTAAAATCATGATCATTAAAGAGAACAACACAGATAAACAAAAGAGTTCTCCCATGCTCGTTACCGATTGAGCGTTTTTCTTACTTTCCTGTTCCATGATTACATGTCAAACTGGCTTACCCAAACGACACTAAAGCTCCTCTACTTGATTCTGTACTACGAAAAATACGGTGAGTTCTAATTGTACTTAGATCGAATTGGCTCAGTGTACGTCACGTTTCATAGTCGATTCTCATTCTTTTTGCATCCTTATCCAGGGTACGGTTTCGGTATCCAGCCAAATTTAACAATAGGGACTCTAGGGCAAGCCACGAATCACCTTGCAGGATGCCCTTTTGTTGACTATCTAAGTGAGCACATTCAACGAGCAGACGTTCCAATCCTGTCCGACCTATCCGCTTGATAACTCGTTCGCCTACGCGGCACCGGTTCGACGAAAGGTACGTTCGGCGGTCACAGGCCAAGTCATGGTACTTGCGTAATTGAGAACCTAGCGCACCGACAAGAAACAATGGTTGAGTTCCCTCTCTACGAACTGCTGCTAGCATTGTCGACAACTTGTCGATATTTCCGTTGCATGCTGCATCTACTAAATCAAATGCACCACTGATGCTCCAATTTATTCGAGTCAATTCTTCGATGCCCACCACCTTGTCTTCATTCAAAAATATCAATCGAAGCTTCTCCAGTTCCTGTTGAGCAGCATAAAGATTACCATCGGTAAGGTCAGCAAGTTCCGCAATTGTGTCGTTACTGAGTTTCAGGCCTAGAGCTTGCGCTCGATCTCTAATCCAATGCGACAGTTTCGAGGTCGGAACTGTGTCAATGATGACGGTGGTAGCTACCGCAGAAATTGACTTGAACCACGCGGCATTGCGAGAACGGTAGTCCCAAGACCAACCTCGCACTATCATGATCGTTTCCCCATTGGCGTCCTTAATCCATTCTTCTAAAGCAGTTTGCACTTTTGTTGTGAGCACATTCTTTGTGAGTCGGACGTCGAAGATGCGCTTTTCAGCAAACAGTGAACGACCCGACGCATCAGCTAACAGAGAGTACCACTCATCTGGTTGCCCGATCTCTACACGTTCGATTTCAGCGAAACCGCGAGTCTCAGCCTCCGCTGCGATAAGGTCAACGCTCTCCTCAAGAAGAAGTAATTCGTTGCCCACTAAAAAATACAGTGGGTGTAATTGCTCCTTTAAACTCGGAGGAAATTTTTCAATAGTGACAATCACGGTATGTGAGTCTCACTTTGTTTCCTGTTCTCGTGCGAGTCGAAGGTACAGTTCATGTACGAAATCGTCAACTACACCTTGATTGAGTTCAGTCTTCACTGTTTGTTCTTCTGCAGAAGTGCTCAGTAACTGGTTAGGATGTACGCGTACCCGCCCTGCTTTTGTGAACGACAGGTCCTCTACAGTTTCTTCGTCACCGTTAAACCACACCGTGAATGTAACCTCAAGAATCAGTTCATACTCTTGTAGGCCCTCTCTCGGTACAACCAAAGACGCCGACTTCTGTAAATTTGAATCCTTTAAACGAATTGACAAATCTGCACTCTCCGAATCGGAAACCGAGACTTCATTGAGCGAAAACACTTGCTTGAGCTCTTTTTCTAGGACAGGCGACTGCGCTACATCAATGTTGACTGTCGAAAGGTACGTGCCGAGCGTTGTTGTTCGAAGATAGAATCCACACCCAGACGCCAACAATAGTGTTGCTACCAACAACGGTATCGACTTTAACGGGCAAATGAACCTCACAGCAGTACTACGCCGCGGGTTTTGTAACAAAATTCAACATCCGATTCTTCACGTAAATGGTCCGTTGAACATCAACGCCTTCAAGGTGCCGAACTAAATTAGGTTGCGTTTTCGCGAGCTCTACTACTTCAGTGTCCGTACTATCAGTCTTAACATCGATCATGGCTCGCCGTTTACCATTCACCGAGACTGGAATGGACACGGTTTCCACCTTTAGCAACTCTGCATCGTAGGAAGGCCACCATCCGCAGGCGAACAGTCCACCCTGACGTCCTAATTGTTCGTGAAGTTCCTCAGCAATGTGTGGACAGAAAGGCGAAACTAACACAACCAAGGGTTCAACTTCCGAAATCAAGGGGGTACGTCCGTCCGCTCTAACTTCGTTGAGATACTCCATCATCGCAGCAATCGCGGTGTTATATCGAAGTTGACTTAAACCATCCGTGACCTGTTTAATGGTACGGTGCAATGACGCTTTTAGTGGAGATTCTGAAGTACTCGGTACTGCCTCATGAACGGTCTGCCAAAGCCTGTTCAAAAATTTGTAGGGACCTTGAATCCCGTCTTCGCGATAGTCGCCACCCTGTTCAAAGGGTCCTAAGAACATGAGATAGAGTCGTACTGTATCAGCCCCAAATTTTGCTATAACAGAGTCAGGTACTATTACATTGCCTCTGCTCTTGGAAATTTTTCGACCTTCGCGAATCAGCAAACCATGAGCGCGAAACTTTCTATAGGGCTCTTCAAAATTCAATATCCCCATGTCATATAGTGCCATAGTCAGAAATCGAGAATAAAGCATGTGTAAAACCGCATGTTCGTTCCCGCCGATGTAAGACGTAACCGGTAGCCATTGATGGAGTACTTCTGAGTTGAAGGGTTGATCTGTGGTATCCGTACATGGGTAACGGAGGAAGTACCATGCACTATCCAGAAAGGTATCCGACACATCAGTTTCGCGACTAGCATCTCTACCACATGTCGGACAGGGTACGTTTACCCAATCTGGGTCCCTGGACAATGGGCTTTCGCCACGGTCGTTAGGACGAAAATCCTCAAGATAGGGTAGTAGTACAGGCAAATCCTGTTCAGGTACGACAACTGGACCACAATCACTGCAGTGAATAATCGGAATGGGCGGTCCCCAATACCGTTGCCTTGAGATACACCAGTCATGCAATCGGTATGAGATCGCTACTTCTGCAAGTTTATCCTTGTACAACCACGCAACTATTTTGTCCTTCGCGTCCTCGACATCTAAGCCATCAAATTTACCAGAATTGACCAGAGTACCATCACCTTCGTACGCGGCGATCAGATCAATCATGTTGTTCGCACCGGGTTCAGCGATCACACGCTGAATGGGTAGCTCAAATTTGGTTGCGAACTCGAAGTCGCGTTGATCGTGGCCTGGAACAGCCATGATCGCGCCAGTCCCGTAATCGACCAAAACGTAATCAGATATCCAAATAGGAATGCGCGCTTTTGTAGCAGGGTTAATGCAATAGGATCCTGTAAATACCCCAGTCTTTTCTCGGTCAAGCAATTGTCGCTCGACGATGTCCTGTTGTGCTACGTGACTCAAATACCGATCGACTGCTTTGCGTTGTCCATCTGTAGTTACGTTAGCGACAAGTTCATGCTCCGGTGCAAGGACTAGGTAAGTCGCACCAAACAATGTATCTGGGCGCGTGGTAAAGACTACGATGCTCTCACCAGAATCTTCTCGCGCAAATTGCACATGAGCTCCGGTGCTAGCCCCGATCCAGTTTGTCTGCGCGGCTTTGGTCGTCTTTGACCAATCTAATTCGTCAATGTTGTCCAACAAACGTTTTGCATATTTGGTGATCTTGACAAACCACTGAGGAAGCTGGCGCTGACCTACTTTCGCATCACAACGTTCACAAAAACCGTTGATCACTTGCTCGTTGGCGAGAACCGTTAAACAGGATGGACACCAATTAACAGCAGCTTCTCGGCGCTCGATTAGCCCAGCTTTAAACAGTTGAACGAAAATCCATTGTGTCCACCGATAGTATTCTGGATCTGTCGTGTCGACTGTGTGAGTCCAATCAAACATTCCCCCAAACCGCTTTAGCTGCTGAGTAAAGTTAGCAATATTCTTCGGGATCAGTTCGTTTGGATTAGTACCAGTCTTCAAAGCGAAGTTTTCACTGTGAATACCAAAGGCATCAAAGCCAATCGGTTCAAAAACGGTCTTGCCTAGGAGGCGCTGAAAACGGCCTTGAACATCCGCCCCTGTGTACGCATAGATGTTGCCTATGTGCAAGCCCTCCGCAGATGGGTAGGGAAACATCATTAGGTTGTAGAATGGATGCTGTACTTCGCGCAGATCTTGTTCTGACAGCGAGTTAGTACCCTGTTCCTCCCACCACTTTTGCCACTTTTGCTCAACGGCGATGGGGTCGTAAGGAGTATTCAACTTGTCGGGAGAGAGAGTCGTCTAGTAGGATTTAGAAAAAACAGAATTATGCACTGCTAAGAACAATCGAATACAAGACCAAGATTGAAACAACCGGAATGACTATCGCGCCCAATAGCAATCCGAGACACAATGAGCTTTTGACCCAACCATTCCGAAGATAGACGAGTCCTTCAAATTTTTCTGTCTTCATCAACTTCTAGACACAATCGCCGTTCACACAAATTGTAGGTACGAGTCGAATCGACACCGAGTAAGTCTAGCTCACTAGGTCAGTCGCCCGTCCCAACATGCTGTCAGTTGCGAATTTAAGTTCCGTACACCGCGCTTCATAATAGATGATACAACGACAAAATTCTTTGTTGAGAGATATTTGTTAATTAGACGACAAAACTACTAACAAGTCAGAACTCGTGTGCATAATCTTACCTCAAGGTTGAACCCCGAGGTACGGATGCTTCAAAATGCGAAAGGGATTTCGCATTGGGTTCTCCGCGGACGCGGGGACCTCTATCACCAATCCTCATCCGGATCTTCATCTTCTTCGGTGACTTCATCTAAGATTCCTTCCTTTTCGGACTCCTCTTCGACATCATCTGCTTCGGTGTCGCCCCGAAAAACACGTCTCATAAACATTAATCCCAACCCACCTCCAAACGCTGAGAGTAAGCCACCACTAAGCAGAGCAATCGCTCCCCAGACCCAGGCATACACTCCCGACACGTACCTAACAAACCAAGTCTCTCCCTCCATGGTTTGAATGGTTCCATGTACAACACCTTGTTCATCGACGGGCATCGTCGCGATCAACTTACCCTTTGGATCGACGATTCCGCTAATTCCCTTTGTCGTCGCGCGCGCTAAGTAGCGACCAGTTTCCACAGATCGCATACGCGCTATCTGCATGTGCTGGGCTGGGCCGATAGAGTTTCCGAACCACGCATCCTCACTAATCGTTACCAAAAAGTCAGCATCTCGACTACGTACTGCGACATACGAAGGGAATGCAATTTCATAACAAATAGTCATGCCCACCACTACACCCTCTAGCACCATATTGCTTTGTCGACCGATACCGGGACGGACTCTGTTAATTGGTAAATCCAACCACTGTATGATTGGTTTGAGAACAGTTTCAAAAGGAATTTGTTCACCAAACGGTGCCAATTTTTTCTTCTGATATTCCTGATACTGAAGATCGTACTTGCTCACCGCCACGGCAGCGTTGTGACGTACGGGGTCTTCTCCCCGAACGATGGTTTGACTCCACACACCTGTAATCAAAGATGCATCAACGCGAACCGCGAGTAAATGGAGTGCATTGATCAAATCTTGATTGACCATCGTGTGAAGGGCAATTTCTGGCCAAATAACAAAGTCAACACCCTCCGCTTCAAGAGACAATATCGAGTTAGTTCGTAATGACAAAGCCGGCCCAGTTCCAGAGGTCTTTTCTGTTATCGAAAAATTACTCTGTACTAATGCTATCTCTTTCTCTTCTACAGGTTGCGTCCAAGGTACGTTAAGTAGTACGATTCCTAACAACCATGGGCACACTGCTAAAGCCATGGTAATGAACCGAATTCGCCGAATTCGAAACAACGCCATCGCCGTAACTAAAATGAAAAAGCTGACGAGAGTCACACCCCCGATGGTTGCTAGTCCGACCAACCAAGTGTCAATATACGCGTAGCCAGCTTGTAACCACGGAAAAGCGATGTCAGATTCCAATAGGTTGTTTTGAAACTCAAAGACCAACCAACCTAGGGCTGTTCCTAAAACTGAGAAGCCGCCGAGCTCGCGCGAAGGTTTCCACTCTAAGGTGTAATAATTTTCAGCGGTCCGAACAAATCTTGGTCTGCGAGCCCAAAGTTCTTGAATAGTGACAATGATCACGGTAAACACTACCGCGTTGGCGAACACGAACAAAACGGTTACCCAGGTTGAGATCGTGTTCGAAATATCTCCAACAGCTAGAAAGCTGCTGTGCACCCAAGAAGTGCCCACCCCGTACATACTGACAGCAAACGCAAATGGAACCAACAACCTCAATAAAAACGAACGCTCAAAGACTTGCTCCGAAGCAAAAAACAGTGATACCAGCGATACGAGCGCAAGCGGCCAAATCTCAAACGGCGCAAACGCTATCGGGTAGATCGCGCCGCCTAGAAACGCCAGTGCGAGAACCACCGCGGCGCGGTGTTGCACTATGGTTGAATCACCTGCAATAACGTGATCTTCCGATCGTCAGCATTTATAACACGAACCTTCATTGCACCGATTTGCAACTCGTCGCCATTTGCGGGTACTCGGCCAAATTTCCTGGTAATGACTCCACCTACAGTTTCTAATTCCCCTCGAGGAAGCTCGACGTTAAAGTACTCGTTAAACTCGTCAATCGACGCGTCCCCGCGCACTCGGAACTGGTGATCTGCTAAGGGTACGATGCTCTGATCCTCGTAGTCGGACTGATCATGTTCGTCTTCGATATTACCAACAATCTGTTCCAGAATATCTTCGATCGTTACTAACCCAGACACATGCCCGAACTCGTCAACTACTATTGCCATATGGCGTCTCGAGGATCGAAAGTCCTTTAACAGCACATTAAGTCGTTTACTTTCGGGTATGAGAGAGGGTGGGCGACAAATTTTCGCAACATCGAAGCCATTGTCGTTTTTCACATTCGCATCAATCAACAAGTCCTTGGCATGCAAGATGCCGCGGATGTCATCGACATCTTCTCCTATTACAGGAAATCGAGTGTGTTGCGACTTGGCAATTTGGGCGAGAATTTGCTGGCGATTCGAATCAGCTCGAACGTATGCCATCCGAGCCCTTGGCACCATGATATCCCGTACTCGCATGTCCGCGACATGGAGAGCGCCAAAAATTATCTTCAGCGTATCTGCACTCTCAATTTCTTCAGACGCGAACTCCTTGATCGCTTTTCTAAATTTATCGGAGGAATCGTCGTCCCGATCGTCGGCAAACAGTTGTTCAAACCATTCTCGCCAGCGAGGTTTACTGTCTACTTCTTCAGCCATAGTCTTCATACGGGTTGGGAAAACCCAATCTGTGCATTAAGTCTGACTCTAAAGATTCCATCCTTTGAGTCTCCTTTTCGGTTTGATGATCTAACCCACACAAGTGCAACGTCCCATGTATGACGAGATGAGCTAAATGAGATGAAAGAGCTTTTCCTTGTTCATGTGCTTCTTGCAACGCCAATGGTACGCAAATGGCAAGGTCGCCCAATATTTCTTGACAGTCACTTTGAAAAGCTAAAACATTCGTTGGTTTATCAATTTTTCGATATTGTCGATTTAACGCCCGAGCCTCTTCGAGATTCATGAATCGTACACATATCTCGCCTAATCGAACTCCTCGCGCTAACTCTACCCATTCGATGACGTCGTTGTCAGAAATATCGGGTACGGGTTCGGCAAATTGCACAACTACGGTTGCGGTTGAATCAAGAATCATGTTCATGCCGACGATTCGTCTTTCTTTCGTTGTCGATGTACATCGTCGCGTTCGTAAGCATTGACGATATCCTGGACCAAAGGATGGCGAACCACATCGCGGCGATTGAAGTGTACGACCGAAATTCCTTCGATTTCCTGAATAATTTTCAAGACGTGAACCAATCCTGATTGTTGTCGATACTGGTGTTGCGGTAGGTCAATCTGTGTGAGATCACCAGTGATTGCGACAGTTGAGCCGAATCCGATGCGTGTGAGAAACATTTTCATTTGCGAAATCGTCGTGTTCTGACCTTCATCCAATATGATGAACGCGTTATTCAGCGTTCGTCCCCGCATATAGGCCAAAGGCGCGATTTCTATTTCATTCTTTTCGATACACTTGAGAACCCGTTGTGCTCCAAGCATTTCGTACAGCGCATCGTACAACGGCCGCAAATACGGAGCTATTTTTTGTGCTAAGTCCCCCGGAAGAAAACCCAATTTCTCACCTACTTCAACCGCCGGTCGCACTAGTAGTATTCGTGAAACTTTACCACTCTCCAAGGCTTCGACAGCACACGCGACTGCGAGATAGGTTTTGCCCGTTCCCGCGGGACCAACACCAAAATTGATGTCCGAATTCCGCATATTGTCAACGAATTGCACTTGATTGTGTCCGCGTGGCGCGATGTGCCGTTTACGAGTTACGATCAGACCGTTTGTCGTGGTATCCTCATCATCTTTCAGTAGAGTTAGGTCGTCCACAAATGTACCCTGCAAGAATAAGTGTACAGTGTGCGGGTCTAGAAGATCGCGCGACGCTGTCTCCTGATACAAGCGGTTCAGCACCGATTGTGCAGCAGATACTTGTGGGCCTGGACCAACGAGCTGGAACTGATTTCCTCGATTACGAATATCGACTTGCAGACGTTGCTCTAGTTGGCGAATATTCGTGTCGTCTGGTCCGCACAATGCGGCGAGACGATGATGGTCATTGGGTTCGAGATTCAGTGTGGTGATCGAATCACACGCCGGTGAATCGTCGTTCAAATGAACGTATCTTGGTAGTGAAGGGAATTAAAGAATATCCACGAAAGTGTGGTTGTCAATAATGGGAACGCAAGAGCTATATTCATTTCGACCTGATTTATTTACCAAACTGTACTGGAAAATTTGAAAAATTCGTCTGTTTAAACCCGTCGCCAAGGGTCTGTAAATTGAGTACCTTAATGTTTGAGAATGCACCTAGTTCTCAGTAATTGGGGAAATCACATCACGATGCCGTGGACTTTCTTTAAGTTTGCTTATATACTGTACGTATAATCACTGTCAATTCTATGAACCAACGACAATGAACACGACATTTAAGTCTAAGAGAACCGTTCGATCCGCGCGTATTGGTTCTTCAGAGTTTCGCTTGTTTGACTCGATAAAGCACGTCGGCCTACTCCAGCCACTAGTGTACGTGAGAAATGGAGATACAAAAAATTTCGAACTGTTCGGCGGAGGTCGGAGACGACTCAAACTACTCGACGCAGTACAGAAGGAGCGTCAGGAGCATGGGCAAGAACCTGTTCCTGTAGCTACTGTCGTGAGAAACGAAACAGTTTCAAGTAACAAAATTCAACTATCGCACCTAATTCAAAATCACGTTCGGCGACACCGACATTTCATCGATCGAGCACTCCACTTAAATGATTGTGTGGAAACCCGAGAAAAGGAAATAGCAACCAAATTGTCGCAACGCGAATCTGTGAGGTGGTTGCGACAAAACGGTTTTCCGATCAGCCAATCATTACTTAGCGACATGCTTTTTACAGTAAGAAAGCTCTACCCTCTTCTACCTCAAGCACTTAACAATGGAATGGGACGTAGGCACATTACGAACATCCGTAAGCTCTACCTTGCAATGCGAGAAGTTTGGAAAGCATTCGGCGAAGACCTCAGCGACTGTCATGAAGCATTCGAAGATATTTGCGAGGAGTGTGATAAAAAGATGTTTGACATCGAACACTTTCGAGAAGTAATGGAGCGTGAAATCTGCCTTTGGTGTGATCTAAACTCACAATACGTGCGCGCCATGCTCTTGGTCGATCATAAAGAGCGCGCTCACTTGATTGAATCTATTGCTACTTCTGATCGGAAAGGTATACCTGTGACTCGACCACTTCCCAAACCTGCTCAGCCAAGAGTTTCGAACACACCCGTTGCGGAACCCACCTCGAAATACATACCTTTAGTGTTTGATTTACCACCAACAGTGATCAATCGACGCAAACGCTACGCTCGACGGTTGGCACTCGATCTCGCACAAAGTTCAAGCCTCCTAGACTGTGTTTCTGGTTCTACAAATAGTGCGATGGGGTACAGTATTCTTTACCCTCCCACCGAATCCGACCCCGTGAACGTGGTTACTTGGCAAATTCTGTATCACTGCCAAAAGACCGTGCAATCCACCGATATGTACAGTCAGCGTATTCGAATCGGTTGGAGACTTTTTGACCAAAAAGATTTCGGTAAAGTTTTTTCCCTGGTTGAGGTAACGCGCACACTCCGTGTGGCTAGACAAATACCGGAAATAAAGACACAGCTTCAAAAAGCCGCATGAAGTTTTACTTGCTACCAAAGAAAAAGGTGATCACACACTAGCCACTTATGAGATGTTAGTATTTTCTACTATAAATATATATAGTTGTTTAAATAAACTTTAAACAGACAATGTATTAAAATCTTCGTTGGAATTTGGAGTGAGAACGCAAAGAATTCATCGAAAATTTGGAGTTCTCAAACTATGACAGACACTTCCGACCACCCAGAATCGGACGACTCTTGGCTACGCCGTAACGTTAATATCTTCGGCGCGTCGATCACGTTTCGCTTTGTTCTCGTAATCGCGATCGTACTCGCGCTCATGATTCCACTCTTCCTTGTTAAAAACCTGGTTCAAGAACGAAGTCAGTATCTTGAAAACGCGACTCAAGAGATAGGTATAGGTTGGGGCGGACGCGAACAACGCATCATAGGTCCGTTCATCTTGGTCCGTGCCGAGCAAGAGACTACTACCGGCACCAGCCGAGTTGTGCGAAATGATGATCGAGCGCATATGCCCACACAACTGGATCTAGACCACGCAACCACGCACAGCATGAAATCGCGCGGGATCTACAAGGTACCCGTATTTCAAGCAACTCTCAACTCTACTGCATCCTTTCCAGCATTGACATTCGATGATAGTACTCGTCGGATCGAGAAAATTTCACTAGTGCTTGGGATAACGGATGGAAGAGGATTGAGCGTCGACTCGATTCTTTGGAACGGTGTTGAACTCACAGACCCTTACTCAGACCAGACATTTCTAGGTAATACACTTCAGGTCGACTTAACGGAGGAAATGTTGCTAGAAGCATCGGATGTTGAACTCCAATTGAATTTCCGGGGGTCCCGTAGCTTCGTTGTGGTTCCGGTAGGTGATACTTCTCGGATCACGATGCGTAGTGATTGGCCCCATCCGAAGTTTATCGGGACGTTACCGGACGTGTCGGAGGAAATCACATCTGACGGTTTTGAACAATCGTGGACCGTACATAAACTCGCACGAGGCTTTGACTCCGACGTCTCGCTTGAAGATTTAGCAGATAGGATTGGAACAGGTGCGATTTACAACCCTTACTATCAGAGCACGACTTGGTCCCGCTCCGGATTAACTTTGGGCTACGATGTACTCAACTTGAACACAGACTATCGAGACATTCGTCGAGCGATAATCTATGGAATCTTCTTCGTAGTGTTAACTTTGGTCAGCATACTCTGCCTCGAACTCGTCTCAAGGGTCAAGTTTCACATAGTTCAGTACGGTGTTGTCGGGATTGGCTTAGTTCTTTTCTTCCTCACATTGTTAGCACTCACGGAACATGTTGGATTCGTGACTGGATACGTTCTTGCTGCTTTTATTCTGACCGCGATGAACACTACGTACGTTTGGTTTATCACCCGCACTCGGAATATCACTGTCACGATTGGGATTTTCCTCGTCATGCTCTACAGCGCGTTGTATTTCATACTGCAACTAGATAATTACGCACTGCTTGCTGGAGTCGGACTGTTACTAGTCTTACTCGGTGGCTTAATGTTTGCTACTAAGAATCTTCAACGACTAGAACAAGCGGCGTAGGTTGTATTAGGAGCAAAAATTCGTATTTGTCGAAGCTCGTTTGCGCAAATGAGTAGAAATCGATTCGAACAGTGCTAGTTTTGTTGGGAGCAAGCTTGAGCGACGATTTCTACAATTACCGCATCAAAACGAATCGTTGCCCGGACAGACCGATGAACGTCCCATGACTAGCATAAACAAACACCACATATATCGTGTGCAGTTCTACAATGGCGGGCAGATTTATGAAGTCTATGTTAGAAGTATTGATAGCGCAGACGTGTACGGATTTGTTGAACTTAGCTCGTTCATGTTCACCAAACCCTCACAGGTAGTGATCGACCCTTCCGAGGAAAAACTTCGCAACGAATTTGGTGAAGTCGATAGTACGTGGGTTCCTATTCATAACATTATTCGTATTGATCAAGTACGGAAGGAAGGAACCGCAAAGATCGTTGAAGCTGAAAGCAGTAATGTGACTCCGTTTCCTATTCCCCTACCTGGTAAGAAGTAACAAAGATCATCTCAGTCAACAGTTCTCTCCTGATCGGGAGAGCAATTTGGTACGATAGCGTATAGTCGTTCTAAATCGTGTGGAAACGTTGTTGAGCCAAAGCTATTCGCACAGCAATAGTTTCAGTCTTCTTTAATGTCCATGGCATGAAGCACAAAGGCGAATGTCTCAGCGAGAACACGAAGATATTCGTACCGACCTGATCTGCCACCATGTCCAGCACCCATCTCGGTCTTGAGAAACAGAAGATTGTCATCAGTCTTGAGGTGTCTCAACCTCGCGACATATTTGGCTGGTTCCCAATAAGTTACTCTTGGGTCATTCAACCCGGCAGTGACTAACATTGGCGGATAGTCTTTAGCTTCTAACTGATCGTATGGGGAATACGAGAGTATGTATTCATACGCATCGGAATCCGTAATCGGATTACCCCACTCGGGCCATTCAATTGGAGTCAGCGGTAACGAGTCATCCAACATCGTATTGAGCACGTCCACAAACGGGACGTGAGACACAACCGCACCCCATAACTCTGGAGCTTCGTTGACTACAACACCCATTAACGTACCGCCAGCGCTTCCACCTGTGATCGCTATGCGTTTCGGTGCTGTGAACTTCTCGTCAATCAGATAGCGTGCAACCGATATGAAATCGAGAAAGGTATTCATCCGCTTGTCTAGTTTCCCGTCTTCATACCAGTGATATCCCATTTCGCTCCCGCCTCGAATGTGTGCGATCGCGTATACAAAACCACGATCCAACCAAGACTTAGTAGTCGTCGAAAAGCTCGGGGATGAACTTGATCCATATGCGCCATAAGCGCGTAGATACAGTGGAGCTGTTCCATCTAGCGGCGTGTCTTTACGATATACGATGGAAACGGGAACTAATACACCATCATGTGACCGTGCCATTCTTCGTTCGGACGTGTAGAGACTCGCATCGTAGCCACTCGGAATTTTCTGAATCTTTCGCGTGAATCTCTCGCCCGAAGCGAGGTCATAATCAAAAGTAGTGCTTGGAGTTACCAGAGATGAGTAAAAAATGCGAATCTGCGATGGGTTAGGACCTGCACTACTCGATCCAAATCCAACACTGTACACTGCTTCATCAAACTCTATCGGTTGGAGTTGAGCGTCTTCTTCCAGAATTGCAATTTGATCCAACCCTTCTTCGCGGTAACTAATGATTAATCGAGTTGCTAATGATTGAAAATTCGTTATGTATCGTGAATCGGAACCGTCGATCACTGAAGACCAGTTTTCCGGTGATAACGAGTCGGAAGCTGTTCTCACCAGTCGAAAGTTTTTGTGCGTATCGTTGGTGAGAACGAAAAAATCCCCACCACCATGATCAATGGAGTAGTAGTGTTTATCTCGTCGTTCCGCGATCAGTTGCGGCGTTATTGTCAAATCGTCGAGCGGTAGAACGTAGACCTCACTAGTTTCGTGGTCATCAGTCCCTATCACTGCAAATTCCCTAGACGTAGTACGGGAAATGCCAACAAAAAAGCCAGGATCAGATTCCTCATAGACAATTGGGTCATTAGCTGGATCGGTACCCAAAACATGATGGCGTACTCGATTGGGACGCCAATGTTCATCTACCATTACATATAAAAAGCTCTTGCTATCGTTAGCCCAAACTAAACCACCACCTGTGTTTTCTATACGATCAGATAGTAGTTCGCCCGTGGTCAAATCTTTAACAACCAGCGTAAAACGCTCACTACCGTTAGTATCAGAACTGTAAGCCAATAAACGGTAGTCCGGACTCACCGAGAACGTGCCAAGTCGAAAATATTCCAGACCTTCTGCGAGCTCATTCTGATCTAGTATGACTTCTGTACCTTCTTCCGGAACATCGAATTGAGCTGCCGGACTAGTCGAGTCGCTAGGTGCTAACCAACGAATGTGTTGCCGGTATTGACTGTCCTCCACATAACGTGATTGGTACACGTAGTCTCCATCTCGGTACGGCACTGAAGCATCTTCTTTTTCCAATCGACCCTTGAGTTCGTTATAAATGTCCTCAACTCGATCTTCGATCAATCCGGCGAACTCTTCAAAGTAGGCATTTTCGGCTTTCAAATAGTCCAACACATCCTCGTCGTCGATCTGTGGATAACTTTGATCCTTTAGCCAGTGATACGGATCTTTCAGTTCCATGCCGTGGTAGTTTGCGACGTGTGCTCTGCGCTCTGCAATAGGTGGTTCAGACATTTTTAGACTCTCTTTCTCTACACTACAGGATGTCATCAGGAGGAACGTCATGACACATCCAACAAGTATTTTTTTCATTGTTTTGGTAAAAAATCAATCAATAGAAATGACAACACCGTCCGCTAGTGTGCTAGCAAACGGTTGCCAAATGCAAATTATGTTCATGGATTGAGTTTCATTTCTGTTGAACGACGATGTCGATCCTGTTTTGGTCGATTCGGCGCGGCACAGTAAACCAACGAACAAACTACAGTGCTCATGTAGTTTTCTTGCTTTGTTCCGTACTAAATTTCAACGTCCACACACCCATTGACTACGAGAATTTCGATTCAAGGTGCATTGAAAATTACAAAATAGTGTTCAGACTATTCTCGAATGAAATGTAGTTGCCGGTTTAAAACGCGACCAGACTTCTGATAGAATTTCGCTTAACAACAATATTTTCGACTCCAAAAATTGAGTACCAAAACAATCCATAAAAGCATGGCTAGGAGAAAGTCCAGGTGACCTATTGTGTCGGTATCGCTGTTCAAGATGGACTAGTTTTTGTTTCTGATTCACGAACGAATGCTGGTGTCGACCAAATTCACACGTTCAGCAAGATGCATGTGTTTTCTCATCATCGGCACTTTTATGTACTCTTGACTTCGGGTAATCTTGCAACAACACAAGGTGTGGTCGCTCGATTAAACAAGGATATAAAAGACCGAACAGCGCACAATCTTTACACGATGCAGGATCTAGGCGAAGCCGCGAGCTACATTGGTGAAATATCGCGAGAAGAACAGAAGGTATTCGAAGGGAAGGAGTCTGAAAAAGGATTCTCCCCCGAAGCTTCCTTCATCGTTGGAGGTCAAGTCTTAAATGAGAGTCCGGCGATTGCACAAATATATCCAGAGGGAAATTTCATTCGCAGTAGCAAAGAGACTGCTATCTACAGATCGGAGAGACCAAATACGGCAAACCAATACTGGATCGCATGATACATCGTGAGTTTGACATCGCTCATGCGGCTATGTGTGCTCTGGTTTCTATGGATTCGACGTCGCGCAGCAACGCGACGGTGGGTCCTCCCATCGAGTATCTAGTCTACCTCAACGACACGTACAACCCTAGCTTGCAGCAAAGTTTAGATCGAGACCATGAGTATTGGCTGCAATTACGAAAAAATTGGTCTGACAGTCTCCGCCGCGCGTTTGACTCCCTACCCATAGCTCCCGGACTAGACAGTCTGCAGAAGGATTCTGCCACCAACGTGATGTCCATACACACCCAAAACCGTTTGGCTAGATAATGTTAAAACACTCGAAGTTTGTTGTTGCTTCACACTGAATCACATGAGTTCTGCAAACATAGAAACTGCTACAGACTTAGAAGAGTTCGTCGAGCTTACTCCCACGCGCCCTCGCAAACTAGTCGTGTGCTTGCAATGCCGACATCATTTGGCGGATGCGGACGACGCGCTCTTTGTGGATGGATTGCACGAGTATGAACTCGCCAACCCACATGGAATCGTGCATAAGTTTCGGTGTTTTCGAGATGCACTTGGATGTGCCATTGAAGGACGGCCGACAGCTGCAGACACGTGGTTCCCCGGACACACCTGGCGTCTTGCTTCCTGTGGAAATTGTCGTACGCATCTAGGATGGTTCTTCGAGTCTGAGAAGAGCTTTTATGGTTTACTAACGATAAAGACTACAGTCACCAGTCTTGATGAATACACTGGCTCAACCTAGAGCCTCCGATTTCGACATTCTCTCGTTCGATTGCTACGGTACTCTCGTAGACTGGGAGAGTGCAATCACTTCGACATTGCAGTCAATATTGTTTTCCCATGATGCGCATTGGAATGATGCTGTGCTCCTCGAACATTTCGCACTCTTGGAACCCGCAGAACAAGAACACGGTGGTTCTTATCGCGACGTTCTTAGACGCGTGTTGAAACAATTTGGTACTCGACTCGGTTTCGTCCCCACGGAACCGCAATTAGTGCAATTTGAAGAATGTATTGCTCGAGCAACTCCATTTTCAGACACGGTGGATGCGCTCAAAACACTTAGTGAATCCTTCCAACTAGCAATAGTCTCCAATACAGACGACGACTTGTTTGCGCTCACCGCTCCAAATTTAGAGGTTTCGTTTGAATACGTGATCACCGCGGAGCAAGTTGGCGAGTACAAACCGAATCTGGCTGTATTTGAACATGCACTCAAGAAATTTTCCTGTTCCAAATCGCGAATTCTTCATGTTGCACAAAGTCTCTTTCATGATGTCGTTCCCGCTAGTGAGCTAGGTGTCGCGACCGCGTGGATTGATAGAACGAGAGGAAAATCCGGCGCGACCGCACCATCAGATGCTAAACCTCAGTGGACATTCCAGTCGTTAGCTGAACTTGCTGACACGATATACGCTTCTTGAAGGTCTTAACCGTATCAATTTCACGCAAACACCATTTGATTCACGCTTGCTGGTACCGCTTGTTTAGATCAACTCAGTGATTCAGTGACCCCTGCGTTATTGCCTTTTTCTAGCTTTAGGTCCTGACTTTCATGAGACTAACGGCAAGCGGCAGAGTGCGATGGACCCATTAATTGCACGCGCGTGTAGTAGATACGCCCGCGAGGATCGTGTAAGTAATAGTCGTAAGCACCATCAACAATTACTAGAGGGGGTTCGCTATTTAAGAGATTCTTAACACCGATCAGAAACCGCGTCGGGAACCTGGCTCCAAACCACTTCTCGGTGCACCATCGATATTGCACATCTACGGTTGACATTTGCTCGATATCGCTTGCATAGCCTAAGTAAGCACCCAGAAACGCATTTTGTGGCGACTCGTCGCGATAACTCCCAATAGTGTTAATACTCAGCGTCGCAGCAGAATTTTCTGAGGACCAGTTTAACGTGAATTGTGTTCGCAACTTGGGCATAGGTCTGGCAATTGCATTGGTCGCGTTTCGACGACCCAATCCATCGATGACGACACCTGATTTAAGAGTCAATTCGTAAGTCAGGAAACGGCTGATCGAAGTAGAAGCTTCAAAATCTCCAATGTTGCCAAGCTGAAAAGAGTATTTAGCGGTCGCATCCACACCATCTGTAATCAATCGATTCGCGTTTAAATAACTCGGTTCAGTACGTACAAGATAACCGTCTTCCCGACGGACCACTTTGTCTGGTATTCCTGTTCCAATACTAAAGACGGTTTCCACACCATCGTTGTCGTGATCCCATACACCGCATAGCGGCCCTACTTCACTATCTCCATTAACGCCATTCGGACACCTAAGCGAGTTGTCCAAGTCTATGAGTGCTTGGTGTCCCTCTCGTATGACTAAATCGTTATAGTCGTAATGGTACCAATCAATACTAAACTCCAGACCTACCAAGTTTTGGGGAGTTAATGTGTAACCAATACTGATAGACTCGGCGGTCTCCGGCACAAGGTTGGGATTTCCCTTAGCTTGAGACGCTCGATAAGCCAGAGACGCGGCGTTCGAAAACGGGTCACTAGAGTTTTGAAAAATAGTTCGGCTACCTCCCGTTTGCAGTAGCGAGCCGACTCTAAACGAAGTACCCAAACTCATGCGAATTGAGAAACTTTCATTGATCTTCGCGATCGCGGACAATTTTGGATCAAGAGATACGGTATCTGGATCTTGAATCTCTTCTCTGCGTAAAGCAGCGTTAAGTTCTATACGTTGACTCAGAGGCAAGTAAAGTTCGGTGAACAACGACCAACTTTGTGTTGAGTTGGTCCAATCGCTATCGCCACTCAAAAAGGCGTATCCAAAAGTATTCGCGATGTCATCGTAATCGGACTTTGCCGAGTCGTTTCGAACTTGCCATCCCACCGCAAATCCAACGGGCAAGCCTTTGAAATCGGCGATGTCAGTATGTGCGATGAACTCTGCTACTCGTTGTCTCACTGATCGGCTAGATCGATAAGTCCCGTGTAGCCATTGCAGTAGTTCTGGCGGATTTTGATACAGGCGTGCCGCTTCTGCCACGGTTAAGCCAGGATTAGGTCCCCACTCGTCTTGCGACAAGTCCCAACGTTCTCCGGTGGCTGGATCGTAAACGCTCGATTGAAAACTGTTGTAGTAAAAGCAACGACCTGAACCAAAGTTACCAGAACCTGGCATTTCGTTCGAAAGATCACAGTCTGGTCCGCCGTATCCGTCAAACGCTAAATTCATTCGTTCCGTTATCGAGTCTGTGGGAAGGTGCGTCGTAATCTTTCTTTCGGAAATCGATATGCTTACATCAATGTTCCAGGCTCGATTGAACACAGTCCAAAGTGTGCGAAGACCTGCGTGTAAGTCTAGTCCTCTTCGTAGATAAAGGTCGTGAGTGTTCACTGGTCGATTTTCAAATGCAGATTCTGAGGTACCCCCTACGACACGTTGTAGTGCCTGATAGGGGACTGGTTCAAATCCACGACGAGCAGCATCAAGCTGAAGTCCTGGGTTGTGATCTGGGACGATCACGTAGCGAACATCGGGATAGTATGAATTCCCTCCAGAAGATTCAGACCTGAATCGCGCCAGTGATCCGTACAGTATTCGCTCTGAACCCAGTTCGCGTTCTCCTGTCATTCTGAACTGATATTGGGACTCAGCTCTGACCATAGAGAAAAAACTGGAATAGTCATATACGCAAATATGAGGAAAATTTGGATGTAATCCCAGGGTACCCATGTACCGATCGTCCGCTGCCACGCGCTCGCACTCCAAGTCCGGAAGACTTCCTTGAAACAACGAAATGTCAGGACCGCCGTTGGGCCACCAAAAATTTGACGAAACCCGCGTGGGTCCGTCTTCGTCAACCAAAGGGATGTAACGTCCTGGTTGACCAAAACTCGAGAGTCCTGATTTGCCGAATCGATCAAATCGCTCTGTGTAGGTAAGCGCGCTACGATCCAATAAACTTGCAGAAATCGTGAAGTGATTGTTTGCGTCCCCAGTTCCATAGAGCACTTCTAAGTTCTTGTCGCTTTGCGTACGAGACTCGTGATCCAGGGAAGCAAAGAACTGTATGTCCAGTCCTTGAAAATCGTCTTTGGTGATTAAGTTCACCACCCCAGCCACCGCATCGGACCCATAAATTGCTGACGTTCCTTCCTTCAGAATATCGATTCGCGCCAAGGCAATGTTGGGTATTAGAGTTTGAATGTCTACGTACGTACCGCCATTTTGATTGAACTGTGAAGGTATTACTCGCTTGCCATTTAATAAAACTAAAGTTGCACCATTTCCTAAGTTTCTAACGTTTATGCTTGCACTTCCATAAGAACTATTGTCTCCCACCCAATTGGTCGATGTGAGTCCAAATGAACTCACGTTGAAACTTAGATTGCGAATGATGTCCTTGAAATCTGAAGGGGCTGTTGAGGTTAGATCTTCAGACGAAATTGACGTGATCGGCACTGCAGCAGGATGGATGCCAGTCGGTATATACGTACCCGTTACTACAACTTCTTCGATTGCGTCCGCGGGCATCGAAGTTTTGTCTGCTGTGAGGTCTTGACTGTTTTCGTCCGAATAAACACGAACGCCCGCGATGAACGCAAGCAAGAATAGGCTGACTTGGACACTGCGAATTGCCATAAGATTTGCTGCAAGCATTATCCACATACTCTATGGCACAGGGCTGAACCAAAAATGCTTTGTGTATTGCGGTTATAAGGCCTGATCCGAAGATTCGGAATCGATCTGTTAACTATTCCCTGTAACACCAATGCCAAGGTTCGTAGATAACTCCGTAAGGATTATTTCGAGGAAAAGACAACTCAAACCCATGTTGTCGAGCACACTGAGTTAACCAAGTAAACGCGGTAGATTCTTCAAATTCCTCTTCAACCGCTTCGTATCCTGGCGTAGTGAGATCTAGAGCGCGCCCACTCTGATGTTCACTAAACCCCGGTGCTGCAATTCTCTGAAGAATTTGTTCAATCGAGTCCCCCTTATCCAGTGATCTTTGAATAACTTCAGCCTGATACTCCGCGGAGCGGTAGGCTGAAACAACCTGTAGCGTAATTTCATCGGATTTGGCGTGTTCACGCATTGCAAACCAAGCAGTCGCAGCTCGTTGTTCAAGCCGTTGTGGACGACCAAAAACATCGTCACCAATCGAAACTAACATAGTTGGAGTGCTAAAACAAGCAAGCTTCGTTTTCTTGTGATATGTCACGGGAATCCCAAGACATGCATGTAGTTCTCGCAGTTTTTGATCCACTACATTGCCTCCGGAATCTGAGCGTCAGCGGCTCGTTTATGAACAGAGAGAAATCGATCTGCTACTGCTTCCCAAGAAAATCGAAGTGCTTCCTGTCTTACTCCGTCTCGATCAAGAGTAAGACATTGCTTTACGGCAGTTCCCAAATCATCATTAAGAAATCCACTAACACCTTCTCGAATTACATCAATCGGCCCTGTCACTGGAAACGCTGCTACCGGCGTACCGCAAGCCATGGCTTCACAAGAAGTCAGTCCGAAAGTGTCTGTTTTTGACGTAAACACTAGACAATCTGCTTGCGCATATTCATACACCAATTCAGCCCCGAAACGATAACCCCTAAACTCTACATCGGGATATTTCCGCACTAGCCTTTCTTGATCCGGACCATCGCCAACTACGACCTTGGTCGCGGATATGTCAAGATTCAGGAATGCTTCAATGTTCTTTTCTTTGCTGACTCGCCCAACAAACAACAACCGCGGAAGCTCTCTTTCAACCCGTCTCTGGGGTTGAAACTTCTCGACATCAACGCCGCCGCCGACGACATCTAGGTTTCCAAAACCATGTCGTAATAACTCTTCCCGTTGGCTAGGTGATTGTACGATGGTCGAAATAGCGGGCTTATGAAACCATCGGAGGTACCGATATCCAAAAGATTCTGGAACACCTGCTAGTATATTTGCGTACTCTGCAAATTTTGTATGCATCGCGGTGGAAAACCTTAGCTTTCGTCGTTGACAAACCAAGCGCGCCGTGATCCCTAGCGTACCTTCAGTAGGAATGTGCACAAAGTCTACATTAGGTAAGTCCGCGTGTGCACTTAGATGCCAAGGAGTCGTGGCTAGCTTGATCTCAGGATACTTTGGTAGCGGCTTTCGTGGAAACAAACCTGGATGCACGACTCGAACGTCGACCCCTTTGCGAACAAGTGCTTGACGTAGGGAGTCTAGCGAGACTACTACGCCGTTGGTTTGTGGATACCAAGCGTCCGTAGCAAAGAGAAAGTTCAGCAGGTATCGCCTACAGCTTCTCTTTAGCTCTACGGGCGCGGCGGCGCGATGTCCCGTTTATTAACCGAGCGCGACGCCTTCGAACACGACGGGGTTTCGTCGGAGTTTCTTCAACGACATCTTTATATACAGTAATAGTTCCATCGTAATCTTCTAATAACGCGGTGCAGCTTTCGACCCAATCGCCACAGTTGTAGTAGTCCACCTCTTCAATTCGACGGTATTCGGCATGATGAATGTGGCCACAAACGACTCCGTCGTGCTTGTTGATTCGACACTCACGCGCCACGGCAGATTCAAAGTTACTCACGGAATTCACCGCATTCTTTACCTTTTTCTTCGCCCAATCTGATAGCGACCAATATCCAAAACCGAATCGTTCACGCCACCAGTTCAACCACCGATTAATTACCAAAAGGATCGAATAGCCGATATCGCCCAACCTTGCAACCCACTTGTGGTGCAGGGTTACGACATCAAACTGATCACCATGTAGAACCAACAATCGACGCCCGTCTGCAGTTTCATGAACTACGTCGTCAACTAGTTTGAGATTCCCAATCATAAAAGTGGAATATCGGCGTAAGAACTCATCGTGGTTTCCTGTAACATAAACCACTTCTGTTCCCGCTGCCATTTGGTTTAGTATTTCTACAATGACATTGGTGTGTGTCTGCGGCCAATACGAGCTGGACTTGAGCTGCCAACCGTCGATGATGTCGCCGACAAGGTACAGTTGGTCGCAACTACGCGTCTGTAGGAACTGAAGCAAGCGTTCGGCTTGGCAACCTTTAGTACCTAAATGAGTGTCCGATATGAAGATCGTCCGAAAGTGTTCAATGGGTCCCGCGACGTATTCCTCGGAGTCATCGCTATACGTGTGATTGTCTTGATCAGTCACGATTGTGTTCGATTGTGCTGGCAGTCCGTAAATTCCATTATACGTCTATCCATTTGCTACCTTTGTGTGTTATCCAACACTGACACTTCCCGTCCGAGATTAGTTCCTGTACATTCACCATAATACCTCTTCAGACAAACGAAGCTTGAGTCAGACTGGAACGAAATGTCTTCAATAAACCAAAATATTCTGATACAACTCCCGATTCTTGCTAAGTCTGGTGCTCCCTTTCGCGATCATCAGCTATTGTTTAAAGATGCTCTTGATACGTAATGTCGCAATCTCCCGCTAAACAAGTCTGGATCGAAATCCACAAGGAAGCTCATCACTTTTCGTGCGCTCATTTCACAATTTTTTCTGCAACAGAACGAGAAAACCTGCACGGACATAACTACTCGGTTCAAGCCCGAGCACAGTGTACGATCGCAGATACTGGACTGTGTTTCGACTACAACGAACTGAAAAAGATGATTGAAGACGTTTGTGATTCGTTGGATGAAACGACGTTGGTACCAGCACTCTCACCCTATGTTTCGATTAGACAGGAGGGAAACTATATCTGCGTGGATTTCGCGGACGAAACTATGAAGTTTTTACCTCGCGACGTGAAGGTGTTAGACGTCCGTAATGTGACCGTCGAAGAACTCGCAAACTGGTTTATGGTGAATCTGACTTCAACGCAAGAGTTTCAAATGTTGTCGATCGTTCGTTTTGAAGTATCTGTTTCGTCCGGCCCGAGCGAGTCTGCAACTGCTACATGGACACTATGAAGCTTGCCATAATAACAGGTGCGAGCTCCGGAATTGGTTTAGCAACCGCCCAACTGTTTGTCGATCGACAGTACGAAGTAATTAATCTCTCACGCCGTCCGTGTCCGGATTCGCGCGTAACGAGTGTAAAGATTGATCTCTCCTCGGCGATACTTGCAACGAAATTAAAACGAACGTTGATGGCACAATTAAATCTCAGTGCTCCCACGGAAATCCATCTGATACACAACGCCGCGAAACTGCAAAGTGACTCAGCGGTTAATACTGAAGACGGTACCCTGCATGAAGTCATGCAGGTAAACGTCCTTGCCCCCAACACACTTAATCGACTTCTCATTCCCTACATGGCTGCGGGATCTAGTATTGTTTTGGTTGGGTCCACGCTAGCAGAAAAAGCAGTAGCAAACGTGTTTTCGTACGTAGCTTCAAAACATGCTCTGGTCGGTATGACGCGCGCGTTGTGCCAAGATCTCGCTGGGAGAGACGTGCATGTGAGTTGCATCTGCCCGGGCTTTACGGATACGGAAATGTTGCGTTCCCGCGTCCCTGAAGAGCATCTGGATGATGTAGCGCAGTTGTCCACTTTTCACCGCATTATTCAACCAGAGGAGATAGCTCAAACTATTTTCTGGGCTACACAGAATCCAGTCATCAACGGAAGCGTGATTCACGCAAATTTAGGACAGAAGGAGAGTTAGCTTTATGCGCCAAGAAGAAATCTATCAAGTACGAAGACAACGCGTCTTTCTTGTTCTTTCGGGAATCTTCTTAGGCTCGCTTGCGATGCTCAACATCGTCGGCATTACCCGATTTTTGAACCTCTCGTTTACAGTCTTCGGTTTAAACATCCCAGTCAAACTTGCCGTTGGCGTCCTGCCTTATCCGGTTACCTTTTTGTGCACCGATTTAATTAGCGAGCTTTACGGTCGAAAACGTGCAGCTGATATGGTTTGGGTCGGGTTTTTGGTTAATGTCTGGGTGGTGTTTATCCTGTGGCTCGGCGGGGTTTTGCCCGGAGAGAGTACCGAAGTCGCTATGGACGCTGCAGGACGTAGGCCGTTATTCTTTGAAATTCAGGAATATGCCTTTCTAATCGTTGGTGGCTCTATGGTCGCTTACCTGTGCGCCCAATTTTGCGATGTCCATCTTTTTCACTTTTGGAAAAGACTAACAAAGGGTAAACACCTTTGGTTAAGGAACAATGGTTCGACTTTAGTCAGTCAACTAATTGATACTGTTGCCGTGATATTGATAGCACATTATTTCTCGAAGAACGGACTGCCGATGGAACCAGACAAAGCGGTATGGGTACAGTTGATTGTGCTGATCGCATCGGGTTATGTATTCAAACTATTGGTCGCGTTGGTCGATACTGGTCCTGCGTACTTAGCGGTGAAGTTATTAAGACCTTATCTAGGTCTCAAACAATACGAAGAAGTCTATTCCAAGGAATTTAGTGATTCCTCCGACACTACACCACTATCCGACGAACAACCAACGAGCACCTGATCAAGACACATCGACGTTTCGGCACGATACTTGCTTAGCGTATAAGACTCAATACTCTAAAGCACCGGGATGTCAGTACACAATCTCCTCTTTCGCTTTCCTCACGTCCCGGTGCCCTTCCCTTTCCGCGCTTGTTTGTCATAATAACTCACTCATCTGAGCACTTTTAGGGGGACCACGCTTTGAATCTTCGCACCATTTGGGTTCTAGCTCATGCAGAGATGCGTTCTTGCCGCAGACTGGCGCGTACATGGGTCTTTATCTGTCTCGCGTTACTGTTATGCCTTCTTGCTTGTGTACACCACTGAGGTTAGCAATGCCGTACAAGATTACTACCCGTCAGCACCTTCTGGTTGGATTCACGGGACAATTGCCCCACAATACACCGTCAACGACTTAGTCTTCAACTTTGGAGCTGTTTTCGTCATCGGAATCATATTCCTTTGTTTCGACATTCGTGCACGTGACGTTCAAAACAACATCAGTGAAGTCATCGACTCGATGCCAGCGAACAACGTGGAAGTCACAGTGGGTCGAATGGTGGGAATACTTCTCTTGGTATTAATTCCCATGACGATTTTTCTCGGGGGGATCACTTTCTACGAAGTACTAGCACACTACCTTGAAATCCCGTATCGGTATGGTCTGTTGACGGTCACGAGCGCGTGGGGTTCAATTGTTGAAATGATGACTTTTTTGCTGCTCTTTGGAAGCGTCGTAGCCTTCTTAGCCGTGTTATTGCGGAATCGACTTATAGTCGCATTACTCTCACTGGGTTTACTGATCGGTTTAGTGGCACTTTCCAACCAGCCTTTTCTCCAACTAGAGCAAGCATCAATTCACTCAGATTTCGTTTCAGAATCTTTTTCAGCTGTCAGCTTCGTGATTCATCTGGCAATGCTTCTGTTGTCTATTGCGTTTATAACATTCGCTTCGTCCATACTGCCGCGAACTCAACCACAACGACAACTCATTGGTGTAGGGGGTGGTGTTTGCCTCCTAGCAGGAATTATGAGTATCACTGGTGTAATGTCATCAAACGACAAATCCAATAGTCTCAGACAGGAGTGGAGAACTGCACACGATTCACAAGATATCAAGGCGTTCCCCGACATCCAACATCTTGAAGGATCTATAAGGCTCTGGCCCAATGACAAACTTCAATTTGATCTAACGCTTACAGCACTTACTCCTGTATCGAATCCCACGGATTCGGTGGTATTTTCACTCAATCCTGGCTACACCATCGAGAATGTATATATCGATGGCAACGAATTGGATTTGGACTTGGAGGAATACTCGTTCGAACAAGGATTACTCAAAGTCTCTGCATCAAAATGGACCGATGACGAACATCAATTTCGCATAGAAGCCCAGGGAACGCCTGACGAACGCTTCGCTTACTTGGACGAAGCGAGAGAACTTTCAAAGACTCCATCCCCTTGGCTTCCACGATTCGGCACCAAAAACTACATTTTCCATTCAGATTTTGTCGCGTTAATGCCGAGTATTAAATGGTATCCGACATCTGGCTCGGCGACGCACGAGGATCTGTTGGAAAATCGTCCACGAGATGTTTTCACAACAGATATAACTGTTTCTGTACCCCAGCTATGGAAGATAGCAATGGCTGGAAGCCGTGCAATGGAGACGCGTGAATGGCGGGGCAAAGGAAAGCTACACACCGTTTACAGATTTACATCACAAGCACCAGTACCGGAGTTGGCGTTAATTAGCTCGAAGTTCGATCAACGCGGAACGACGATTGAGGGAATTCGATTTGAACTCCTCTTCAGCAAAAAACATACTAAAAACTTAGACGTATTAGCGCCCTATGCGAAAGACTTTGAAGATTGGGCGACTAAACATATCAGGCGTGCGCGAGAACTGTCTCTTGAGTATCCGTACAAGTCGTTTTACATCGTTGAAATACCGAGCACGCTAAGAATCTACGGTGGTGGCTGGCGTATGGATTCCGTGTTGCAACCACCTGGAATGATGCTAGTGCGTGAAACGACGTTCCCAACCGCGAGATTTGAAACCGTAGTAGGGGAACAAGATCTAAGTTGGGAGGTATCCGAAACGTTTGCACGAAATATGGTAGTTAGCTACTTTACCAACAACTTGCAGGGCGGTAGCCCTTTCGCTGGTATCTCACGCAACTTTGTAAATCATCAGAGTTCACCTACCGGGCGCGGTAGCACCACGATCAATTACTTGGTGGAGCAACTATCAACTCAATTGATTATGCAAGAGGAGAGTTTATTTATTCCGAGCTTATGGGAATTCGGTGTGGAGCCCGCAGAGGCGGACCTGTTTGATATGCTTTACGCCGACCCAGAACGCGGTGCAACAAGACGACGACTTGATCTTCTTCGTACACCCTCTACCTGGGAAACGATTGAACAAACTCCACTATTTGCCTTAGATTATCAATCTGAGCCGATTCTTTCCTTTCGCGCACTTCTATCAAAATCCTACGCGATCGCTGAAAGTATGATCGAGTATTACGGCGCGGAAAAAGTGTCAGCTGTTCTGCAGCACCTGACCAGTATTTACGCAGGGGGTTATTACACGTTGGAAGACTTCATTGAAGTTGCGGCGAAGAGTGATATCGACCTGAACGATTGGGTACTTGACTGGCTTGAGGGCACCTCACTGCCAGGCTTTGTCGTAGCCGATGTTAGAGTCACAAAACTTACGACAGAAGCGACCAGCCCTTATCAGACCACGTTTGTTATTCACAACGCCGAACCAGTCGCTGGATTCGTCGAAGTGAGTTCGCTTCGAAACGGTGTACGTCTGCCAGACCCGATTTTTCTGCATGGATACGAATCGGTCGAAGTCGCTATTCAAACACATGAACCGCTCCGCGAGATATTGATTAAACCAAACTTCGCACAAAACCGCGAACGCTTTCCGATACGGCTGCCTGAATACGACGGGAAGTCTGTCTCAGAAAATCCAACGAAACCACTTGTTTCCAAGGTGGAATGGTTGCCACAGGATAGTACAGCGATTGTTGTCGATGATCTTGATCCTGGGTTTAGCATCGTCGGTGAACAGCAAAAGAGAAAGGAGGGTTTCAATTTTCCAGGGATCGAAATCGGACCAAATAGCGAGGAAGCTTTGGATCAAGGATTACCGGTTCGTGCGACATCCCTTGTTGGGGAATGGGAACGGAAGAGCGATCCGTACAGTTACAGCTTTGGTCGATACCGTCGCACACTTGCATTGATTGCGAGGGGAAACCAGAACACGTACGCGAACTTTGCTGCTGAGTTACCGCGCTCAGGGACTTGGCAGTTAGAGTACTTCGTACCCGGTAGAGTCACTCACGTACAACCTTATGACTTTGTTAGAAATTCAAGATCTCTTTCTTTCGGAAGTGTTTTGGACAATCCTCGAGCGAATCCAAACAATCCCGAAGAACACTATACCCTACAAGTCAACGACGGGCAAACTACGTGGGACGAACAGTTTGACATTGCAAATGCTACGTATGGTTGGAACACAGTGAACACTTTCGACCTTTCATCGGAAACAGTGGAAGTTCTTGTCAGCGACTTTGCCGGTCGCGCCGATGTCATTGTCTACGCCGATGCCATCCGTTGGACTCCAGTAGACTCTGATTGATAAATAACTGAAGGAGACGCCTACCAAGTGTTGAACATACGCACACTTTTAACGCTAGCCGTCGCCGAGATGCGATCTTGTCGTCGTCTCGCCCGAACCTGGGTGTTTATAGTTGTTGCATTGCTGTTTTGTACCGGTTGGTACATAGATATGGTTGATACCTCTAGATGGCCCTCACCACCTTATGGATTCTTTGGCGGTCGCGACGTGACTGCTAAGTACACGATCTCGAATCTGATGAACGGTTTTGTCGCAATATTTTCAATTGGGATCATTTTCTTAGCGTTCGATATCCGAGCTCGCGATGTACAAAATCGAATCTCAGACGCGATCGATTCACGACCTATGTCCAACGTTGAAATTATTTTCGGACGCCTCGCTGGAATTTACCTACTCCTTGCCATTCCTTGCTTGGTCTTTCTAGCTCTATTAACAGGTTATGAATCAATTTCTGGTCTGTTTGAATCTCGCTTCCGATTAGGTCTACAACCACTTTCGGTGCTGTCGCTTATTGCATGGAATTTAATACCAAATTTATTGTTCTATAGTGCACTTGTCGTTTGCCTTTCGGTCCTTGTACGGTTTCGACTGCTGGCAGCAGTGATCGCCCTCGGAGTTCTAATCTTTTTTTTCTGGATTAACAATTACATCCCTGTGCGATTTCAAGAAAGTTTCGCTCAGTTTCTAGGTAGTACGATAGTTCCTTCAGATCTTGCACCGACATTCGTTTCACCCGAAATTCTCGGAAACAGGTGTGGAGTGATATTTGTTTCAATTGCCTTCCTGTTGTTTGCGGCGAGTGTGCTCCATAGAACAGAAACAAGACGCGTGTTGAATACGACACTCGGCGTCGTGGCTGTCAGTATTGCGACCATCGTTTATTTCAGTTTATTCACCGCGATAAACAACACTGAGAACGACAAGGAAGAATGGGTTAACGCGCACCAGCATCAAAGTCCCGAATCTTTCCCAGACGTTCACCATTTACAGGGATCAGTCGAGCTAAGGCCCGGAAACTATATTTCGCTGGATATCACGCTTACGGTAACCAAACCGAAAGCGAACAGTACCGATTCGGTGGTCTTTTCTCTAAATCCAGATTACAAGATTCAAAAACTCTATATCAACGGTGGAGAAACTACAAAGTACGGTTTTGAACACGGCCTCTTGTCACTACCGTCAGAGCTCATGTCCGATGCTATTAATGAAGTGCGGTTACAAGCTAAAGGGAAACCGGATGACCGTTTCGCGTATCTCGACCAGGCTCGAGACTTTCAAAATCTCACGTACCGGAGTGTCCGACAACTTGGTTTACGCAACTCTATTTTTAATAGGGATTATGTCGCACTGATGCCGGGTATCGCTTGGTATCCTGTTTCGGGTGCTGCTATCGGTCGAGATCAAATTGAATCGCGACCCGTGGATGTCTTTACCACTGACCTGAAGGTTATCGTACCACAAAAGTGGCAAGTAGCGACGGTTGGCCAGCGTATAGAAGAAGAAGACCAGAAACGAAACATCTTTCGATTTAGGAGTGGTGCTCCGGTTCCGGAAATCGCTCTGTTAGCTTCAAGCTTCGATCAACGTAGTAAGACAATAGAAGGAATTGATTTCGAAATTTTGTTTAGTAGAAAACACCTCCACAACCTAAACACCCTCTCAGTCGTAGAAGAGCACATTCAAGAGTGGGTCGCCGAACGAATTAAGAATGCGCGCGCGGTGTCTCTGGATTATCCCTACAACGTTTTCTATGTAGTCGAAGTTCCAAGCAATTTGCGAATCTACGGCGGTGGATGGCGTATGGACACGGTGTTACAGCCTCCCGGGATGATGCTTGTTCGAGAATCGTCGTTCCCTACCGAAGAGTTTAAAAACGTTATTGTCCGAACACAAAATTGGGGCTGGCAATCAGAGGAGAGTCAAGACAATTACACTTTCGACGAACTACTAAGATATTTCACTAATGACCTGCAAGGAGGCAGCCCGTTCACGGGTATTGCACGCAATTTTGTTTCACACCAACTCTCCACCACCGAACGAGGTGCAACAGTATTACGGTACTTGATAGATAAACTGTCAAACCAGCTCGTTACACAAACCGAAAGTGAGTCTATGATCGCTATAACGGAATATGGATCTTATATTCCATATGTCGGAATTGATCGGACCGATGTCTATCGCGAGATCAATCGGGCAACCGAAATCCGACAGCGAATTTCTACTTTGCCTTCAACATGGGAACTCATGGATCACGTCGCATTACTTGATCTTGATTTCAATGCAAATCCAATATCTTCTTATCGAGTGCTTCTCACAAAAGGACATGCTCTCGCAGAATCGATGATCCTTCAATTTGGACCTGAAAAAATTGGTGCGTTCTTGAAGCAACTTCTTAGCAACTTTCGAGAACAGAGTATGACCATCGAAGACTTTCTGAACGTAGCGACCGAAGTGGGATTAGACTTCGAAGAATGGGTACTCCCTTGGTTAACAGACTCGGCCTTACCCGGTTATCGTGTCGAACCTGCTTCCATCTCAAAGATAGATTCGACAGAATTCGGTGATATTGAATACCAAACGACTTTTGTTCTTCGTAACGCCGAACCAATACCTGGATTTGTCCGAGTGATATGGTCGGACATCAAAGAGAGATCCGAGCGATGGGCATGGGGATACCAAGAAGATGAACTTTCAAGCTCTGATCCGGTGTTTGTTCTTGGTCACGAGTCTAAACGCATCTCCATTAGGTCAACTCGACCCACGAGATCGATATGGATTGAGCCCTTCCTAGCTCACAACCGCGCACAATTTGAAGTACTAGTACCAGAGTTTGACGAGAATACTTTACCCCTGAGTTCCCCGCTCCCTTTTGTAGCTGAAGTAGACTGGCAACCGATAGATACTGGGGCAATTATCGTTGATGACCTTGATCCAAATTTCAGCATTGTTACACGGACTGAAAGTTCAGGTACATATACCTTGGTCGATGCAAATTCTTCTGGTTCTCTTTCGCCCGACGAATATGACCTAGGGCTTAGAATGGATACGTATCCGCGACCTGGGGAATGGACGAGAATGTATGACTCGTCGAGCTACGGACACTATCGTCGATCATTTGCTAGAACTGCTCGCGGGGACCAGACTTCAGCGGCAAGATTTTTGGCAAGTCTACCACATGAGGGACAGTGGAGGTTGGAGTTCTACGTGCCCAAACCAGTCTTTCGACCAAGGGGCTACGGTGAAATCTCTGCCGGTTTTGGTAGAAGCATCCATGGTGAGATTCGACACCGTCGTGCGGATTCCAATTCACCCGACGAACATTACACCTTGCACATTCGAAATGGTAATTCTGACCAAATTGAAAAATTTGACATAGGGAACGCCAAAATTGGTTGGAACGAGGTTGGACAGTTTGAGATCGGATCAACCAAGGTTGAAGTGTTACTGAGCGATTGGGCAGGACACAAAGACATTATGGTTTTTGCTGATGCAATCCGTTGGACTCCAGTCAAAACTGATTGAAGCTAGTGGTAAAGGGATGAATATCTAATGTTGAACATACGAACGCTTTGGATTTTAGCAGCGGCGGAGATGCGTTCATGCTGTCGTCTAGTACGGACTTGGTTGTTCATTGCCGCTTCGGTTCTGTTTTGTACGTTGTGGTTTGAGATTGTCCCTGGTACGACATTGGCATATATGAACGGCATTGTCTTGATCTTCCCAATCGGACTCATTTTACTAGCTTTCGACATTCGCGTACGCGGCATTCACAATCGTTTTTCTGATGTTGTAGATTCGCTACATGCGTCCGATGTAGAAATCATCTTTGGACGCATTGCTGGAATACTACTACTTGTCATGATACTCTGCTTCATCTTGCTCCTGACTGCGATAGTTTCCATACTGTCTGGAACGTTTTTTCGATGAGTATACAACCAGTTTCGGTTTTATCGCAAATTGCATGGAACCTATTTCCGAATCTCATTTTCTGTAGTGCTTTAGTCGCGTGCCTAATAGCACTGTTCCGAATTCGACTACTGATTGCAGCTTTTGCGCTAGGCGTATTCCTTGGACTATTTTGGATAAGTAATCTGATTCCTGTGAAACTTCAGGAGAGTCTATCGCTATTTCCTGGCAACACTCTGGTAGCATCAGATCTCGTACAAATTTTTATTTCTACAGCAAGCATCACAAACAAGTTGGTAGTATTGCTAGTTTCATGTGCTCTATTTTGTTCGCCGCAAGTATCCTGACAAAAACCAAGCCTGGCCGACTACTCGCTGGAGTATCGGGTGTTTCGGTTATAGGTGTCGCCTGCATCGTTTTGTTTGTATGGATCGGAACGGTGTATCGTACCGAAAACCTTAAAGAGAAATGGGTGATCGAACACCAAAAGCATAGTCCCGCCTCATTCCCAGATATTCATGACTTAACGGGGGCTGTTGAGCTATTACCCGGTCGCAAAATTACATTGGATGTCACATTATCCGTTCATCCACCTAGCGAGCCCAGTACAGACTCGGTGGTATTCTCTTTGAATCCTGGTTACACAATTCAAAATGTATATATCGACGGTGAACAGACCAATTTCAATTTTGAAGCGGGAATATTGAAACTGCTATCTGACGTATTGCCGGAATTTTCGCACGAAGTTAGGGTGCAGGCTGAGGGGAAGCCAGATGATCGTTTCGCCTATCTCGATCAAGCTAGAGACTTCCAAGCTCTCCCTAATGTCGTAGTTCGACATCTAGGTGTAAAAAACTCAATTTTTAACAAGGACTTTATTGCCCTCATGCCAAGCGTGGCGTGGTATCCGATTTCTGGGACAATAACAGATCAAGACAAATTAGAGTCGCGACCTCGAGATTTGTTCACGACCGACTTAACAGTTACGGTACCTAGAACGTGGCAAGTAGCGACCGTAGGCAAACGCACAGTCGTAGATCAACAACAACGGAGTCAATTCCGGTTTAGAAGCGGGGCACCTGTACCAGAACTCGCGTTAGTAGCAAGCGAATTCGATCAGCGAGTCACAACAATCGAGGGTGTGGAGTTTGAAGTTCTGTTCAACAAAAAACACCGTCAAAACTTAGAGGCTCTAGCACCATATAACGATCGATTGCAGAACTGGGTTGCGGAAAGAGTCAGAAACGCGAGAGCTGCATCTTTGGTTTATCCCTATGAAGTGCTCTATGTCGTCGAAGTTCCAAGTAACTTACGGATATATGGCGGAGGCTGGCGCATGGATACAGTACTGCAACCTCCAGGAATGATGTTATTACGAGAACCAATCGTCCCAAGCAGCACAATTGAATATTCCCTAGCCGTAGAAAGTGCAAATCGGCGGAACTCGAAGGATGAACAGGACGACCGAGTGTTTCAGAGACTTCTGGCACTTTTCGGCAATGACATGCATGGTGGGAACCCCTTTGTTGGTTTGACCGTAACTTTGTATCGCATCAAGTATCGGCAACCCAGAGAGGCGCGACAGCGCTGCAGTATTTGATTGAACAATTGTCCAACCAACTAATCTCGGAAATGGAAAGTTTGTCAACCCTGTCGTTCAAATCTGTACAGGAATTTGGCGAGGAATTACCTTACCTAAACATCGGTCGAGCACGAGATTGGCTCCCAGTGGAAAACGTGGGGACTACTAACAAAAGATGGCAAATTGCAGGTTTACCGTCGACATGGGAAGCAATGGATCAGCAAGCTCTATTAGATTTGGATTTCACGGGAAATCCAATCCTGTCTTATCGAGTTTTGTTAACTAAAGGACATGCCATCGCCAAATCTATGATCGCTTACTACGGCGAAGGCCAGATTGGAAAGTTTTTGGATCGACTACTGACCCAGTATCGAGGGCAAAGTTTCAACGCAGCTGATTTCCTAAACGTAGCTTCCGAAGTCGGCTTAGACTTCAACCAATGGGTACTATCGACACTTGAAGACACAATCTTACCAGGCTTTCTTGTTGAACCGGGCACCGTTTCGAAACTTGATTCACCAGATTTCGATGGAACCCAATATCAGACGACGTTTGTCGTCTATAACGCTGAACCAATGCCTGGATTAGTCCATGTATTGTGGACAACCACAAGTAACAGATACATCTATTGGCTCGACGAAGAAATCTCCCGTTCAGATCCCATCTTTATCGCCGGTCATCACGCAAAAAGATTTGCTGTTCGCTCAGCAACCCCCTTAACCTTAACGGGGGTCTGGATCGATCCATTTCTCGCATACAACCGTGATGCATTCGAAGTCCAAATACCAGAGTATTACAAACATGCGGATGTGAAGAGTCCAGCACTTCCATTTGTTGCAGATATCGATTGGCGACCTTCAGAGACGGACGCGATCGTCGTTGATGATCTTGATCCCAATTTTAGCACCGTTATGCCCGATGGAAATAAAGGAAACTTCATTAGTTTCCGTAACCTTTTTAAGTCTTCCGACACCAACACTGTATATATAGCAGGGCTTCCGGTTAGTCCAGAATTTCTTAGCCTCAATGAATGGCATCGAGAGTTTGATCCGTCAGCTTTCGGCAGCTATCTTCGGACTTTTGTACTTATTGCAGGAGGTGACCAAAAAACCGCTGCTAGATTTACGATCAGTCTTCCTCAGGGGGGACAATGGAACTTGGAGTACTATGTACCTCGCCTAGCTTTTGGTCCAAGAAGTTCACCCATTCAAACTTTTTCCAGTATCGATTGGTATCGTACCCGTCCAGCTGACCCAAATGTACCCGAAGAACACTACACCATAACAATAAAAGATGGTGACACCGAGTGGGATGAGAAATTTGACATTGCGAACGCTAACATTGGATGGAACGATATCGGAGAGTTTGAACTCGGTTCCACCGAAATTGAAGTACTAGTAAGTGCTTGGGCTGGAAACAAAGAAGTTAGGGTTTTTGCTGATGCCATTCGGTGGTCTCCCGTGTCCGAAACCGCAGAAAACGAAGAGTCTTCTCCATGACAAAATATTCTTTTAAATGCCAGACTAACACTGGCTTTCTCACTACAATTAATTTTCAATCCATCAAAGGAGCTTTAACCAATGACTGACGTGGCTCAGCCCCAATCTGAAAACGGTCCAACAATCGACATTGAAGGGGTAACACACTGCTATAAGAAGAATCAACCGGTATTGTCCGATATTAATCTATCACTTGGAGCTGGCTTCTTTGGCTTACTAGGAGCAAACGGCGCTGGTAAGAGCACGTTGATGCGCATCATCTGTACTTTGCTCAAACCAACCGAAGGTCATGCTAAAGTATGCGGTTTTGACGTAATCAAAGAGTGTCATCAAGTTCGTCAGCGCATCGGTTATCTACCTCAGGAATTTGGTGCCTGGCGATTACATCGCGTCGAAGAGGTCGTAGACACGCTAGCCGCGCTTTCCGGTATGAATAACAAGAAAGAACGCCGTGCACGAGTTGCTGAGGTACTGGAAGAAGTCGGCCTAGCGGAAGTTGCAGACCGTAAAGTAAAGAAATTGTCAGGTGGTATGGTGCGTCGTCTCGGCGTTGCTCAAGCTATGGTTCACAACCCTCCAGTGCTCGTAGTAGACGAGCCCACCGTAGGTCTCGATCCTGAGGAACGAATGCGTTTTCGCCAAGTCATGACAAATTTGGGTCGAGAACGCACGATTCTTTGTTCTACTCATATCGTCGCAGATTTGGGTAGCGGGTGTTCAGAAATTGCGATCATTGACGATGGTACGTTAGCATTTCAAGGCACACCGACGAAATTTCTCACCAATGCCATCGGCAGCGTGTTTGAAATAAAAGTACCAACCGAAAGTGCAGCTACGATTGAGTCGAAGCACGAAATTGTGTCTAGGACGTATGACGGAGCAAACGTCGTCTTTCGCGTAGTTGGGAAGTCCGCGGGAGAATTTAGTGCTGATGCTTCAAAAGTAGAAGAACCTACTTTGGAGGAAGCATATTTGGCGTTTATGGCAAAACGTGGAAAACTCGAACAAGCAGATCAAACTGAGACTGTCGCCGAAGATCCGAAGAGAAAAAGACGAAGAAAAAAAGCCAAGCAAGACTGACCGTCAAATAAACACACTGCTCGTTCCTAGGTTTCGCTAATGAACTTACAGACTCTTTGGGCAGTCGCACTATGCGAAATGCGATCCTGCAGTCGCTTGGCCCGTACTTGGGTCGTAAGCGTTTTTGCGTTTTTAACTGCCACCGGAGGGTACCTTGTGGTGTGCGCGAGCCACATGATTGCTTCGACAATAGGACCCTCTGCACAAATCCCTCGATTCGTTGTCGGCGAGACCGCGACGCAATTTGTTGGGGTTTTTACACTTGGGATCATTTTTTTAGCATTTGACATTCGTGCTCGTGACATAAGAGACCGCATATCTGGCATCATTGATGCGAAACCAGTCTCCAACCTTGAACTAGTTGTGGGGAGAATGTCTGGCATACTAATATTGCTCTGCATTCCAATGCTTCTGTTCATTGGTTTGGTCCTTTTGCATGGCACTCTAGCAGCAATTTTTGGTTGGAGCTTTGGTGCTCCCATTGAAATCTGGAGCGTTTTTTCTTTCTTAGTTTGGGACGTGGTACCACAATTGGCATGGTGGGGTGGAATAATCATGCTGCTTGCGGTGGTGCTTCGAAATCGGTTGCTCGTCGTTCTCACGGCTTTGGGAATCTTTGTATTGAATACGTGGTTGGTGACGCAACTGTCCTGGGGTCAATTGGAAATTGCTGGCGGAGTCACCAGTCAAGTCGTATATCCTTCTGATGTCGCGCCCGTGTTTGCTACGGCAACGATCATTACTCAGCGTGTTGCATGGATGCTTCTTTCCATTGGCATACTAGGGGGTGCAGCCGCGCTCTTACCTAGGCAAATGTCTCGTAGAATGCTCTTGGGGTCAGCTAGCATATTTACATTTGGTTTGGGTGTCGTGATTCTAATAGGTTTATTCTCGTCTCAATCACAAGAATTGAAACAGAAAACGGCGTGGTTACAAGTCCATCAGAGCCAAGATACAACTTCTTTCCCTGATGTAACGAGTCTCACGGGGGACGTAATAATAAAACCTGGTAATCGAATTGAACTCAATCTGACGCTTACACTGTTGCCTCCACAACAAAACGCGACAAATCAGGTGACTTTTGCTCTCAATCGACGCTACAAAATTAAAAAGGTCGCTATCGATACCAAAGAGATAGAAGACCATGCTTTTCACGATGGACTGCTGACAATACCTTCATACCATTTTGGGGACGAATCCGCAACGCTTCAGATTACGTGCGAAGGGAAACCAGATCCTAAGTTCGCTTATTTGGATGCCAAGATAGATCTGAGTAGCGCCAGCGTGTTCGACTTTAGCGTAGCGATGGCAAGATTCCTCGGTAATCAGAGCTACGTTTTTCGACCTGACTATGTTGCCTTATTACCGGGAGTCTCGTGGTATCCTACAGCTGGTGTCGCAGTAGGACGCGACGACCCGCAAACCTATCCGAAAGATCATTTCTTGGTGGATTTATCTGTAACTGTACCAAAGCAATGGACGGTTGCGGGACCAGGCAAACGCGAACTTCAATCTAACAACGATGGTAAAGATACATTCCGATTCAGACCTAAGAATCCTGTTGTCGATGTCGTGCTCGTGGCGTCGAAATTTGAACGATATGCGATGACCGTTAAGGATATAGAGTTCGAACTACTTTACAGTGCGAAACATCGAAAGAGCTTTGAGGCTATGGAATCTCTCGTTCCTGAACTGCAAAAATGGATTGCTGACCGCCTAACGGCCGCGGAAAAATATGGTCTGACATATCCATACGAAGCTCTCACTCTCGTGGAAGTACCATCACATTTAAGGGTGCTTGGCGGAGGTTGGAGTATGGATTCTACCTTATACGGACCGGGTGTCGTCATGATCCGAGAGACAGGAATCCCAACGGCGCGGTTCGATGTGAGCTTGAAAGACCTAGAAGCCGAAGAAGCGTTCCGAGACTTACTCTACTATGTCGATAACGACTTACAGAGTAGTAACCCTCTCAACAGGATCGCACGCAATTTTGTATCTTACCAGACCTCTCCAATTGGTCAAAGCGCTATAGCGCTACAAATATTTATTGACGACATAGTAGGCGATCTAATCTTAGAAAGACTACCCTACTTTACAACGAACACTGCGCTAAATCCATTGGGAATAGAACAAACTTATGTCGCTGGTCAAGATGCAAGTTTGCCTGTGAGTGTCAGTGTTGAAAGTCCCGACGAACCAACTCGAAACTTTTTTAGTGGTAGCATGTTCATGAGAGAACTTAGTGTCCACAACCCATCCGTCTGGAGTAAGATTGAAGAACTTGCACTAACTGAACTAAATTTCCACGAAGAACCGATTCAGTCATACCACGCAGTCTTACTGAGGAATACATACGCAATATCAGCCTTGAAAGAGTGGGTCGATGAAGAAGCATTGAGCAACATTTTTGGAGACTTACTGCGAAAATTTCGAGGTCAAAACTTTTCATTTGAAGAATTTCGAGAGATCGCTATTACGTATGAGCCAAGATTTGACGAGATTACTCAGAACTTTATTACTTCCAACCAGCTCCCTGGTTACATAGTCTCGGATCCAATAATTGAGCTATTGCCGACAGAAGACAACGAGACCCCAGTTTACCAAACAGTATTTAACCTCAGAAATGCAGAGTCAGGATCAGGTGTCGTAACAGTTCATTGGGATGAGGAACAAGCAATCGGTGGCGACGAGGATGACGTTTCTCGAAGTAGTTTAGAACCTGTGATAGTTGAACCGAACAATTCGTACAGATTCGCCATCAAGAGTAGTCAAAAACCGACTAAGCTCCTTATTGAAGCACCGATATCTTTGAACCGAAAACCGATCGAAATGACGATTCCGAGTACAGATGACGCGGAACTAAATACTGCGAGCTCCCGTCCCACTACAACAAGGACTCAATGGAACCCCAATCGACCAGACATAGTAGTCGTTGACGATCTAGATCCAAACTTCTCTCTGTCTGGGAAACCTCAGGAGTGGCCCGTTCCTTGGTTTGTACCAAACTTCATGGTGGAAATTGGAAGTTCAATTATGGGGGATAGCGAAGCAGTCGACCGAGGATTACCCACATACGATCGAGGGAATCCTAGTGTCCAATGGACACGCTTCCTAGGTTCAGGTTTTGGTCGGTATCGAAGTACATATACTCGAGTCCCAAGCGCAGGGGAAGATGATCCTGAAGCCGGTGGGTTTGGTGCTGAATTTGTCGCAGAGCTACCAAAAGGTGGAATGTGGGCACTCGAATACAGTGTACCCGGTCGAGTTTTATTGGAACAGATTCTTTATGAACTAGTCGGTGACGACGAAGACACAACTATGAGTGACGAAGAACAAGCAGATTCTTCAGACAAACAGACTCTAGGGTTAGTTGTTCGGATTGACGATCAAGAAATACCTCTCGAGCTGGATCCTTTGACACTGAGAAACGTAGTAGATGTTGGATATTGGGAAAGCAGTTTCAAAAAAATTTACAGAACTAGAAGAACGGCAGAAAGAGTCTTCGGTGATTACTTTCGAAACACTGAAAAATCAGTCGATCCATGTTACTGGATCGCTCTAGGTTCCTTTAATGTAGAAAATCCCCAGGTCACTGTCAAAGTTTCGAACAAGAACTCTATTCGCGACACGTTCGCGGACGCGATCAGATGGACATATCTGGGAGATGGAAACTCAGATTAAACGCTTGTTTCCAAAGTCCTCTGTTCATTCTTAAATATTTTTTTGTGTTTGAATCCTTCCCTTTTTTCACTGAAAACGGGGTTTGCGTTTCGGCTACGGGAACGCTTTTTGCTTATTAGATATTCTGATGGTCGCGAGCACGAATTTCTTAAGAATTCTCAATGTTATAAATTATGGAACGATTCTCTCAATTTTCTCCTTGTACAACTCGCTCTTCTGACATCTTTACAGTGTGTAAAATTCTTGAAAATTTCAGATGTTCCATTGTGTGTTCTTGTCGTTCCCAAGACAGCAATGGGAGCGAATCTGTCCATTCGTCGAGCGACTTCTCTCTCTGTCGAATTCGTTTCCTCGTGACTTCCTTAACGTGAACGGTATCTTATTACGTACAAACTGTTTTTTGCTCTATGATTACAAACTTCACCACTATGGTACAACCACCGGATAGAACAACTGTGTTCATTCAACCTTCCCACCTACAACAACTTTCTAGAAGAATGAGGAACTCCGTAAGAATCCTAAGGTACTTACCACTGCCAGCCGTTGTCTGCTTTGTATTGTTTGGCCTTTCCAGTTGTGATCGACCTACCCAACCAAACTTTGACGTAGATGTACGGACTCCCGTACAAGTACAAGCTGTTAGGCTTGGAGATATCGAAAACATCGTGCCGTCTACAGGTATGCTACAACCACGCGAGAGTGCAACAGTCACTGCACAAGTACTTGGTCGATTGTACTATGAGCGTGACGAAAACGGCGAGCGATATTATGAAGGACATCAAGTCAAAAGGGGTGATGTTCTCGCACGCATCTCAGGAGAAGAAGCTGAACTCAATCTCAATTTACCCGCCAAGAAGCAAGAATTTGAAATCGCGCAACGGGAGTACAACCGCCAAGTCGAGTTGTACGAGGAAGGCAACATTACGGAAAGAGATTTTGAGCAAACAAGGCAGACCTTCACAAATGCTGAAACCGCATACCGCCGCGCATTGTTAGATGAACAGAATATGGTAGTGTTTGCACCGATGGATGGTGTGATTCTGAAATTGGCTCGCGACCAAGACGATATATTGTTAGCGGACGAAACTCTTATTAGTAGTGGCCAATTAATAGCACAAATCGCTGATCTTTCTAGTTTAGAGGCTAATATCGGTCTGGTATCGACCCAACGAAAAAAAATTGAGATAGGGGACCCAGTACGCATACGACCATCCGCGGCACATGATGAAGAGACATATGACGGAATTCTCGAACGCATATTACCATTAGTTGATGAACAGACTCGTACTTACCCAGTCGTTGTCGTAGTACCAAATGAAGACTTATCGCTTCAGCCACGTAGCTACGTAGAAGTAGAGATAATTATTGAACAGAGACTCCAAGTACCCTACGTCTCGCATGACTCGGTCAAGAAAAACCGCAACAACCACGATGTCGTCTTTGTTGTCGAAGGACAACGCATAGAGGAACGCCGCGTGCGTTTAGGCTTACAGGACGACGAACATGTAGAAATTCTGGAGGGAGTCGAGCTAGGTGAGCGCGTCGTGTTTGGCGGCGTTGAACATTTATGGGGTGGTCAAACCGTTAACGTCGTTCGCGAGTTGTGAGTTTCTTTGAGTCTTGTGCTGGCGTCGCCGTACGCCGGCCAATAGCAGTTTGTGCTACCGCTGTTGCGGTTGCTTTAGTCGGAATTTTTTCACTAAGTGAGCTGCCCATTGACTTGCTGCCAGATATTAAGACTCCATCTGTAGTCGTCGCTGTTAACGCCGGCGACCGGCCGCCAGAAGAAATGCAACGTCTCTATGGTGAGAGATTGGAAAATCTCGTCTTGTCTGTTTCAGGCGTGCGGAGCGTTGAACAAGTTGCTCGCACTGGACGATTGGTCGCTACCGTGCACCTCGATTGGGAGTCCGATCTCGACAATGCCGTAATCGACATTGGTAGCGCTCTTAGTAGTCTCAGCAGCGATCGACAAGTTGATTACGTCACGATCCGAAGGTTTGATCCAAGTCAACAACCGATTTTAACTTTAGGGATGCTCGCCAAGGAAGAGGGTAATCCTGACCTCATCGGACTCCGGCAGATCGCCCGACGTCAGATTGCTACGGCACTTGAAACGTTACCTGGTGTCGCGGAAGTTCGTGTCGTTGGAGGAAGGAAACGAGAAATTTCCGTCCACTTCGATGAGTTCCGCGCTGCTGAATTCGGCATTACACTCAGCCAAATCGAAGGTCGAATCAATGCGGAGAATCAAGAATTCAGTCCGGGCGTGATAGAAGATCAGGGCCAAATCTTTACGATCCGTGGAAGAACCCGGTACGAGGACATTAACGACATAGAAAACGTTGTCGTGCAGTTCCTGACACCACAAGGAGGCGGTGCTCGTATCCCCGTACGGGTTCGTGATGTTGCTCATGTCGTCGAAAGTGAACAAGAACATGACCATGTAGTCTTGGTAAACGGACGCGAGGGTATAGGTTTGTCCGTCTACAAAGAAGCCGGTGCAAATACTGTAACTGTTTCTAATACCATTAAGGAAGCCCTTGCTGGTGCGGTCGAAGACTTACCTGGAGTTGATGTCCACGAAATTTCGGATAACGCTACGCTCGTTGTAGAAGCACTGGATGACTTGAGGCTCGCTGCCGGTCTCGGTATCGCTTTAGCAATTCTAGTTTTAGCTGTGTTCTTACGCTCCCTGGGTGCTACGTTTATAGTCAGTGCTGCTGTTCCGGTCTCCATCCTCGCGGCGATTTTCTGTATGTCCTTCTCGGACCATAGCCTGAACATTATTACCTTGGGAGGACTTGCGCTGGGCGCAGGAATGCTCGTCGATAACGCCATTGTCGTAGTCGAGTCCATGTATCGACGGATAAGACTTGGTGACACTCCAGCCGAAGCAGCCAAAAAAGGTACTGGATTGGTCGCGGGCGCAATTACCGCTAGTACCTTAACAACCTGTGTGGTGTTCATACCCGTGTTTTTTGTGGAGGGATTAGCGGCACGACTCATTGATGGGATCGCTTTTACCGTAGTGATTTCACTCGTCGCGTCCCTCTTGGTAGCGATTTTCCTCATTCCAGCACTCGGACGCTGGTTTTTAAGCCCAGCTAAGCTTGACGATCATGGGGCTGTCGTTCCCGAGAGAGTTCCTCTCTCGCGACGTGCGGTGGAAAAAATCGTACGTGGTTTTCTCCGCGTACCTTTTTTGATCGTGTTGTTGAGCGCGGGTATTGTCAGTGGCGCCGTGTGGCAATTACTTAAGCTCGGGACTGAGCTTCTTCCACCGTCAGATCCCAAACAATTTTCCATTCGATATATTGGTCAGAGTGGGCAACGCGTAGAAGCGACGACAAACGTCATTAGCGGACTTGAGTCTTCGATCCGAGAAAGTGTTCCAGAATTCGTAGCTGCTACTTTGGCCGAAGTCGGACGCTTGCCCGACGATGACAGAACTATCCGTCGCGAAGCTGCCGAAGAGAATACCGCGCGCTTAACCATACGTATTACGGACGAGAGTCCGCCTGTCAGCGCATACGCTAATGCTCTACGAGATGATCTAGATCAAATCCCAAACGCAGAAGTTGAGTGGGAGCTGAATCGCTCAGCACTCAGTGAAGTACTAGATAGCGGTGATGCTCCTGTAGTGGTGGAGATTGCTGGTAGTACACTGTACGACATTCGTGAAGTCACCGAGAGTGTCCAAAACAAAATGTTGGAACTTGACGAGTTATGGAATGTTCGATCGAGTTTCGAGGGCGGACCACCGGAACTTCGCGTGAAGTTGAATCGCAATGTGGCGGATGCCTTGCAAATCAATGTGGGTACCGTCTCTGAAGTCATTCAAGCGAGTCTTGAAGGTCGGGAGGTTACTCGACTTTCGGTTGGAGACGAAGAGTACCCCATCATGCTGCAAATTGATGAGCCGACTCGAGAAGAACTTAAAAATGTAACGTTTACTACTTCGTCCGGGGTCAAAGTTACCATCGGCGAAGTTACGGAGTTTGAGGAAGTCACTGGGGCGCGTGAAATCTTGCGCAAGAATCAACGACTGACGTCGCAGATTACAGCATTGGTAAACGATGACTTTACCCTGCCCCAAGCTATTGCAGCAGTTGACAACATTCTGCGACAACAACCGCTTTCACTTGGGATGACGGCGCAACTAGGCGGTGCTGAGCAGGAAAGAGCAGCGACGTTTAGCGAGTTGCAACTGGCCGCAATTCTTGCGTTCATATTGGTTCTAATGGTTCTGGCAGGTACGTTCGAGTCTCTTTTGCAACCGATAACCATACTGTATGCTATCCCGCTCGCGCTAGTGGGTGTCGCAGTCGCTCTTGTACCTATGGGTAATCCATTAGGTGTCATGTCAATGTTGGGACTCATTGTGCTCTCTGGTGTTGCCGTGAATGATGCCGTTCTATTAATCGTCACTGCGAAACAGTTAATGCAAGATGGCAAAGATCGAGTCACCGCGCTGTCTGAAGCTGCGGGCATTCGTCTTCGTCCCATAACGATGACTACGTTGACGACTGCATTAGCCTTGACGCCGCTTCTCTTTGGCGGTGGCGAAGGTGCGGTACTTCGGCAGCCCATGGCACTAACGATCATTGGAGGGTTGGTAGCATCAACGATCGGGTCATTGTTCATCTTACCGTGCTTGTATCTCACGTTCGATAAGTTCACGGATTTGTTCAGGAGAAAAAAACCAGCCGTTACCACGGTGTCTGCCTGATAGAGGAGCTTTAACTCCGTATGCTCAGCGCGTCCGTGGATTCGCAGTGCTAACCGAGTTGTTCATCTAATTCATTGGGGTAGGACTCAAACAACATAGAGCTATTTAGCAAATTTACCGCGTCTCAACATGCAGTAGAACTACCGATGTATTTGCTGATACGAGGTATCGTTGCGAGTCTGGTCTAATTGGGTTCGGTTGGAATGTTCAATTCCATCACACGAGAACATTTGGGATTACTCACTTGAACAATCAAACCTCTTGATATCGACCGTTACTATCACTTAAACTGTTCACAGAAAGCTTGAGGACGACTGGCTGTGATGAACAGTTTCACCATGATAGAACTGAAATTCCCAAGATGGATCGGCGAAGAGGACAACACGTTCGGATTCTTCGAGTCGTGCCGATGGCCACATCGAAGATGCTACCCCGAAAGTGGAAGCAACAAGTGCGCAGGTGTTGTAAATCCAAATACGAGCGTGCAACCAAGCGTGCGTCCAATACTCCTTTTGTATGCCGACGACGCTACACGACTCCAAGCAACTGAATAGATTGGAACCTCGCCAAGACAACCCAACCTGGACCACATCGTTGGATAAACTCTGGCGCATCCTGTACTCTCCTCGACGGGTGTATGATGAGCTTTCTAAAGATGTTCAGGTACGGGTTCCACTAGTAACAATCCTTGGCGCAATCGCAATTTTTGCAATAGCCATCGCTATTCTTGCCCCACATCCTAGACCAACTGCTGAGGAAGTCGAAAACTATCGCAAGCAGATGATATTGCTTGAACATGAATCCGACTTCGAGTATGCGGAAAAAAGAAGACAGGAATTGCGTGAGGAGACCTATGGTCCTCAAGATATTGCTTTTGGAACTCGGATCTCGGCAAATCCTTGGGCACCTGTCACCTGGCCCTTAGGATTTCTGGTGTTCGCTGTGTGGATGGGGACGTGTTTTTTCTTAGTCGGTAGGTGGACCGGATCCCAACTCTCGTGGGATCATTGGTTTGGATTCTGTGTATGGTCCGAACTTCCAACCGTTATCTCATATGCTCTGGACGTAGTACTTGCTGCGATGGGTCAAAATAGACCTCTACTGTTTGAGAGTTCTGGTCAAGGATTGCACTTTCGCGTAAACACAATAGCCATTTTCGGACTGTGGTCCTTATATATCCAAATCCAAGGTTTAAGGAGCTGGACGTCTAAAGGGATCGGTGTTTGCATTGTGCGAGCTCTGCTGACAAATTTGATGATCATAGTTCCATTGCTCCTAGTGCTCTTTGCTTTGCTACTTCTAATCTTCTAATAAGCTGACTTGCTCTAGGAACCAAAATTGCTTTGTTTAAGCTCACACAGTCCATCAGTACACGGATATGTTCAGAAGAAAGAACGAAGTAGTTGCCGCGGCATTCGCTTGACAGCAGAACTTAGATCCCTGATACTCAACCAGTCGACCAGATAAAAGATCCAATTTCTCGAATCTGAAGAGCCAGAATGATTAAATGCGATGCGTTGTTCAAATTTTTAGTTGGTAAACTCGGTCTATACACCCTTGACGCTAACGAATCGAATGGCGAGAAATTCAATCGTTAGTACGGAAATTAGAAGACATTAAATGTCATCGTACGATTGTCGATATAGTTGGTTAAATCGCGACACCTATGTTTACTCTGTGATACAACTTTGTCTAAGGTCAAGAGTTCAGTCGACACAAACAATAAAATCTTCATTCTCAAGACAGCGCTAACAGCCGAAGACTAGGAACATGCGAGATTTTGACCAAGACCGGTTCCGCCGAAGTATTCCCCTGCATGGGCTCATCGGAGGACTGATTGCAAGTCTAACAGTGTTGTTCATGTACTTCGTTGTGTTCCGATTGGGCGACGCTCAGCGATTTATTAAGTTCACAGCACCTCAACATCCAATAGAACTGCCGATTTATTTGATACTATGCGGCATCGGGGCTTCACTCATATACTTTGGTGTGGTTTGGCTGGTCGCGAGAAAGCGCAAAATAGGAAGGACCATTCAAGACTGAAACAACGTTTTCTCTTCAACTTTCCGAGAAACAAAAAAAGGGATCAACTGATCCCTTTTTTGTGCTGCTCAAAACAGAGTAGCTTGCACGCGATAGCGTGATTACATCATGCCACCCATGTCAGGCATGCCACCTCCACCTGGAGGCATAGCAGGTTTGTCTTCTGGTTGCTCACTAACCATTGCTTCGGTCGTAATCATTAAACCAGCGACGGAGGCTGCTGCTTGTAAAGCATGTCGAACAACTTTGGCAGGGTCAGGAATACCGCGCTCAATTAAGTCGCCATATTCGCCAGTCGCACCATCGAAGCCTTGGTTCCCCGATAAGGAACGAACTTTGTCAACGACTACTGCGGGCTCGGCACCAGCATTTTGAGCAATCTGTCGAAGCGGGAACTCCATTGCACGCAACGCGATGTTTATACCTGCGTTCTGATCTTCGTTGTTACCTGTCAGTTCGCCGATTTTCTGTAGAGCGCGAATTAAAGCAACACCGCCGCCTGCAACGATGCCTTCTTCAACGGCTGCTCTCGTAGAGTGCAGAGCGTCTTCAACGCGAGCCTTCTTCTCTTTCATCTCGATTTCAGTGGGCGCACCGACCTTGATTACAGCTACACCACCGGCGAGTTTTGCAAGTCGTTCTTGCAACTTCTCTCGATCGTAGTCTGAAGAGGTATCCTCGATCTCTTGTCTGATCTGGTTGATGCGACCAGCGATCTTGTCTTTCTCTCCTGCGCCATCAACGATGGTAGTGTTTTCCTTGGTACTCGAAATGCGTTTAGCGGTACCAAGATCATCAAGTGTTACACCTTCGAGCGTTAACCCAACTTCCTCGGAAATCACTGTTGCACCAGTGAGAATTGCAATATCACCTAGCATAGCTTTGCGACGATCACCAAACCCTGGAGCTTTCGCTGCAGAAATCTTTACGATTCCGCGCATGTTGTTAACAACGAGAGTTGCTAGTGCTTCGCCTTCGATGTCTTCGGCGATTACCATAAGAGACTTACCACTTTTCGCCACGGATTCAAGAATTGGAAGCATGTCGCGAATGTTGGAGATTTTCTTATCGCAGAGCAAGATGTACGGGTCTTCCAATTCGGCAGACATTGATTCTTGCTTGTTGATAAAGTAAGGGGATAAGTATCCACGGTCGAACTGCATACCTTCAACGACATCAAGTTCGTTATCAAGGCCACTTCCTTCTTCAACCGTAATCACGCCTTCCTTGCCAACTTTTTCCATGGACTCAGCAATGATCTCGCCGACGGACGTATCGCTATTTGCAGATACTGTTCCGACTTGAGCGATCGAAGTAGAGTCTTCGCAAGGAATGGACATTTCGTGGAGTTCTTTTACCGCAGCTTGAACGGCTTTGTCAATACCACGTTTTAGATCCATTGGGTTCATCCCTGCTGCGACGGCTTTCAGCCCTTCTACGAGAATAGCTTGAGCTAACACTGTCGCAGTAGTAGTGCCATCACCAGCTTCATCGGAAGTCTGACTTGCAACTTCCTTGACCATCTGGGCACCCATGTTTTCAAACTTGTCACCAAGTTCGATTTCTTTCGCTACTGATACACCATCCTTCGTGACGGTCGGTGCACCAAATGATTTATCCAAAATGACGTTCCGTCCTTTGGGACCTAACGTTACCTTAACCGCGTCAGCTAGAACGTTGACACCCTCTAGCATCTTCGAACGCGCGTCGTCGGCAAACTTAACTTCTTTTGCAGCCATAACTAATTTTTGCTCCTTTGTAGATTTCGTTTAGGATTCGATGACACCGAAGATTTCATTCTCTGACAGAATGAGAATCTCCTCACCTTCAAACTTTACGGTATTACCACCGTATTGCCCGAAGACAACTCGGTCGCCGACTTGGACTTGGGGAGCGTGGGTATTGCCTTGATCGTCTCTCTTACCGGGACCAACAGCTAATACTTCGCCCTGCTGAGGTTTCTCGGTCGCTGTGTCAGGCAACACTATGCCTCCCGCAGATAGCGTCTCCTCTTCTAGACGACGAACAATGACTTTGTCGTGAAGTGGTCTAATTTGCATTAATTCTTCTCCGAAGACTTGTTGTTAAAAAGAAAGTTAGCACTCTCAGCCTGAAAGTGCTAATTTGCAGATTATGTAGGGATGAGTGCTGGTTTTTCAAGAAAAAAGGAGAAGTTTTTTCAATATTTCCTGATTGAATCCATAGAAGTCTCGGCTCATGCTCATAATTAACGGAGTCAAAACCGGATTTCGATAAAGTTCACGGACAGAACCAAACCTTCGCAATGAATACACAGCAATCAACTACAACATCTCCAAATCAAGTCGCACCACGCAGATTTTGGTTGACCTTCAAAGCTCTATTTACTGAACCCCGTCTGTGGCAAATTTTCGTTTTAGGGGTTGCGTCGGGATTTCCTTGGCTCATTCACGGTAGCTGCTTAACACTTTTTCTTGTCGAGTTCGGAATTAGCAAATCAACGATAGGTTGGTTTTCTTTAGTGGGGATAAGCTACGCCATCAATTTTCTATTCGGACCATTTGTAGATCATTTAAAAATTCCTCTGCTTTCGAGATTAGGCCAGAGACGTTCTTGGCTACTTGTCTGTTTGATAGTCATGATGGCAAGTGTCATGTCAATGGCTTATATCATGTGGAGTTTGGGCGTTCCCGAAGACGGACAGACTACAACAGCACCACTTGAGCTGTTTCAACTACTAGCTGTGTTCAGTGCTGTATTAGCGTTCGCGTCGGCAATACTAGACTTGTCTACTGCAGCGTTTCGGATCACTGTTATTCGTGAAGATGAACCACACCTAGTGGGACTAGCAGCGTCGATGGAAGCTTCAGGTTGGTTCGCAGGGTTTAGCTTCCCTGGAATACTCGCCATAGGGGGGACTGAATGGTTCGGCTGGACTTGGATCGGAGTATTTTTCGGATTAGCATCAAGTTTTTTGCTATTCATGCTCTTTGTGCTGTACGTAATAAAAGAACCACCACGCCCAGAAATCGCACCCACTATTCATAGAGGATTTGACAAGTTCTTCGAAGAGATAATTGGTCAGCGGCTACTTGGTCCTGTGATCGAATTCATCAAAAGAAACGGCATCCTCGTCGCGTTTTTTATCATCGTTTTTCTGTTTAGCTTCAAATTGGGTGAGTCGTTCTTAGGCAGAATGTCATTGCCGTTCTATAAAGAAGTTGGGTATGAAAATGACGATATCGCAATCTACTCAAAATTTATCAGCCCAGTCGTAGTGATTTTTTCTTCGATTGCCTGCGGTCTTTTTATCGGAAAGTTTAAAACCGTACCGATGCTCGTCGTTGGTGGTGTTGCGATGTCTGCGACTAATTTGATGTATAGTTGGATCGCGGTAGCAGCATCAAAGAACCCAGATCCAAGTTTAACTCTCTACCTCTGGACAGCTGTTCTTGATGGATTCACCCAGGGATTCTCCGCTGTGGCTTTTGTGGCATTTATCACTGAGTTTACGTCTCGCTTACACGCTGCTACTCAGTATGCGACGATGGCTTCGCTTGGAACATTGGGGAGGACTGTGGTCGCGGCTAGCAGCGGCGTACTAATTGAGAAAATATTAAAGAACAATTGGATTTTATTTTTCATTTTGACAGCAGTCTGGATTATCCCGGTGCTGTTTATTCTCGTCGTTTTAATGAACTTCGTAAACCAACGAGAAACACGTCCCGGTGGCGAGCGCATACGAACTGTGCGAGAATAAACCTTTACGGTTTTCAGTCGCGGAAATTCTTAAACTGTAAAGGAATTCCTAAATCTGCTTCTCTTAGTGTCGCGATCACTTGTTGCAGGTCGTCTCGTTTCTTCCCTGTCACTCGTACCTGTTCAGCTTGAATCTGAGACTGTACCTTCAGCTTCAAATCCTTGATCAGTTTCACGATCTTCTTGCACATATCTGTCTCAATTCCGGTCACGATATGAAGCGTCTGTCTCTTGACTTTGCCGAGTGCTTCGATGTCTCCAGGTTGAAGAGCTTGAACATCCACTCCACGTCCTGCCAATTTCACCCGTAATATATCAATCAGCTGTCCGAGCTGAAACTCCTCTTCCGCCCACAATAACACTGAAATGCCATCAAATTCAAACCCAGCATCAACTTTCTTGAAATCGAATCGAGTCCGCAGATCTCGCCAGCTTTGATCAACTGCGTTCCGAATTTCTTGAGTGTCTACTTGTGAAACAATGTCAAATGTTGGCATGGTACATTTCCTCCCACTATATTTTTATCTAAACTAATCACACTAGTGCCCGAGTTGTATCAACATGCCTGATCGAATAACAAAAGTCACCACTGAGAGCGGAGATGGCGGTACCACGAGACTGGCTACCGGAGAGGTACACCAGAAAGGTGACGACCAAATTGAACTCGTCGGAGTTCTTGATGAGGCAAATTGTGCACTCGGTGTGTTGGTACAGTTTATCGAGCCGAAATATCACGATCAATTAAAGCAGATACAGTCCCGAATTTTCGATATTGGTGCGGCTGTCGCGACAGGTATACCTCAACCTGTTTGGTACGCGGAAACGGAAATTATCACAAACGCTACTAAAGAGCTAAACGCGACGATCGAGCCTTTACAGGAATTCGTCATTCCTGGCGGAGGTCAAGCCTCAGCACATGCACATGTTGCCCGTGCCAAAGTCCGTCATGCGGAAAGAGTGTTTTGGCGTGTTGCTAGTGATGAATTGCGATCGTCGGGACAAGGCGCGTACTTGAATCGAGTTTCAGATTACCTTTTTGTACTGGGTCGGATTATTGCTGACCATGAGGAAACTTGGCAACCACTGAAACCGACCTAAATTGCAATGAGTAGTGGAAAAAGGAGACACTCGCAAGCCGCGTACCGAATGCTTGTTGAATATATTGTCTAGCTCGAGCAAGCACTATTTATCTGCTCGCAACAGTACTTCAACTGGTCTCAAACCCATAAGTGTTCAGAAGCTCCGTTCACACCATTGTGTAGGAGACTACTATTGAACGCGACCAGAATCCCCGTATGGTCCGTTATCACTAAGATTCGCTAACAGCAGCCTCAACGGGGCCAGGGTCAGGTGTGTCGACTTTCGTTGAGAAAAATAGATAACTCACAATGTAGGTTCCCATATACAACAACCAAACAGCTCCTATTTCTTCAAGCAACCTCAATTCCAGAACTGACGATACTATTAACGCGACAGGAAATGGAAAGAGATACCTAATCCAACGGTCCATAGGAATCCTGAACGACTCTGTAACTTTTCTTCGAAAAAATATGAAACTTACGCAGTACGATCCTATTGCACACGATGCAGCTATTCCTATAGCTTTAAATGGTCCCAGATCTGCCAAACCCATCGAAACGATTGTTAACAGGATTGTGGAACCAAATACCCTAGTAGAATCGGACATAGGAAACCTAAACGATTGCTTAGACTTTCTTAGAAAGAATGCAAAAGAAACGATGTAGGTGCCTGCCGCAAGTATAAACACTATTCCCAAAGCTCCTAGGAGCCCAGCATGCTTTACCAGACGCGACCATATAACGATCAGGAAGACTACACCGACAAATAACCAGATCAAAACGGTCATAGAATCGTCGGACGAAGTGGACTATTTGTTCCCGTTCTGGACTGGATTTGTACTCATCTTCTATTTCTCATCTTTAAGCCCTGAAGCAAAATCTGTACTTGCTTGTAGAGGACTTTGTGATGCATGGATTTTACTGATTCATTGTACAAACCAGAACCTGTTCAATCTGTTCTTATAGGGCAAGTATCCGTATGTTCGCAAGTTGCGCACCGAATGCTTGTATGAATTGTCCAGCTTCCGCGCCATTGACCGCACGGTGGTCATAAGAAAGCGACAAGGGCAACATCTGCCGAGGTGCAAAGAAAACAGTCCGCGCATCCAAATCGACTTAAGCTTCTAAATTGACAGGCCTCAAACTCGAACGTGTTGCGAAGCACGTTCGGTACCATCGTCGAAGAGCTTACTATTGAAGACAACCAGTGTTACCTGATTGGACCGTTCTCTCTAAGATTCGCCAGCGGTTTTGTTTGAGGAGGGACGACTTTTTTTGAAAAGAATAAAAAGCTCATCATGTACGTTCCCATAAAAAACAACGAAAGAACTCCCAATTTTTTAAAAAAAACGATATCAACTGTCAAACTTGAACTCACTAATCCCGCTAAGAGCCCAGAAACAAAAGTTCTAACCCAATCAGATATTGGAGTCCTGAACGAATTTGTGACTTTTCTTTGACAAAATAGAAAGCTCACCCCGTAAATTCCTGTAGCAATTAGAAACGCAAAGGCGATAGCTCTAAGTAGCCCGAGATCAGCTGAAAAGTCGGCCGACAGACATAAAAGTGCAACGACCGAAACATATAACCTAGACGAATCGGGCAGAGGATGCCTGAACGAATCTTTAGATTTTCTTTTGAACGCGAAAAAACTGGTAAAGTAAATTCCTGCGGCAAACAACAACGCGACTCCGATTGCTCCGAATGGCCCGAGATCATCGGACAGAGCTGGCGCTATCAATAACAACGCGATATAGCCAATGAGTACCCTAGTCGATTGGGACATAGAGAATTCGAAATTTTCAGATTCGCTTTTACTCTTCTGAGTAGAAACGGTGTTCATCTTCTCATTTTTTCTTTCTTGAACCTGAAGTAAGCACGCATGCGGGAATTACAGGCTCCTGCTGAAATCATGTACTGTAAGAACTTATTCTAAATACAAATCCAGTGTCGATTACCTCTAAAGAGACAGCATGCGAATGTTCGCTAGCTGAGCACTTAGTGCTTGCATAAATCGACCGGCTTCTGCGCCGTTGACCGCTCGGTGATCATACGAGAGAGACAAAGGCAACATCTGCCGAGGTGAAAACATTCCCTGCATCCAAATCGGTTTAGTCGCTAGTTTTGATACTCCTAAAATCGCTACCTCTGGTGCATTAATTATCGGTGTGAAACCAGTTCCGCCGATTGGTCCCAAGCTTGAGACAGTAAAGGTCGCTCCCGCTAGATCATCTGGCACGAGCTTCTTATCAACAGCAGCTTTGGCCAAGCGTTTAGCGTCTGCAGCAATTTCTCGCACTCCCTTTTTGTCGACATCACGAATCACTGGTACTACCAATCCCTCAGGGGTGTCGACCGCCATACCTAAATGAAAATATTTCTTGACTACAAGGTGTTCGAAATTCGGATCGATTGACGAGTTAAAAGTTGGATATTCCTTAAGTGTATTTGCACAGGCTTTGAGGATAAACGGTAGCGGCGAGAGTCTTTCGGACCGATCCGATACTTTGCCGTTATACTCACTCCGGAAGGTCTCTAAGTCTGAAACGTCGACTTCGTCTAACTGCGTTACATGTGGTAAATTGACCCAACTCTTGTGGAGATTTATCGCACCCTTCTTGCGCATGCGTGAGAGGGGTACAGTCTCAACTTCTCCAAACCTCGTGAAATCCGGTAGTTCGATGGGTTCAATCCCCGTTCCGCCCGTTTGACTGACACCTGTCGTGATTCGCTGCTTTACAAAGACCTTGACATCGTCTTTGAGAATCCTGCCTTTAGCACCAGATCCTACTACTTCAGTGAGTTGAACACCCAGTTCGCGAGCCAACTTTCGTACCGCAGGACCTGCATAGACGAGAGTAGTGTCCGTTTGTACTGTTCGCTCTATCTCTACTCCTTCAGTTGGCTGTGGAGGAGTAGGAGGGGTTGGGGGCGTCGGTGGAGTCGGGGGTGTTGGCGGCGTTGGTGGTGTGGGCAGTTCTTCATCATCATTCGGAGTAATTTTGTCTTCTGTTGTTGTCTCAGATCCCGACTCGGTGGGTTGTTCCTCGGAAACCGGTGGTTGTTCTTCAGTTGCACCCGTTTCGGTGGCTTCCCCCTCGGCTTCGACCACGACGATGTGATCGCCGGTATTCACAACAGCCTCAAGCTCAACTAGAACCTCCTTGATCTCTCCAGCAATAGGAGCAGGAACTTCCATTGAAGCCTTATCCGATTCAATCACGATTAATGCATCACCGACGGCAATTGAGTCACCCTCACTGACACATACTTCTATAACTTCAACATCGGCGGCATCGCCGATGTCTGGAATTTCAACTTTGATAGTGGTCATGCTAACCTTGGATCTTCCTTTTGTACATCAATCGCTAATTCCTTTATTGCTTTTTGCACTTCCTTTGCTGGTAGTACCTGTGCATCCATAAGTTCTTTCAATGCCGCTAGGATAATGTAATTCTGGTCGACTTCAAAATGTCGTCGCAGATTGGCTCTTGTATCGCTACGACCAAAACCGTCAGTACCTAACACTCTGTACGGAGCGTCAAAGAATCCCCGAATTGAGTCTGCATGAGACTTCATGTAGTCTGTCGCGGCAACAGTCGGTATGGTCCCATCCAATACAGTACCAACATACGGTCTCTTAGGTTCCTTAGTGGGATTCAACAAGTTCCAACGTTCCGTGGAAGTTCCATCCCTCGTCAACTCCGTGAAACTCGTGACACTAAATACGCGAGCTGAAACATCGTAGTCCTCTGCCAATCGCTGACCTGCTTGTAACACTTGTTGAAGAATCGACCCACTTCCAAGTAAATTCACTACACGACCACTCGCTCTTTTTTCGTCGCCAAAGGTCTTGAAGGGATAAATTCCCTTCAATATACCCTCTTCCACTCCCTTCGGCATCGCTGGTTGCTCGTAGTTTTCATTCATTAAAGTAATGTAGTAGAACACATGCTCACTCTCCTCGAACATACGTCGCATACCTTCGTTGATGATGACGGCCAGTTCATATGCAAAGCCAGGATCGTATGAGATACAGCAAGGAATCGTGCTCGCGAGTACATGACTATGTCCGTCTTGGTGTTGTAGCCCCTCGCCGTTCAGTGTCGTTCGACCCGCGGTGGCACCCAACAGAAAGCCTCGGGCTTGCATGTCTCCTGCTAACCACGATAGATCACCGACGCGTTGAAATCCAAACATGGAATAAAAAATGTAGAAAGGAATGAGTGTGAAGCGATGCGTGCTATAAGAGGTCGCCGCCGCTAGCCATGCCGAAAATGCACCCGCTTCATTGATTCCTTCTTCCAATACTTGACCTGTCCGAGATTCACGATAGGCTGTGAGTTCACCCGAGTCAACCGGTTCATAGAGCTGACCTTCAGAGGAATATATTCCAAGTTGCTGGAACATACCTTCCATCCCAAACGTACGTGCTTCGTCGGGAATGATTGGGACGATTCGATCTTTGATTTCTTTGTTCCTTAACAAAGTAGCCAAAATGCGAACAAATGCCATGGTCGTGGAAATTGCGCGTCCTCGGGACCCGTCAGTCTGTGCCTTGAACGTACTCAATCCCGGTGCTGCAAAACGTTCCTCAATCTCAACTCGATGCGGTATCGGCCCTCCTAACTTTTCTCGCCGAGACTGCAGGTAAACCATTTCTGGGCTACCTTCTGGAGGTCGATAGTAAGGTACATCTTTAAGGTCTTCATCACTAATGGGAATGTTGAATCGATCGCGGAAGTGTTTAAGTTCCTCAAAGTTTAATTTCTTGACTTGATGAGTCTTGTTCTCGGCCTCTCCGGCATCGCCCATGCCGTAGCCTTTGACTGTTTTAACTAATATCGCGGTAGGTTGACCTTGATGCTTTAACGCACGTTCATATGCAGCGTAAACTTTGTACGGGTCGTGTCCGCCGCGATTGAGTTGCTCTATCGCTTCGTCAGACATGTCTTGAACCAGTTCCTTGGTCTCGGGATACTTTCCAAAGAACTCATCTCGGGTGTACTGTGAGCCCTTCGCTTTACAGTTTTGGTAGACACCGTCGACCGTTTCGTCCATGAGTTGTTGCAATACACCAGTACTATCCCGGGCGATTAACGGATCCCAATACCGACCCCAAATGACTTTGATGACATTCCAGCCTGAGCCTCGAAATTCACCTTCAAGCTCTTGAATAATCTTCCCGTTTCCTCGAACTGGACCATCGAGGCGTTGGAGATTGCAATTAACAACGAAAATGAGGTTGTCCAAGCACTCTTGACCGGCTAAGGAAAGCGCGCCTAGAGATTCAGGTTCGTCGCACTCACCATCACCGAGAAAAGCCCAAACTTTGCGATCGCCCATAGGGACTAAACCGCGAGCGTCGAGGTATTTCATAACGTGAGCTTGGTAAATTGCTTGGATCGGTCCCAACCCCATGGATACCGTAGGAAACTGCCAATAATCAGGCATCAGTCGGGGGTGAGGATATGAAGACAATCCATCGCCACCGGTCTCCTGCCGGAACAGGTCTAACTGTTCTTCGCTAATTCGCCCTTCGAGATAAGAGCGCGCATAGATTCCAGGTGAACTGTGTCCCTGGTAGTACACCAGATCTCCTGCGCTATCCTCTGTAGGACCTCGGAATACATGATTAAAACCAACGTCATACAACGTCGCAGCCGAGGCAAACGTAGAGATATGACCACCTAAATCGCCGTCTTTGCGATTGGCGCGCACCACCATTGCTAGGGCGTTCCACCGCGTCATACTTCGAATACGTCGTTCGATGTACGGATCACCCGGTAGAGGAACTTGTTGCTCAATCGGAATCGTGTTGCGGTAAGGAGTTGTTAGATTAGGTAGCGGTGTGCCCAACTGCGCCGCGCGCGCAGACAGTTGTTTGAGCAAATATGATGCACGCTCTTGCCCACCGAACTCCAAGACGTTCTCCAGCGCACTGAGCCACTCTCGAGTCTCCTCCGGATTTTGATCTCTATGTTGTGTGCTATCTGCCATGAACGATGTAAATTACTAGTGAGCGAGCATTATAGAAGCTAGTGAGTATAAGGGTGGATCAGCATAGCATCCAAACGCACAACCTATTCGATACAGATTTGTACCGATTGCAACATCCAGGTTCCCCTAGTTGTACTACTGTTTCTGCTAAACACCCAGATCGCGCAATCTTTCCTTAAACATCGGCCAATCAAACTGCGGTCCAGGATCCCATTTTCAGTAGGGTCGGACGACCGAAAACCATGCCCCGAAATAGCAAAAAAAGTATTGGGTCAAACCAAAGCGAACACTGTCACAGATGTGTGAACCGGTTCACTATTAGTCGTGCAAGACTTCAGACGCGAGCGGAATTTCCCCTACTCCGCATCTTCTTCATTTAAGTATGTTTTCACGCGTTCCACTTGATCTTCCGAGAAAAAGTGCCTTTCGTTATTCCTGTAGATCAAGGCGTGAGCGGCTAATGATCGGGCGTTATTCGAAGGAATTTCTTCCATGGCTTCAAGTAGTTGATGGGGGTCGATTGTTGCCCATGAGTCGAAAATTGACGAGTAGTATCTGTCCTTTTCTGGTTGACGCAACTGTTGCGCTAGCTCTAAAGCACCTTCCGGGTTGCCGCTTTGAACGTATTCAAAACCGACACCGGTATAAGCACCCACTCGACTTCGATCACTTACTCGGGGTAATAATTTCGCGGCAGCATCGACATCCTCACGTGCGAACTCACGAATTACCACTCGATCCAACCATGTTGGCCAAGCCGAGCTCGGGGGATTCAATGCCAAATCCAGCGCGCGTTCCGGTTCTTCAAGTGCGAGTCTGGTTAGTGCGATTTCTACCAAGCGACCGAAATGCGGATTGTCATCGTTTGAACCAGACACAACCCATTCAAGAGTTGCTCCTGGATCGATTTCCGCCCATGCATAGACCAACGACTCTGCAACAGGCCACGTGTTGACTCCTTCGGTGCGTAAGTTCTCAATTAGCCGAACCGCTTCGTGCGGATCAGTTTTAGCAATGGTTCTAATCGCCGAGGAAATTGCCTGTAGTTCCATTGTGTCTGGAAGAATAGCTATTTTCTCAAGAAGGTCACGAGGATTTCTTTCGCTCCAAGTCCACATAATCCCCTGCGTCAACGACCATCTGCGTGAAACATCGTCGATCACAGCAACGCCTTTCAACGCGTCAATGGGATTAGTTTCGGCCCACACGCTAACGAGTTCGTAAAGAAGAGGTTGAAGGTCTGGTTCCAATGCTGCTTGTCTGAAGATCTCTTCAGGGTTTGCTCGGGCGATCGACCGGATTAGCAATAAATTGATTGCGGAGGATCCGCGTAAATCATCGCCTAACTCAAGAATCTCGCTAAGAACACCTACGCCATCTTCACTCACTCTCTCTCTCGCTACGTCAACAACCGAGTCGAGCCTGAATCGCACATCGAGCCCGTCGCCAATCAAGACTTCCCATGCACTACGCGGAGTGTCGATCAGTTCCATCGCTGTATTTGTCTCAATTAGCCGGCGAACGTATTTTTCGTACCCGAAGCTTTGACCTATTTCGATTCTCTCTTCTGTCGGTAAGTCGACTGTGGCTAGCATCATTGCGCCGAGTGCGATTTCCCGATTAGGGAAGTCAAGGCGAGATCCGGCACGAACTGCACCGTCAAGATTCAGTAATGACCATTCGTGAAAAACTGATTCAATCAAATTCGGCCGCTGTTCGATAGGAAGCGTCAAAGCAAGATCAAGTGCCCTACCTGGATCAATCATCGTAAGTCGTCGTAGAATGGCAGTCTGGATTTCCTGTCGCCACACGTTATTAGATACGTTTTGAGAATCTTCAAAAAACACCACTAGCAGTCTAACATTTGCCCTCATTAATATTGAGTAGAGTGTAGCTTTTCTAGTGAATCGTGACTCCTGCTGAGTCGAGTTAGCAATGCTGTCGAGGAACTGTTCGACACTTGCGTGCAAATCGTCGCTCGACTCCGTGCTCATACCTACTTCGGTAGATGTATCGAGAGGTAAACTATTTGTGTTGATATCCGCTCTTGTATCAAAGACAGAGGCGATGCCGACCACAGCAATCGACACAAAAACACCACCGAACAAAAATCCGATAATGAACGTGACAGACTTGCGATGTTGAACAGACTCGAACATTCTCAAGGACTATTTCTCATCTAAGTATGTCCTGACATATTCCAACTCCGCAGGAGAGAGGACTGGTATTCTGGCATGATTTTGGGTCAAAGCTTTGGCTGCCAATGTCTTTAATTTATTCGTTGCTAGCGATTCAATAGATTCCAATAGGTGCTTGTAGTTGTTACCAGACCATTGAAGGAATATGCTCGAGTAGTAGTCCGATCTGTGCTCTTCCATCAGTAGGTCAGCCAACTTTAACGCACGCTTAGGTTGATCGCTAGACACGAGAATTCTTCCAACCCCGGAAATTGAAGCTAGCTTGGACTCCTTTCGTAAGCGAGGTATTAGGGAAATTGCTGCTTCGATGTCAGTCTTCGCCAACATTCGAACTAGTTCTGCCTCAGTTTCTCCCACAGATCGATGTAACGCGTCAGCCAATCTGGTCCAACGCCGTACACCATGTTGAAAGTCACTGAGTTCAATACTATCCACAATGACTCTCAGTACTCTTTCACGCTCGTGTGCTTTCAGCTCTTGATCAGAGAGAATCCATTGAATCGCAGCGAAACGATCTTCCATGGTCCATTCCTGGAAAAAAGTATCGAAGAAGTTCATCGTGATGATGCCTTTAACGTGAGCATCCTGTAGCAATTTTGTAGCCTCAGCTCGATCGATACGACCGAGGGAAAATAGTGCTTCCTCCAAAGCAATTGCTTGTAAAGGCTGTGCAAACGACTTCGAGATTTGGATCAATTCGTCAGGATTCGACCGAGCCCAAACTTGTGCGACGACTCTTGTCAATATTTTTCGACGAACATCTGACTCAAGCGTAGACGCTGCTATAAGAGCACTATGTGGATCAAACCGCGACCAATGCTCTGAAACGGCGTGTAACAATGCTTCCCGAAATGGTTCTGATAAGTTCGCTGCCTGGTCAAAAGCTTCCTGAGGCGAATGTTCAGTAAGCGCTTGTGAGAGTAATTGGAGAACTACAAAGGTATCTGACGCCCAGTGATCCGAAGTGGGCTTGGTAGATTCAACAATTGTTTGCAAGACCCCTTCGCTGTCTTGTCGCCACCAAATCTCGGCAATACTGGCTAATTGCCCAATTTTGCTGGATAGTTGCCTTCCGTTGCCAATGACGGTGTACCATGCCTCCTCAGGACTCTGTGTTTGAAGCCAGGTGCGTTCTTCAGAGATCACTGTTTGTATGAAACTATCATCACCAAGATGACGTTCAATGTCGTGTCGCATCATCTCAGACAAATCGCTTCTCGTTAATACAACCGACCGAAGTGCAACTGTAGCGAAGAGATGATCTAGACTTTTCCCAGCGGCAACGGCACCATCCATATCTAATAACGCCCATTCTCGAAATACTGTTTGTAACGAAGCAATCTGTTGTTGCCCTTGAAGAACGAGAGCATGTTTTAGTGCCATGTTAGGGTCAAGGTCCACTAGTCGTTCGAACACCAGCGAACTCACTGTCTGTCGCACTATCTTGGATTTAGTGTTGGCATTCTGATTCAATAAGTGTAGTAAATCGGTTTCACCCTTAGTAACAAGTAATGAACGCAAAGATGCGGTTAGCTCAAAGTTGCTAACGGAGTCATCCAATTCGTTAAAGTCTTCCGATCCCGATAAAACTAATTGGGGTCGTATCTCGTCAGCGGGCTGTGTCCGATACTCGGAAGTGCGATCCGAAGAATCGTGGCCAAAGTTCAACCAAAATATGCAGGCTATAGCTGCCAGCAGTCCGCCGACAAAAACTCCAAGACCGAGTGAAATGTAGAGTCGATCTTTGACAAAAGCAGACATAGTGTCAACCAGTCACCGAAGGTGTTTGCGTGGTATGCAGAGAGCAATCAAACCGAGAAAGACTTTGCGGAAACTACCGTTCTTAGCACTGGATACTTCCAATTCAATTCCCACATCGCTTGAAGATCATGGTCGTTGCGTTGCGTGGTATTCACTATCGGCGGTGTAACTATTACTCTTTTTTCATTATAAGACGTAGTGAATGTTACGATGCCCAATTGCGAATGGAATTCAGTCCTTTCCGCCGAACTGAACGAGGCAAATATGTACCAACTTTGGCATCCTGAGAACGCAATCGGGGAAATTCTCTTTTGTACAATGTCGCTGAGTCAAAAAAGACGAGTAAGCAAAGCAATGATCGTTACAAAGAAAGTTAAACGTGGTATTTGGCTGTTTTTCGGTGGTCTGTTTCTATTGAACTTTGCTGGCGCAACTGGTGCGTATATTTGCGGAGTATTCTCTACTCAGTTTTATTGGATCATGATTGGGGGAACAGCGCTTCTAGCTTTTGCTGAAGTATTTTCTTTACGGTTTTCGATGTCGCAGGCAGAAAACTGTCTTCGAGATTGAAATTAAAGAATGAAAACTCTCGTCGAGCAAAGCCTCGCTCGCGGCTAATCTGTATGCGCGGTTGACCGTGTAGCAAAAAACGATTCTCAGTCAATCGGAAGTTGTGTATGTTCGCGAGATCGACAATGCTGCACAGCTGCGTCTAACTGATCATTCGAAATTGGGTTTAACAACGATCGACGGAACCCGATTTGGGTCGTTCGAGGATCATGAATTTGAGCAATCGTTCTACGTTTTCTGCTGAACACCAAGTTTGAACAATCGGTCTTTAAACATCGGCCAATCAAACTGCGGTCCTGGATCCCATTTTCGATCAGGTGCTATTGCGTTGTGACCAACGATCCGATGCGGTTGAATGCAAGGATAGCGATCCATCAAAACCCGCGCGATCGCGATCAGTACAGAGTATTGATTTTCGGTAAACGGTACGCTTTCTGTCCCTTCTAGTTCGATCCCAATTCCGAAATTATTACACTCTTTTTGTCCTTGGAACGAAGACTCACCAGCGTGCCACGCACGCCGATCAAAGGGCACAAACTGTGTGACGTTTCCCTCTCGGTCGATGAGGACATGACTGGATACGCGGACGCCATCCAAGGAAGAATAACTTGGATGAGCATCGCAATCTAGCGAATTAGTGAATAATCTCTCCACTTCACCCTTTCCAAATTCATCAGGCGGCAAAGAAATTGCGTGGATTACAAGCAAAGAAATATCATATCCCATCGGACGTTCGTCCTGATTCGGACTCGGAATCCGACGCACGTGATCCAACCAATGATCTTCCGTAATTTTTAAGTCGTTAACCGCTTTAATACTGACCATATGTGATGAGTAGGTGAAAATACCTCAAGAAGTAATCTCTGCGAACGTGCGCGCAGCTCTAGAAGAGGATCTTGGTTCTGGCGATTTACACGCTGTACTGGTCGACTCTTCCAAGTTCAGCACCGCACACGTGATTACTCGTTCTCAGGGAATATTATGTGGTCAACATTGGGTTAATGAAACCCTCCTACAAAGTTCCGATGAATTCACTTCTTTATGGCACGTCGAGGACGGTGCTACTATATCGCGCAACGACAAAATTCTCACCTTAACCGGACCCTGTCATGTTCTGTTGAAGGTAGAACGGACCATGTTGAATTTTCTTCAACTACTCTCAGGTACTGCCACGCGAGTTCACGAGTTTGCCAAATTTATTCAACACACTTCTGCTCGCATTTTGGATACCCGTAAAACTCTACCCGGTTTAAGGTATGCGCAGAAATATGCGGTGCTCACCGGCGGTGGTTCAAACCATCGTTTTGGACTGTTTGACGCGTTCCTCATCAAGGAAAATCACATACTCAGCGCGGGTGGTATTACGACCGCACTTCAACTGGCTCGAAAAGGACACCCCAACCGATTCTTGGAGATTGAAGTCGAGAATTTGTCAGAATTAGAAGAAGCGCTACAGGGATTTCCCGATCGAATTATGCTGGATAACTTTTCGTTGCCTCAACTGAAGGAAGCGATTCGAATCGCAAGAGACTTTGACCGCGTGCACGACAAACACACAGAATTAGAGGCATCTGGTCAAATCAATCTGTCGAACATAGTTGCAGTCGCAGAAACAGGTATAGACTGCATCTCCTTGGGTACGCTCACAAAAGACGTTGCGGCAATAGATTTTTCGATGCGTATTCAGGAATAATTTAAAACCAACTTCCTTGTGTCGAAGAGTTGTGTCTCACGACACATCCAGAGCTCATTGCTTTAGCTCTATGGCACTACCATCGAAACATTCGCCAAGTTTAATGCAAATTTCATCTCGGGGTGTATGAACGCGGGTTCGTAGTTCAATATATCTCGGGCAGTCATACCTACCTGGGCACATCTCTGTCGCCACCTGTCGTGAATCTGTGTCGCCATTTCAAATGCCATCGCTGATGCGAATTGTTCTTCGATCTCAAACAACGGTGCCACTTCAATTGCAGCTTGAATCGATGGTTGTAATCCGCTTAATTCACTGATACCTGTCTTAAGGTGGGTGCGTCCAAACGGCTGAGGATTGATGTCAAATGCGGGGGATAAGCTCCACCGTCCTGGTTGCGTCCATAAAAAGCCGTGGTTCTTCATATGATCGTCGGTATTGGAAACCAAAATTGTGAACAAGACTCTCCGATAGAGTTCCTTGAGCTCAGCAAATGTCTGCTCTCCATTTCCACAGTGTCCGCGCATCACGTCTACCAAATCGGTATAGTAGGTAGGTTCGGAGTCTTCCCTGAGGTCGATAAAACTTCGTCCCGAAATGTAGGGAACACGATTCGAACCCTTGCGGTCAAAACGATGAATAACCGCCACAGGATGGGTTGAATCTTCTAGTTCTAACCTCGCTGTGCTCGCTCGAATACCCACATCTTTTGCTAATCGTAAGGTGGCGACCTCCATTCGTTCCACCGGTAAATCGTCTTTAACTGAACTGTACTTTGCGATTGAGAGAGTTTCACCATCGTAGACAACAGACTTTGGACGAGCCCCACCAAGACTGTCTCCAGTGCCGCGTAACTGGCGAGCGACTAGTCCGATGTCGCTACCTCGCGATTCAAATTCTTGGTTGAGACGACGTAAGTCAACCAGAGAGTGAACTCTGGGTATGGGAGGGTTGTCAGTCGATCTGATTTGACCATTTTCGTCTTCGAACCGTAAAGCTCCAGTACGAGTGTCGTCGTTAGCACTCAACAGGAACTCTATTTCATTCGGGATACGTCCCAACGCAGCCTGAATCACGCTCCGCCCCCAGTTGTCCGGTGCTGCATCCGATATAGGACTCGGCAGGACGCTTCGACCACTACCAGAGAACGATACCCAGGTACTCGTTAAAGGCATTTTTGGTGAGAGCGGGAATGCTAATGGATTCGCGATCCAATTCTCGTCGTAGGAAAATGCCGAATACGGACGTAAGGGATTCTCGTCGAAAACCAGTACACCCACAAGATGTTGGGCTTTGCCCAATACCACCTGTATTCGTCGCATCACAGGTGCTAAAACGAAATAACCTCGGATGCTTTGTTCGGAGACACTTCGGCTAACTTTGGACGTTTCGCCGAGCGTACGCGCTGAGGCATGAGCACCCTGTCCATGGTCGCGCCAATTTTATCTCCTGACGGAGCTAACACCTGCTCTAGTTTCGGAAGACAATTCAAAGCAAGAAATGCCATGGCGATATTGCCCAGCGAGACACCAGGGTCGCCAGCTTCAATTCGTTGAACGGTGCCAATGGAAACCCCCATGTTCATCGCCAGATCTCTCTGGGACAACCGACGACGGATGCGCGCCGTTCGCACATCGTCGCCTATTCTTGCGATTGTTCGGGATATAGATCTTGAATACTTTTTCATATCGAATCAACTAGTTTTAATATATTATATATCGACTATTATCGTAATTTATATCTGATATAGAAACTGTTTAAGTACAGTAAAAGGATGTAAGAAGGTTGTAAAGGTTGTAGAAAATTGGATTCAATCACACTTTGAACTGCTTGAAGTTCGAAAAATTTTCTGGGTAAGTCGCGAGCTTGGCTACCTAAAGGACCCTTACTCAAACCAAAGTAATGTGTAGGTCCACTGCACTTGGAGGCTTCCGCGAAGTGGCATTCGCCAACGCGTCAACCATCCAGAGTACCGTAGTCAACACCGACGTATGCAATGGGGTGTCTGAGTTACCACTACGACAGTAACTCGGACAAAGAATTGAGAAAGTGTCTTTCTGTGCTCTTTGTTGAAGTAGTGTTTCAGAACAATGCTAAGTTTCTTCGTAAATCGCGAAGATTCCGCAGGCAAGTCGTGCCCCACCGGCGCAACCTGCTTCCTCACCTCCTGGACAATATGTGTCTGGATCTACGTGAATAATCAACGACGCACCGTCCTCGTCGAAGATTGACAACGGACCTGGCGAGAGCGTTATACGGGAGGTCGTGGTTCTAAGTTCTCCATCGCCCGAATCGTCGACCCTGATATTCACCAAATCACCAGAATGGAAGGGATGGTTTCCGTCTGGATGTGAATGTCCATGCGGTCCGGGGTCGAAGTGGCCACCTGCAGCCGAGCAGGGATCACATGAACCTGTTTCATGAATGTGTACGGCATGAAGACCCGCTTCGTCTGCGAGTCCTGTTACGCGAATGTATACATCTACAAGTTTTACTCCCTCTTCAGACCACCGTTCCACAAGTTCTGCGGTTCCAACCTCAACTGTGGAATCTTCGCAAAATGCTAAGGAGGCGCGTGCGATCACAGATGATTCCGCGTTCTGGTCGGAGACGTGTTCGTCCGCGTTCGACGAACCAATCGACACAAATACAACCGCGAGAATGGTCACGGCGGTCACAAGAAAAATAGAAAGTACTCCATTTCTCATTGAAGCTTTCATATCGAAGCTGTTCTTACTATTCTTGGTTTCAAAGCGATCGGACATGTGCACCTCGTCTACAAAAATTCAATCAATATCGTATGTTACCAAATGTATATCGCAAACAGTCCGGCGTAATACTCGCGAAATATGGAAAGTTTAGACACAAAGTCAGCCGTAGTTGAGAGGAGAAGGACACGGTGACACAACGACGAACTGCCCCCTGTCTTATTGTGGCTTTAGCAAACAGACTGATCCAGGGAGTTGGGTGTTCTGTCTCGCAAAAGTTTCCGTTGTGAAGGCACTTCTATTACGTGCCCACGATCCTAATCAACTGGTGTCCATCGGACTGCGTCAGCAATGGCAACGCCATCGGTTACTTCGACGAGGGTTACACGTACGTCTTGTGAACTTGTTTCGAAGATACCAAGTTGATTCCATCCAGTCGATACCTCCGACAAGTCGAGTTCCGTCAGCTCTGTCGTGTCCCCTACATCGATCTCAAACCTATGGATCCCTAGATCTCTCAGCTCCGAACTTTGCCAAGTAACAATCCCAAATGCGGCTCTCCAGCCTATGGGGTACGGCTCTCGTCCAATCGAAGGAACGTGGAATTCAAGGAGCCAACGTCCGACCGAGGGAAGCTGAGCAGCAAACTGTGGTTGAGACTCCGTCGATCCCGTGGGATTCGTAGCATACGTGCGGTAGTATTTACCGTGACTGGTGCGCTTGGATTCCCGGAACCAGAGAGAGAAGTCCCCCGCGTTGCGCGAAATTATCCGCCTCCCGCAGTGACGGCAGGCCATGGTTGAGATTGGGATTGAACAAATTTGGTTCTCGGAACAATATATACTCAAACACGGACGGTTTCTCCGGTGGAGGTTGATGTTCACGCCCGTTCACTATGGTAAAACCTTCACTCAAATCGTCGACGATAATGGCATGGTCTTCGACAAGAACCCAGTTGTACTCTTCTACATAAGGTAAAGCTAATCCCCGAGGAAGAGCATCTTTAGTGTTCGGTGGATGGAAGGAATAGCGGGTGCGATTGAGCGCAAGGTGAGGATGCAGCGTCAGGGATTCCAAGGGTTTCGCGGTACGCAACGCGACGCGCAACGCGGTATGAGCCGGAAAATGCACAGTATCAGCCCACAAATCTTCTGGAGGATGATGGTCCCTCAACCAATATTCGATCCCTATCGCGCCTGGAACCGATTCGTCGTTTCTAATCACAACGGACGTCTGAAATTCGTACGCACCATATTCACCTTCCCGTACATACTCGAAGTTCGGTTCATGCACAATGAACCCCGGTAGTTCCGTACTATTCAGCCAATCTCCAACCAATATGTCGAAGTCCATTTCCATGTCCCGAGCAAATTTTAAAAAGTCTTCCGGGGAGTAGTTTCGGCCGCGATACTCTGAAATGAGTCTTCCTAGGAACGCGCTGATGTTTTGTTGGGGTACGAGTTCCCGAATGGTCCGAGAAATGGCGTGGCTCTTAAGTAAGACCACGTCGTTCGCAGTTTTTGGCTGTGTCTCGAAGTCCAGATCCGCGAGTGCGGTGCGTAAAGCAGGTTCCCAAACTCTGGAACGGTTGATTTGTCCTCCGCGGATCAAATCGATGAAGTTTCGCGAGAACCAGTCATTCGGTCTTGTTTTGGTCTGCAACACGACGTCATCATCGAGTATGAGATAGATCGAAAACAAACCTTCTCCCTCCAAGGCTACGTTGGCAGCAATCTCGTTAACGAATGCGTGCAGTGCAGTCGCCCCTTTGCCATGTGGCGTCGCTTGGTAGCCAAGAAACTGTTCGCCTAGGCTGACCATTGGACTACCGCCATGAAGGTCGTTCTGAAAGTAAATTCTGACGTGTTCGAACAAGTAGTTTCCTATGCCTTCCTGATCGTCTCCGAATTCCTCCTCAGCTTTGGTTTTGGCGCGTTCGAACTGCGCGATGGGAAATCCCGATTCGCGGATCATGTGGATGCCGGGCGGAGAATACGCGCTCCCCATTTTCCAACCACCCCCGTACACGCGTAGTTGAGTCGGCACTTCTACAAACGACAGTGTTCCGAACGGGTAGCTCAAACCGCCTTCCCTCAGATTATCGATCTGTTTTGCAACCCTTTCCTTCAATGCCGGCACCGCCGACTCCAATACGGAAAGGTTCTTCGTGTGCTTGGGACTGAGCAACAATTCAAACTCAATGCCGCGTGTTCCGAAAGCTCGGCGTTCAAACTTAGCAGCTATCAGAGCAAATTCGGGTACAGGTTGACTTGGTTTGAATCGAAATCGAGTCTCAGGTGTATCTACGCGTTGTCGCGTTCCCGCACCCGCTACGATCCAGTCGTCGGGTACTACGACCTCGAGATCTAAGTCAAAGTAATCTCTTTTGTGGGTCTCAAAAACGTGTCTTCCATACGCGGCACCTGAAGTAGGAAACCAACTAACACCCGAGAGCAACGCGACGAAATGCGGATGGAACACACAAGGCCGCTGACCAAGCACAGAGATTCGATTAGCCTGAATCGGTTCCATCGTTTTCCAATCCAATGCGCTGTCGAAATACGCAAACAAAGGATCGGGAACTCCCTGTGCCTCAAGACGCACGGTGCCGCCCGTATTCTCCCTTTCGGTTGTAGGAATGCGGAGGATACCATCCTTGAATAGGTAATCGCCATCACCGAGGATTTCGTCGTCGACGGCGATATGATCAATTTGATACCCGGGGTTGAGTGAGAACAGCCAGGCATCCAATGTCGTGTCAGACTGAAGTTGGGGGGCCATAACAAGGGTAAGATCGAGGTTAATCAATCTTCCAGGCCGAATCTCCACACTCCCATGAATCGAATCGATGTCAGTTTGTTGATGCAATTGATACTCTTTGTGAACGGTAACCCAGTGCCGACCCGTTGCAGATCTATCCTCTTGGCGTATCCCAATCCACCTAGAGTCAACACTCCGACGAGGAACGCTCTCATTCCAGCACCACTCCACATCGTCGTGCATCTGAATTGATGAATCTAGGATACAAACATGCGGCGAGCAACAGCAGGGAATAAGCGAGTATCGACAGGCCGGTACGATTCAGTAGGACGTCCCAAGAAAGAAATTGGGGGGTGATATCCGAAGCAAGTAATGTTGCGCCGATATAGGTGGTGGTCAATCCCGTTTTGAGATATAAGGCATTGCGTTATGAAGCATCGCGTAGATCACCATGATTCCCAACACACTAAAAGCCACTAACGCTCGAGACTTCAGGATTACGGACAGCAGTATCGTCAGCGAGCCCCACAACAGCAAATTCGGAACGATGCCCCATGCAAGAAAAGTTAACACACTTACTGGTTCGACTACAGCTCCCAATTCCCATCCGAACAATGGTGCCAGCCAACCGTGGCATAGAATCGCCAGCACGATCAATACCGCTGGAACAAGAAATGGAAGTAAGGTTCCCAGCAACCGTCTTGTGAGGAGTTCAAAATTTGTCACCGGTCGCGCATCTACCACTTCGATCATACGATCACGAACATCTCGAGTCCTGACGTCGAATGCAAGGAAGACAATACCGAACGCGAACAACAGCACGATAGGCTGAACCAATTGAACGATCAAAAAGCGGGGACCCATTACACCCGCACTCGGAGAATTTGGCGAAATTCTTACATAGGTGTTCGCTAGATTGATCCAGTGAAGAATACATACGCTGGACGCTAAGGCAATGAGCAGCCAAGTTCGTACTATTCTGGTACAACTTCGCATCTCGGCGATTGCCAGATGCCAAACACTCCTTGCATTCATGTATTTTTTAGTCTTGTTAGATGAGGTTGTCTAGCCTTGAAATGAAAGCTGTTTGTGCCCTTAAAGCGGGTTCGCGTCAATTATGCAGGTACTTTATTTAGCCCTGTAAGATCGCTTTCAAGGCAAAAAATGGGGTCGCGATATGCATGACGCACGAATCGATCAGACGTTTCAACTCCGTCAGCCAGTATGAATTCGAAATCGATTGACGTCCTAGTATTTTTGATCAATTAGAAGGAGCGGAATGTCCCAGACAACACAAACTTTTTCGTTGCTCGACATGATGAAGGGTGCTCAAGACCAAGAGTATCGGACTTCGGCCGCCATGAATGTTGACGCATTTTAAAACTGTTTGCTATTTCAATTCGACCGAGCGAGATGTTTGAGTGCTTCTCGACGACTTAAACCAGAGAGGTCTGGATGTTTCTCGACAAACTCTTTAACCCAATCAGGATCAGTCTTGGAATATTCACGTAGTGCCCAACCAATACCCTTGCGAAGAAAGAACTCCGAATGACCGATCGAAGGTTTTATACATTTAGATAGTAATTCAACGTCAGTGTTTGTTTTTGACTTAAGCTGCGCCAAGATCGCAACGCGTCGCTTCCAGATGTTCTGATCCTTCGCCCACTTATAGAGTATGCGCTTCGTTTGAACAGGATCGTTGGCGAGCATAGCTCCTGCGCCTCGCGTAGCAAGTGCATCCACAAAATCCCACCATGCGCCAGTGACCACCATTTCTTCTAGAACTGGTAATTGGTCTGAGACCAACCAATGGGCAAATTTCTTGTAGAGCAACAATTCAATCGCAACATAGCGTTCTTCTCGGTGTGTGGCTTCGCGCCATAACAGAAGTATCGAGGACACCCACAGGTCAGAATTGTGCGGTGGGTCATCACGCAACACTTCGTGGGCGATTCGGCGACAGCGTGGTACACTTAAACCAAAATACGGCACTTCAGATTTCATGTACGCTTGCTGCTGTCGGGCTCGTTCAGGGTCAGCCTCTGCACAAAGTTTGGCTAGTATGGTGTTTCTAATGCTCTCTGCAGATGCGACATGTTTCATATCGGATGTTCGTTTCTTTGTTCGCACATTTAATGGGCGAAATTCACTATTTAATACCTCCAAGGCTTCAGTCCATCGAAGCAAGTCACTCCGAAGGTCTGATGGGTACTAGGGAATCTGGCAGGTTCATCAAACTGTGCCCCTAAAAAGAATTTAATATGATGTAGTTTAACGGTAAGCGGTATTCACTTATTCCCACGACGAAACATAAGGCAACTCAACCTAGAGCGACTCTGGTTGGTTCAGACAGAGTCCTCCCGCGAATTTGCGATACCGGTTAGATGGAGCGCACTAGCCAACCCAATCCATACTTTCTTAGTCGTGTTAGCTCGATGAGATGATTTAACGTACTATATATGTGTATATTTACAATACTTCACGTGAAGGGTTCAATTTTAAAAATTTATTTCATCTATCCGACCACTAGAAATTTCAGATTTAACGAGGTAGGAGAGTGCTAACAAGGGAAAAAATCATTCTTTATCTCTTGAGTTGCTATTCGGAACCAATAGACAAGATTTCGTTTGTTAAGTTGGTCTTCTTGCTCAGGCAAACGACGATTTTGAAAGATGTGAAAAGTTTTTACGACTTTGTACCTTACAAATTCGGACCGTTCTCTTTCACCCTCTACCGAGATCTAGCACGACTAAGAATCAAAGAGATAGTGGTAAGCGGCACCAAAAGAGTCGTACTGTCTCAATTTGGAAGAAAATATGTCGACGCCGAGATAGAATCATTGTGTTCCTCGCAGAAGAGGGCGGTATCCGATCTTTTCTCTACGTTTAAAGAAGCGACTACCAATTGCTTGGTTAAACATGTCTATCAAACGTATCCATGGTACACTATAAAAAGCGCAAAAAATTGGATGGGCGGTGCGTCGAGCACGACTGCGAAGCCTGCGAATTGCCTCGTTCACACGATAGGTTATGAAGGGCGATCCATTGACTCTTTCTTGAACCATCTTCTCAAAGAAAACATTCAGCTACTGATTGACGTAAGGGCGAATGCGTTGTCGCGTAAATATGGTTTCTCCAAAAGTCAGCTTTCGTCGCTTTGCCAAAAACTTGGTATCGAATATCGCCACGAAAGAAGTTTGGGTGTTCCAAGCAGTGAACGACGAAATCTAGAGAGTCATCGATCCTATCGCAGACTATTCGAGCGGTATGAGAAGCGGATTGGCTTAGATGACTACCAGCTAGTTCGATCTATATCTCAGGTAATGGAGAACGCACCGTCGGCATTAATGTGCTTTGAAAGCGATATTCTTAGTTGTCACCGACGACCCCTAGCCGGCGCAATATCCTCAGTCAACGGTTTAACGATCAGTCACCTATGAGCTATCGAGCTTGGAGCAAACAAACGCTCAAAATCTTGATCACTGTAAAAACTTATCCAATTCCTTCTACTAAGTACGATGAATTAGTATGTACTGCCGGGGTAGCAGACGAAGGCGAATTCATCCGCTTGTATCCGATTAACTTCCGAGAATTACGACGAGATCAACAATACAAGAAATACCAGTGGATTGAAGTTGAAGTCACTCCACATGAACAAACTGATCTACGCAAGGAAAGTTTTCGGCCGAACAGCCAGTCGATAAGAGTCGTAAGTGATCCTATTCCCAGTAATCCTGGGAACTGGAATAAGCGTAAGCGATACGTACTACAAAAAGAGGCGAAATCATTGGACGAACTTAAAGAGCAAGAAAAAAAAGACCACACTTCTCTTGGGATTTTCAAACCGCGGAAGATTACAAAGTTGGAAGTTTCTGAAGATAGTGAAGATTGGAAACCAGAGTTCTATGCAGCGGTTCAACAGCTTCGACTGTGGGAGGACCGTACGGTAACTTTAAACCCTCTTCGAAAGGTACCGTATCAATTTCACTACCTCTTTGAGTGTGACGACGAGAAATGTAATGGCCACCGACTAAGTATTCACGATTGGGAACTGGGCAGTCTCTACTGGAAATTAATCAATCAAGGAAAGTCCGAATCGGAGACAGTCGAACTCGTAAAACAAAGGTTTTTTGATGAGATTTGCAGCGAGCAAAACGATACCTATCTGTTTGCAGGAACGATGAAGGACCGGTATAGTTCTTGGATAGTGCTAGGTACGTTTTATCCCAAGAGAGAAGAAAACCATGACCTCATCGGATACGCACAACATTGAATGTAGCCTTGTCCACGAAATCGAAGCTACACCGTCCACGGAAATGAGGTGAACTCTACCAAGTTTCAACAGACCTAACAAAAAAAATTTTATTTTGACCGCGGACATGTACACTTCAAATTTGAGTAATAGCTTCAATGATAGCCACTGCATCCTTACTGAGTCGTGAACTTTCCTCTGTAGTTAGAAGTTGACCTGGAAACCAACGCTCGTACCATGTTTTCTTGACTTCCCATGCCTTCGAATATTCAGCGAGATCCGTAAGCCCTATATGCTCCCAATAGAACGTCTGACCACCCCACGTCACCGTAAAGTCGGGCAGTCTGAGCGTGCCATCTTCGGCAATTAACGGCTCTTCGTATCGAAATGGAATTTGTCTTTCGTGAAGTAAATTTGCAATAATTACTTCTGATTTGGAACGCAACATATCCCCGGTTAGCGCTTCATGAACCTTACCTGCCTCGTACCAATCACGCCGGTTCCTCAACTGGGTCTTCGCTTCGTGAATTTCAAACAGAGTGGAATTTACTTGTTTGATTTCTGCATTTTCGCGTCGACGAGCATTCAGCAAACTTGTCACGTCATTTTCGACTAGTAGAGTGCAGTGCTTTGTCGCTCTTGTAATTGCTGTGTACATCAATTCCGTAGAGAGGGCTCGTTTTTCACTTGATGGAACGATTACATAGGTGTGTGCAAACTCGCTTCCTTGGGCTTTGTGAATAGAGACAGCATACGCTAATTCTAAATTACCTTCAACTGGTTCCGTGCGAAATTTTCCATCGCCAATAGGAACGCTGTTCCCATAGCCAACTGCAAGGGTAGTTTTACGCGTAAATTCAACAGAAAATCGCTTCATGCGACGACCTCGATTTACGCCTTTCAAAGCGGCATATAAATGTCTGTCTATTCCATTCGCGTAGACGACGCCAATTTCCCCATTGAAGACTTCAACCTTTTCAGTTCTTTTCGATTCCTTGTTGTATGCCCAGATTGCGTCAGATGTAGGCCGATTCCGAATCTGGATCACCTTGTCAAACAGTGTAATACCGTCCACGCAACCGACGCTAGAAACCACATAATCAGATCTATGCATCTGACAGGCTACATTAAGAGCTTCGACTCCGTGCATCTCACCACGGTGAGGAGTGAGAATTTGAAATCTCGTAGGATCGTCTTTTAATGCATCTCGCCAAATTTCGTAAGGTTCCTTTGTGCGCCCTTCTTTGTTCATTTCTTCCTCGATAAGCTCGACCAACGTTGTAGCGAGATGTTCAGGCTCGTGCCAATAAACAACGTTCAGGTCAAGGTCGACGGTTCCACCCTCATGAACTTTTTCTAATAATTGTTCCTGAGCCATTCCTGTGGCAGAGTCCTTTAGAGCATTAGTTTTATCCTCATCGTCGACAATGAATAAGTCGGATAACTCTTGGATAGCACTTCCTTTGCCTTGAATCTTGTTCGATAGCAAACGAAGGTTCGTATTCAACCTACCAAGGATCGAAGAGTATTCAGACGATGCCCATTTGATGACATCTGCAAAAACACGTCCGCGTCCGATCGGAGGTAATTGTCCTGTGTCGCCGACGAGTATCAACCGGCGGACGTGCTGCCAGTCGTTAGCACGAAACAGAGCCGCACACAACTCCAAATCTACCATAGAAGTCTCGTCTAATATGAGAGTACCGATGGTTGCTCTCCGTCCTCCCTTACGTCTAAACGTCATGTTGGCATTTAACCAACCGTATGAAGCGAGGAAAGAATGAACTGTAACTGTTTTCACGCCAGAAAGTGATACGCTGTCAAACACTTGTCTCGCTCTGTCGGCTGCCTTCCCAGTGGGAGCCATTACAAGAATGTTTGCGTGTTCTCCTTCGGACCTTCGTACCGCCCGAACAATTGCCTCAATCACCGTAGTTTTTCCAGTACCGGCTGTGCCCGTGACAATGGAAAGAGGACTCCTAAAAATCCTCTCGCAAACCTCGATTTACTCATTTGTTGCTTTTGTGTAGTCTTCCCCGCTTTCTTCGGCGAGAGGACTGTCAGCTTTATATATCCATGTCTTCCAATCGGAAGTGGTGACAGGTCGCCGTAAACTGATGTGCGGGCGAGCTGCTAGTTCCCGTAGAGTCGCTTCCACCAATCGTTCATCTTCATAAATACTTCTTAAGTAAACAATGAGACCCTGCTCCGAAGGTTTTATCGTCATCTGTTTAGAGAGGAAGTCGAAGTCAACCTCAAAGTAGCGTTCACTGAATAGAGTTCGTTTCCATTCAGGGAGCCGCTGTATTCGCTCCTGAATCTCCATTACAAGATCCTTCGCCCATCTAAACGTATGGCTTGGTTCAAGCCTAAGATGTTCTACACAGAGTGCTCGAAACCGACGCTCATCGTTGTACTCCATGTCCGCAAGTGGTTTCCCACCCAAATCGGGGGATGGCAGTGTCCCGCGATCTACTACGCTCCAAGGAATCCTGTCCGTGGGATCTTCACCACAAAAAGTTTCTGACAGTAGATAAGGATTGTCTACAAACTCCTGTGTACTGTAGAAATCCGCGTTTTCATCTCCAAAATCTTGTATGAGCGTTCTCATAGCCTCAGTATTTAGATCAAGCCTAGGAAAAATCTCTCGCAACAGATTTCTACATCCCTCGTCCCACAGATTCCAATTTCTGGATATCTGTTTTAACTCTACTGGTGTCATGTTTACAGCAAGTTCGTTTTCACGATCACCGGATAGCACTTCAAACGCAGCTTTATAAGCTACTCCATGTCCCTCGCTAAGCATGAGCGATTTTGTACCTTCAATCAGATTTGTCGCCCCTGAGACCTCAAGCGTTTTCAGCAGGCCAGGATAAAGACCGCGATCGCTCCAAAGTCTTGCTACTGTTTGTAACAGCCAACGTTCGCGATCATCCCAGTTTTCTGTCTCATCTCCAATTTCCTTGAGAAGTCGCACCTTGGAAAGAAACTGTTCCAAAACACCAATAGCTTCATCGTCGGAAACATGTTTCGATCCGTACTTACAGAGAGCCGTTCTCTCTGGATAAACAGCTAGTGCGGCAAGTTGCTCGGGTTCTTCAAGATACCGGTGATAAGGAAGCCGTACTCCTTCATCCGGGTATTCGGATGTGATCTGTCGCCCCCAAATTAAACCTCCGGCATACCTTTCCGCTACCGTAGGTGTAACGTTTTCGTAAAAGAGTTCCTCTCCCACTTCTGCTATTCGAGACACTCCAATCATCACGTAGCGAGGTTCTTCTTCATCCGAAAGCGGATTAGAGTAGTTTGCGTAATAAAAGATTAGATTTTTACCACAGTCCCGCTTGATTGGATTAAAAAAATCTAGAGTATTCTGTCTACGAATGTTATTGTCAAAATGACCAGCCGGTTTTACTCCATCGGCATACATGGCCTCGAAGGGCCAGACACACACCGAAGCAGGAGGTAATACCCACTCCCTTCGATCGGCACCACCGTAAAAGAAGTCAGGAGGATTGGATGCAACATTCGCACTTTTTGTACCAAAAGCGTTGTAGCTGTAACAGCATGGAGGGATGTAGCCATTCAGTTCTTCGGAGGCGCATCCAGCGAGGCGTTTTTCAATCTCAAGATCACGCTCTCGGGCGATCAAGTCACCGGGGTATGAGTCTAAACCGACACAGTAAGTATTCTTTTCCGGAGCTTTGCAAACCGTTCCATTCCAGCCGTCGTTATGCCAAGCAAGGCGCGCGGTTACATGAGTTGGCAATACCCTCTCCAGCAGTTGTGTTTGATTAGAGTCCTAGATTACACTGTGAAGTGCACTTTTTGTGATCGGCTGTGCATTTTGAGTAACGAATCTAGTACAGTAATGGGTACTGGGTCTATGAGGTACTCGACAACGGAGTGGTAATTTTAGGATTGCTTACGGATTGGAGCAAAAAGGTCGAGTTGTACCCTTGAAGATTGCGTGTTTCGGCATGCGGGATTGTGTCGAGGTCGATGATGACGACGCGTCTAGGGAGACTGAGTTTTGTATGTATTTAACTATCGTTTGGGCGGTGCCTGCGAGCGGATCGCATCGAAGATTTCTTGAGGTGTTCGGAAGCCTAGGCACTTTCATGTCAGTGCAAGGCTACCAAACTTTCGCGGAACTGAATTGGGAACCGACGTAGGACGGATAAATGACTCGATCTAGGTGCTGTTCACCGCAAGCAGGCTACAATGTGATCCTCAAAAGTGAAACTACGCCAAGATAACCGAGACTAGACTTGCTCATCAATACGTACTACACGGGATTCAAGAATGAACCAAATCACATATGAATCTATAGTCCTCAATACAGCTTGGGGCATGATAGATGGTATGGTTAATCATGAGATTTTTGACAAACAAGACCTATGTGGAACTCCACTTTTAGTTTTCAAATCAGATTCACACGCAAGATTGTTCGTCATCTTGCTTACCGACTTTTTATCGCCAGTATCGTTAAACCAACACCACCGTTACATCGAATCGACGTGATGACGTTCCCATAATGGAACATCTTGCACGTGTTTGCAAATGTCCCCAATTTGGTGCAAATATTTCTGATGTTTATGTTGCAGTGGAGAGTTTTTCGAGTTGGCTTGATACAAAAATTATTTCGCATAGAGTAAATTTATCAGGGATTGATATATGTACATACATATAAAACGTTCAAAATACATCAAAATGTGCGGGAACATCGCTAAACACAACCCACTTCATCTCGATTGGGTAATCAGCGACCTTCAAAAATTGCTCAAAAGAGCAAGTCACGTCATAGAAGCTCATGATGCCAATTTAGCACTAGAGCAATTTTTCTGTTGGTTCTTCAATGACATGTTTAAGTCGCACACCAACCACATTGCGCAGTTCTTGAACGATATTCGATGGTATATGTTCAATTACCTACAAGTTGAGTATGAAAGCTCGTTATACCTGACTTGTAGATTTGAAAGAGAGTATGCATATCGTATTCCCAATTCAATCAGTGACCCCTTGGCAACTTGGATGTATTGGGCTTTGATGAACCGCGTGCGGGGAAACCCTTCATGGATCACTTTGAGGTAGCCACTGAGTTTAAAGATCCTCATCATTCCGAGTATTTAGACTCATAAAAGTAGTTTGTGTAGGAGGAACTATTCGATGCCCCTGTTCAAGGAACAGATTGTGTTCGTAGGCAGCGACAGTATTTTCAGTGTTTTGGCTGAGCGAACTTAACATAGAGATTCGAGCACACGTTGAGTCAACGTGCCGTAAATGTTCAGTATGAAGACATATTTGGGTATTCATTCTCGATTGGACATCATTAGGGAGTTTGCACTCTTTGAATCTCTCTTCCCCGATTGATGAAACACTTCAGTTCTGCTAGTTTTAGACCACGATTGCGATTTATCGATTCTAGAGCGATAAGTGGACAAATCCTTAGCACGAAACGGACGAGAGACCATTCTCGTGAATCAATGGGTAACGGTATCGTATGATCAAACAGTGCTTAAACAATGTGAACGACCAAAAATTCTTACACCCCCCGATCTAGGTTTACGTTGAACACGAAGCAAGCACAGCAGATTCTTTGGAAGGCAGTTTATGAACTGGACGCTACTGGATCTTCTGGTTTCGAGGGCTTTCTAGCGAATGTGCAATCTGAACTAACGGGACAAACATTTCATGTAGTCAAGTCTGGATCACAAAGAGGCAGTGACGTCCGCTCTGATCCTAGTAACTTCGTAAAAATTGCTTTGGAATCTAAGCAATATAACCTTAAAACAAACTTTCTGTGGGGGCATTGCTTCAAAAGTTAACTGAAGCATCCAGAACCCATCCACCACCTGACTTTTGGATCTTAGCTTCAACCCGAGAAATTGACGGTGGTGATCGTGAAAAACTTAAGGATCATGGAGGTTCGCTAGGTATTGATGTTGCGGTATGGGACTGGAAAAACAGGAGAGATGTACTGTGCGATCTCGCAGTGGTTTGCGTTTCGGCTGCCAATACGTGCAGATCAAATCTGAGTTGGTCAACAAAGCTGAGCCAAGCTTTTCAATTAATAAAAAATCATCCAGACTTTAAAGCCCGCTCATCATATTGGAGGCAGCGTTTACTGCAACCGGACGTAGGTTACTCAAACTGCAGAAAACAATGTAGAGTCTGGCTCCAAAGTGCGCAAGAGTCTTTGGCTAACGCCAGGTCCCGTCTCGGCGGACACCACAACTTGAGCTCAAGTAAATACGGAGTGGTTCGCCGTAATGAAATCAACCAGCAGCTGCAAGAGTGGTTCTCGGACAGGAATGCGGGTGTAGCTGCTTTAATCGGCTACGAGGAGATGGGGAAATCCTGGGCTGTTTTGGACTGGTGCAATGAATTGATGCAGTCGACCCAATTGGACTACCCACTGATAGTCTATTTGAAAGCGAAATCAGACATTACCTCGGATGTCAAACTGGATATAGCTCAAAAAATTTCAGCACAGGTGGGAAATGGATCCAAGAAATTCTGGCGTAGACGTCTAGATCTGTGGGAAAGGAGTGGTCGAGACAGTGTAAGACTGCTAATTATCGTAGATGAGTTGAACCAGAATTTCCTGTTCCCTGATTGGGCTGGATGGGTTCAGCCATTATTTGAAGACTCAGTGAGAGGTATGTACAGCGTACTCTTCACCAGTTGGCAGTCTTTCTGGCGCGACGAACTTAGTAGTTTAGCAAACCTTACACCGAATACCAAAGAGATCGTAGCCGAAAATTTCAACGATGACGAACTCGACAGACTACTAGCTAATTCGCATGTGCACAAAGAAGAGTTGGCCGATGAAGTGTTGAAGTTGATGCGTGTCCCGAGACTGTCGACCCTTGTATTAAAACACCGTGAAATTCTTGCCAAGAGTGGAGATGTAACTGCGGAACGTGTCATCTACGAAGACTGGAAAGACAGAATTGACCGAAACGGACAACTCATTGGTCTTGACGATAATCGAATGAAATCGTTTGTAAAAGAGCTTGGTCAACAACTCCAGAAAAATTTCGATCGAGCAATTAGTCGTAAAAACATCATTGAGATACTAGGACGGGACAGCGGAAGACTTAGCAATGAACTAACCAACGCTGTCGCTCATTCAACGTCAGGTGGATGGTTCACCGCAAGTTGCGAACCGGACATTTTCAAATTGAACGGGGATCGGGTGCATTACGTACTCGGTGCATCTTTGACTTTCGAACTAAAAGCAAGGCATGGATCGCAAGCTGCCCGAAAAGTAATCGCGGATTTTTTAGACCCTATTAGAGCCCATAGCCTAGGAGCGCAAATCTTGCGAGCGGCGACGACTATAGCACTCGTTGAAGAGCACACAGCAGAAGACCTAAAGCAGGCACTCTTCGAAAGATGGTTGGACGAACAAAACTTTTCTACAGATGATTTTGACGCTCTTTGGCGATTGGCAGGACTCGATCCAACTCTGATTCTCGGAAACGCGGAACGAATCTGGCTAGGCGCTCTCTCTGACAATTTCAAGGACGAAGTACTGATCAAGACTTTAGCGAACGCGGCTGTTTTTCACAATTTCAACAGTAAGCTCACGTCTCGACTAGTTGAGTGGCTAGGTACGGTTTGGTGTGAGTACTCACCAAATTCCAGACCACAGGATGAGACAAGCGACGACGAAGACTCGTTAGAACACAAGGAACTCTATCTTATTCGTTCGTGCATGACTGATTGGTTGGATTCCACTTCTGCAAGTGAATTCCCGTCAGTCCGTCTTCAAGAGGAAGGGGATTGGAGCTTTCTCTGTCACCGCGCTTTAGCAGTGATTTCCTACCTCAATAAAGCACCTTTCACCAAAGTGTTCGAAGCGTGGGCACTAAGCCGTGCGTTGATGAAGAATGCATCACACATAAACGAACTCACTTGGGTCATACAAATGAACCAACACGATCCGGACAAAACAAACGAAGCTCTTGGCCATGTTGTTCATCGATTGGAAGGGCAACAGCACATGATAACAAAAGAAGCGGTATCACTGCTGAGAGAAGCGTTGAGTCACACCAAACGGGGCGCTCAACTTCGTCATGTCGAAATTTTGACTTGTAGTAGCAAGTTAGAGCAAAAAGCTCTTGACACCGAACAACTTGAAGGCGAAGAATTATTTAACGAAGTCAAGAAATTTCTCAGTCCGGTCGGTTGGAAATACAACAGTGCTACAACGAGAGCTGCTTTGATTGATAAACTCATCGTTGAATCGGGTCTACCTGCCGCCGGTAAGGAACTTGATCTAATATCGAATCATTTTCGGGAGATCGTTACTCTCATTACACCTAAATCCAGACGACTGCTGAGCGAAGCTTGCACACGCGCTCAAGTACAGGGTCTCGTGAGAGATGAAACCAGACCACTTGGCGCAACCAAAATTGGATTTATGGCACTAATACTGCAATTATTTGAAGCTACTACCGAGGAACAATACTATTTCTTGCTTGAATCAGACGTCGAATTAGCCGACGACGAGTGGTGTAGAGTCTGTCATATACCAGAAGCTGATGAATTAGATGAATTGAACACCTCAAAGGCTTCAAGAGCAAGACTAAATCAATGGCTACGCTGGGTAGGTAAACGTCTGCCGAAGTCAACAATTCAGTCTCTCAAATTTCTTCCTTCGCTGGTGTTAGACGAAGATGTCGACGTTCGCGTTCATGCAGTCAACTTGGCATCATATGGTTGTCATGTAGAAGCACTCAAACGATTTGCCACATCAGAATATGTAGCACCGGTATTCAGGGACGACAGTTCAAGTTTTCATGAGGAACATGCCCGAAATAATGCCCTGCTCTCGCTCGAGTCGGTTCATCCTGAAATCGTCCGAACCAAGTCTTTAGCCGACCAATCCTCAGTTCTTCGAGTCAAACTAGGTGACCTCTCACCCGCTGCCATGGATGCCTTCGGTGAATACTTAATACAGGAACTAAAGGCGGCAGAATCATCTTCAAGTTGGAGTACTCGTCGGTATTGGTTCAGTTACCGTTCATGTATTGAATTACTTTTCCAGCATAGAGACAAGCAGTTCATCGACGAGGTAGGACACTTGGCAAAGAGAGCGGCTGCGCAGGTCGAACACGCGTTTATGACTGATTTTCCAATCATGGATACTATGCGTGCGCTCAAAAATCATGCACCAAAATTAGCAATTGCCATATTCAAAGAGTTGAAAAGAGCAGACAGGCTCAGTATGTTCTCTACGGATTCAATAGATCGATTCCCGTTCGAGCTACCTCAATCCGAGGATAGCGACGCCCTGTGTGAGAAGCTTTTGAGTTCGGCGACGAAAGATCAGCAATTGCTTGATATTGCGTATGTCTGCTGTAAGAATCAACGAATTGATTGGTTACTGATGCACATCTCATCGCTAGAAGCGAGCACGAGACCGACAAATGTCGCACGAGCACTCACGTTACTTGGTTTTTGTGATGTAAGCTCTCAATCAGATGCACTTTGGAAAGCTATTGATGAGCGACTCCCTAAAGATAAGTGGCTTAGTAGAGTTTACAGAGAAAGTCGCAAGGACTATGCTCGCAACGTCAAGGTAAAAGAAGCACTTAAAGTTTTTTGGCGAGACAAATCGGAAGCAGTCGCTTGGGACGCTTGGCAATTTGTCAAAGACAACTGTGATATAAGAGTCAATCTTTGGTTCAAAGAGATGTTCTCGACCCAGGAAAAATTGGCGACGGTTTCAAGAGAACTTTCGTTGGATTTAGGTGAGAGAAGCCTGAATCAAACGATGAAGAACGATTGGGAATCACGTAAGCGGAAATTGTTTCACACCGACTTACCCATTTCATACATGGCTCCGTGGCATTCCCGTGACGACCGAGTCGATACCTGACATTCAACGCGAAAAGCCTGTATTCACCTAGCTTTTTCATTGCATGTCGACAAGGCTTTTCCATTGACATTTTCCTAGCTACAAAGAAACGAGTTGAAGAACAACTACGCGCAATCATAAGAGGATGTTTGGTAATGTTTCAAACGCTACGCAAACTCTCAATTTAAAACATTTCCACTATTTTTGATAGCAAATCAAACGCACCCAGCTGCCAAAGATCAGAGTACGTAGACTATGTTTTGGTTTGATGGTTGAGAACTCGAAATCAACTTGACTACGTTTCAAGCTACTCACTCGGCTAGCACAGATGTTGGGGAGAGAGTGGATGTGGCGGGTATTAACATAGCGAGGAATTGACCAACAATCTCTTTTTCTCGTATCATCCACCGTGAAGAATCCACGCGTTTTTCTGAATTCATGTATAACCGAGTTTTATGAGTCGGTCGTGTAGCTACCTAAAGGAGAGATGCCATTGAACAGTAGGATCAACACCGTACTTTCTTGGAATGAGATACGTGCTCGTGCAGCGTTGTTTTCACGAGAATGGAACGATGCATTCTACGAGAAGGGGGAGTCTCAAAGCTTTTACAATGACTTTTTTGAAGTCTTTGGAGTCCGCCGTCGTACTGTCGCTCGGTACGAGGAACTAGTCGAGAAGCTAGATAACTCTTCTGGTTATATAGATCTGTTCTGGCCCGGACAATTGATTGTCGAGCAAAAGAGTACTGGCCGAGATCTCAAAAAAGCTTACCAACAAGCAGGCGAGTACTTCGATGCACTTCCCGAAAGAGATCGCCCACGACACATTCTCGTATGCGATTTTCAGACGTTTGAACTTCACGATCTTGAAGAGCGGAGAACCTTAGAGTTTTCCCTATCGGACTTTTCAAACAACGTTGAAGCGTTTGGATTCATAATCGGTGTTCAACGTCGAAAATTTCGCGACCAAGACCCCGCGAACATCAAAGCTGCTGAACTGGTTGGACGGCTTCATGACGCATTGGATCAGTTTGGATACAAAGGACACGATCTCGAGTACCTACTGGTTCGAATTGCATTCTGCCTTTTTGCCGACGACACTGGTATTTTCAGTCCGCGCGACATTTTTCTTGATTTAATTGAGAGAAGAACTAGTGAGGACGGGGCGGATCTAGGACAGTGGCTCAACCATCTGTTCCAAGTTCTAAACACTAAATTAGACGATCGATTGACGAATCTGGACGAAGACCTCGCTCAGTTTCCTTACATTAACGGTGCCCTATTCGCACATACGCTTCGTGTACCTGCCTTCGATTCTTCAATGCGCGGAGTGTTGTTGGATGCCTGCCGTTTTGATTGGTCGAATATTTCACCCGCAATATTTGGTGCGCTCTTTCAGTCGGTCATGGATCCCGAGCAACGACGAGCACAGGGAGCGCATTACACGACCGAGAAGAACATTCTTAAAGTAATCGAACCGTTATTTATGGATGATTTGCGGGAGGAATTTTCGCGATTGAGAGCGCGCAAGGACAATAGACGGACATACGACCTGAAGAGTTTTCAAAAGAAGCTAGGTGGATTGCGTTTCTTCGATCCCGCCTGTGGATGTGGAAACTTTCTTGTCATCGCGTACCGTGAACTCCGGCTACTTGAAATGGAAGTAATTAGGGAGTTAACAGGTGCGGAGCAGAATTACCTCTTCGATGTTTCCTCGCTCTCATTGGTTGATGTGGATCAGTTCTTTGGAATTGAAATCAATGAATTCCCTGTTCGTATCGCTGAGACTGCACTGTGGATGATGGACCATATCATGAATGTTAGACTAAGCTTGGAATTTGGTCATACCTACGCCCGCATCCCATTGGAGTCCTCTCCAACCGTAGTCCACGGAGACGCGTTGGAGATCGATTGGAACACCGTATTATCCCCCGAAGAATGCTCGTACGTATTCGGAAATCCACCGTTCAGTGGTGCGAAATTTCAATCAAAATTACAACGGTCCCAAGTTCGGCGCATAGCTGCACTGGGAGGGAGCGGAGGTACTCTAGACTTTGTTACTGCCTGGTTTATAAAAGCTGGTGAATATGTTAAATCAAGCGAAGCGCGCATTGGATTAGTAGCCACAAATTCGATCACCCAAGGTGAACAAGTCGCTCAACTCTGGCCGATACTCTTCAATCGGTGTAGATTGGAGCTGGCATTTGCACACCGTACGTTTGCATGGGGATCTGATGCTCGGGGTAAAGCCCATGTCCATGTAGTGGTCATCGGACTAGACAAGAGAGAGAACTCTAAGTCATTGAAACGATTGTTTCACTATCCCAATGTTATCGGGGAACCTGACGAAAGTGAGCATAAATCGCTCTCACCGTACCTCATGGATGCAAGCCGGCTGGTGGATTCACATTTAACCGTACGGGAAGAAAGCAAGCCCATCAATGGCTTTCGGAACTTGATGATGGGTTCGAAACCCATTGATGGAGGAAATTACATCTTCAACGAGGAAGAACTGCAGGCTTTCTTGGAATCTGAACCCGAGGCGGAGCAGTTCTTCCGCCCATTCATCGGAGCTCGTGAACTACTCAGAGGTGGCTCGCGCTATATCCTTGCACTGCATGATGCATCACCAGAGGTCCTTGCTCGACTCCCACTAGTACGAAAACGTATTCAAACAGTGCGGGCTTACCGGATGAACAGTTCGAGCGCCCCCACACAATTGCTCGCTCAAACTCCTACTTTGTATCACATAAACGTTTTACCCGAACGACCATTCTTAGTAGTACCACGTGTTAGTTCTGAGAATCGTGAATATGCACCTATTGCATGGCTCAAACCTCCCGTGATTCCAAGCGATGCTACGTTGGTACTGATCGACGCTTCTTTGACCGAATTCGCACTCCTTACCTCCACTATGCACATGGCTTGGCTTCGCCACATCGGTGGTCGATTGAAAAGCGACTACCGCTATTCTATTGGTCTCGTTTACAACACGTTTCCAACACCACCAGGGTTCAAGGACAAAACTTTAAATTCTTCCAAACTAGAGGAATTGGCTCAGTCGGTTCTTGACGCTCGTGTTTCACACTTCGGTGCGACTCTTGCGGATCTCTACGATCCTGACCTAATGCCACCTAACTTGCGAAGAGCACATCAAGCACTCGACCGCGCAGTCGACCGTCTTTATCGGACCAAATTGTTCAATTCAGAACGTGAACGCGTTGAATATCTGTTCATGCTCTACGAAAAACTGCGTACACCACTAACCTCGAAAACAAAAGAGAAACGAAGGAAAAAGGACTAGTAACCCTCGGGTCCGTACGTCTGTGGACACTCGGGAATTGATCTGATAACTGTTCGGATCAAATTCGGATTAATTTGGACTTGATTGTTCTATAATAGTCTATATATCGTCAATACTAACAAGAAACAGTACTTTGGCGAAAACAGTGCCGTGGAGAAACTAATTGACCGCTTTTTGCGTACTCTATTTGAACAATCAACTCATTGCGAAAAAAACAAAATGAAGTGTAAATAAAAATGGCTGAGAGCAGAACGAGCACGCGTTCCTTTGGAGTATCTAGTCGAGTCGGACATGATTCGGATCGATTCTACGATCGCAAAATCTACGATAGTAACGGGGAACCTCAAGTAGACTCCCAGCCGAATCAAGAGATTCCTCAAAGCATCCTCGATGAGGTGTATAGTCATACGAGCGAGCACATGACAGAATTACCTGACCGTAGCGTCCATCTCGTAATCACGTCTCCGCCTTACAACGTCGGAAAGGACTACGATGAAGACCTGACTCTCGAGGAATACCGAACCCTGTTACATCGTGTATTTCAGGAGTGCTATAGAGTATTGGTTGAAGGTGGCAGAGCGTGTGTAAATGTCGCGAACATCGGCCGAAAGCCCTATATTCCTTTGAACACTTTGGTGACCACTGTCATGATCAATCTTGGTTATTTGATGCGCGGTGAAATTATTTGGAATAAAGCCGCCAGTGCAGGTACATCATGTGCTTGGGGAAGCTGGAAATCTCCTTCAAACCCCGTGTTGCGGGACGTGCACGAATACATACTTGTTTTCTCTAAAGAGTCCTTTGGGCGGTGCGGCGAAAACGCGACCATTCACCGCGATGACTTTCTGGAATGCACAAAGAGCGTGTGGGACTTTCCAGCGGAATCAGCTCGAAAAGTGGGACACCCAGCTCCTTTTCCCGTAGAGCTACCACGACGACTAATTGAACTTTACTCATATCAAGGCGACGTAGTGTTAGATCCCTTTATAGGATCAGGCAGCTGTGCCGTCGCGTGCGTTAAAACAGGACGACGTTGGATTGGTTACGACACTTCGAAAGAATATTGCGATTTAACCCGAAAAAGAGTACAAAAAGCGAAAGAACGTGACCAATTCGTTAAAGAAGTTATTTGAGTCCGATGAAAGTTTGAACCGATTAGTCTCCGGTCTTCCGCGAGCTTTCGAGATTGTCAGACAGGAAATGCCTCCAGGCAATCCAGCCGTAGGCGTATTACGTGAACATGTCATCATCGGGTTCTTTGTCACTGAGTATGGTGCAGAGAACGTAGAAATACCGGAAAAAGGAATCGAAAGGGGCTATGATGTCAAGCTTTTCGGTACAAAGTTGTCGATAAAGACTGGCACGGGAAATGCACCACCGAAAGTTCTTTGGACAGTGGATCCACTCCAAATTGGAAGAGAAATTTCAAGGGATTACAAACCAACTTGTGACATGCTTGTTGTCAACATTTATTGGAGTAAGAATAGAGACAGTATTTTCTTCATTCCTGTTGAAGTTCAGCAAATCGTCTGGGCTGTTATGAAAGACCAGTACCTAGACGCGAAAGTAGGGACAAATCATCGAGGTATTAGCATTACTCGAGCCGCGATGACTCAATTGAAAGCTCACGAAAAGACATTGAAGGCAAGAGTCCATTGGGTCGAAAGTGGTATTGAAATTTCGCCACATGCGCAATGGGAAACGTATTGGAAAGGTACGAGTTGAAGACGAACATCAAGACAATTCTCAGCGCATTCACGTTGCAACAACTCTGTCAAAAGGATAGATGTCATATCAAGCGAGGGTCTAACATTTACTCGCCCGACGACAGCTCCAAACCCTAGAGTCTTTACTTAAAGCGCTCGTCCGACTGAGGCAACCTGATGATGTTGGTCCTTAAACGCCGTCGCGATGCACAAACAAAACGTATGTAGATTTTTGAATTTGTAAAAAATATGCTTCATACTGCATCGGGAGAGTTGTTCACGTCGCCTCCAACCAGAGTAAACAATTTGCGAGGGATCTTGCGCACAAATCTATTCCTTGATGACGATGACACCATCGAACCAAAGGAGAGCGTCTCGTAGCATGACCAAACGCTACGAAAAATCACTATTTAGAACATTCCAACTAATTACCGAAGCAAGCCAGAACCCTACTGGCTCACCTCCGGTAAATGTTGTTTCTGATTCTACTATGCGAACATCGACTAGGGATCGTTTTGTTTCTGGTTAGAGGAGGCGCAGGTAGAATTTTTGACGGAAAAACCGAATCTTACAAGTGAGACAAATCGTGCTACAGTTTCCCCCACGAACAAAAGTAGACGGGACATTTGGTGTTTCTGAAACAGTTTCCAACGCGTAGACCTATCAGGTCAACGTTGACGGAGTAATGAAAAAACATTTAGGGAATTTGAATGAAAAAATTTGATTTTGTTTCTTTGCTTCGCAGTGATGATCGCGCTAGGAAACGTATTGGTGGGACAGACCACTGTGGATGATTGGCAGGACGTTGAGAATACGAAGTATTACGGAAATCTCAATAAATATGTTGTTTATGAACCTGTCGATGCTTTCACAGACGAAAGGGGAGTGTGCTTGAGATGTATCGGTCAACACGGCGATGGGAAGGTTCCCAGCTCAGGATATGTAACTTTGTGCGTTGCGACTAGCGCTGAATATTCGGATGAGGGTGAACGTATGCAGAGCTGGATTTCATTCATGGTTTACTTCGGTAGGTATGATGTTGAAACTAAGAGGCGAACGATCAATCTCATTGATGAGGATGCAGATGGAAAGCTAAAAGTGAGATATCGCTTTGATCAGAATGACCCCGTGAGGGATGTTTATCTCATGGATCGCATAGAAGTTTACAAGGAGGAAAATCAGGAAACATTCAAAGGTGTGTTAAATCTCATTGCAGTATCAGATAAATTAATATTTGAAATACAAGGGGATAGCAAAAAAAACGTTGAACTAAAAAACGACAATGCCAAGAAAAACGCCATCGAAGACTTTAAGAATAGGGTGTTGGAAGTGTTCAGCATAAAGTTAACTGAAGACGACGATGCTGAGCCAAAGCAAGACTAACCAACATTCCGCCGACCTCTAACGGGTGTAATTACGTTGAACGAATTCTTCGCGCTCATGCATTGAGTGTGGATTGTAGTTCAAAGCAGCTCCTTAATCTCCTGAACGTGTGTAAGACGGACAATTAGATTGTCAAGATACCGGCTATCTTAAATCTACCCTATCGCATCAGGTTTTGCGTGCGTGAATGAACTTCTTGTGATTACCAGTGGTTACACCAAAACGGTAAAACTGGCATCAAGGCTACGGGCTCGAAGTTTAAAGCCACATGGACGCTGCAAGACGTAGTCTTCACTCGGCTGGATTACGCCTTGAGAAATATGGTAATCCTAGGAGGTTCAAATTTGGTTAAACGTCGTGTGCCTTTGAAGCAGTTGGCCATCTTAGTACCAATACTTTTCAACAAAGTTATACGAAGACTCCACTAAAGATCTCTAGTAGAAGAAACTCACTGTTTTATAGCAGTTCACATTGGATCTTGAGATTTGCTGTTCCCAGTTAGATTTTTTTCGCTCTAACCGATTTACGGCACGATAAATGCTTGTTTTTGCGTAGGCTTGCACACAATCACCATCTAGACACCAATGTTTACATCCGCGATAAACATACTCAATGTCGCCAAAGCCGAAGTACGTACTGCTAGGCGACGCGCCCGGTTTTGGACCATCGTGTTTTTCCTATCCGTCTTTTCTATCATGGGATACTTAATTTCGTGCTCCTATCTCGGTTATGCGGCTCTAACTTCACCTTCATTCGGAACTGGTGTTCCTAAATACCTATTAGGCAACATCGATCCAACATTTTTCCTATTCTTTCAACTCGCGGCACTCTTCTTGGCTTTCGATGCCGGACATCTACTCCACAGAAACCGCATTTCTGAAGTACTGGACTCTAAGTCCATCACGAATTTCGAATACCTCGCGGGTCGAGTATTTGGAATCGCAGGACTGTTGTGGCTCGTCGCGGCATCAAACATTTGTGTGATGCAACTACTTGGACTCATTTCTACAACCATAAATATTGGAATTGCGGACACTATCGAGTGGTACTCGTTATTCAATCTCCTCGTTATTGATGGTCCTGCAACCCTCCTGATCTCGTGTTCCATTGTGGTGTTTCTATCGTGCATGTTGCGATTTCGATTGCTTGTGGTTGTCGTTGCGAGTGCATTGATGTTCGGATGGTTCTTCCTGGTGTTGAATACGCCGTACTCGCTACTTGAAATCGTGTCCCTATCGTCAAACGATACTCTGTTTGTTTCCGATCTGTTACCACAACTGGCGTCGTTACCTGTCGTCGCTATTCGTGCCGCTACTATTCTGAGTGCAATTGCACTCGTTGCCATCGGCGCGTTGATTTGGAGTCGTCAAAACAGCAATAACCAACTTGAAAAGTATCTACCCCTAGGGATCTGTTTGTGCGTAGGAACCATACTCTATGTTTGGGGGTCGTCGAGTGTCGTAAGTGAACACACTGCCTCCGAGAGATGGCGAGAAGTCCATGAAAACCATGAGTTTGATCATCGCATCGATCTCGAAGCGATCACAGGTATTGTGAAAATCGATCCCAAAAAGCACCTGATCGCAGATCTTACGATAGGTTTTAACGTGAACGCCCACACAACAATCCCACTTACGTTTACCTTCAATCGGTCAATGTAGATTGAAAAACTGTTTCTCAATGGTAATGAGCCCAATTACACATTCGATGACGGACTTCTCACAATTCCAACGTCGGCACCGCTCGATAAGGATACCACTCATACCGGAGACATAGTTGCGTACGGTATTCCAGACCAACGATTTGCGTATTTTGATAGTCCACTCGACTACTTGAGGAGCTCGGGCGTGTCTAACCACACCGTTTCATTACTTGGAGAAAAGGGGTCTATCTACTCGCCCAAATATGTCGCTTTGATGCCTGGAGTGTATTGGTATCCAATACCTGGTCCAGCGCGCAGTGACTATCGTTCCTCTCAAAACGGAATCGACTACTTTCATTTGGACCTATCGGTCGAACTTGCGCCTAATCACTGGCAGCTAGTAGGAACAGATGCCGTTGTTCAAGTATCGGACCAAACTAACTCGTACCGAGTGAACCCTACTAGCCCCGTTCACGAAATTGCTCTTTTCGTATCCGAGTTTGAAAGCGCTTCCATCCAAATTGAGGGTATCGAATTCAAGATGTATCTTCACAAGCAACATGCCGACAATCTTCGACTGTGGGACAAATTTAATGAGAAGTTGGAAGACTTCGTAAAGAGTCATCTTCAAGACTTTTCTATTTACGGCTTGACTCTTCCGTTTGACACTCTCTCTTTTGTCGAGATACCCAGGCAATTACGGACAGTCAGGAGCGGATGGCGCATGAATTCGTTGCAGACACTACCGGGTATGGTGCTATTGAAAGAGCACGGGTTTCCATCCGCGCGCATGAATCTTGCATTCGATCGATTAACCAATCGTGAACAGGACGAAGATTCGATTGACGAAGCACCACTGAGACTACTATTTGAATACTTCTGGTATGGTTTGGGAACCGACAATCCTTGGATGGGGTTACCTGAACGATATTGGACGCATCGAGTCTCAGCGCGCGGTGAATATGCGAACGCACTCGATCAAATTGTTCTCTCACTCATCGCTAGTCTACAAAGACAAGAGCACGAATTTTTCTCCATCTACTCCACGCTGCATTTCGCAGACTTAACAGCACTCAGTCTGTTTGAGGGCTCGGTCGGACTTGAAGATGGACTGGAGAATGGTCGAATACCAAGTACTATCGGAACGGCAAGAAGGCTTAGAGAAAGCTATACGAAGCGTGTATCGGTTTGGAACAGTCTAGAAGATATCGGATTCTCGGATCTACCATCTGCAAAGGGTAATCAGCATGACACTGATCTTCTATTCTTGAAATGTGAACAGATTGCAACCGCGCTATTGTCCGTGAACGGAGAGGAAAAGGTCTTTGCGTGGTTAGTAGATATTTTGACACAGTATGCAGGTCAGACTTATACCTTAGAAAACGTAATTTCATCGGCGCAAGCACACGATGTTATGGTTGATCCATTTCTAACAGCATGGTTGCGTACCAACTCTCTTCCAGGTTATAAAGCATCCAACTACACGTCAGTACGCATAGCCGACGACGCGGAAGGTAATACCCGCTATCAGACTAGTGTATCGGTGAAAAATACCCAACCGGTGGCGGGATTTGTACAGTTGCAATACCCGAGAAGGCCACCGTGGGAGTCATCAAGATCCTGGCTCACTGAAAGCAAGGGAGTTCTTATCGATGGAGGATCCGCTAAGAGAATAAACATGCTGACTTCTTATGAAATTCGACATGTATCAGTCGACCCCGGACTTTCGTTACATCGTGAAGTGATTACTCTCTCCCAGGAATCAGAAGTGTCAAACGTTCAACCAAACATGGAGCCTGCCGACTTTGAAGAAGACAGCGTTTGGATGCCAATTCAAGAAATAGGAATTATTGTTGATGACCTCGACACAGGATTTTCAGTGGAGCAAAAGTCAGTGCGTACAGTTCGTCCTCCTCGTGCAGGTCCGATTGCATGGTTTAGGATTCCTCGACTCGACGGCGAACTAGATCGAGGCATTCCAGTTAGTGGTCGTTATTACTTGTTTGAGTACCACGTACCAGATGGTGAATGGAGTAGAACCACCGAAGACCACGCATACGGAAAATTTCGAAGGACCGCTGTTTTTAATTACGTTAGACAGGCGAGTCAAAAAGCGACTTTTACTGCGCAAATCCCTGATTCCGCGGTTTGGAAGTTAGACTACCACCTTCCATATTCACACGATCGCGATCGGCACAGGGGACTTAAATACCATTTGGAAATTACCGATCAAACTGATTCGCAGGAAGTGGAATTCGACGTTTACAACTTGGAAATGGGATGGAACTCCGTTGGAGAGTTCAATCTAGATGCAGGAGAGGTCAAAGTTCATTTAGTAGGCATTTCACAACGAGGACCGCTCTGGGCGGACGCAATACGATGGTCTAAGGTGGAGAAGGATTAATAGCGTCTTTAAACTGTCAATCTATAGGGATCCATCGAATCGCATCCGCGTAAATAGTCTTTTTATCAGACGACCCCGAAATCCAGACTTCCGTCTGCGTCGAATCGACATCGAATTTACCGAGCTCGTGCCACCCAACCTTGGTGTCCTGTGCGTCAAATTTAATCGTTTCTTCCCGATCTCCGATCACGACTCTGATCCCGGTCATACCGGCTGGATAGAGTTTATGCCAATCAGTTGGTAGCTCTTCCCTCATCAAAATTCGCGTTTCCTGATCATTAGGTGCAAGTTCTTCAACTGGTAGATGATATTCGAGCTGCCATCGACCCGTTTTTGGTAAGTTAGCGCGATACTTTGCATAAGATGGTTGTCCTCGCGACCGTGGTGAATTAATGCGTAGGTGCGTCGATATTTGCCGTACGCTCTTTGATCCGAACGTCGTACCCATCGCTGTTTCGGTGGTGGTTCGCCGTCTTCAAAAACGTAAGTAGGCATGCCATTATCTAACGCTAAGACTTCTGACGTACCAAATAAATCTTGAAAAAATGAAAATACTGGTAGCGAAGTCAACGGTGGACTTTCGTAGACAATCTCAAATTCTTCGTCGGAGTCGTCGACTACAACCGCCTGACTAATGGGTGGCGACCACTCAGTTTTGACAACGTAAGGTTGCTGCGTTTCCGAAATATCGTTCTCATAAATAATCGGTGGAATGACTATCCGTATTGCGTCCCTATTTAACGATAAGTACGGTTCAACATACATAACTTCGACGGGAAAATGCACGATGCTCTTAATAGACAATTTCACCGATTCGTTACCACGAATTAAAAATGCTTTGAACCAGCCTCGAGAAATATCACGACGAGTACCGTGACCTTCAGGGTTTATGTTCGTATAAGACACGTCTACAAAACCGTCATGAGGTTCGGCATTGTGCACGAATACAGTAGCTTCATATCGTTTCTCACCTGACTCGTTATTCGGTAGTCTCCTACTCGTGGGTTCGGCTACGATAAAACCAGGCAGACCTTTCATGTTGAGCCAATCACCAAGTGCGGTTTCTAAATCGAGATGGAGTTTCTTAGCTTCCCGAATCAAATCATCGTAGCTGTACGACGATCCTCTCATCGACGATACTAGTTGTCCAAGTAGCTCGGCGGTTTGGTCTCTTCCAAGTATTTCCAAGATGATTCGACTCAAAGTCGTGGCCTTAGTAGACATGACTCTAAAACTCCTAAGAGGTGCTTGCTCGGTTGTGAGTTCGCCGAGTGAAAACCGCTTTAGATCGTTCCAGACGACAGATTGCGTGCGATATCGAAGCAACGCGCGTTCTTCGCGACTATTCGGAGATTCATTTTTACCCACGTCGAAAAGATCAAAAACACTTCTTTTTGCATGTGCTAAAGCCAATTCAAAGACAAAAAAACGACCGGGGCCTCTATCGATCCGATCTCCCATATAGATGCTTCGATCAAAGACTAAGCGCTGTACCAATTCCTCCAGAACCTGGTCGAGTACCGTTGCGCCGGAATCCGAGGTTGAAGTCTGGTACTTAACAAAGTTCCGTGCAAAACCTATAGTGAGGTGCTCTCCAAACATGTTACTGTTGAAATAGTCTGACAAATCTGTACTGGGAGCCCACACATTTAATCGATAATCTTCTGAAAAATTCTCGCCACCAAAACTATTTTCAAACCAATCTTCGGTCCTAATTGATACTCGAGTATTTGGTAGCGACGATTCTCGCATCAAAACCATGCCCGGAGGACCCATAACAGTGTCCATCTTCCACCCGCCGCCGTAGACCCGTAAGAAATTCGGGACTTCCACGAGAGAAAACATCTCGTAGGGATAAATGAGACCAACCTCTTTATACCGATGGAGCCAACTCAATATCCGAGTCTTCGTATTCCTCTCTAACGTACTCAGATCATGAAAAGTGCGCCGATGATGCTTCGTAAACAGTACTTCAAACTCAATGTTTTCGACTTCAACGTTGGCGCGCACAAAATCACTACTCACTAGAGTAATTTCAGGTACCGCGTCCGCTGGTGCAATTTGATAGATAGACTGGCGTGAATCTTTTGCTTCTACAGACTTCCGGTGGCCACCCCCAGCCACCAACCAATTTTGGGGTACAGATACCTTAAGGTCGACGTTGAACAAGTCCCGCGGTCTTACTTCCAATTTATCCTCGCCGGTAGCGGCACCTGAATTGGGATACCACTTTATTCCCGAAGTTAGCACCACAAAATCTCGATGAAATATGTAATTTTCGGTCCCTAGGGCGAACAGGTTCCGGACTTTCGCTCCCGCAATATCTTTCGATTTCACCGCCGCGTCTAAGTAAGCAAAGCGCTCATCGGGACGACCATTCGCTTCACTCTGATTTCAACTGAGTTGTCGTCGCTTGCGGGTAACGGAACTTGTAGGATTCCTTTCTCGAAACTAGGATCTGGCACTTCATCTCCACCAACCCATAGCTGAAGATTACGATATCCTGGATTTAATGACAACACGACATAGTCATGCACGTTGTTCTCTGGTGGGATCAAGTCCATTTTGATGTCTAACTCAACCCTACGACTTGGGAGAATTTCCACAGTTCCTCTCAAGTGTGTTATGTCAGGGAATGTGCTGAGATCTTGCGAGTCATGGGTACGAGCCCAATCTTGAACTTCCATTCGACTTAGATGTTGAAATCCTATCGCTCCACCTATTAAGAGACTGCCGAGTACGAGTGCGCTGACACCGCCAATTGCATAGTGTCGCCGGTGCATTAACGGACGTCGTAAACAACCTCCCGCTAACACTAAAAAAACTCCCAGCGAATAGCGTGAGGGTAAACCTATTTAACAAGATTTCACCCGATACGAAGCGAGGCGCGATTTCCGATGGAAAGAGTGAGGCACCTGTGCTGGCGACTAGGGCACCGGCGTAATCGAGAGGTAATCGAAGAAACAACCAAAATACGATGACTACACCCCCAAGTGCCAGCACAATGACGGTTATCCTCGATCGTATGAACGTTGATAGAAATATTGTTAATGCGCCGAAGAACGCTAGATTCGGTACGAGATCCCAGATTAAGAACGAAGCCACGCTGTGCAACTCGATGAAATTTCCGTAGCCGAGGTTGTTCAGTTCGGCGATCCAACCGTATAGTGCGACCATAGTAATAAACACTACCATGGGTACAGCAATGAGAATTACTAGTCCCAATAACCGCGCTAACAGTACAACGACATTAGAGGCCGGAACGACATCTAATACTTCGTCGATCTTATTTCGAATGTCTCTTCCGCGCAGGTCATACGCCAGCAAAATCATTGCGATGCAATAGAGTGCTAAGAAGTAGGGTCCAAGTGTTGCAGCTAAGTAGGTTGGAGCCATCATCCCCACACTAGCGGATTCCGCCGCTCGCATGATGTATTGCAGTTCAACCAATACGTAAAAGGAGGCACTAACTACGAACGCCATGAACAGAATCGCCTTTGTGCGTTGCAGTTTGAGAGACTGCTTCACTTCAGTCAGCGCGAATACAAAAAACATATTCATTTAGATGCCTATTACGACTGAACGGTCAGAATTCTCTCTTCTTAGTCGGGAATCTACATGTCTGACTGCACAGGCTCCCTAACTACTTTGGTTTCCGTGCCTCACTGAATTTGGAATCATCGTTGAAAATGAAGATTCCTGCTAAGGTTTGAAGTATGCACAAGTTAGTGGACAATAAAGAATTTGTTGTTGAGCCTGTGGGAATGTGGGGAACTCGACAGAGTTGTCCACATTTCCATGGGCTACGTACCTTCGATTGTTTGGACGATTATTCATACTAAGCTGCTTTCCTCTCAGTATGCGCATGTTCAAATTCCACAGGCGATCGAAAATCTAAGGCCGAATGTAATCGTGTTCGGTTATAGAAGCCTTCAATATATTCAAAGATTTTCAATTCCGCTTCCGACCGCGTCGCGAAGTGCCGCCGCCGTTGCTGGCGAATCAACTCCTTTTCCAACGCCGCGAAGAAACTCTCGGCCATGGCATTGTCGTAACAGTTTCCCACTGCGCCCATGGACGGTGTGATATTCGCCGCTTGGCAGACCGCCTGAAACGCCGTGGAGGTATACTGCGAACCGCGATCGGAATGATGAATGACACCGCCTTGAGGACTCCGTTCCGAGATCGCTTTTTGCAGTGCTCGAACCATCAACTCGGAACCCTGTCGCGCACTGGTCGACCATCCCACGATGCGGCGCGAGAACACATCCTTGATGATCGCTAAATACAACGTCCCTTCTTGGGTCGGCACATCCGTCGCCTCTGCCACCCAGATTGGGTTCGGTCGGGCCGCTCGAAATTTCCGTTGGACGAGATCGCTCGCCACCGCCGAGCCGTCCGCGCGCGTCGTGTTGATGCGACCGCGTCGAACTCCACCCCGGATTCCCGCAGACGCCATGAAACGCGAGATTCGCCGGGGGCTTACCCGAATCCCGGATCGCCATAAGGCTGCTCGAATGCGATGCACTCCATAGCGGCCATGAGAGTCCTCATAAATCTGTTGAATGCGAGGTAACAGTTGGCGATCCGCTTGCGCCCAGCGCGACGGTCCGCGTCGCAACCAAGAGTCATACCCGCTGCGGGAAACACGCAACACGTAGCACATGGTGGATATGCGAAATTCGGCCTGATGCACCTTTATGAACTCGAAGACCGGTCGGGGGTCTTGATCGTTTCCTTGGCGAACCAGGCTGCGGCCTTTGCGAAGATCGCATTCTCTTCTTCGACCCGAACCAGCTTCCGCTTCACCTGCCGCAACTCGCGGCGCAGTTCCACCTCCTCTGGGGTCACGGTACCGTTGGCAGCAGCGATCCAACTACGGATCGTCGGCTCTGTCGGCTCAAACTCTTGGGCTAACGATGCCGCACTGCGACCCGCACGCGCTAACTTGACGATCTGCTCTCGATATTCTGCTGGATAATGCTTCCTGGACATAATTGATTCCTCCTCTTAAAAAGAAAATTAAATTATGCCCACTAACTAGTGCACACTCCAGTTTCTTCATCTTTCATAAAGACTCACTATCTTCAACTGAAGAAGGTGCGTGCTCTTCGGCTAGTTGGGCGGTTAATTTACTGACCAATCGACGAGTCCGCTGAACAAGCCAATAACACGAGCAAACCGTAAGCACGAGACCAACAGCTAAAACCACCCAAACCAGGGTACCAAACCGAATTACACCATTGAAGTGAATAATGAGGGCTAGCGAGACAAGTGCCACAAATAGTGCTGCAATCCCTGTTGTTAACCAAACGTGAATTTGGTAGTCTCTCCTTTCCTTATCCGACAAGAGACCCAACGGTTCTTGCCCTTCATCGTTGACGAAGAACTCAACACCTTTGCGTCGTACCTTAATTGATGTATAGGCAAGGAACGCACATGAAGTACAAAGAACTATGAACACGAGCCAATCCCAAAGAGCCAACGGACTATCACGCACCACAAGACTCACACCCATAATCACCGCCGCGATGATGGCTAGGGCATTAATCAGTGGTAGATATTTCAGGAATAGCTTGAAAATATTGTCATTTGCAGAGCTTATGGCTAACCACGCGCGACCTTCTTCTTCCGACCTAGACTTCATGAACTATTTAAGTTAACTCCCAAGTTTCTTGTGGCAGGAGAATAGTATATCAGTCCTTCCACAATCGTCCACACTCTCAATCTCGATGACTCAATAAAACGGACCCGACAGCGACGCTGTGAACCCTTCCTAACAGAAACACAAACTAAAATTCAGTAATTCTTGCGTTTCACAGTGTCGCTCCGCTGCCAACTATTCACTCATGACTGAAAAGGCTTTCTATTCGCTACGAATTTTTGCACGTCTGTGTCGACTAGACCTAAAGCACCTACTTCAACGAATTACGAACCCCATCGTAATGGCGGTGCTACTGCTCATACTGGTTTCTTTCGCTCTCATACTCGGTACGTTTCACTATCTAACTTCAGTTTATGCGCCGTTTCATGGCGTCTCCAATCCCAAATTTGGTTTAGGTGGATACGAACCTTTAATGTTTTATCTATGTATCGTTGTCGTTCTGATTTTCGCTCTTCGCTTACCGAGCTATCGTGAAGAATCGATAAAAAACGTCGTCATTAGCTATCGAGAGCCGAGTAACTACTTATTGACTCTGTCACGAGTGCTCACACCAACACTACTTGTGTTTGGTAGCGTGGCTGCAACGGCATTTGCCTACCAGGTTATTTCGAGCATAGATGTCGTAAACCAGCCCGGTATCGTAGAGCCGTTGGAATTTCAATCGCTCATCTTCGTTCTAGTCGAACTGTTCCTAGCAATGCTATTTTGGACAAGCTTGGCGGTCCTAATCACACAAGTCGTCAAAAGCGCGCTGAAAGGGTTCATCAGTACCCTTGTGATCCTCGTTCTGCAGGCATGGATTAGCCCCGTACTACCCGGTGAGTTGGGTTCGTTTACGTTCGGATACGGTGCTGCGAACTTGTATGTCTCGGAAATTGCACCCGCCTACTGGGAAGCGAATCACGTCTTCTACTGTCTGTCGATAGTTGGTCTCGCTTTTGCGTTCATCGTTGCAACCTCATGGTTTCACGAACGCACAGACCCCGCGAAACAACGTGTTTACAAACCCATGATCGTGATTCTCACGTCGCTGGGTATAGCAAGTCAAGTGGTGGTTCAGACATCAAATTTGATTGGATACAGTCAGCATCAAACATGGAACAACGAACAGAAATTTTTTACTGATGGATTCATTCAACGAGCATCAATCCACGCGATTGAAGGTGAGGTATTAATCAAACCAGGTTCGAAACTGAGTATGAATCTCAACTACAAATTCGTGCTCGATTACACCGATACTGAGGACGCTTCCCAACTTGGATCTCCAGAAATTTGGTTTGCTTTCAACCCGGGAATGAAGGTTCAGAGTGTTCACTGTTCGAACTCTAAACTGAACTTCTCACATGAAAACGGAACCCTCCTAATCGACTTGTTTTCCTGTGATCCATACGACAACCAAGAGTACTCTATCGACATTGTTGCGAGCGGAAAACCTGATCCGCGCTACCTTGTCAAACACATCCCGCGTGCGGGTCGCTCCGAGGTGGATCCACAATTAGTACGGCTAATGGGTCAGAAGTCGAGTATCTTTACGTCGGATTACGTAGCATTGACTCCTTCGAGTCATTGGTACCCTCAGCTGTTGTCCGGATCCATTAGTAGTGATGACTCGGCGACAGCACATGCTACGGATGTTTCGCTCAAAATCGATCTAGTTCCGAAGTCATGGACGTTGGTCGCCTCAGGAGGAGAGCTTCTACAAGCACCAAGTGCTCAAAATGGTAGTCGTTTACTCAGTGGAAGCTTCAAGACGGTGGGATTAATTGCGGCCGACTTTCGAGTATCCACCCACTCTAGTGAATCCGTAGAAGTAAGCGTAGTCGTACACAAACGACACGCGAAGAGACTGGAACGTAATCAACTCCTCGTGGATGCTCTCGTCGGATACGTTAGCGACGCAATAACCAAATTGGAATCCTACGACATCGACTATCCATTCGATCAGTTTACGATCGTCGAAGTCCCCGCGACTCTCTCTCTACTTAACCACGAAAACAACGTGAATCTGGGTATGGAGTCGATCGCTATGTTCAGAGAATCTGGCATTCCGTTCGCTCGGCTCTTCCGCTTGCACGACTGGCAAGAAGATTATGAACAAGCCGAGGCCGATGAATCGCCGATGGCAGGGTTCTTTAAGAGTCAAGTCGATTTCATGAAGTCTTTGTATTGGACCAATCCAATTTTCAACCACACCTACGAAGATGCTATCGTCGAGAGTTTAGTGTCCGGTCGGATCAATCGTACTGACGCACGTTCGAACTTAGCCGAGTTGGTTTTAGAGACGCTGCTTTTCAACCTTTTAGAGAGCAAGAATTACCGATTTGACTTTGATATCGCAAATTCTCTCGCAACAGAGTCACGTATCAACTTGCGTTACATTTGGATTCATCGGCATGGCTCTTTCAGGCTAGATCTACTGGGCTTCCAAGATGCTTTCACAAATTCCAATAGATTCTGGGAGTCGATTGAGCAATCATTCTTAGACAGAGAGAGAAACGCAGAACAGGACAGCTCGTTGGACTTCCCGAGTAGACTTCGCTTACAACGATTTCGTGTTCTGAAACTATCCGAAATACTTGCCGATCTGTACGAAGAGCAAACAATAGCGACCACACTGACTGACATTTTGAGCAAAGGCAAAACCACTCCGGTGGATCTCAATCTTATTACCCGTGTCGCTGCGTCGAACGACATGGACATTGGCTTGTTAATCCAAAATACACTTCTGAATACCGGACTCCCGGGAATTGAATTCTCCGTAGCTAGTCAAACTGAGTTCGAAGAACCAAATGACAACGGTGAGCGGTTTAACACTGTGCTAAATCTTCGAAATAACGAGGATACCGTAGGCTATGTCTCGTTCCAAGTTGTGGAAACTCAGGAACTTGTTCAGGGAGGTCAGACTCTTCGAACAGTGGCTAATGACTTTATACTCGGACCGTTTGAACTTCAAAAACATAGTTCGTATCAACTGGAAGTGAACACCGCCAATTTCATTGGAAATTTAGACGCGAACACTTTTCTATCACGAAACAGAGGTCAAGTAGTACTTGCTGTAGGAAACACCAAATCGACGGAAGAACTCAGTACGCTTAGCGATGGGACAAATGAATGGTTTTCCTTCGTGGATTCTCCGTGGAACTCGACGCCGAATCAAAACGAAATCATCGTCGACGACCTAGATCATGGGTTTGAAATACCTGCAAGTAATTTTCGCAAAGCATCCAATTTTTGGACCTTGGGATCTAGCCTATTTCGTCACTATTTTCCAATACCGAGCGGCATGGATAATGGTCTACCGACCATTCAAAATCCCTTTGGCCCTTGGACGCGGAACAGTGGCCGTGGTTGTTGGGGACAATATCGACGCACATATGCCCTCGGAGATACGAGTAAGCCCGGTGTCCACAAAGTTGCTTTTAATGCACAACTCCCCGAGGAAGGTCGTTGGTCGTTGTCATATTTCCATCCTGATGTCTTCTTGTTCTTGGAGATGGTGGGAGTTTCACTCGGCGAATACAATCTTGAAGTCACGACGAACCAACAGAATTGGAATCTAAAAATACCGGTTAACGACTTGATCGTCGGTTGGAATGAAATTTCGACCATTGACGTGGACTCACCAGGTGAAATTAAGGTCGCGGTGAGCAACGAATCCGACGGAACGTATGTGTACGCTGATGCGATTAAGTGGACCTACCTAGACGCGGGAACTTCAAGCGAACTAGATTCGAATTGAATCGAGGAATGCGCTTTGCGTGTTGCTGCACAGTTCGACCCAGGCGTATTGGCTACAGAGGCGACTTACTATTGTCGATTTGTGCTCAAACACTTGAACCCGAAGACGATGCGAAGGAGACAGTTTTTGCACAGTGTGAACCGACTGCATCGAAAATATGAAGCGGGTGGTAGGTTGGTGCCGGAACGCAGATTCGAACTGCGGACCTACTGATTACGAATCAGTTGCTCTGCCTAACTGAGCTATTCCGGCAGTGTGTCATCGCAAATTTTAATTTGCTGCTTCTACGATTACGAGGTGATGTAACCAATGACCGGGTATTATTCGTCTAAATACACACAGAGGCTTTGTCGCCGACAAGGACTGTCGTTCCGCGACTCAAGAACACACATAAACTTCAACAGATGATGACCCATATATATATCTATACGCTCGCTGGTTTGATTGGTTTAGTCATTGGGAGCTTCCTCAATGTAGTAATCTCTCGTCTGCCTGTCATCGTGAGTACCGGAAACACCGACGAACAGGACGACGACGAAACTCGTGATATCAGGTTCAATCTTTGGATGCCTCGGTCTCGTTGCGAGTCATGTTTGACTCCGATTCGCTACCGCGACCTCATACCCGTGCTGAGTTGGGTACTACTAAAGGGAAGGTGTCGTAATTGTTCGGAACGAATTTCGTGGCGATACCCGATAGTAGAGACATTAGGATGTTTGTTCGCGATCTTGCTAGTCGGACACTTCGACACTAGGGAGGCGATGGGGTGTGCTGCAATTTGCGTAGCACTCTTGGTCGCACTCAGTGCTATCGACATAGAACACGGCATACTACCCGACGAGTTAAACTACGTTTTACTATGGAGTGGCTTACTCACCAGTATTTATTTCCAGCACTCGAACGTGTTTCCGTCTCCTGGCGAGGCGATCATCGGTGCAGTCGTAGGATACCTAAGTTTTTGGTTAATCAATTTCTTGTTCCGAATAGTTCGCGATAAAGATGGTTTAGGACAGGGAGACTTCAAACTACTAGCTGCAATCGGTGCTTGGGTAGGCTGGCATTTGTTGTCCATTGTTGTTCTCATAGCTCTCGTGATCGGTTTTGTTTACGGAATAGTTCGAATATTGCAAAAACGTTACTCCAAAGACGAAGGCATCCCGTTTGGCCCCTCTTTATGTATGGGATGTGTTTGTGTCGTGATATACCGCCAAGAGTTTTTCTATCTGATGTTTGACAGTTCGTTGTTGGACTGGACAAATTTCTTTGTTCTGTAAAACGACACGCAACTTCTCAGACAAAACTCCAACTCGGTGAATCGATTTCGAAAATTACTGCTCCTACTCTCTCTTCTAAACTCTAAAATGCTTAGCACGATTTCTAGTGAGTACAAAAGACTCGCGTCAACGACGGGGCGACGACTGGTAACCAACAATTTCCACAGTGAACAGGAAAATTTGTCTATGAGATTGAGAGCTTTTCTTAAGCATCGAGGAACCATTGCTAAAGTTTTACCTACGTTTAGCTTAGTGTTAATCGGCATTTCGACACTGATGTTGACTGGTTGCGCCTCAGTGTTCAGCGTGTCAGAATACCCAGTTCACATTGACAGAGTCCCCTCGGATATGGAGATCGTGGTTACGGATCGCAATGGAGACATCGAATATCGCAGACAGACACCCGCAATCGTAGACCTAGATGCTCGCGGAGGCTACTTTGTACGAGAGACATTCTCCGTAGAGCTTTATGATGCCGGTAAAGTTGTAGGTCGAACACAAATCAAAGGGGGGGATCGATCTTTGGTACTTCGTAAACTTTTTCAGTAGGCCTTGGACAACATTAGTTGGATTCCTTTTGATAGATCCCATTACAGGTGCGATGTGGTCTCTCGATCAGAGTGTAACCGTTTTTCGAGATGTCAAAACCACAGGCACAATCAGTGCTGCACAACAGCAAATCGACGATGTTGAAGACACTTCTGAGACCCATCAAGACGACTTGGTCGCACAAAAATCCGATGCGGATTCAACACGAACAAGTGAAGAGATTAAGTAGCCTTAATATTTGCTAGTACCACAATGCTGTTAGTCTTTGGAAGAGTTATCCGAAGAAATTTGCTCTTTCTTAAACGTGCAGAACGTAGATGAGATCGCGTTTAGTTCAGTGTCCGACGTGTAAAACGTCTAGTGAATGGGCACCGGATAATCCCTACCGGCCGTTTTGCTCTGAACGTTGCAAATTAATTGATTTAAACGAATGGATTGAGGAGCGAAGATCTATTCCGGGAGATCCAGTTGAAGTACCACCGCAACACCCAAACGACCCCGAGGATCAATAAGAGACAATCGCGCTGAGCCCGCTAACCAACTCCGGATCGCGTTTCAGCTACTCGTCCGTGACACTGTTTGTATTTCTTGCCCGAACCGCAAGGACAAAGATCGTTTCTACCCACTTTAGGTTGCTCGCGGACGAAAGGCTTCTGTGCATCTGGTCGCGGCTTACCTTTCGACTCTCCATCTACATCGCTCGCGTGTTGAAATTGCATTCGTTTCATCTCTTCACGTCGCCGCTGTAGCACTTCTTCACGCCGAGCTTGTTCTTGGCCCACATCCATGCGACTTAAGATCCGAACCGACGCATGCTGAATGTTCGCAAGCAACGCTTGAAACAGGTGAAAGGCCTCCCGTTTGTATTCTTGCTTTGGTTGCTTCTGAGCATAAGCTCGTAGATGGATGCCCTGTCGCAAATGATCCATCGTATGTAAGTGTTCTTTCCACTTTTGGTCTAGGATCGACAACGTGATCTGTTTCTCTACCAGATTAGCATCGATACCCCGTTCCACCCAGCCAGCTCGCTTCTCTTCATACTTGGTAACAAAGTCTTGTAAGACTCTCTCTTGAATCTGTTCAATATTGTCGACTTCACCATTCTCTATCCACTCTTGCACGGGCCGTGGATTGCCAAATTCGGTTCGTAAAGTGTTTTCCAATCCAGTTAGATCCCATTCATCGGGTACAGAATTTGGTGGGATGTGCTCACTCACCGTATCTTCGACGACTTCCGCTCGCATCTGTTCAATGGTCGCGGAGATCTCTTCAAACTCCATCAACTCGTTCCGTTGCGCGTAAATCACCTGTCGTTGGTCATTCGCGACATCGTCGAACTCCAACAGATTCTTCCGAATATCAAAGTGTTGACTCTCGACTCGACGCTGCGCACGTTCGATCGCATTGTTAACCATCTTATGTTGAATTGCTTCGCCACGCTCCAACCCAAGGGACTGAATCATGTTGTTCCATCGATCAGAGGCAAATCGTTTCATCAGATCATCTTCCATCGATAGATAAAAACGTGAACTACCCGGATCCCCCTGACGACCTGAGCGACCCCTTAATTGATTGTCAATACGTCTAGACTCGTGGCGTTCTGTACCGATAATGTGCAAACCACCCGCGGCGACAACTTGGTCATGGCGGGGTTGCCATTCCGACATGATCTTCTGAACTTCTGTTTCTTCGGGTTCATCTCCGAGATTAGCTATCTCGGCCATGAAACTTCCTCCTAAAACGATGTCTGTTCCACGACCAGCCATATTTGTGGCAATGGTGACCTTTCCAGGCTTTCCAGCCTGAGCGACGATTTCCGCCTCTCGTTCGTGTTGCTTCGCATTGAGTACGTTGTGTTCGATCTTTCGCTTGCGAAGCTCCTTGGATAACCTCTCGGAGGAGTCGATCGATGTCGTACCGACTAACACTGGACGGTGCTGTTCGGTACATTCATTGATATCTTCTACGATCGCGTCGTATTTCTCGTCCATTGACAAGTAGATTAAGTCGTTGCGGTCTTCGCGAACCATGGGCATGTGCGTGGGTAGCACGACAACTTCGAGACCGTATATCTGGTTAAATTCGAACGCCTCAGTATCCGCCGTACCCGTCATGCCCGCTAGCGTTGAATAGAGTCGAAAATAGTTCTGAAACGTCGTTGAAGCTAAAGTCTGGGTCTCGTGGCGAATGGGAACACCTTCTTTAGCTTCGACAGCTTGGTGTATTCCTTCTGACCAACGCCGACCTGGCATAGCGCGACCTGTGTGTTCGTCGATGATGATGACTTCACGATCTTTGACCATGTACTCAACGTCGCGCTTGAACAGAAAATGTGCCTTTAACGCAACAGTCACGTGATGCAGTAGTTGTAGATTTGTGGAAGAATATAGACTGTCGTTTTCGTCGAGTAAGCCTGCCTTTTTTAGAAATTCTTCGACACGGTTATGCCCTCGTTCCGTCATTTCGACTGTACGATTCTTCGGTTCAATGAAGAAGTCCCCCGTATCTTCCGGCCGTTCACCTCCCAACACCGCAGGCAGATTACTCTCGACGTACTCTTGTTGTTCTAGTCGAGGCGCAATCTTGTTGATCTGCTTATAGAGTTCCGTGTTGTCGTCAGCCGGACCCGATATGATCAGAGGCGTTCTAGCCTCATCGATCAAGATGGAATCTACTTCATCAACGATCGCATAATTTAGACCGCGTTGAAAGCGATCTTGCGATCGAAACGCCATGTTGTCGCGCAAGTAATCAAAGCCGAACTCGTTGTTTGTGCCATAGGTGATGTCTTGCAAATACGCGATTCGTTTTGCTTCTTGGTCTTGACGAGATTGAATGACACCTACGGTCATCCCCAGTGCTTGATATACAGGACCCATCCATTCTGCGTCGCGGCGCGCTAGGTAGTCGTTTACGGTAACGATATGAACTCCCTGACCTGACAGCGCATTCAGAAACGCGGCGAGCGTTGCTACTTGGGTCTTCCCCTCTCCCGTGCGCATTTCCGCAATCTTACCTTCGTGCAGTGCGATCCCACCTAGAAGCTGAACATTGTAGTGTCGAGTGTCGTTCTTGCGGTCTGCAGCTTCGCGCACTAACGCAAACGCTTCAGGCATCAACTGTTCTAAGGTCTCCCCATCAACATATCGTTGCTTGAACTCAGCAGTCTTAGACTGCATCTGTTCATCGGTCAAGTCTGCTACTCGGTCAGTCCAAGCATTTATTTGCGTGACGATGCCTTCCATTCGCTTCAATTCGCGCGAATTTCGACTTCCAAAGACCGACTGAAATGTTTTAGTTAGCATAAGTAAACTACTTAATATATATGACCTAATTTTATGCCTTTCAACACCTCACCTGCACCACGTGTACATCTCCAAACTGCTCGTAGATTTAAGGATTTCGTGATTTAAAGTCCAAATATGAACTATTACCGATTGAAAGACTCGTTAGTAGCACCGGACAAACGCTTCTCTAAACTGGCACGCATCATTAAAGAACTTGATGCACATCAAGCGACTATTCGAGTGGTGCGATTTCTGCTGCCAGATGAGGAAGCTAGTCATTGCACAGGGGCAAGGGTTCAAGGAGACACGGTGTTTGTATCGTTTGACTCTAATGCTTGGGCTACTCGCGCCCGCTTCCGAGCACCGATGATTTTGGAACAAATGCAAGAGCTCGCACAATTCTCACAAGTTAAAAATGTCATCGTCAATACTAACCGAGGAATTTCTTCAAACGAATCATAGTAGGCTGAGAAAATACTCTTCTCATACTTTACGTAACGGGTAATTGAGATCACTACTCCAACTTGCCCAGAGTCAACGAACGAGGCACCAAACAATAGAATAAGACTTTAGAAGCCATTGGTTTCTGGGCTACTCGATACTGAGTACAGCACTGAATCGCCGTGTTCGAACTAACAGTAGCGTAAGCGGTCTTAAGTGCTAGCTAGGAACGATAGTCACGTTCTCGAGAATCGACGAAACTAGAGGAAGTTTTATACATGAGAGAGAAATTCGTGTTGCGTATGGAATCTGGGAATAGCACCACCCGGTGTCTTGCATCAGTAATACTTGCCATGGTTTTCTTATTTTTTGGCAATGCCTATGGGCAAGCATTTAGCTGTGCTACGTGGGGAGATGAAGAGACACAACTGATCCAACTAGAAGTAGGTGAGTCCAAGACATTCCAGCTCCCTACCGCCAGTGTCGACTCTAACGGTGCTTCTTGCGTTGACGATGTCGATGACATTCAGTATGAAGTTCGACGATCAACCGATCCGGTATTGCCCGAAGGATTTACATTCGACGAAGAAGACGTAACCGTTAGTGGTTGTTCGACCGAAGTCTTGTCAGGTCATAAATTCTCCCTAGTCGCAAGTGGCCCGGATGCTTGCGCTTGTACACCAGCTACTTTGGAAGTGGTATTTCGCATCAAAAACGACGACGATGACGAAACCGATCCCATGTGTTCTACCACCGGTACGCCGCCTGTTGAAGACTCCGAAGAACTCGATCAAACTCCACCACCAAAGCCGTTTTACGGTTGGAGCCAAGTGCACCTCGGAGGCCGTTGGACGCAACCTGCAGGTCCGGACGAAACAGCGCAAGGTGCAGCACTTACCTATGGTGCTAAGTGTACGGGTAAGTACGATCTCGCCGAGAATTACATCGGTAGCTGTCCGTCATTTTTAAGCTTCATCAGTCAGTCCAAGTATGAAAACGGAATAGTGTATTTCACCGAATCGATCAGTGATGACCGCGACAATATCGGAATCTACAGAATTCGAATAACTGCACACAAAGAAGACGTCGCCCAAACCTCGCAAACTACCGTGGTATTAGAAGTTGTCGACGATCATCCCGCACCAGACAGCCCCGTGATCACGACACCAGCCTTGAATACCTTACATCTAGTGTGGGAGGTCGACGAAGATGAACGTGAATACATCACGGGCTTCGACTTAGAGTTTCGTAAAGTTATCGGTGGTGGTAGATCCAAACTCTACGAGTTGGTAAATAGGGTCACGAGTTTGACCATTGGCTCTTTAGAGACAGACACTCAATACCAAGCAAGAATCCGCATTCGCGGCGGGCAGTGGTCCGATTGGGCTCAAGCTTATACCTTAGGTAACAATGCTCCCACGTTCGAGGAAACTGAATACACGTTCACTTTGACCGAAAACGTTTCTGGCCGTGGAGGACGGATCAGATTAGGCGAAGTGGAGGCTACCGATCCTAATCCACAAGATACGGTCACCTATTCACTCGATTCCGCTGATACCGATAGATTTACCATTGGAGCTAGTTCAGGAATCTTGTATTACATTGGCGATGGTGAAGATCACGAGACGACACCGACGATCAATGTTAAAGTAACTGCAACTGGAGGTACCGGCGCACGCAAACTCGAATCGTCGGTGATGGTTACTGTTGAAGTTACAAACGTATCCGAGCCGTTGGCGTTCGCGGAAGACGCAAGAGCTGAAGTCGATGATCTTACCTTGGGCGATTATGTTGAGATTCAACTGCCGCTAGCCATTGGCGGAGACGGACCAGTATCGTACTCTGTCGATCCTGATTTACCTGACGCTTTGGAAATCGTACGACGGACAGGGAAACTAAAGGGAACTGCAACAGTTACGACTAAACGTACAACATATACTTACACAGCTACCGATATCGAAGGAGAAACAGATTCACTTACTTTTTCTTTTCGAGTGTTCGGTAAAGCTCCCAAAGCTCCCACCAATCTCTCGGTTCAACGCGCACACGCTGATCGCATTACCATTATTTGGGAGAATCCGTCAACTCCTTTTGTTCCTGTGGTCGAGCACGAGATCGAATACCGTGTAAAGGGGACATCGCGTTGGAAGAGGAAACGTATCGATGCGCCAGCTACAAGTTACACAATCACTGGACTGACGCGAAACACTATCTATCAGATTCGGGTGAAAAACGTCGCAGAATCGGGGCACGTCGGTTTTTCTAGTATTCTTGAGACGGAGACAAGGCCCTATGCGTCGCCTAGTGCGCCACGCAATGTCACCTTAGTAGAAGCAGGTACTGAAACTCTTTCTATCGAGTGGGATAAACCAACAGATAACGGTGGTCGCAGAGTGGTAGTCTATGATGTGCGTTATCGCGAGAAAGGCACAGAAACCTGGATCGAAGAAGAAACTAGGACGACATCTTTCACGATTACTGGACTCGAACAAGGAACTGAATATCTCATTGGCGTGCGCGCGGTCAATGTTGCTGGGACTGGACCTTGGTCAGACGATCTTTCTGCTAGCACGATTCAAAATTCGCGGCCAATATTCCCCATGGGAACATCAATACCGAATCAGTCTTATAAAGTGGGCGAAGAAATTTCCATCTTAGAACTACCCAGTGCGTCTGAGGGTGATGGCTATTTAGTTTATTCTCTTTCTCCAACGCCTCCGCCCGGCGTTCGGTTCAACCCCAATGTACAGACCCTCAGCGGAACTCCTACGGCAACTCAAGCTACTACTACCTACACCTACACTGTTGCGGATTCCGATGAATTTGTTGAGGACGATGAGTCAGTTTTGACGTTTGAAATTACTGTCGCCGCAAATACACCACTCGTGCCAACCTTGATGATTGAAGACATTGGTTATGAATCTGCGCAGATCGCTTGGTCGATGCCAGACGCTCGGGGATCGAGTATTACATCGTATGACTTAGAACTTCGAGAGTCTGGCCAGCAAAGCAGTATCACTCAGCACGGTGCCACGAGCACAAGTTTCACTGCAACAAATTTGCTTCCTCAAACCAATTATGAGGTTCGCATCCGGGCAATCAACGACATCGGACCCAGTGAATGGTCAGTATGGATGGAATTCACGACAACCAAAGTTCCGGTCGAAATCCGTTCTCGACCTCTAATCCATGCCCTAGGTGTAGTAGGAACCATGCTCGGTGAAGGCACCGTACAAAGAATTGGGAACCGAGCGAACCTAATAGATGCAGCACAACGGCAAACCGATGAAGGATACAAACCGCCGTATTACTTTAACGACGTTGACTTCTCACTTGTGCCGAATTTCAATGGAGTGTCGCCGACGTCTCGACTTCAGAGCGAAAATCAATCGACCATTCGTCCTTACTCACGACTGTTATCAATGCTCCCTCGATCAGCAAATTTCGTACTCAACAACTCGAACGGACCCACCGATGCTGAAAACGGATTCGACTGGGCTGCGTGGGCGAGTTTTGATACGACACAGCGCGATGCTAATCCAATGGAAGTTGTAGACAATGAGGAAATCGTCTCTTCGTTGGAAGCTCAAACAACGAGCATTTGGTTAGGTGCAGAGTTCGAAGTGGCGGAAGATGTTCGTCTAGGTATTGCGGTATCGCACGCTACCGGCGATGTGGACATAGACCGCCTGCAAAACGGTACTGTCAGCAATACAGAACAAGACAACGTCAACTTCTCTCTAACGAGTCTACATCCCTATGCGGTAGGCAAGCTACATGAACAGCTGCGAGTATGGGGGACACTCGGTCGCGGGACCGGTTCTACCACGCTCACAGATCGCTGGGGTGAAATTGACGATCTTGGACTCACCGCGACTGTGCTCGCAGCTGGAGTTCATTTCAACTTTGATGAAAACCAAACGAATGGATTTGCTCTTAAGGGAGACCTGTTTCAATCTGACATTGATACTGACGATACTGAGGACTTTGATGGCTCACTGTCAAATTCTGTTCGTAGGCTTAGAGTTGGAGTACAAGGCCGAAGATACTATTCGACCGTAGACATTGACTTGGTTCTTACCGGCGAGTTTCTCGGTCGTTTTGAAGACGGAGGAGTCGCCGATGGAACAAATTTAGACATCGGCGGACAGTTTGATATTTTCTTCACCGACAATTGGTCTGCCAGCGGTCAACTACGATTCGTTCGATCCATGGAAACTGATGCATACCAATCTCTCGGAATTCAATTCGACGTTCGTCGGGAAAGCGCATCAGATGGGTCGGGTTTGAATTTGCAGTTCACTCCCGCCTGGGGAAATTCCTCACTACAAAAGAATACCTTAGATCTGAAACATCCTTTGCAGAGTTCATTCGACAGCCCTGTCGCGGGATTTCGCAGTGAAATCGAGATTTCATATGGAATTGCATCGGATCGTAGAGGTCTCATAGAACCATACGGATCTATCGTACGCTACACCTTGGGAAACCAGTTGAAACTGGGAGTTCGAGTCACCGAGGCAAGTGTGGGATTGGGTCGTTTCTTACTTGATGTCTCTTCTTTCACGTCAAGAGAAGACAGGAGAACCAATTCAGGAATGGTCATAGCGGGGCAGATTACTTTCTGAGCTCGATGACCAATGATTAAAAAGGGAGTTATGTACTTTTCTACACAAATAGCCCTAAACCCCTATAGCACTATGCGACCTATAATTGAAGGACTCAATATGATTTGATTAGAGGCGTGGGAGTCAGTGCAGTCAAACGATTGATTAACACTGCACCGACAATTACGGGCTATGCAACCCGACCACGTCTTTAATCATTTTCTGTTCCACGTGGAACGTTGAGTCTTGTGATCATTGCTTTCAAGTCAGGTATGCGTAAGAGGTCAGTAACGAAAGTGTGCAAGTTTTCTAATTGATCTCGTTTTCTAATTTCTACGATGTTGTCATAATTGATTTCTATGAGATCGCAGAATTCGCGCCCAGTCATGCATTCGATCATTGGTACTTTCTTCTTCAATCCTTCGTAGATCGCTTTTCTACTTGCTTGATTGAAACTGACTAAATGACAGTGCACTATGAACTGTATGTGTTGTGCATTAGTCGATACGAAAGTGTGTAACGATTGATGTTCGACAAGTGCCTTCTTCGTATCGAAAGGGTCTGAGCGCGCTTTCGGGGACAATAATTAAGATAATTTTCAGGAGAAATTAATTGATGACTGATTCTAAGAAAAAACGAACTCGGAGAAGC